>JAYZDS010000005.1:0-198921 GCA_036337715.1 Pseudomonadota bacterium | reverse complement strand
AGTGTAGATTGTTATATACCTACCAAAAACCTTGTGCTTGAAGTAAATGGGCCTTCTCATTATTCACTAGATGGTAGTCTAAATGTTAAAAGTGTAAAACAGGCCGAATTAATAAAAAAACTAGGTTTTAAATATCAAGTCATATCCTATAAAGATTGGGATGCGTTAGAAGATGATGCTGAAAAAAAAGCATTTATAAAGAATCTAATGCCAAGCCAGTTGAATGTAAGTGCGAGTGTGTTTAGACCCAGCAATTGTCTTGATCCAAATGCAATTGCATTTAACCCAAGATATAAGATATAACTAAAGTAGTTATATAGTATGGTGTAAAATAATTAAGTATAATTAAATACAAGGTCTATGGGGCATTATAATTTAAATACGCCTGTATTAATTCCAATATTTACGTGATAAATGTGATTAAATTAGTTCATTAATAAAAAACCAATTTTGGAAAAAACATAATTTATTTTTATAAATTGCAACAGTAGAGTATTAGAATAATTTTAAATCATTTTCCCGGTCAAGATATTTATATTCAATTTTTGAAATATTAAACTCTGAACAAATTATTCGGCAAATTTTTTGATGATCGAAGTTGCTGCAACTATATAAGTCAAATTGTATGAGAGCAGGTGTGCATTCATCCCAAATATGCATAATTACATGAGATGTTTCAATAATCGCTCCACCAGTTAATCCTTTATTGCCAGGCATATCACAATACTTTACAAAGGGGCCAATCATGATTTTCATATCAATTGAGTCAATTAATCTTTTTAGCCATTCTTCAAGATATACCTTGTCCATAGGTGGTGATAAAGCTTCAGCTCTAATAATTAAGTGTTTATGTTCTTTGATTGTATCCACAATTTCATTATAGCAAAGTTATGTTGCTTGTTATGAATTAGCATTAGTCATCGTATATTAAAATGCCTTATAAAGAAGCTTAACAAGTAATAGAGTATTGTTGATTATCAATGGATGTATAAAGCGTTACTAGGCTTATCATTTACTGTATGGCACAAAATGAAGTTAATCCATGTTCTTGTTCTGATGTTGATGCAGATTGTTGTCTTCTCTTTTTAGGTTTGAAGATAACGTGTTTAGCAGTCAGAGAAAGTTTTACATGATCTTTAGCAGTAAAAAACATAGAAAACATTTTACCTGGAAAGCTGATTTGTTGATTATTTTTATTTGTAAATGAAAATTGATCTTGAATATCAGTCATGCAATTAGTTTTATTAAAGAACTCCAAGATAGCATATATTTGATCAAGGCTACGATTTTCAAATGAACTTACTATGGTATTCCATTTAGGATGATAGTTTTTTTGATGAAGTTTGATAATCAGGTTGAGTTCTTTGGATGATATGTAGTCGCTATTGAATCCTGAATGACTAACGGCGTTTAAAAAATCTAGATAATTGTCGTTAAAATAATCCGTAGTAGAGATAAATTGTATTTGATCTTTATTTTCGATATTGTCATCAGTGAATAGATTAGGGTTATTACATATAATCTGTGTTAAAGCGGTACACTCTGTGAAAGCCCATTGATCAATCGTAGTAATGCTATCAGGAATGATGATGGATGTGAGAGAGGTACAAGCGTTGAAAGTATACATGCCAATCTCAGTGACACCATCAGAAATGTTGATCGAAGTGAGTGATGTGCAGTCACTGAAAGCAAACGACCCAAGCTTTATAACACCACCTGGAATAGAGATGGATTTCAGTGAGCTACAATTCCAGAAAGCTCTATTACAAATCTCAGTGACGCTATCAGGAATGGTAATGGATGTGAGTGAGCTGCATTCTTTGAAAAAGTACTCACCAATGCAACGTATGCCATCAGGAATGGAAATGGATCTAAGAGCGTGACATCCCTCAAAAGCGCCATCCCCAATCTTCGTAACACTATCAGGAATAGTGATGGATTTGAGTGATGTACAATAGAAGAAAGTACACCTGTCAATTTCCGTAACGTTATCTAGATTGGTAGAGAAAATTCTAAAGTAGAGCTGGTCGAAAAAGTGAGTTCCAATGCCATTAGTAATTTTGCAAGTAGTAAGTTCTTCTCTATCGATACCAAGAGATCTACAATATTGATCGATGTGTCTTTTTGTGACGATTGTCATGGCATGTCCTTTCACTTTTGAGTGTAAAATTAATCTCTTTATTTTGCAATCGTTGTGGAGTTAATTGCGGATAGAATCTAATTTTCTTGAAGGAAATGATTTTAAGAAGCGTGTGTTTAGTATTTCACTATGTGGTTCTATATAAAAAGGTAGTAGTCCCCATGAGCATTTCATTTTCTATTGGATTTAAGAACATAGTGGTATCACGTAGCTGTAAAGGAAGCAGTCTTGTAACTTTATTCTCGTGAGGGAAACACTCGGTTTTATTGTAGAAACTTAATATAGAGCGTATTTGATAGATTGAACGATCTTCAAAAGTATTTGCAATGGTTTCCCAATTAGGGAAATAGTCTGCTCGTTGAAGTTTCATGATAAGATTGAGCTCTTTAGAAGAAACATGATTAGTATTGAATTCTGAAGAATTACGAGGGTTATTTATGGCGTTTAAAAGAGTTTGATAATTATCTTTTAAGTAATCACTAATAGAAATGAATTGTACTCGCTCTCTATTATTAATATTTTGGTTAGTGAATAAATTAGGATTATTACAAATAATATGCGTTAAGGAGGAACAGTTCCAAAAAGCGTTTTCACCAATTGTAGTCATGCTATCAGGAATAATGATACTTGTTAGTGCGGTACAATCAATGAAAGCGCTTTCAAAAATCGTAGTCATACCATCGGGGAAATTGATGGATGTGAGTGCAGTGCATTCATCGAAAGCCTCAAAATCAATTTCAGTAACGCTATCAGGTAGTGTGACGGTGGTAAGAGATGAGCACCTTTGCCAAGATCTTCTATCAATCCGAGTGATTCCATTTGGAATGTTGATTGATGTTAGAGCCGTGCAGTCAACAAAAGCACAAATTTGGATTGTATTGACACTTTCAGGAATAAAGATACTTGTTAGTGATGTACAATCATCAAAAGCGTCTTCACCAATCATGGTAACGCTATTAGGGATATTTATAGAAACTAATGCAAAGCATTGGCTAAATGCACTTGTACCGATTTCAGTAAAGTCATCAGGAATAGTAAATTCAGTCAGTGCAGATCTAGAGATGTTTAAACTTGCGCAATGTTCATCGATGTATATCTTTGTTAATATAGTCATAATAAATTCTATTTTTTTTTAACGTTAACATATAAGGATATATTTTTCAATTATTTGCATAATAATAGGCGGGCTTAAAACGTTAAATTGAGTGATTAAACCAGATTGAATTCTAGAGGTTTATGGGTTTTAGTATTTTGAGGTTTGTTTTTGAAAAGTGGCTGACAGAGTAATCTTTTGTTAAAAAATTTATTGACAAAATTTAATTAATTATTTTAGTTATGTAAACAAATTTTATTATTTTAACCATTTTAAGGAAAAGTTATGACCTATTATCTTTATTTTCATAAAACTTTAAACAAATTTAAATTATGTAATACAATTATTCACAGGGCCAAACAATGTTTCTCTCAAACCAAAATATCACCACTATCAAATCAGTTTTAAATTCTCTTTTTTCTAATTCAATTCAAGCAATAGTTTCTACTTTTTCCCCTTCAGTTTCTCTGAATTACAGCAGTAGACAAAAGTAAGTGGAATGAAATAGAACGTTTACTTAATCCAGATAAACCAAGTTCTCAGTCGTCATTTAATCCAAATCAAAAAAAACGCTACAATAATAGACGCAAAGATGATGCTAATGCTTTTCATAAGGTAAAGAAACATAGGAAGCGTAAATCTTAAAAAAAGCTACATAAATCAGAGGTCGTAAAAAGCGCATAAGATTTTAAAACTGACAATTTTTGAATTTTAATTTATAATAATATAAGTTTGATTAATAAGGATATTATTATGAATGCGATAAGGATTTTTGTTGCTCTAATAGGTTGTTATATATATGGTTTAACCATAACTTATGTTGGCGGTATTGAGAATGCCTTATCAAGCCAATATGGTATGACAGCATCAGTGTTTGGCTCTTTAAATAACGTTTATTTATTCGGTTCTGCACTTGGGTTATTATTTTTCTCAAATATGTTAGACGGTGCACATGCGCATAGACTAATTATATTATTGTCTTTCATGTTAGCTTTGTCTTTTTATTTAGTTGGTATGCCAACACATAAAAGCTTTATTTTTTCTGGAGAATTTTTGATGGGCTTTTGTGCTACTTCTTATTTGATCTATACGATTAAATTATCAACGACGTATTTTTCAAAAATAATACATCGTTTACTCCCATTAATTGTAGGCGCTGCTATTTTAGGTAATGCATCAACGAGTATTGTTGAAAGCTTTGCTATGCATAAAGGTTTTGAACAAACTGACACTATGATCACTTTGTTTGTATTTTTATATAGCTTTCTTTTGTGGTTTACAGTGAAGCCTTTTAGTGTTGTAAACGATTCAACCCCCAAAACATATTCTGATTGGGTAAAGCAATTGTGGGCCGTATTTGAACCACTCCACTCAACCAGTGTAGCCATTGTTTTATTATCACAAGGTATTGTGATGGGTTTCGTATCAGTGATTTTTTTAAATATTGTAACCCCAATTTTATATATTAATACAACCTATCAGGGAACAACATCATTGCTATATTTGTTAAAAGGGGTGCTTGGTGTCATATTAGGTTTTTTCTTCACTGAGAAACTTTCTACAGTTTTGCACCTGACTTATCAATATGGCTTGGTTTGTTTGTGCTCAATCCTGGTGGCGCTTCTAGTTTATTATCAAGCACATCTTTTTTATTTGACGGCTGTGTTGTGTAGTCTGGTAACTGTCACTTGTACCAACGCGGCTAATACATTACATTATGTTACACGTGCTGTGCCATCTAGCCAATCTGCAAAAATGGCTGGATGTGCCGGTTTAATTTATAAAGTAGGTGTATTTATTATTGGGTTACCCGTTATTTTCATGTTGCCACAAAAAACTACTGATCAAATAAGTAGTGCTGATTTAATAATGATATCTATGTATTTTGTGTTTTTATCATCATTGAGTTTTGCATTAATGCTGTATATATGTTCAAAAAAAAACAGTCAAGCATTGAAAACAAAATGACTTAAGTCCTGTACCGTTTAAAATTTAATTCGCAAGCCATAGTAAATTGTCTTTTTTCTCTTTAGTTTTAAAGATAATATTTTTAGCGGTGCTGGATAAATTTGCATTATCTTTGGGTGTCAAGAACATGGAAAAGTGTTCAAGAGCCATCAACGTATTATCCTTTTTTTGAAAAAATAAATCATTTTTCGTATTGTGTATACACGTGGTTTTATTAAAAAAATGTAATATGGAGTTTATTTGGTGCATAGAAAGTTTCTTAAAACTCGTTGCAATGGTTTTCCAATCAGTATAATAGTTTTCTTGAGTAAGTTTGCTAATGAGACTGAGTTCTTTGTATGATGCGTGAACAGGATTGAATCCCGTAGGCTCAATTGCTTCCAATAAATCTTGATTATTTTGTCTTAAGTAATCAATAAAAGAGACGAACTGTCTTTTGTCGATATTATCAATGTTTTCGTCGTTGAATAAATCAAGGTTATTACAAATGACATGTGTTAATGATATGGTGTTCCTAAATGCGTGCATACCTATTGTCGTGACGCTATCAGGAACTGTAATGGACTCGAGCGATATGCAATCCTCGAAAGCAAAATCAGAGATTTCTTTTAGATTTTCAGAAAAAGTGACGAATTTAAGATAGAAGCATCTAGCAAAAGCATATGGATCAATCATTGTGACGCTATCTGGAATGTTTATGGATGTAAGTGATCTACATTCACCAAAAGCTGCATAATGAATCCGAGTAACTTTATTAGGAATAGTGACTGTGGTTAGGGCGGTGCAATTCAAGAAAGTCCAACGACCAATAGAAGTGATGCCTTTAGGAATAGCGATTGATTTTAAAGAGTTGCAATTTTCAAAAGCACTCTCACCAATCATTGTGACGCTATCTGGAATGTTTATGGATGTAAGCGATCTACATTTACCAAAAGCTGCATAATGAATACGAGTAACGCTATCTGGAATGTTGATGGATGTTAACGAGGTGCATCCGTTAAAAGCATGTTTCCCAATGGTAGTTATACCATCAGGAATAACAAATTCTGTCAGATTTTCATTAGAAATATCTAAATCTGAGCAATGATTAGTAATGTCTTTTTCTGTGAGTGTATTCATCTTTTTATCTCCTTTTTCAAAAGTTATCATGAAATATGTTATGTTTCAATGAATGACGGGTTTATATTCAATTATGACATGCTATAAATAGTCGTCAGCTTCTATGCTTGTTTTGCTTCTTTGGTGGCTAAAATAGTTTGAGTTTTTTCTTTAGATCTTTGATACAATTTAATCAATAACCTAAGGTAGGTAACTATAACATGCGTGTTTAAAAATATATGTTCGTTAATTTTATATGTGATTTATTAGGATTAAGATATGGGAAAATTAGTTGATGGGAAATGGCTTGAAGCTAGTATTATTACTGCTGACACATCTGGGCGTTATGATAGGCAACCTAGAACATTTTTGAATGACATCCATGAAACCCACTCGGATTTTTTACCACAATCTAATCGCTATCACTTATATATTAGCCATGCATGCCCATGGGCTACCAGAGTTATGATGTATCGTTCTTTAAAAGAACTTGTTAACCACATTAGTTTTAGCGTTGTGCATCCAGACATGCTTGAAAAGGGTTGGACATTCTCGAAAGATTTTCCTGGTAGTACAGGGGACGATTTGTATGGCCTTAATTATCTGTATCAACTGTACCAAAAAGCACAAAAAGATATATCAACAAGTGTCACAGTACCTATATTATGGGATAAACATACCAAACAAATTGTGAATAATGAGTCTTCACAAATCATTCGTATCTTTAATCAAGCATTCAATCAATTAACAGGCAATACTGATGATTATTATCCAGAGTCACTTCGATCTGAGA
The DNA here is from genome assembly GCA_036337715.1 of Pseudomonadota bacterium. GTDB lineage: Bacteria > Pseudomonadota > Gammaproteobacteria > Comchoanobacterales > Comchoanobacteraceae > JAURNZ01. Next base: position 191,829 of record JAYZDS010000005.1, on the reverse strand, counting down.
TAGATCAATGGAACGATTTAATTTATAACAATGTTAATAATGGCGTTTATCGCGTTGGTTTTGCACAAAACCAAGTAGCCTATGATACTGCCGTCAGTGAACTTTTTACGACACTAGATCACATTGATCAACATCTAAAAGACAATGATTATTTAGTTGGGAATCAGCTTACGGAGGCTGATTTAAGGTTGATCCCAACCTTGTTAAGATTTGATTTGGTTTATTATGTTCATTTTAAAACAAATTTACGAAAGATCATGGATTACAAGTATTTATCTCAATATACACAACGTATGTATGCCATCAAAGCAGTGTCAGACAACCATCATTTTGATCATATAAAAAGACATTACTATTATTCTCATGAGATGCTTAATCCAAATCGTATTGTCCCAATTGGGCCTGAAAAATATATTTAAGATTTATGTTGATAAAAGCATGATAGTTATTATCAATAGGTCATAAATTAAAACAATCAATTGATATTTTTTCTTTATCCATATATTTCGACGTACTTTTTGTTATTAATCGAATTTAGACAATACTATTTTGTAGCTAGAGGATTATGCATATTGTCCAGCGACAAAGCCAGATGACCAAGCCCATTGGAAGTTATATCCGCCTAGCCAGCCTGTAACATCCACAACTTCACCAATAAAAAATAGCCCTTTGTGTGCTTTAGCCTCCATGGTTTTAGAGGACAAGTCATTGCAATCAACGCCGCCTAAAGTAACTTCTGCTGTTCGATAGCCTTCTGTCCCATTAGGTTTGATGGTCCAATGGTGTAACGTTGCATCGAGTTCGGAAATGTCTTTTTTCTGAAGTTTATTTAATGGTCTATTTAATAGATTGGTTTGTAAATTGGTTTCTAAAAAACGTTTAGGCAAGTATTGGTTTAAATAAGATTTAACGGTCTGTGCTGAATGGTTATGATTCAGTCGGGTAGTGATGTCTATTTGGGGGAGGCAATTGATAGTGATGGTTTGTCCTGGTTGCCAATAAGAAGATATTTGTAAAATTGCAGGCCCACTCAAGCCACGGTGAGTGATTAAGGCATTTTCATGAAATGATAGTTTTTTATAATTAACCGAAGATTCGAAAGAAATGCCACTCAGGTGAGATAAGCGCGTTTTATCTTCGGTATGAAGTGTCAAAGGCACAAGTCCTGCCCTTAAAGGGTTCACATTAAGACCAAATTGCTCCGCTAATTGATATCCCCACGAAGTCGACCCCATAGATGGAATGGTAAGTCCACCTGTTGCAACAATGAGAGATTGACAAGTGTATTTGCCAGCAGTTGTTGTAAGTTGATAAGTTTCATCGGGTGTTTTATGAACATCAGTTACATCGACTTTATATTGTATGGTAATGGGTTTTTTTTGGCATTCATCCAGTAATAGCTTTAAAATCTCGCCATTTTTTGTATCACAAAATAATTGTCCTTTGGTTTTTTCATGGTAGGGGATACGGTGTTTATTTACTAAGTTAATAAAATCCCACTGAGTATATTGTTTCAAAGCTGATTTACAAAAATGGGTGTTTTTAGATAAGTAACAACTAGGTTCAATATGATAGTTTGTAAAGTTACAATAACCACCGCCAGCCATTAAAATTTTTCGGCCAGGTTTTTTTGATTTTTCGATTATCAACACAGATCTTCCTCGCTTACCACATTCAATCGCAGCCATAAGTCCGGAAGCGCCAGCACCTACAATGATGACATCAAATGTTTTTAACTGATTCATTTTTATCCTAAATTTTTAAAATACCACTCTTAACGTGTTTTGTCTTGTAAAAGATAAATGGGAAATAGATAGACACTAGTTAGTAGTTACTTTCAAATATGTATAAAAATTAGAAAAAATATGATTATTTGAGAGAGAATCAAAATGAGATAATACTTATTATTATTGATAGGATTGACATGTTTGTACATTTGTGGTTAGATTTTACCAATAATAAAGAGGTGAATTATTCATGAAATCATTTATAAATGTTGACAAAAATAGTGTCGTATTTCGAGATGTCGTTCAAATTATGGAAGGTAAAATTGCCAAAATTTATGGCAGTCAAGAAAAAGCAATTGATTTAATTGGCAAATCTGAGGATAGGGTTTGTGAAGTTATGTTAGATGATGGTGAACCAGTGGGGATTTTAGTCTACAAAAGAATAATCAAAAATAAATCTCTTGTGCTAAAAACGTTGACCTTGAAATCTCCCAAACAAGACTCCGGTAAAGGTTATGGGAAACGACTATTGGATCAGACAATGTTAGCTGCCTACAGTCGCGGTGCTGAAAAGATCTCTGTTTCAGTTTCTGATGAGGTACCTGAGGCATTGGCTTTCTTTAAAAAACAGGGTTTTAGTGAAGTACGTAGTATCAAAGATAAATATAATAAGGGTTCAACAGAAATTTACCTCGAAGCTACTGTTACACTACCATACGAATATAAAAAACACACTGAAAGGTTGGCACAACCTGTTAGGTCGAGCAATTTTTTTGCAAATGTTAGACCTGCTCACCATACCTGTACGCTTAAATTGCAATATGTAAATGAAATGCTTGAAGGTACTAAAACTATAGAGGGAAGACCTTGCACTAAGATGTTTGAACGCTATAGAGAAGGTGATACAGTTAATTTTTTTGCTGGCAATCACGGATCAGTATGTGTGAAGATAACCTCTGTCAATAAATATGCAACACTCGATGAAATGTTACAAAAAAATGATATATCTAAATTACTACCTTCTGAAGCTAGGCGGTATAGCGGAAATAAGCTATTTAGTATTGCAAAACAAGCTTATTTATCTATACCAGGATACGAAGAAAAAATTGCTGCGAATGGTATGCTTGCAATCAAAGTTAAGGTAATAGACAAACAAGAAACACTGCAATCCGCGAGCTCGTCTAAAAAGAGAGGAAGAGATAATCAATATGATGATAGTAGTTACAAACGTTCAAGATAGCTGTAGCTTTAGACACGAATTATATAATTGCAAAAATATATAATACATAATTATCTACTGTATTATATTACTGATATTAGAGAACACTTTTGATTCCTATATATAAATTATTTAAATCACAACAAGAAGTCAGTTTAGAGGAGGTAGAACGCAGTAGTTCAGAAGAATCACAGGAACATCAGGACATAATACAAGGTTTGGGTAATATGTCCCTAAATCCAACGTCTCAAACATACTCAGTATCAAATGATATAAACAGATTTTTTACTCCAGATAAAGCTGTTTGGCACATTCCGCGTTATCATGATGACGACATACACTCACTGAATATTTGGGGATCTTATTGTATCACTGGTTCCAAAGACACGTCTGTTAAACTTTTAAATCTAACAGATATGTATCAAGAAATTATATGCTCCTATAAAATATATGATGGTATAAATATTAAATTTAGCTACGAAAAGTGGGTTACAGCAATGGATATTGCTAATGACGGATTTATTATAGCTGGATATAGAGATGGAAACTTTTTTTCAAAATCACTTGAAGATCATACTTCAAGTTCCGTAAAAAATATCAGCGATATGTTAATGACAGATGAAGATGGAAGACTTGCTTTTCACAAGATAAGAAATAATTTCAGAATAACGGCCTTAAAATTTTTCAACCAAGTAAATCCATTTTTTCTTTTTGGAACACCCGGTAATGTATTTTATTTTGATTTGCGCAGAAAAAATTTTATGCATTCTTTAGCACTAAATACTAAAGAATGGGTTTATGGCTTTTTAGCTATATCCCAGGATAAAACACTTGCAATTCAAGGTTGTAATGTAATTGAGTTATCAGTTTCGGATACTGAAATGCGTCAGAACACAAATCCATTAATAAGAGAACATCCAAAGATAGGTGCACAGCGACAATTCGCTTCGTCGATATATAAATTTCCAGAACAAAATTCACTTATATCATTGTCTTTTTTTGGTGGTAAGAACAGAGTTTATGATATTGAAGCCAATGACATGAAACGACCAGTTCATTACGGGGATGAGCATAATGGAAGAGTATGGCACTCTCTACCCAATACTCCTAACACATACTTAACATGTGCTGATGATGGCTGTGTTAAACTATGGGATATAAGAAAGTCTAAAAGTGTTATTACAATCTCTGGGCATGACGGTAGAGTATCGTGTATTGATACTATTTCTGATACGGAGTTTATTACAGGCTCATGCGCTGATGATAATAGACAACTTGGTTCGAATAAAGGGGTAATATCGCTGTATGATCTTAAAATGTTATAGGGTATTTAATATTTTGTATGGTTCGTTTCTATGCTGTTAATTTTTAATACTGTAAACTTTTTTTTATTGTTTTATTAAGCAAAAATTCATGCTAAAATTTAACTCTATTAAAGTGGTTTATAATTATGCTAAAGAAAATTTTTTTGTTATTACATCTTTTTTCAGTTCGCAATGTTGGATATAAATTCTCAAGATATTCTGGTATTTTGGGTTTAAAACATGAAAAATTGCGTATATTTACTTCTTTTTATGGTTGTCAAGCTAAACCGACTACAGCAAATAGACTTTACCAATCTAATATGCAAGAGGGTAGAATCACAAATAAAAGTCATACTTGCAATCTTCAGCAAAAATATTTTGAACAAATTTCACGCGGAGAAAAAATATTTGAAGCTAGAGCAGCTACTAATAGATATAAGACTTTTGCAGTTGGTGACATCATAAGATTCGAGTCATCAAACAATTATGTATCTGCCCGAATATTGAAAGTTACGTTTTTTAAGACACTTGATGAAATGCTTAATACGGTTAATATTTCTAAATTACTACCTGATATATCAAAAGAATATAGTGGGGTAGAACTTATAAATCAAGCTTCCATAGTATATAATAATTTGCCTGGTTATGAGGAAAAACTATTAAAATTTGGGGTTGTTGTATTTGAATTAGATCTTTTGGCAAATAACGAAATAGCCAATCCCACTATAAATAATAATGATAAGTGAATGTTTCATGAAAAATAATATGCTCGCTTTATAATTCTTCAATTTAATCATTTTTATCCTATCTTCGCGTGTTTTGTCATCTTAATATAATGAGTTGGTATTATTATTTCTAGGTAATTTTTAAATATCATAGCCATATTTCTTGGCTTCAAATGGTGCCATAATGTCTATTTTATGGCTAAATTGAGTTGGGTGGTCGATGATGTTTAAGATTTTAGTAACGACTTCATCTGTAGGCATACCATCTTCTATTTGGGTGATTTCATCCTTAAATGAACCTAAGTTAAGATATTTTATATGTATTGGTTTGTTTTGATGAATAGATAAATTATGGTACTCAGCAGCTATTCTTTTTAAATTAGCTTTGTGTATACCACTCATGCCAGATTGACCAATAAAAATATCGTCAGCAATGATTGCACCACTAATGATTAAAGAGCCATTCTTATTGAGATTATTGTATGCAAGTTCAAGCATCAGTTGATCATGACTCATGCACTGATAAAAATCCTTTCTTAATTGTTCAGATACATTATCAAGCCGGGTGTTTACATCATGTGGGCTTGCATAATGTAGAACGACATCAAATGGTCCTTGTTCAAAAATACTTTGAAAGTCATGCTCTTTAGAGTGAATTAGATCTAAGGTGTCATAAATAAAATTTTTAGTGGAGGATTTAAATAAAGGTTTATTGCGGGTTGTGCCATATATGCTAAATCCTTTTCTTGAAAGGTTTAAAGCTGTTTGGCGGCCTAAGTGACTATTGATGCCTATGATTAATGCTTTCATATGAAATAAACTCAATATTATCAATATCATCAAATTGACTTGCATTAAATATTTTTTTATTTTCACAAAAGACTTGTCTTAAAGCATGACATCCTTTAAAAGCATCTTTACCTATGAAAGTAACATTTTTCGGAATATTAATTGCTTTTAATGATTTACATCCCATAAATGCTCGATAAGCAATTTTTGTTAGACTATCGGGTAAAGTAATTTCTGTTAAAGAAGCACAATCTCTAAAAGTTGAAATTGCGATCTCTGGTACATCTTCTGGAATAGTAATCTTTTTTAAGGCATCACAGTTTGCAAAAGTTGATTTACCAATTTCAATAACGCTATTTGGGATGGTAATATCATCCAAAGCACTACATCCTGAGAATGCATCATCACTCAGTGTCGTAACACCATTAGGTATGGTTATATTGTTTAAATTTGCACACTTCCTAAATGCCGCTGATCCAATGACGTTAAGATTTTCATTAAAAGACACATGTGTTAAAGAGGTACATAATTGAAAAGAAGCATTATTTATTTTATTTAGTTTTTCTGGAAGATCGATTCTATTAATCGATGAGCACAGATTAAATGCAAGCTCTCCAATTGTATGCACATTTTTTGGAATAGAGACATCAGTTAAGCTCTTGCACTCAGCAAAAGCACTTTTGCCTATTTCACTAACTGTTTTCGGTATATCAATAGATTCCAATGAATGACACTTATAAAATGTGCTGTCGGATATATAGCTTAGATTGGATGGTAAATTGACATAGCTTAATGACTTACATTCATAAAAACATCTCGTACCCAAAGATTGAACACTTTGAGGAATATTGATTGTTGTCAATGCGCTACAATCCCAAAAAGCGCCTTCGCTAATTGAATTTAAACTATTTGGAAACAATACCTTGTTCAATGATTTACAGCCCTTAAAAGCTCGATTTTGAATTGTTGTAACACCATAAGGAATGTCAATAAATCTTAGTGATTTACAATGCCAAAAAGTACCATGATGAATCTGTGAAATCCCATTAGATATTGTGATGGCTTCTAGGCTACTACAACTGGAAAAACTGCCTTCACCTAAATGAGTGATTGAATTAGGCATTTTAAATGATGTTAAATCTTTGCACCCGGCAAAAGCATCGTTACCTATTGTTGTGATATTGTTTGTTAGTGTTACGAATTTTAATGATTTACAATTTTCAAATGCATTATGATCTATTATGGTTGTCTCATCAGGAATAGTGAACTCGACAAGATGTTCTAGACCTGCATCATGAGTAAGACAAAATTCTTTAATGTGTTTTTGATTTAAAACATTTTTCGAAATTTGATTGTTCGAATCAATATTATTGGGTTGTTCATTGTTGGATGTTTCTACATGTGTATTTCGAATATAGGCATTTCTTAAAAAAAGAGGAGGGCTACGAAACATATATACTTGGTTTCTAACTTGTCTATAAAATAAATGGCTTTTTCTAAAAATGGTATTCATATTAATATCTTTAAAAATAAATTATGTTTGATACATAGATTTTTAACAATTTAGATATAAGTAGATCAGATCTTTTAAACTATAAAAAAACAAGTGACTCACGTAAGATGTTTTTTGATCAACCATATACTATTTACCCTTATTGTGTAATCAATCCACTAAATTTTGGCGGAGAGAGAGGGATTCGAACCCTCGGTACGTTTTAGCGTACACACGCTTTCCAGGCGTGCCCCTTCGACCGCTCGGGCACCTCTCCAAAAAAGCTAATATAATATTTAGATACGGATAAAGTCAATGAATCATCTAGAATTTTTTTTAAACTACATAAATCAATATTTAACGATCATATTTCGATTATACTCGATTAAAAAATAACTAATTAAATCATTAAAATACATTAGATCTAGTTGATTTATCTTTTTTTTCGTAAGGAAATTAATTAAAATAAAATTTGCTGGTAATGGGTTTATTATTGTATTTTAATAATGTAATTTTACTCTCAAGCATAAATTAGCCAATATCTCACAAATATGTGCTATATTACTTATTGTTACACAAGAGGATTTCTTATGGGCATATGTTACACAGTAAACAATTTATCACCCTCAGCGAGCTTAGTTGAATCAAATCATAGAAAATATGCTTTGTTAAACGAAGTTGGTTTTTATTGTAAAACAGGTTGTGCAATTGCAACGACAGTATGTATTGCCTTAACAAATCTTTATCTATTGTACGTAATGCTAGGCATGGTTTCGTGTTACAAATTAACAAATGCTAGTAATCAAGACAATGATAAAACAATCTATAGTGTAGATAATTACTCTTTATTTACTTTGAAAGATAGTGTTGGTTCTCAAAATGAATTTAACGCTATCTATAAGACGAAGGCCTAATTTCCAATTCATCACTACTTGATTCTTCACCAGTTGTTTCACCATCAAAACTACTCGATTTATTTGTAAGAGTTTTCTCTTCAGATTCTACAGAATCGCACTCACTTAAAATGTCAAAATAACAGTCATCATTATAATCCAGATTATCAAGTGAAAAAATAGAATTTACTGAAGATATCGATTTTTGATCTTCTTCGGAATACTCTTCTACATGACTTTCCCCAACATGGTCTTCCACTGTAAGTTCTTCTTCTTGTTGATTGATTTCTGTATAAAGTTCCTCAGTATTTTCAGAGTCTGCCTTTGATGATTGGTTAATCCAAAATAAAGTAGGTAACATGGATAAATTTCCAATCAAAATGTTATTTTTTTTATCATAAGTTTTTAAAAACGATTTCATTGCCATAATTAATGTGAAACTAATGATCATCGAAGCTAATATACCAATTGTTATTGGGTTACTGATCAAAATAGCTGAAATGATTGCAGCAACGGTCAGTATTAAAACAATTCTATAAATATTTGCAGAATTAAAATAAGTTGTGCTTGGTTTTAAGCTATTTTGCTCATTTCTATTTTGCCCTAAGTGGTTATGATTATATTCATAAAGAAAAATTTGCCAATATTTTATAAATATATTTTCACCATAAATAGCACGTATAGCCATCACTGACACAATGGCAGCTAATACCAACAGTGTTATGCTTGATGTGAAAATAGGCATAGTAAATACTGATGTGAATAAAAGAAGGGCTAGCATAATAGCTGAAAATACTAAGGTCCTTTTTATGAAATCACGCATTTGTTTTTGATAAAAAGCCTTAGGAGCTGATTGAAACGGTCTTCGCATCCCTCTTTTGATATCTCTATTTTCATTATATCTGGAATATGCGCAAGATATTTGTCTTAAAATGACCAACGCTACATAACTTGCCAAAACTATACTTAATACACCTGATATATATGGGTTGACTAATATGCTAATGACAATGCTTAAAGCAAATAAAATAATTAAGGTATTAAAAACCTTATTTAAAAAAGTACCGGTTTCATTGATTTCACCAGTATCTGAAATAATCAAATGACCATCCCAAAAAGATACTTTAAAAAAAGATATTAAGCCATTAAATGAATGTTTAAAATCATCCCAAGCTAACTGACGATCCAGTCTTGTTTCATTCCAGTAATTTGATATCGTATTTATCATCATTTTTATTCTTCTCATTACTAGATTATCAGAAAAAAGTTAAGGTTTTATTATGATTTTAAAGTGATTAAATAAATATTTTCGATTTTTTTTACCTTATTACAAAAATACGTTAAAATGAACGTACATTTAAATATGACAGGTTAAAGTCAATGAAGCAAAACGAACTTTATCATCAATTGATTGAAAAAAATCATTTAGAACATTTTATTTATTTACCTAAAAAACTTAATTTTGAGGTATGCAAAAAATATGATATTGATATTATAAATTGTGGTTTTGGTACAAGCATGTTTAATATTGCTTATGGATTGACTGATCATGTACAATTTGACGTCTTAATTGACAACATGAAAAAAATATTTAAATATCAGCCTTTTGCCTGGTGGGTGCCTCAAAGTCAATGTAGCGAAAAATTTACGGATACATTACTTTCTGATAAGTCATTTTCAATGGAAACCACTGAGTATTCGATGATATGTGATTTGTCTAATCCACTTTCATTGCAAAGATCAACATCTTTGACCATCGAAATGGTTACTAACCAAAGTTTATTAAACGACTTTATATCCGTTTTAGAACCGTATGATTTAAATGTGCCTGGATTTTATAAGCGTATGACGGATGAAGCGTTTAGCTCGTCAGAAAAATTATATGTTGGGTTTGAAGCGGGTCGTCCCGTGACAATAGGCATTTTATATACCAATGGTGATAGAGCAGGTGTTTTTAGCTTGATTACCAGTGAGGCATCACGCGGAAAGGGGTATGGTACAGATATGATGATATATTTGCTAAATTTCGCAAAAACCAACCAATTTAGATTTGTGACTTTATCCGCATCGAGCGATGCAGGTTATAGAATATATGAAAGACTTGGTTTTGTTCAAATTGGTCAATTTGAATGCTATGAGTATGCTGGTGAGCAGTAGTTCGGCTTTACTTCATAGTTAATAAATAAAGTATATATGAGTCCTTACAATCACTTTTTAAAAGTAATGCCACATAATTTATAATTTATATCACGTTCAATGGTATGGATTGTCTCTATCCAATTGATTGATTTAAAGAGCTCAAATATGTCTTGGTCAGGTGGTAATAAGCTTTCGTTAGTATGCATATCATCAGTTATTTTTGGCATGGGTAATATCCATCCCTTGGGTTCTTGTATATAGTTGACGCTGCTAAAATTATTTTGGCTAATGTTTAAGTGTGATAGCCAAATATGAGCTAAGCTTTGTCCTAATAATTCAGAAAAATTGTCTGATTTGTTTGTTTTGTTTAAGATGATTGGCTCATAAATTAATATGTCTTTTAAATGACAACGTAACTTTTTTAGTAGCTCTTTATTTTTTAGATTATCCTGATTGATGCGTTTATGATCAAGGAGACTTAAGTATCTTTCGTAAAATGATTTGAGTATATTTTGTAAGATCTCTGGCTCGAATATATATCTATAACCATAAGTAAATAAAGACATTGATTTTAATGAATTTTGATACTTAGGTTGGTTGGCTAAAAGTGGTTGATCCATTTGAATGTGGTTTCCGTTTACAAGATATAACTTATATCATATCAATTTATGCTTATCTATAATTGTACATGAGGTCTTTATTAGAAATATGTTCATATGTTTTTTACTGTTTGTTTCATAAGCTGTTTTATGGTTTGTACCGCTTCTTTAACTGTAGACACGGTTTGTATTTTTACGCCACTAATTTTAAGTCCTTTTGCATTGGCATGAGGAATAATGACTTGGGATATGCCATGTTTGGCTGCTTCTTGAATTCTTTGCTGGCCATGAGGCACAGGTCTAATTTCACCTGACAAACCAATTTCTCCAAAAATAGCAACATCCTTGGGTATGGCACAATGAAGATGACTAGAGAGTAGTGCGGCAATTAAGGCTAGATCACTTGCAGTTTCTTGAATTTTAAGGCCGCCAACCACATTGGTATACACGTCTTGCTGGTGAAGTAAAATGCCACCATGTCGCTGTAAAACTGCCAAAATTAAAGCTAGGCGATTGGTATCTAAGCCTAAAGCAACACGTCTGGGTTGCGCGCCATAACTTTCTGCAACTAAAGATTGGACCTCGACTAATAATGGGCGAGTACCTTCCCAACATACCATGATGGTCCCACCTGGGGTTGCTTGTCTACCTGATAAAAAAATTGCTGATGGATTAGGAACATCTTTAATGCCACCATCTGTCATCGTAAATACACCTAATTCATTAACAGCCCCAAATCTATTTTTAATGGCACGTATAACCCTAAATCGAGCATCATTTTCGCCTTCAAAGTATAAAACTGTGTCTACCATATGTTCTAAAACCCTTGGACCTGCGAGTTGGCCTTCTTTTGTTACATGTCCAATTAAAAAAGTTACAATGTTATTTTGTTTGGCTTTTTGAACGAGTGTTGTTGTGGCATATTTTACTTGTGATACAGAACCAGGAATCCCACTGGCTTCTTCTGACGAGTAAATGGTTTGAATTGAATCTATAACCAATACATTTGGCTTTTGTTGATCGATGGCTGCAGATATTTTTTCAAGATTGGTTTGTGCAAGGATGCCTAGTTTAGCGTTGGATAATTTGATTTGTTCTGCTCTAAGACGAACTTGTTCTAATGATTCTTCACCTGTGACATACATGGCATTTAACTGATCACTTAAATGACACATGGTTTGTAGAAGTAAGGTGGATTTGCCAATACCTGGGTCACCGCCAATTAAAATCACGCTACCTGGAACAAGCCCACCACCAAGAACTCGATCTAGCTCATCACTTCCGGAGCGCATGCGATCGACTTTAGCTAATTCTATCTCAGATAATAAACTTGGTTTAACCTGTTCACTTTTAGAACCATAACCTTGTTGTTGAAAACTATTCCAACTATTACATTGACTACATTTACCTTGCCATTGTTGTGTTTGCGCACCGCAGTTTTGGCAGGTATAAAGATTCTTCGAATTTTTTGCTTTGTTTGTCATTTGAATAACATTCTATCTAATATAGGCTCTTTACGCCAGATATGAAAAAGGGTGGCGCATATGTGTATTACTACAAAAAAAGCTAGTGTATAACCAATGTACCCATGAAGGCTGTGCATGACTTGAGCCAATGATTTTGAATATGGGATACCCGGCATGAACCAAGGAAACCAACTAGGCATTTTATGAACTGCAGAGCTCATGATCCACCCTGACAAGGGCATCATAACAATCAAACTATACAAAATAATATGAGTTATTTTGCCCATTAGTTGCATAAATTTAGGCAATTGAAATGACTTTACAGGGTGACTGATACGAACCATTATTCTAATTAAAACTAGAAATAAAACAATGACCCCAAAGGTTTTATGTATGTTTATTAGATAGGATTTGAAAGGTGTTTTCGGGATGTAACCTGAAGAGAAGCCTGCGCACCATAAGCAAATGATCATGATACCAACTAACCAATGCAGGGATTTTTGAATAAAAGAATAAGTGTCATTAGCCATCATATAAGTTTATACAATTGAAGCCCGGATTTTTAACCAAAAACGATACCAGTAGTTTTTATCTTTACCAAAACAAGAGATTTGCTTCTTTTCGGTTGGACTGTGCCAATAACATTTAGCTAACTTCTTCCAACCAAAGATTTTTAGGTAATTGCGGTCACTTCTTTTTAAGCCAAGTTCTTTGTCAATTGAAGACCCAAAATCAATGTAAGTATTAGTTGGATAAATTTGATGTATTTGATGAATTAAGATATTTGAAACCGGTCCTGCACAAAATAAAAATAAATGATCATTAATTTTATTATTTTTTACATATTCAAGAATGTCATTTAAAAGCACATCATGTTGCTGCCATGCATTCATTGGAATTGGAAAAAACTTTTTAATATTGAATCCTTGTTTGTTAAGTGACTCCAAATTGGTGTATTTATTAGCAATCAACACAATTGGGTATTGCTTGATAGTGGGGATAAGCTCATTTTTAACTCGCTTATACATTGCATTGGTAAATAGTGTTGCAAAAGTTTGGTTGGTTTGAGATAGATCGAATTGTTGATTAATATAGTCCCTAAAACCATCTAATGACTCACAGCATCCACAGGGGAGACCGACTAAGTAGTCTTTGTGAGTATAAGTAAAACTTTTTATTAAGAGGCTTCTGTAGTGAGCTATGACGGCTCGAGGCATCTGCCATTGTTTACAAGTAAAGTCTGCATTTTTAATGACATGCATCTCGCCATCATTAAATCTTGAAAAAGCGAAATATTCTTTAGAGATTAATTTTGCTAAAAGTTTATCAAATTCATGATCAATGATTTTGTTTTGAGAAGAAATCAAATTTTACCTTGTGTACCTTTTAATTAATTTATCATAGAGTAAAAGTCATGTCTTTAAAATTTAGTGTACATAGCGTGTCTCATCCGCTAAATTAGCTTCTTGAAAACCTTTTTGTCTCAAGTAACAACTTTCACATTGTCCGCATGCCAAACCTTGTGCGTTAGCTTGATAGCAAGAAACAGTCATCTTATAATCAACGCCTAGCTCATGACCAAGTTCTATGGTTTCGGCTTTACTTTTATCAATCAAAGGTGCGTGAATTTGAATTGGATACCCTTCAGAAGCAAGTTTTGTTGCTTGATTAGCAAGGATGTTAAAGGTTTCGATGAATGGTTTTCTACAATCTGGATAACCAGAATAATCCACTTGACTGCAGCCAATAAATATATGTTGACACTTTAGGACCTCTGCCCAAGCTAAGGCATGAGATAAAAAAATTGTATTTCTTGCAGGCACATAAGTACTAGGTATTTGATTCGTTTGGCTGGGCCTTGGTATGCTTTGACCTTTATCAGTTAATGCAGATCCTTTTATTTCACTTAAGTAATTCATTTCTACAATTTTTTGTTCTACTACCTGAAAGTGTTGTGCAATACGTCTTGATGCATTCAATTCGCTTTTATGCCTCTGGCCATATGAGAAAGTAAGTGCATATAATTCAAAGCCTCGAACTTTGGCATAAGCAAGACATGTTGCAGAATCAAGACCGCCAGACAATAAAACAATGGCTTTTGGCATAATTTATTTCTCCAATAGTTGTTGAATTAATGATTTCTGAGTATTTAAGCGATTTAACTTCTCTGTATTTAAAGCTAAATTGTTTTGTGCTTCCTCAACTAGGTGACTAGGTGCATGATTCACAAACTTAGGATTATCTAATTGTTGGTTTAATTTACTAGCTTCTTTGGATACTTTTTCAAGTACTTTATCAATGCGTTTTAATTCTAATTCAGCATCAATTAATCCTCTTAATGGAATGTCAATTTGCATTGTTTCTAGCAAAGCACTTGCCGAAATTTTTTCAGGTGTTTCAACCCATTGGATTTGCTTTGCTTTGCAAAGGTGCTTAATCCATTGTTCTGCTTTTTTATAATGGTGTCTATCCAATTCTGTACCTTTAGATAATTGAACATCTATGCGTTTATCTGGTGAAATATTGCCTTCACTTCGAATGTTTCTTATTTGTGTTACGAGTGACTTTGCCCAATCGATTTCTTCAATAGAATGAACATCATCTTTAGCAATGGGGTAAGGGGCTTGTGTCAGCATGCATGAATTAGATATACCAAGTTTTTGACTCACTTCATGCCAAAGTGTTTCTGTAATAAAGGGAATTAATGGGTGAAGAACATGTAATAATTGATTCATTACCCAAAGCGAACAAGCGTATGGATGTTGTTTATGATTTTCATCATCTACTTTCAGCATCTCTAGATACCAATCACAAAAATAATGCCAGGTAAAGTCGTACCAGGTTTTGGTAAATAAATCGAAACGGTAGGCATTTAAATGATCAGTTGCCAGACGTAGGTGCCTGTTGAATTCACTTAAAATCCATTGGTCAATGAGGTTCGACTTACTTTCATCAAAGGTTATTTTGGCCTCATTATCTGTTTGCATCATTAAGAAACGACAGGCATTCCAAAGTTTATTACAGAAAAATTTGTATCCCTTTAGTTGTTCCATATGGATACGAATGTCTCTGCCTTGTGTGCAAGCTGAAGCGTAGCACATTCTCACAGCATCTGTGCCATGAGCTTCAATGCCGTTTGGAAAGTTTTTCTTTGTTTTCTTTGTGATTGTTTCTGCAAGCTTTGGTTGCATCATCCCATAAGTTCTTTTTTGGATTAATGTGTCTAAATCTATACCATCAACTAAGTCTAAGGGATCAATGACATTACCTTTTGATTTTGACATCTTATCACCTTGTTCATCTCTAACCAGGCCATGTAAAAAAACTTGTTTAAAGGGTACTTGACCAGTCAAGTGTAATGACATCATGATCATACGCGTGACCCAGAAAAAAAGGATGTCATAACCTGTAATCAATAGATCTGTTGGGAAATAGGTTTTAAAACGCTCAGGATCTTCTTGTAAGCCTAAGGTTGCAAGTGGATATAATGCAGAAGAGAACCATGTGTCTAATACATCTTCATCTTGTGTCAATTTGGTTGACGCATCGAGGTTATATTTTGATCGAATGGTCGATTCATTTTTTCCCACATAAATTTGGCCTGTTTCGTCATGCCATGCCGGAATACGATGTCCCCACCAAAGTTGACGACTAATACACCAATCAGTCAAGTTATTTAAAAAGTGCTCATAGGTTTTTTGCCAATTATTTGGTATGAGCTCAATGTCTTTATTTCTTACAGCATCGATGGCAGGTTGTGCAAATCCAGCCATTTTTACAAACCATTGATCCGTTAGCAGTGGCTCGATGATGACACCAGTTCGTTCTGCAAAAGGAACCATGTGTTTGTGTGGCTTCGTTTCAACTAAGGCTTCAGATTCTTTTAAAGACATTAAAATTTTCTTGCGAGCATCCTTGGTATTTAAACCTAGGTATTCAACAGGTGCAAAGTTATTCAATGTGCCATCTAACGAAAGCATATTGTGTTGGGGCAGGTCATGTCTAAGACCAACTTCATAGTCATTAAAATCATGTCCTGGAGTGATCTTTAGGCAACCAGTGCCAAAAGATTGATCAACATAATCGTCTGCGACAATTGGTATTGGCCTATTGGCAATAGGTATGATTGCTTTTTTACCAATAAGATGTTGATAGCGTTCGTCTTCAGGGTGAACTGCTATGGCACTATCAGCAAGTAATGTTTCAGGTCTTGTGGTAGCAATCACAAGTGTGTCGTTGCTGTTTTCAACAGCGTATCTAATACTGTATAAATGACCATTGACTTCTTTACTTTCGATCTCTAAATCTGAAATGGCTGTTTGTAAGTGTGTATCCCAATTAACAAGACGTTTACCTCTATATATCAGACCTTCTTCGTAAAGTTTAATGAAAACATCTTCAACAAGGTTTGAGTTATTGTTGTCTAGTGTGAATAATTTTGTGTCCCAATCAACTGAAGCCCCCATGCGTTTAATTTGATCATGGATTGTTACCTGTGAAACCCAATCATTGATGTGGTTTACGAAAGCTTCTCTTCCGATGGTTTTGCGATCGATGCCTTCGTTGGCAAGCTTTTTTTCAACGACCATTTGTGTAGCAATGCCGGCATGATCTGTGCCCATCTGCCATAATGTGTTATCTCCGAGCATCCGGTGATAACGTATTAAAATGTCAGACAACGTAATTAAAAAACCGTGCCCCATATGTAAGTTTCCAGTAACATTAGGGGGTGGAAATAAAATCGTATATGATTGATTAGATGAATGGGTTGGTTTGCCAACTTTTTCATCAACCCATAACTTAGAAAGTTTTGCTTCAATGTCTTTTGATTGAAATTGCTTTTCCATAATATGCTTTATTAAATACTAAAAAATGAATCAATTTTTTTCACATGTAATGCTTATTTTGCCTTGGAAGTTGTTGAATTACAAGTTAAGTAATAAAATACATCTAGGTATCATATTTTGGCTGATTTATGCTTGTTGCTGGCATTGAAATTTATCTTCTTTTATGTGCGTCAGTTTGAAGCCATTTGTTTTGTATATTTTAAAACGATCACGGGCCTCATTTATAGATTGTTCATCATTAAAAACCAGTTCAATAATTTGAGTTTTAATATTTAAAACTGGGTTTTTAGACATATTGATAACACTTTTGTGTTTAAAAAAACCTTCTGTGATTATCATATTGTCTTTACATTGATGAGGCATAAACCCACTCGGTGGAAAAGACCAAATATGATTGCTTAAGATTTTAGACTGTTTTTCGTCATTACACATTACGCATACTTTATGATATTTCATTACATACTGCTCTAATATGATACACATAAAATGTTCAGGTATGATTTTGTCTTCCTTTGATTGTATGTGAAAAGAAACATTTTGCATTTAAGTAACATAGCATGGTAAAAAAAAATTTGGTAGGATATCAAAGTGAATCATACTTATCGAACTTATTTTTTGAAGAAAGCATTTTATCGCATTGGATCAATGACATTCATAACTTCAATTGTCATGTTAGCCATTCAATCGACTGAAGCACTCGAACATCTAGAAGGTGTTTCAATGTCATTTTTTATTTATTATCTTTCCCTAAGTTTACCTACAGTATTAGCTGTTGTATTAACTCTTGTTTTTCCTATTGGGTTATTTTGGACAATTTCATATTTTAGAGAAGACGGAGAAATACTAGCCATGCAAACGGTAGGTGTCCGTGAACGAACAATATTATCATGGGTTTTAGAATGTAGTGTATTTGCTTTTTTATCTGTTTGGATTCTTACAAGCATAATTGAGCCTTTATGCATCAACGAAATGTCAAAAGCGGTTACAAAATATTCAAGAAACCATTTTTTTTCTATGTTGAAGCCTAAGACATTCAATTTACAAGGTAACAGTGTTGTCTATGCCGATGAAGTAGACCCAAATACACATAAATTAAAAAATGTTTTTATACTTCAATCTAAGCCCAATGCTTGGTTTATGATGAATAGTAAAGACCTAAAAGAAAATCACAATGGTTCAGTTACACTTGGCAAAGGTGAAAGTTTACAATATAACATTGAAAATAAACTATTAACCGCTTCTGAATTTACTACCTTCGATCAACTTAATGGTGATCCAGTCAATTTATTTGACTTAAAGACTGAAAATGACAGAAAGGGTGGGAAGCCATTATTGAAACTGTGGCAGGAAAGAAATAATGGCAAGTCACTAGCACGTATTTTATGGATGGTTGGTTTGCCAAGTATTGCGATGTTTATGACTTTTATGGCTGCGAATGGGATGTTTGTACCGCCAAGGGTTGTATCGAAAAATTTTGCAGCAAAGTTTAGTTTTGCTTTGTTTCTAAATATTATGATTTTAATCATATTCCAAAGGCAAGCACAGGATGGTGCATTTAATGGTATGCCAGTTGTAGGGATTACTTTATTACCTTTTATGATGGTATGTGTTGTATATTGTTTGGGACAATTTAAACAAGTAAGGTTCTAATGTTATTAAATTTGTATATTCGAAAAAAAACAATTAAGTGCATCTGTCTAGTCACACTAATTTTTGCTTTGTTAAATAATTTCGTTTATATCAGCCTGCAATTGGCAAATGGTAAAGGTTTCAACCTAAATGTTTTAACATATGCTATTTATTTAACCCCTAGAAATATTTATCGAGCGTTGACAGTCATTGTGCTCATTTCAGGAGCTTTAGTGCTTTATCGTTTTCAAGAATCAAAAGAATGGTTAATTATGTCATCATTTGGTAATTCGAATAGAAGATTGGTTGTTAATGTCATATTAATTCAGCTTTTCTTCATAATTATTATGACTTACATTGGTGAAACACTAGCAATTGATTTAGAAAGGTATGCAAAGCAACAAGGGACCTATGTTGCCTCTAGTGGTCAGGTATGGTGGAAATTAAATAATTTGTGGTTTAAAGAGGGAGATACATTTATTCACGTGGCAAGCGTAGTTAATGATCATACCTTGAAAGATATTGATCAATTTCAATTTGAAGGTAACGAATTAATTAAATATACACATGCTCAGGAGGCTACATTTATAAAGTCTGGTGAATGGCAGTTGCAGTCCATTCAAACATATGATCCTAAATTAATAGAGAAAACAGAGATAACACCATCAAAAACTTGGCAAACTGGGCTTCATCCATCTGTTTTGGAAGTAGCATCATACACTGATAAACGTCTGAGCCTCAATAAGTTATTTTTTGCTATTATAAATAGCAAGCGATTAGGCATTCTTTCAGAAGATACTTTTAGTGATTTTTTTCAAAGAATAACCAAACCTTTTTTATCACTGGCTTCGTTATGTTGTATTGCGCCATTGCTTATTCGTTCTCGACCTAGAGGCATCAAAAACACTGATCTTTTAAAATTATTCATTTCGATCATATGTCTGGTTGGCATTCAACAAGAATTCCCACAAAACCTACAAATATATATGATTGTCCTTCAAACAATGGTGATTGTGTCAGGTATATTATTTGTGATGACTGCCAATAGAATCAGATAAAATACTATCTCATTTTAATGCTTTATGATAATTTATAATATTAGATATTAATTAAGGGGATTAAATTTGATAAAAAAATTTGAAACTATGACAAAATGGAAAATCTACCCGTGGTTGGTTTTCTCAACGGGCGCCTTGTTCTTTTTTTTGATGTACACAGCAAGGGTTTCGCCAAGTATCATTCAAGAACCATTGATGCGTGATTTTCATATTCGTGCTTCTGATTATGGTTCCTTAACTGGATTATTTTATGTCACGTATTTAATCATGCAATTACCTGTAGGCGGTTTGGTAGATAGATTTGGTGCACATAGACTGATTATGATTACTACGGCTTTGTTTTCATTGGCTTGTTTCATTTTTTCAACAACAGAACATTTATATATGATTAAACTATCTAGACTTCTCATGGGTTTTTCAGGTAGTTTCGCATTTGTAGGTACTTTTAAACTGGCAATGATATGGTTTCCACCGTCAATGCTTGGACTTTTAGCCGGTTTAACACAGTGCTCAGGTATGTTAGGGGCTGCCTTTGGTGAAGGACCTTTATCATACGTTGCAGTTGCTCTTGGGTGGCGTGGCTTATTATTCATGATTGGTTGTTTAATGGCTTTATTGTGTATCATCAGTGTATTAATCATGCGTGATCCTCCCGAAAAAGAAGAAGCTAACATTGAAAGTTTTTATGATTTATGGATAGGTCTTACCCAAGTATTAAAAAATAGTCAGTCTTGGTTAAATGGGCTCTTTGCAGGCTTAATATTTATGCCGACATTGGCGTTTGGTGAGGTTTGGGGAACACCTTACATGATGCAAGTTAAGGGGTTTACATTGCATGAAGCAGGGATAGCAGATGGTGTTTTGTTTGCAGGCTGGGTTATTGGCGGAGTGATTGTGGGTTCTTTATCTGATTATTACCAACAAAGAAAACCTTTCTTTTATATATCAGCATTAATGTCAGCATTATTTTTATTTTTAGTGATTTACATCGATTGTATTTCTTTTTACTTTTGCTGTTTTTGCTTGTTTTGTTATGGTTTGGTTAATACTGGGTTAATTACATCATACGCGCTTTCAGGGGAAATCAATAAGCCTGCAGTCAGTGGGGTATCAGTCTCTTTTTGTACTTTTTTCTCTGTGCTCGTAGGTGCTATGTGTATACCCGTTATAGGCTATTTGTTTGACCTATATGATTCTAAGGTGATCAATGGGGTGCCTATTTATCCAAAAGAGGCTTATCAATATGTGTTTTTAACATTTCCATTGTTACTATTACTTGCCAGTGTGGTTGCAATTTGGATTAAAGAAACAAATTGTAGAAATGTCACTTTGAAAGATGAATAAAAAACTTGGTTCAATATTACTTATAGCTGGAACGGCTATTGGTGCTGTTACTTTGGCGTTGCCAATAAGTATGAGCGAACTTGGTTTCTTAGGTACATTATTATTATTTGTGATTAGCTGGTTATTTATGTATCTTAGTGGACTAATTTTATCTGAGGTTTGCTATTCACAGCCCAGTGGGACAAGTTTTGTATCTTTGGCTGAACTATCTATGGGACAATTTGGAAAGTTTATTTCTTGGTGTTCATATGGGTTATTGCTAATTACTTTGTTGATGGCATACTTCAGTGGTTTATCAACTTTGATAAATTTTAACAATATTTTTTTTGATCATAATATTGTTGGAACAACTTTTGTTGCAACGATAGTATGGTTGATTTTAATGATGGGGACAGAGTTTATTGATGCATTAAATCGTGTCATGATTTATGTTTTAACAATTGTGATTGCAATCATGTTATTAGTACTATCATTTCGTATGCAATGGTCAGGGTGGCTTGATAGACCAATTAATTTTCATGAAATGGCTTATTTATTACCTTTGGTAGTAACTGGCTTTGGCTTTCAGGTGGTTATTCCTAGTGTACGAGGTTATTTAGACAAAGATCAAACAGGCATCCATCAAGTGGTTTTACTTGGTAGTTTATTACCATTGTTGTTGTATGTTATTTGGACAACCGGTCTATTAACTGGGCTAGACAACGCCGAGGTTGCAAAGATCATTTCCCATCAAGATGATGCTTTGGCTTTAAATATATTATTACGCGACATTATGAATAAGGCATTGATCAATACATTTGTATTTGCGGCTATTGTCAGCTCTTTGTTAGGTGTTAGTTTAAGTTTGGCAGATTTCTTATCGGATGCTTTTAAGAAAGAACTAGATTGGCGTATTGCTGGTTTAACGGTTATTGCTCCTTGGCTAATTGTTAATCTTGTGCCAGCCGCTTTTGTCGATATATTAAGATTCGGTGGTTTATTTGTGGCAATACTCAATATTTTTCTACCATGTGTCATGCTATTGATATTAAGAAAACAGAATAAAACAAAGAAAAAAATAGCGCCTAATAACGTCGTAGTAGGGTGCGTTTTATTATTTTCTATTATTGTTGTTATTACGGAGTTTGTTTTTTAATGACCACACATGCTTTTACAGATGGTGCTTGTCGCGGCAACCCAGGTCCAGGAGGTGTGATTGCTGTTACATTATCTGATCATTATCAACAAAGAAAGCCGTTTTTTTACATGTCAGCACTATTTTTATTCATGATTATCTACACAGACAATACTTCTTTTTCTTTTTGTTGCGTCTGCACTTTTTTATATGGCTTAGTTAATACTGGATTGATTATTTCGTATGCTTTATCTGATGAAATTAATAAGCCCATTGTTAGCTGTATGTTTGTTTCATTCTGTTCTTTTTTCTACGTATTGATTCGAGCGCTATGGATTCCAGTGATTGATTTTATGTTTGATTTATATGACTCAACTATTGTGAATGGTATGCCAATTTATCCCAATGAAGCGTATCAAAACATTTTTTTATTTTTTCTGTTCATTTTTATTTTAGCAGTATCGTCGCTATTTGGATCAAAAAAACACATTTTAGGAGTGTAATTGAGTATGAAAAATAAACAACTTGGTTCTATACTGCTAATCGCGGGTACCGCGATAGGAGCCGTCACCTTAGCATTACCTATTAGTATGATTAACTTAGGTTTTATGGGAACCATGATTCTATATACTGTGTGTTGGTTGTTCATGTATTTAAGCAGTTTGATATTGAGTGAGGTTTGTTTTTCACAGCAAAGCGGGACGAATTTTGTTTCATTGTCAGAACTTACCATGGGGCAGGTGGGTAAGTGCTTATCCTGGTGCTCATATGGATTATTACTGATAACACTCTTAATGGCTTATTTCAGCGGATTATCAACCTTAATTAACTTTAATAATATATTTTTTGATCAAAACATCGTTGGTACAACTTTGGTGGCTTTGATGGTTTGGTTAATATTGATAATGGGTACTGAATTCATCGATGCGTTAAACCGTTTAATGATTTATGTATTATCCACAATCATCTGTATCATGCTTTTTGTATTATCCTTTCGTATAGAGTGGTCTAATTGGTTGATAGCGCCAATTAACTTTCATGAAATGTTCTATTTATTACCTTTGGTTATAACTGGTTTTGGATTTCAGGTTGTACTGCCTAGTATTAGAGGGTATTTAGATAAGGATAAAACAAGCATTAATCGTGTTGTTCTCATCGGTAGTATACTACCTTTAGTACTTTATGTTATTTGGACAACTGGACTGTTGACAGGCCTCGATCAAGTAGAGATTTCTGATATAATTAGCCATCAGGATGATGCTTTAGCCCTGAAGGTTTTATTGCACGATATCATGAATAAAGCCATTGTAAATTGCTTTGTATTTGCCGCAATTGTCAGTTCTTTACTTGGTGTTAGTTTAAGTTTAGCTGATTTTCTGTCGGATGCATTTAAACGCAGCCTTGATTGGCGCCTTGCAGGATTAACTGTATTTGTGCCTTGGTTATTAGTGAATTTAGTACCTGCCGCATTTGTTGAAATATTGCGTTTTGGTGGTTTATTTGTTGCTATATTACTTATTCTAATACCTTGTGTAATGCTACTTATTTTAAGAAAACAAAAAAAAATCAAGCACAGAATCGCACCAAATAATATAATTGTCGCTTGTGTTTTGATATTTTCATTCGTTGTTATATTGACGGAGTTTGTTTATTAATGAGTATTCATGCTTTTACAGATGGTGCTTGTCGTGGGAACCCAGGTCCAGGTGGTTGGGGTTGTGTAATCGAGCAACAAGGAAAAATTATCAAACTGAACGGTTTTGACTCATTAACAACTAATAATCGTATGGAATTACAAGCTGCCATTTCAGCACTCGAATATTTATCATCAGAAACAACTTTTTCAATTACAACAGATTCTCAATATGTACGGTTAGGTATTACTCAATGGATTACTAATTGGGAAAAAAATAATTGGCGTACAGCAAATAAAAAACCTGTAAAAAATGTTGATTTATGGAAAAAGTTGCAACTATTAACTAAAAGTAAAGACATAAAATGGCATTGGGTAAAAGGACATAGTGGTCACCCTCAAAATGAGCTTGCTGATCACCTTGCCAATATTGCTATTGATGAAGGTATTGTATGAGGCAAATATTTCTTGATACTGAAACAACCGGAATTAAACCCCCGGATCATAGAGTGATTGAGATTGGTTGTGTTGAGGTAATCAACCGAAAATTAACGGGTAATCATTTTCATACCTATATTAACCCCCAAAGGGAAGTTGATGAGGGTGCTTTTAAGGTTCATGGATTAGATTATGAACAATTAAAGGATAAGCCTTTGTTTGATGACGTTGTCGATGATTTAATCGAATTTGTTAAGGATTCGGAAATACTCATTCATAATGCACCATTTGATGTTGGGTTTTTAAATAGCGAGTTTAAACATACACAAAAAAATATCAAGTTAGAAGATTTAGGTAAAATAACGTGTACATTAAAATTCGCTAGACAATTACGACCAAGGCAGAGAAATTCTCTCGATGCACTGTGTCAATTTTATGGTGTTGAAAATTCTCATCGTACTTTGCATGGCGCACTACTAGATGCTGAATTATTGGCCAATATGTATCTAAAAATGACAGCTGGACAACATAACTTGGAACTTAATTCAAGACAAAAGAACCAGGAAATGTCTGTAAAAAAAAACCAAAAAATAAATGACAGTAGAGAACATAAATGTATAATAAAACCATCCCAAGATGAATTGAAACTCATGAGTAAGATTAACCAATTATGGAACATTTAAATCGTTTTCGTAAATCATTAAAGTATATTTTAATCCTTTCATTTGTTGGCTATTTATGTTGGCTAATTTGGCTGACGTTTGGCTTTTATTTAGTGAAAAGTAATTACAAACAGTCATACCATAATCTAGAAGTAAAAATGCCTGTTGATATATTGCGAGATGAGCATGCAATTCCACTGATAAATGCCCAAAATGAATCAGATGCAATGTTTGCCTTAGGATTTGTTCATGCTCAAGATAGGTATTGGCAAATGATGATGTTAAGAGAAGCAGGAAAGGGAAGGCTGGCTTCTCATTTTGGTAGTGATTTATTAAACCATGACCGATTCGTTAAAACACTTGATTTAGATGGTCTGGCAAAAAAAACATATGCTAATCAGTCCAATCAAACAAAGGTATATCTCAAAAGTTATGCAGATGGTATCAATGCATGGCAAGCACAACATGCTAAAGATGTATTACCACTTACTCCTGAAAACTTTATTTTTCAAATTGACTTTGAACCGTGGCAACCACAAGATGCTATTTTAATCCTTAAGTTGATGCACTATGATTTAACCAATAAAGGTCTTCAATCTTTAAAAATGATGTGGTTAATGCAACATTTATCTGATCAGCAATTAAAGACAGTATTCCCAGATTTACAATACCCAAATAATCAACCATGGCCAAAGATAGATTATATTTCGCAGTCAACTTTAGATAATCAATCAGGCGCATCTAATGCATTTGCTATGAATCAACAGGCAACTTTATCTGGAAAATCATTATTAGCATCTGATCCACATTTAAGGTGGACTGCGCCCAGTATGTGGATGTTAGTGAGCATGAAGTGGGGTGATGAATATGTTTCTGGTGGGACGATACCGGGTATACCCGCTATCTTGATAGGCCGAAATCAAGATCTCGCTTGGGGTGTTACAATGACTGGATCAGATGATCAAGACATTAACTTGATTAAGATTAATAAAGATAATCAATATCAAGGCCCGAAAGGTTACGAGACATTAAAAACAAGGCAAATTGATATTGATATAAAAAATGGAACTCATCATACAGAGACAGTTTTATCTAACCCTCAGGGTGTCGTTATTGATCCTGGTTTATACGGTTTTAAAATTGATCCACAAAACGATGAACATTTCATTTTACAATGGACGGGCTTTAATACTAATGATAGAAATTTTGAATTTCAATGGGCTTTAATGAGGGCCAATAGTGTTAATGAAATAAATAGTGATTTGACACAAATGCTTGTAGGGCCTAACACAAACCTTATCTTAGCAGATAGCCGCAATGTCAAAATGTTAATGACTGGTAAATTGCCCAGTAGATCATCAAAGCATCCAACGCAAGGGCGATACCCTGGTGATTATGCAAATAATGAAACGCACTGGCGTGGTTTCTTTAATCAGAGTCATAACCCAAAAATTGCTTTAAAACAAGGTGTTGCAGCTAATACAAATAATCGTATTACCACAAGTAAGTTTCCAAATAATGTTACTTTTAATTGGATAGATTATTCTCGGATACGTCGTATTGACGAATTGATTTCTACCATCGGGGTATTTGATTTAGAGAAGATAAAAGAAGCACAACTTGATATAACATCTTATAAAGCGAAGTGGTTAAATTCTTTATTACTGTATCATCTTGACATGAATTTAGTTGAGGATAGATATAAGTCACTCATTGCTTCCATGCAAGTTTGGCAAGGTAATATGAATAAACATGGTTTTGAACCGTTATTTTATCATGTTTGGTTGTCTCTTTTTGTTAATAAAATCTATGAGGCTAATATTGGTAAACATGGCAAAGACATTGAATCACTCAATCCAAATTTTATAGAAAACTTACTAAAAGATCCTAAGGTACAAAAACATTGGTGTCAAAATAACTGTAATGACGAAGTGAATTCAGCTTATTTAGAAGCGATTAACAAGATGGTGTTACTATTCGATGATGATTATAGAGGCTGGCAATGGATTAGACTACATTATGCACTGCATCAACACCCAACACTGGGAAATATACCTTTCATAAGTTTGATCGCAAATATTGAGCATCCTATCTCAGGCGATGAAGATACATTAGCAATGGCTCGTACATTAGACGATAATGGGGATTTTTATCAAGCTCGTAAGGGTGCGGGTCTTAGAGTGATAGTTGATTTTTCAGCATCTAAAGATGTAATCAATATGATAAATTCAACTGGTCAAAGTGGCCATTTGTTATCTAGGTTTTATAGAGACCAGAATAAATTATGGCGTGATGGGAAGTACATCGAATATAACCCAAATAAAGTCAAAGTGAAATATACGACAAAACTATTGGCTAACTGATGATCTAAAATAGAAATTTGAAAACTTAATATTATATATAGGTAAAACAAATGCTGCGATAAAGAAGTTTAGACTTATATATGATTCAGACATAACAAGCATAAATAAATCACTCACTAAAAAAGATATGCCAATAATACTACTTACCATACCCATAACCATGCCACGGGAACCTTCAGGTGAATTTTTAGTGATTTGTACCAATAAACTGATATATAACAAAAACTCAAAGAATGTCATAAGAAACATGAGTACTGTGAAGGTAATGAAATTGGTTTTAACACTCAGCAATACCATAAAAAAGGCTGTGATCAATGCTAATCCATAAGTTGCTTTCTCGTAAGAAAAGTGTTTTTCAAACCATGGTTGAACAAAAAAGATACACAAAACAGCACACAACCCATTTAAAAAATAATAAACTGAAATTTCATAACTGTTTGCAAAATAAATATGATCTAACATGATTGGTGATGTTTGTAAGAAAATACCCCATGCGATTTCAAGTTGAGAAAATAAGATTAGTAAATAAGTTAGTTCTTTAGATATATTAAAATCAAATAGTTTAATAGTTCTACTTGATTTTGGTTGATGTGTTTCTGATATAAACAAATAAACCAGTATTGTATTTATCAAGCATAAAATAAATCCACCATAGAAAGGAAATATATAATAATTTTCATTTGCACCATAAACAAAAGAAAAAAACATTGTTAGCAATGCGCCCATAACAAAACCAATTGCACTTGCAGCATTGACCCAGCCCATATATTTTCCAAGTTTGCCCTCAGGGGCAATGTCCGTCATCACAGTTTGAACTAAACTATATGAGCCACTGCCAAGACCAATAATAAGTCGAGCGAATATAAACAACGTAAGTAAGTGTGTATTTAACGCCATGACGCAAAAACCATATGACAGTGTTGAGGCAATTAAACTGATTAGAATCACTTTTTTCCTACCAAGTACGTCTGATAGCTTGCCCATGATGACGCCACTGATACTCCATCCAATAGGTACAATCATCATGGTAATACAATATAGCATGAATAAGTTATTATCATTAAGATGAAAAGGATTGGTTGCGCTTGAAAATATTGTCGGCAATACTGGAAATACTAGGCCCATGCCCATTATATCAGTAACAACAGTTAAAAGGAGTGTTGCAACAGTAATTGCGTTGCTTGATTGATTCAAAACTACTTAGCCGTAATTTTTTCTTTAATTCTTGCTTTACGTCCAGAAAGTTTTCTTAAAAAGTATAATTTTGATCTGCGAACGTCACCCTTACGAAGACAGTCAATGCTACCGATTAAATTGCTATGTAATTGAAAAACTCTCTCAACGCCTTCGCCATTAGAAACTTTTCTGACAGTGAAAGATGAATTTAATCCTCGATTACGAATAGCAATAACAATGCCTTGGAAAGTCTGTAAACGCTCTCTATCGCCTTCTTTTACTTTTACCTTAACAGCAACTGTATCACCTGGGGCAAAATTTAGTTTGCGATTTTCCTTTAATTGAGAATTTTCGAATTGCTCTAATACTTTAGATTTCATTGTTTGCCTCGTAAAAAATTATATTTAATCATTATTTTATATACTTGTCAATCTTCTTTGGTTTTTCTATTTTGCTTGCGCCATAATTCAATTTCTGAATGATTACCTTCAAGTAATACTTTAGGTACTTTGTGGCCATCTATTATTGCTGGTCTTGTATAGACTGGATAATCATATTCGTCATTAGTGAAGGATTCAGAAGTCAACGAATCTGGATTACCTAATGTGCCCGGGATTAATCTTGTAATGGCATCAATGATGCAACAAGCAGCCAATTCGCCACCGGAAATGACAAAATTTCCTAGAGACCATGTTTCATCCACACAATTGTCAATAAAACGTTGATCGATGCCTTCGTATCTACCACAAATGATGATTAATTGATCTAGGTGACTATTTGCTTGTGCAGTTTGATGTTCAAATGGATCACCACTTGGGGATAAACAGACTATTTTTCTTTTTTCAAATTGAGTATTTGATTTTATTTTTTCAAGTGTGTTTAATAGTGGCTCATAACACATAACCATTCCAGGACCGCCGCCGTATGGTTTGTCATCAATAAAGCCATGCTCATTTTTTGAAAATTTTCGAGGGTTCCAATGATGGATCGAGATTATACGCTTGCTGATAGCTCTAGAGATGATGCCAAAGTTCAAGGCATCAAAGATTTCTGGAAATATGGAGATAATATCAATTCTCATAATCCCAGTCCACAATAATCACATCCTCATCTACACTCATAATATATTGATCTAGATAGGGGATATAAAATAATTTTCCATTATCTTTTTTGACTAATATTAAATCATGAGCACCATTGTCGTGAAGTGCTGATACGACTCCTAATTCCTTATTTGATTTATTTAATACTTTTTTATTTAACAGATCATGCCAATAGTGTCCGTCTTTCAGTTCAGGTAGTTCAGATCGATCAATATAGATTGTTTTATCAACAAATGACTGTGCTGTTTCAAGATCTAAGACGTCTTTAATTGAAACAATAAAACCATTTTTAATTGGTCTAATTAAATTAGCTGTTATAGGTTCATATTGTTTGTTTCTAAGAATATGCCAGGGTTGATAAGTAAAGATGTTATCTTGAGGGTGTGTATAAGAAAATACCCTGATGTTTCCATCAAGGGCATGAATTCTTCCAAATTTACCGATTTCAATTGGTTTAGTAATCAAGTAGTCTTTTTTGTTTTAGTAGTTGTTTTTTTAGCTGTAGCAGTTTTTTTAGCAGCTGATGTCTTTTTAGCAGGTGAGGTTTTCTTCTCTTCAGACTTAGGTTTAGAGACTTTTTTTGCTACAGGGGTTTTTGGTTTATCAGAGTTCTTTTTAGATGAGTTTTTCTGACTATCTGGACGAGTAATCTTGGATAAGCGTTTGCTAATATCATCATTGCCTTCAGCAATTAAAGTTTTGTTGTATGCTTTTAAAACTGAAATAAACCTATCAGAACATTGTGCTCCCTTGGCAACATACTTTTCTACTGCATCAACGTCAATAACGATAGTCTTCTCTTGTCCTCGCGCAATAGGGTTGAAGTAACCGAGTGATTCAATATATCTACCGTTAAGTGGAAAACGCTTATCAGCAGCAACAATTTGGTAAAAAGGTCTTTTCTTTGATCCTGTTCTAACGAGTCTTATAACAACCATAACAATCCTATAAATTAATAAAGCCTTATTATATCATAACTATTTAATTTGTAAAGAATTAATTAAAATCTGAATTTTTAAAACGATTCAACAAATTTGAATTTGAGCCAGGTTGAAGTTTTTTTGACATTTTTTGCATCATTTTAAAGCGTTTCATCAACTTGTTAACCATTTGTATGTCATTACCAGACCCGATAGCTATTCGTCTTTTTCTTGAGCCTTTGATTAGGTCAGGGAATGCTCTTTCTTTGGGGGTCATTGCTCTTGTTGCAGCAAGCATTCTTTTAAAAAGAGGAATGTCAATTTGAGAATTGAGTTGGTTTTTCATTTCATCACTCATTGTGTTGAAACCAGGTAATTTACCCATCATACTTTCCATGTTGTCCATTTTAATCATTTCTTCTAGCTGTCCTTGAAATGCATCTATATCAAATCTATTTTTGCGGATCTTAGCCATTGTTTCTTTTGATCTTTTTTCATCGATCTGTTTTTCAACTTGTTTAACAAGCGAAACGATGTCTCCCATGCCTAAAATTTGAGAGGCAATTCTGGTAGGGTCAAATTCATCAAGTTTATCTAAATGTTCTCCTTCGCAGATGAAGACAATAGGCTTTTGAGTAATTTCTACTATGGATAATGCTGCACCGCCGCGAACGTCAGCATCTAATTTAGTAATGATAGTGCCAGTTATTGGTAATGCATCGTCAAAAGATTTTGCAACATGTGCTGCGTCCTGTCCCATCATACTATCGACAACTAATAACACTTCGCATGGATTAGCGAGGGCATGAATATCTTTTATTTCTGCCATGAGATCTTCGTCAACATGCAGACGGCCAGCTGTATCAACAATTAAAGCATCGTGATTATTTTTTGTTGCATGATCCAACGCGGCTTTTAATCTTTTATTGTAAGTATCTTTTTCGTTAGGATGTTTGTAAAAATCAACATTAGCTCTTTCGCTGAGTTTTTCAAGCTGTTCAATAGCCGCGGGTCTTTGTATATCTAGAGAAGTTGTAATGACATTTTTTTTGCGCAACTCTTTTAGCCATTTACCAAGTTTTGCAACCGTTGTTGTTTTACCAGCACCTTGTAAACCTGCAACTAAAATCACTGCAGGTGGCTTTACATTTAAAGGTAATGGGTTTTCAATCGGTTTGCTTCCTAAAATCTCTACTAACTCATCATTAACGACACGTGTCAGGGTTTCTGCAGGCTTTAGTGAGCCGAGTACTTCTTGTCCAATCGCATGTTCATTAACTGATTTGACGAATTTTTGGACAACAGGCAGCGCTACATCAGCATCTATTAGAGCGTGACGAATTTCTTTTAATGCTTCTTGAATGTTGCTTTCAGATAACCTACCTCTACCAGATAAAGATTTTAATGTGCTTGAAAGTTTTTGTGTTAATTGATTAAACATAAGTTATTACCTTTGAATTAAATTGTTAACTTTGAAGGGTAGTCGAGTACCAATTTGTTGGATGACTTTGGCAGCAGCCTTTGAACCACTTATCCCGCATTCCAGTAAACTTTTATTATTCAGTAGTCCATGAATGAAACCACCAGCAAAAAAATCACCTGCGCCTGTTTTATCAATAACTTTTGGAACACTGACGGCTGGTAGGTGGAGATATTCCATCCCTCTTATAACACATGCGCCGTGCTTACCTTCTGTGATTATCCAGGTGACATTGCTAATTTGTTTACATCTATACTTTGCTTCATCGATTTGAGTAGTTTCCATTAAGGTGCAGATTTCTTCATGATTTGCAAAAACGAAAGATGCTTTTTCGAAGCAAAATGATTTTAAATCTGCAAGATTTTGTTTTATGCAAAGTGAGTCTGCCAAAGTTAAAATGATTTTTTTTCCTAAGTCTTTTGCTTTTTGTGACATCGCCAGTATGTTTTTTCGTGAGGTACTGTGATTCCATAAATAGGCTTCAACGTAAATATATTCACTTACTGAAATCCATTCATCTTGAATCATACTGTTTTGTATTGATAACTCTTCATTGATGAATGTTGCCATAGATCGTTCTGATTCAGGAGTGATACAAATAACCGAAAAATGATTCTTCGTGGCTTTGATGAAACAGCGCTCAGGCGTTTGAATTCTTGATTTATTAAGACATTGATGAAAGAAATCACCGTTTTCATCATCCCCAATACCGCCTATGAAGCCAGTTTGATGTCCAAGGTTTGCAAGATAGCGTATCGTATTTGCAGTTGAGCCACCTGGCGCTTGCATATTGATCTCAATGTCTTTGAGAAGGTTGGTTACATTACATGGTTCGACTAAAGTCATGCCGCCATGTTTGATACTGTGTTTATGGATGGTATTCATGGAAGCTTTTGCAAGCAAATCGACGATGGCATGTCCAAAACCAAGGATGCGAAAATGACTCATAACTTCACCTAAAATACCGATTATATCAGTGAATCAAAAAGAATCAAGGACTCAGTTGACATAAAGTATGTAATTTTAAGCGCTAATATTAAATTTTTATTTTTAATTTCTATATATAGTATATAATTATGACTAATAATTTATAATGTATTTGCTAAAGGGGTTTTTAAGTTGTTTCTTTTTGTAATTTTAGTTTTGCTTTTGTGTTTATCAGCCTTTTTTTCGGCCTCTGAAACGGGCTTAATGGGTGTTAATCGCTACAGTATCTCTCACGCGGCAAAACAAGGAGATAAGACGGCAAAAAGAATTATGACTCTTTTAAAGAAGCCAGATAAGACATTAAGCATTATCTTAATGGGTAATACCGCAGCTAACCTTATTATTTCATCACTAGCAACAGTGATTGCAAGCCAATACTTTGATGCTTTTGGAATTATGATGGCAACGGTACTACTTACTGTAATTGTATTGGTTTTCGTAGAAATTACGCCTAAAACATTTGCTGCCTTAAATCCAGAAGTTATGTGTAGGTGGGCTGCATTACCACTTTCATGGATGTTGTATGTGATGGGGCCTGTTGTCTTTGTCCTAGCCTATATAGCTAGAGGTATTTTATGGTTATTTGGAGTAAGGCAAACGTCAAATTGGGCTGAGAAGTTAGGGAAAGAGGAGCTTAAATCTGTGATTAAATCCGTCAGCCAGGCAGATGTTAATCATGAAATGGTTATGGGTGTGATTGACCTTAATGATATTCATGTTAGTGATGTGATGTTGCCTAGGACGGCGATTATGGGTGTAGATGTGTCAAAGTCATGGGATCAAGTGATGAGTCGTCTTTCACATGCGCACAGACTTCACATGTTGGTATATGATGGTGTGGTCGATAAACCATTAGGTGTGTTATCTGTTAGCAAGTTATTTGAAGTGTCTATGGGCTCGGAATTAACAAAAGAAAAGCTTTTGACTATTTTAGGTGATGTAAAATATGTCCCAGAAGGAACATCGTTAATGCATCAATTAACTAACTTTAGAAATCAAGATTATAATATTGCGATTGTGGTCGATGAGTTCGGTCGAATCCAAGGGATGGTTTCAATCGAAGACATCATAGAAGAGATCGTTGGTGAGTATGCACATACATCTGTACTAAAGCTAGATCAATTAAAGCCAAATAAGGATGGTAGTTATTGGTTGCTTGGCACAATGAATATAAGAGATTTAAATCGCTCATTAGGTTGGGCATTGCCGCAAGATGGGCCAAATACAATTAATGGTCTAATTTTAGAAACCCTTGAAATTATTCCAGAGGGTAGTTTATGCCTAAAAGTTGCAAATTATCGTGTTGAAATTGTACGTATGCGTAAAAATCGCATTGAATTGATAAAGTTATGGCCCCCAGAAAATTTATAATGTTGACCTACTATCTTAAAACAATTATTATTTAGATCATGTTTTACAATTTACTGATTTTATTGTTTACTTCGAGTTGCTTTGCGGAAGACAATAGTGCTTTTTTGAATGCTGGAAAACAATCAGCCAGTCCTAAATCATCTTTGGAGAATATTCAAAGTTTCGTCGATTTTGGTGTTCAGTTTATGCTGACGTTGCTTTTAATATCAGGCATTGCAATGTTAATGGGCGGTATCGTGCAGTATGTTGAGCATCGAAAAAATCCCGTAAATCCACCTTTGTCTCGGGTGGTCACTTTCTTGGTCATTGGGGTCGTGCTTGTGCTTGCCTCTTTTCTTCCTCCACCGCCATCTATCTGATGAAGATTATTCTAATTGGACCACCTGGTGTTGGAAAAGGGACCCAAGGTACTCTACTAAGTTGTAAAGTAAATATACCAGTCATATCAACCGGTCAGGTTATAAGGGATGCTATTAGAGATGAATCTGATATTTCAAAAGGCTTAAAAAGCATTGTCACAAGAGGTGATTTGATTCCTGATGATCTTATGGTTGAAATTCTTGATCAAAGAATTATTAAAGACGACTGCAAAAACGGTTATATTTTAGATGGCTTTCCAAGAACAATCAGTCAAGCACAGACCTTGCAAAGCAGGGGAATTAATATCGATTATGTCATAGAGTTTAAGCTTGATGATGATGACATTGTTAAGCGTCTATCGGGTCGATTATATCATCCAGGTTCAGGTAGGGTATATCACAAAGAATTTAATCCACCACAAAAGCCCGGTATAGATGATGTTTCTGGTGAAGCACTCATTGTAAGGTCAGATGATCAACCAGAATCTATAATAAAACGTCTTCAATTATTTAAAAAAGAAACCAGTCCATTAACCAATTTTTATCAGTCTCAAATGATTGAAAATAAATTAAAATACATTTCGTTAGACGCTTCTCAGTCAGTGGATCAAATTCAAGGCAACTTGCTTAAAGCCATTCTTTAAAACCATAAATAAAATCAAAACCATCTATTTAAAGTAATAGATGGTTTTTTTACTAATTTTATTTGACAAGTGGAGAATAGTTAAACTATAGTGGTTGGTAAGTGGAGAAAAGTGGAATTAAGTGGTGGAAGTTTTTAGAGGAATCAGCGCAGTTAACTTAGATGCTAAAGGCCGTATAACGATTCCTAGCAAGTATCGTGAGGGGCTTAAGGGTCAATCGATGGTGCTTACGATTGATACTGAAGACCCATGCTTGCAACTCTATCCAATGTCCAGATGGGCAGTGATAGAGTCACAACTAGAAGCGTTACCAACATTTAATCCTGCTGCTAGACGAATTCAGCGTTTGCTGCTCGGGCATGCAACTGAATGTGAGTTAGATAGTCAAGCTCGCATATTATTGCCTGCTGTGCTCAGAGAGCATGCCGAATTAGTCAAAAAGATAATGTTAGTTGGTCAAGGCAAACGGTTTGAAATTTGGTCTGAGACATTGTGGTCTAAGGTTAGACAAGAGTGGATCGAGCAAAAAACAAATGGTTCGGAAAATGCCCAGAACAACGTGTTGGATGACATTGCTTTATGATTAATAAGCAAACGCAAAATACGTCAAGCCATATTTCAGTGATGCTGGATGAGGCAATAACTGCATTAAATATAAAACCTGACGGCCGATATGTTGATGCAACATTTGGACGTGGTGGACATAGCAGTGCAATATTGGAAAGGTTGAGCGAAAAG
This sequence comes from Pseudomonadota bacterium, assembly GCA_036337715.1. Taxonomy (GTDB): domain Bacteria; phylum Pseudomonadota; class Gammaproteobacteria; order Comchoanobacterales; family Comchoanobacteraceae; genus JAURNZ01. Next base: position 155,610 of record JAYZDS010000005.1, on the reverse strand, counting down.
GGACGTTTGCTCGCTTTCGACAAGGATCCTGAGGCGGTTGCATTTGCCAATAAAAAATTTGGTAATGACGTCAGGTTTATTTGTCACCACGGTAGTTATGCTGATATGGATATCATCGTGCCCAAGCACGAAATGATGCCATTGGATGGCATTTTATTTGATTTGGGTGTATCTTCACCACAATTGGATAATGGGGAAAGAGGATTTAGTCATGACAAAGATGGCCCTTTGGACATGAGAATGGATAACACACAAGGAATTACAGCAGAAGAGTGGTTGGATGCGATAAGCGAGGACGAGCTTATAGAGGTGCTTAAAAACTTCGGTGAAGAGAAGTACTCGTCTAGAATCGCTAAGGCGATCATCGAGAATCGCACCAACCAAAAAATTAGTTGTACTAGTCAGTTGGTTAAACTAATACAAGATAATCTTAAATATTACCAAAAAAATAAAAATCCTGCAACAAGAACATTTCAGGCCATCAGGATTGCTGTCAATAACGAATTATCTGACCTTGAAAAAGTTCTCCAAAACATTATTAAGCTACTGGAACAAAAAGGTCGAATTGTTTTTATAAGTTTTCAATCTTTAGAACACAAAATCATTAAAGCGTTTATAAAAAAGAATACAGCAGGTAATGAGGATGTGGATATTAATTCAAGCGTTATGACCCAACGTAAGAGCCCGCAGCTCAAGCGCATTGGGCGTGAAGGTGTTTCCTCAGGTGAACGAAGGGAAAATCGACGCGCTCGAAGCGCCTGGATGCGTATTGTGGAGAAGATATCATGATTTTTCAAAGCCATTCAAACCAACAGTTTTCATCACCGCTAATGTTATTCATTATTGGTGTTTTTTCTTTGCTGATTTTTAATAAATCAATGGACTTAATGTTGTTAAATAACTACGTTAACGATGAATACTCTAAATTAACTTATCTAAAAAGAAATCTAAATCATGAAAAGAAAACGCTTGAAGTTAATTTGGATAAGCTTTATGTAGATAACTCAGAAGATCAACAAGTTCACTTAGAACCTTCAGATATTAAGAAAATTGAATTAATAAATAAATTACAAGATTGGTCTGATAAGTGAAATCAAATTGCCTGTGGCGATATTATTTAATAGTTTTTTTTAATTTAGTTACATTGTTATATGTATCTATATCTTTGTTTCGTGTTGTCAATGATGCAGATGATTCAATCAAATTAAGTTCCAATCAGGTCTATAAAAGAACGATTCCTATGCAAGCTGATAGGGGTGACATACTTGACAGAAATGGCCATTTGCTTGCGGGTACAACCACAACGTATCAGGTATGGATTGATCCTGTTGAGTTTGAAGCATCATCCAATCAAATAGAGCAATTAGTAAATATAATTAATCTTGATGAAGTAGCTTTGATGAAAAAAATTAATCAGTTAGAAAAGCGTTATGTTTTATTAGCCAAAGGTGTTTCAAAACCCGTTGCTGATCGTATTGCTGATATAGATAATAAAACCATTCATGTTGATACGATTCTAAATCGTATTTATCCGCTGGGAGATGCAGCATCAACAGTAATAGGGTTGGTCGATGACGAATTGATTGGTATAGATGGGATTGAGCTTGCTTTTGATAAGACCTTGGTTGGTACTAATGGTTATAAACAAGTGTTAAAAGATCGACATGGTCATATCGTTAAGTACATCACAGAGAAAAAGCCAATTTCAGGTCATAATGTTTCATTGACGATTGATTCTGTACTGCAAATTCAAGCACATAAAGCGTTATTAGAAGCAGTCGAAAAATCGAATGCAAAATCTGCTATGGCTGTTATCATTCATGTTGAAAGTGGTGAGATAAAAGCCATGGTGAATTGGCCTACCTTTGACCCTAACAGTCGAAACAAGTTAGCGGTTGAAAACATTAGAAATCGAGTTGTTGCTGATATGTTTGAGCCTGGTTCAACAATGAAACCTTTTGCTATGGCACACCTGCTTGAAACCAAAGCTTGGTCTGAAGATGATACCGTTGACGCAACGAAAGGGTTTTTAAGAATGGATGACGGACACATCGTTAAAGATGTTCATGTTAGTAAAGAGCCTATTAATATGCAGCAAGTTATTCAAAAGTCTAGTAATGTTGCTGTTGCTAAAATGATGACCAAAGAACCCTCATTTGATTTTGTAGATATGCTTCCAAAATATGGTTTTTGTCGTAAGACATTGAATGAACTACCAGGAGAAATAAATGGTGTTTGTCATGCAAATTATGATAGCCTTTTTGCGTTATCTACGTTATCATTTGGATATGGTATTGGAGTGAATACACTTCAGTTAGCCCAAGCGTTTTCAGTGCTTGCAAATGACGGAGTTTTTGTGGCCTCCTCTATAGAAATGAACAGTGCTAAAGAAGCACCTTATAGAGTGATTAGTACACCAGTCGCAAAGGCAATAAGTCGTATGTTATTGTCTGTTGCAAAAAATGGTGGCACAGGTCAAAAAGCAACCCTTAATGGTATTAACGTGGCTGGTAAAACTGGAACTTCATACCTAGTTGGTAAAAATGGTTACGACCATTCGAAGCATTTGTCTTCTTTTGTAGGTTTTGCGCCTGCTGAGAAGCCACAATATATTGTGGCGGTTGTTTTAAAGGAACCAGATTATGCTTACAGATACGGGGGAATTGCTGCTGCACCTGTATTTGCACAAATGATGTCGGCAGCGTTAGGTTATGAGAAGTAAGAGGAGCTAATAACATCAATGTCCGGAAATTTTCCTTATTATTTAATGCTTTCACAATTAATAAGATCACTCATAGATTGCAAGGTAACAATGGATGTACCTGTGTATGGTCTAACAAGTGATTCAAGACAAGTAAAAAGCGGATTTGTATTTGTTGCATACCCTGGTGTGCACCAAGATGGTAGAGATTACATTGAAGATGCTGTTAAAAATGGTGCATCTGCTGTTATGATGGAAAGCCCTTCTGGGAAGGATGATATTCAGCTGCGGTATATTGGCGATAGAACATTGCCTGTTTTATATGTTTTAAATCTACAGAACTTGTATGGTGTTTTTGTATCTAGATTCTATCTTGATCCATCACGTAAAGTTTCTTTGATTGGTGTTACCGGCACTAATGGTAAAAGTTCTGTCACTCAAATTTTTCAATCTGCAATGAATCGCTTACATAAGAAAACCGGGTCGATCGGTACACTCGGTGTCACGGCATCAGAAAGTGAAGAGGATGCTATGTCGAAAGGCATAGATGTGAAATCCTCTAAAAATTCAGTTTCTCATACTACTCCAGATGCTGCTGAAGTCCAAAAAGCCATAGCTAATATGCAAAGTAGTGGTTATGAAAATGTTATTATGGAAGTGTCTTCCATCGGGTTAGACCAGAATAGGGTTAATGGATGTATTTTTGATACTGCTATATTGACAAATATCAGTCGTGATCATCTTGATTATCACGAATCTTTTGAGAAATATTGTGAGGCCAAATCAAAACTATTTGCGAAACCTTTTCTCAATAATGTCATTGTGAATATCGACGATCAAAGTGGAAAAGAGTTATTTATTCGTTATAGTGCTGAAAAAAATGTCATCGGATACAGTCTTGATAAAAAATACCTGGACAACCGAAGTGTTGTTGTTGCACACCAAGTTGAAAGCAATCTTGATGGTAGTACATTTACTGTTCATTCACCCTGGGGTATTGGTGAGATTTCAACTAAGTTAATCGGAAAATTTAATATATATAATATACTTGCTTGTCTAGCCAGCATGTGTGTACATGAAGTGCCTTTTCAAGATGCAATTGACGCTTTAGCGGAATGCCAAGGCGCACCAGGAAGGATGCAACGATTTAAATATTCTGATTTTTCTCCAAATATCTTTGTTGATTATGCGCATACACCTGATGCCTTAGGTAAAATATTATCACTGCTTAAACATCATTGTCAGGGTGAGCTTAAAGTTGTTTTCGGTTGTGGTGGTGATCGAGACAAGGGCAAACGAATGCTAATGGGGCAGGTTGCTGATAAGTATGCAGACTTTGTCATGTTAACGAACGACAACCCAAGATTTGAAAACCCTGATTTAATTCTTGAAGACATTATTTCAGGTATATCTCAAAATACAGTTTATGAAATTGAACATGACCGAGCCATTGCCATTGCTAAAGCCATCAAACAAGCAAACGCAGATGATATTGTTGTCATTGCTGGGAAGGGTCATGAAACAACGCAAGAAGTGGCGGGTGTTTTTCATGCATACAGCGACATTGAGCAAGTTGAAAAGTTAACAGGTAGAGATGCCTTCGAGGAAGCTGTCTAATGTTCAAATTAAATTGGTTTGTTGTTTTTGAAAGCATCATATTCCTTTTTAGTTTCTTATTTATAAAATGTACTTTGCCGACCTTTCATTCTCTCGCAATTAAACAATTAGTTAGAGAGGATGGCCCCAAATCTCATCTTTACAAAAAGCATACCCCAACTATGGGTGGTTTGTTTTTTATTTTATTTTTATCTTTATATGCAATCACTGCATATATTTTAAAACCTAATTTATTCAATGATGGTTATTTTCTATCACTTTACATCCTATTTATGGCATATGGTATGCTTGGTTTTTTTGATGATCTATTAAAAATCAAATTTGAGAAAGGCTTAGTAATATCAGTCAAAATATTTTTACAAATTATCATCGGGTTGTTATGGTCTTATTATTGTCTCTTTGATCATGTCATTTATATTCCAGGCTTATTGAGTTTGCAGCTAACGTCTTTTCAATCAATTTTTTGGGGCTGTTTAGTTATTGTTGGAAGCGTAAATGCCATCAACTTTACTGACGGCTTAGACGGTTTAATGGTTCAAACAGTTCTAATTGTATTACTTGGTTTTGTTTCGATTGCTTATGTGCTTGATCAACCAATAAGCCTACTTTCAGCAGGTGTATTTACCTGTATGTTATTACTGATGATATATCCATTTAATGTCTTTCCTGCAAAAATTTTTGTTGGCGATACTGGTTCCATGGCGATTGGTGCAATGGTGTCAGGGCTTGCTTTATTGCAGAACATAGAAATTCCACTGGTGTTAATGGGTATTATTTTTGTTATCGAAACGTTAAGTGTTGCAATTCAAATCATTTCCTTTAAGCTATTTAAAAAAAGAGTATTTAAAATGGCCCCAATACATCATGCTTTTGAATTAAGTGGTTGGCAAGAACCAGAAATTGTTAGATTATTTTCTATCATAACATTGATTGGAACTTTTATCGCCTTGTGGTGGGTAATTGGATGAACTTTATCATTCTTGGCAATGGGAAGACAAGTCAATCTTGCCAACGTTTTTTGACATCTAATCAACGTAACTACGAAGTTGCTAGTGATATAGATAATCATCAAATAAATGAGAAAGCGACATATATTGCATCACCAGGCATACCTTATCATCACCCATTAATTACATCACTGATTGAAAAAAAAGTTAAATTAATTTCTGATATCGATCTATTTATAGAGCATGCTAAAAAGCCAGTTGTTTGTGTGACTGGCACAAATGGTAAAACCACTATTGTGAATTTAATAAAAAGTGGTTTATCTGCTCTGGGTATTAAGGCTGGTATTGGAGGGAATTTAGATGTATCAGCGCTAAGTTTATTAGAAGAACAACAATACGATATTTATGTATTGGAGTTATCAAGTTTTCAGTTGTTCTATACCCAAAATATAGTCTGTAATGTAGGTGTGCTAACTAATTTAACCCTTGATCATCAAGATTGGCATTTGACGTTTGAACACTATTTGAGTGCAAAATTAAAACTCTTAAAAAATAGTGAAGTTACTGCGATGGGTTCAGATCTAAGTCAATATTTTCAAGTTGATTATGTTGTCAATTCTGGACTACCAATCAGCAAACAAAATATAAATTTTGCTGAGGCTGCCATAAAAGGTTTAGGCTACAAGATTACCAAAGAAGTTAAAAACCAGATGGCATCAATTAAGGTGCCTCATCGACAAGAGTTATTTACTGCACATGGTATTGACTGGGTAAATGACTCTAAGGCAACGAATGTATCGGCTACCATGGCGCTGATTGAGGATTTAGAATCAAGAGGTGGTCGTATCTATCTAATTCTTGGTGGCAAGCTTAAAGGACAATGTGATTTCTCATTGTTGAAAAAAACAATTGAATCAAAAGACATCAATCTAATAGGTTATGGCAGTGCATTACCTGAGCTTGAAAAGCACTTTGATTTTACATTTAATCATCATTCTTTCAAGTCAGTTGTTGCTTGGGCATTACAACATGCCAAAAAAGGCGACAGTGTTTTATTATCGCCTGCTTGTTCAAGCTTAGATCAGTTTAAAAATTTTGAAGAAAGGGGAGACGCTTTTAAAGCTTATGTTGCAAGCGGATTATAATCGTTTAAACGTTATTAATGAAGATGCTTTCGATGTTATCCTAATATCATCTATTATGTTACTTGTTGCACTTGGCATGACTATGGTTGCTTCTACTTCAATGCCAATTAGTCTGGATAGATTTGGTTATGTTTACTATTTTACAAGTAGGCATGGGATAAATATTCTAGTTTCGTTAATGGTAACCATAGCTGCCTATAATATTCCAATTAATCAGTGGCAAAAATATGTACCAACGCTAATTTTATTAAGTTTTATTGCACTTGCCCTAGTTTTACTTCTAGGTCAAGTAATCAACGGTAGTAAACGTTGGTTATCTATTGGCATAATTCATTTACAAGTATCTGAGTTTATAAAAGTAATCTTCATTTTATATATGGCAGATTTTTTTGAACGTAAAAGGCCTTGGCAAGATGGCTTAATGGGCTATCTGCCATTATTTGTAATTTTTTTGATCTATATCGTATTGTTGATGCTTGAGCCTGATTTTGGTTCATGTTTTTTACTGGGTGTTGTGATGATGTCCCTACTGGTGGTGTCGCCATTAAAAATACGTTATTTGCTCGCTTTAGCTTGTGTCGGCCTTGTTTTGATGGCTTTACTAATATGGCTCGAGCCATATAGAATAGACCGATTGCTGAGTTTTATTGATCCCTGGAAAGATAGATTTGGTTCAGGTTATCAATTAGTTCAATCTCAAATGGCTATGGCCAGAGGTGGTTGGTTTGGCGTTGGGCTTGGCCATAGTATGCAAAAACTGTTTTATTTACCCGAATCGCACACAGATTTTATTTTTGCTGTTTTAGTTGAGGAATTAGGTGGTATCACGGCCTTGGTCATGATTTTTCTATATGCACTGATCATCACACGTCTTATTTTTATGTCTAAGAAAATGTATATACAAAACCATGTTTTCGCAGGCTATATTATGTTGGGTTGGTCACAGTGGATATTTCTTCAGGTTGTGATTAATACAGGAGGGACCATAGGTATTTTACCAATCAAAGGTTTAACACTGCCATTTATCAGTTATGGTGGGAGCAGCCTTGTCGCCCACGGATTAATGTTGGGTATTGTCTTATCTGCATTAGCAACAAGTCATACAAGGAATGATGTATGAACCAAAAAGTATGGATTAGTGCAGGTGGTACTGGTGGACATATTTATCCTGCAATAGCAATTTATGAACTTTTATTAAAACAAGGGTTAAGTGTAACCTTTATTGGTGGTGATCAAAACAGCATGGAGCAAACAATTTGTCATGAACATCAAATTCATTTTCATTCAACAAATAATTTAAAATGGTTAGGTTGGCACAAAGTCTTTTTTTGGTTTAGTCAGTTATGTTCATCTTTGTGGGATCTTTTTAAATTAGTCAGAAAAGAGAAGCCTGCTTTGATATTAATTATGGGTGGTTATCCATGTATTACATCAGGGTTGATTGCCATTATGACAAGAACCCCTTTATTACTGCATGAACAAAATGCCGTTTTAGGACAAACAAATAGATTTTTTTATCATTTTATTAAAGAGGGCTTTTGTGCTTATAAAAGCTTAACTAAGCAATGGCCTAAACTCAAGTGTGTCGGTAATCCATCTTCAATTATAGCCATCAAGAAACCAAACGTTTATCCGAATGGTACTTTTAATATTTTGTCGTTTGGTGGCAGTGGTGGTGCTAAACAATTAAATGAGCTTATGATGGCAGTAATAAAAAGTGAGTTGCTAAATGATTGTGCATTTTGGCTGATAACTGGAGACCAAGGTGAGGATATTAAGTTAGATCACGCAGCGCATATTAAGATAGAAAAATATAACCATAAAATTGAAGAAGCTTATCAATGGGCTGATCTAGCCATTACACGTTCTGGTGCAATGACTTTGACAGAACTGAATCTTGCTGGTTTACCAGCATTGTTTTTGCCGTATCCTTATGCAACAGATAACCACCAACATGTTAATGCCTCCTATTATGTTAAACATGGCGGTGCTTTAATGTGTGAACAAACACCTGAGCGTTTGGTTAAACAAATTAAAACTATTAAAGATAATAAACTTAACTATAATCAAATGGCAAAATCTATGTTTAAGTTGATTCCACAAAAAAACGCCTCGAAAAGCATCGTGGATGTTTTATTGCGTTTAGTTAAAGAGGCTTAAATTGATAGTACTCAGGCGACCAAGCAAGGGATTCTAATGTTTTATCTACATCAGCTAGATCAATATCAGATACTTTATCTTCTATGGCTGCAATCATGACCGCTTTTGCAATAGCTAAACTATAATCATGATAGTCTTCGTTGAGTGGTGGCAATAAACGGTCATCATTTTTCTTTTTTAATTTTGACCATGTACGACTTAAACTTGATGAAGCTTCTAATAGCATGTTTTGTGTAACTAGTTTTGCTTTAGCACCTATGATGCCCATGCCAAGTCCCGGAAAGATATAGGCATTGTTACATTGTGCAATAGAAAATGACTTGCCATTAAATGTCACAGGTTGAAAAGGACTTCCGGTTGCTACCAATGCTTGACCATTTGTCCAATTAAAAATGTCTACGGGGTTTGCCTCACAACATGCCGTCGGGTTAGATAATGGCATAATGATAGGTCTTTCACATGATGAAGCCATTGTCTTGATACAGGTTTCTGTGAATGCTTCATACACGCCTGAACAGCCAATGAGCACAGTTGGTTTCACATGTTCTATGGTTGTTTGTAGGGAATGATCAGCCCAGCTAGAGATTTCTGAAGCATCTCTCAAATACTTGATTTGGTCGCCAAAAACATTATCCATCCCTTCGTAAAGTAATCCTCTACGACCAACTAACCAAATGGACTTTTGTGCTTCTTCACGACTAATCCCTTTTTTAATTAATGCCTCAACTAATGCATCTGCAACACCAATGCCTGCAGTGCCTGGACCTAGAATGACAAAGCGGTGGGATTCAAAGGTTTGATTGATCAAATGACTTGCTGATTTAATTGTGGCAAGGGCAATAAGGCCAGTGCCTTGAACATCGTCATTAAATACACATAAATTAGATTGATAGCGATCTAGTAATCGACGCGCATTGTTACGACCAAAATCTTCAAAATGAATAAACATATCAGGATGTTTTTTTATAATCACATTAATTGTATCATCAACAAATTGATCATAGGTTTTACCGACTATGCGTTTGTGTCTAGCACCAATATAGTTTGGATGATTAACGAGGTCTTCATTGTTTGTACCAACATCAAGAATAACAGGGAGTACATGTGCTGGGTTAATTAAACTACATGCAACGTAAACCATCATTTTACCAATGGCAATGTCCATGCCGCCAACACCCCAGTCACCAATCCCTAAAACACCTTCGCCGTCAGTGATAATCACCATTTTAATGTCGTCACTGAGGTGATCATTGACGATGGATTCAATCTTATCCTTTTGATTATATGCCAGGTATAGTCCACGATTACTTCTATATTGTTGTGAAAAGTTTTTGACAGCATCACCAATGGTTGGGGTGTAAATAATGGGTAACATGGTGTCAATATAAGTTTGGATAACTTGGTAAAATAAGGTTTGATTGCGATCATGTAAGCCATTTAAGAAAATGTTTCTACTAAGGTTATCACTGATATTTAGAAATTGTTGGTAACAACGTTCAACCTGTTCATCAATGGATTCGACATAACAAGGCAATAAACCATCTAAGTGTAAAAAATCCCTTTCATCTTTTGTGAAAGCAGTATCTTTATTTAATTTTGGATTAGAAAGAATTTCGTAACCCTTGAGGTTCGTTTTCACAGTTTTTTGTTTATGGTCTACTTTGAAATCTTTCATACTAATAAGTGTAGTTCATAATTCAAAGACCTACAATGCATAATCTGGGTATAATTAGGCTTTTTCAATAGAAAAACTTACATTTAAGTCATCAATTTGATATTTGTGAACTTGTGGTTCTGAAGCAAAGACCCAATCGGTACAAAGTGTTTCCTTTGCAATGTATTGATTGTGTTTTTGGCATACCTCAGCCAGTTGATCCTGACTGAAACAAATTAGTTTAATTCGGTCTGAAACATCTAGTCCAATTTCTTTTCTTGTTTTTTGTATGCGGCTAATGATTTCTCTAGCTTGTCCCTCATAAATCAATTCATCAGTAAGTTTAAGATCAAGCGAAATAGCAACATGGTCATTGGCTAAAATAGGTTGGTTTTGACTCAATGGTTGACGAGTAATAAAAATCTCTTCTTTACTTATATCTTGACCTAGGAGGTTGATTTGTCCTGATGTATCTAGCTTGAGAACATCTTCAGATGATAATGTCCTGATGGCTTGGTTGATGTCTTTGAAAGCCTTGCCAAAACGTTTTCCTAATACGGGCGCGTTTGGCTTTGCGCCTAATTTAATATATCGGCTAACATCAGAGTCAGTATTTATGTTTTTGATATTCAATTCTTGTTGAATGATATGACAATGATTTTTTAGGGTCTCTAAGATCTTAGGGTTTTCGTGAATGATTGTCATACTATTTAAGGGTGTCTTGATTTTTATTTGGTTGTCATTACGTCCTTGTCTACCTAAAGTAATGGTTTGGTCCATTAATAGGATGGCTTCTTCTAAAATTGGATCCATCAATGTATCTTGTGCTTTTGGATAGGTGCATAAATGCACAGATTCTTTTAATGGGGCATCGGGATAGTGTGATTTTAGAGACTGATAAATATGTTCAGACATGAATGGTGAAAATGGCGCCATCAGTAAACTGATGTCATGTATGCATTCATATAACGTTTGGAAAGCTGCTTTTTTATCATCATCACAGCCTGATGCCCAAAATCTAGGTCGATTCATTCTAATATAAATATTGGTTAACTCATCAATCATGATTAATAGTTCAGGTACAACGTTATAAAGTTTATACTCTGTCATTTGGTGTGTTAAACGTTGCTTCAAAGATTCCATACGCGAACGTACCCAGCGATCAAGTGGGTGGGTACTTGTGATCGATGCATCAGGTTGCCAACCATCAATTTCAGTGTAGGTTGTTAAAAAATTAAAAGCATTTAGCCAAGGAATCAATGTTCGTCTTAACATCTCTTTAACCCCTTGGTCACTGAATCGTTGTTCTTCTCCTTTTACCAAACCGCCACTAATCATATAAAGTCTTAATGCATCGGCACCATATTGGTCAATGAGGGTTTGAGGTGGTGTATAATTTTTTAAACTTTTAGACATTTTTTTGCCACTTTCAGCCAAAATAATGCCGTTGACGATAACATTTTTAAATGCTGGTTGATCAAATAAGGCAGATGCAATGACATGTAAGGTATAAAACCAGCCACGTGTTTGATCTAATCCTTCTGCAATGAACTGTGCAGGGAAGCCTGATTCAAAGACAGACTTGTTTTCAAAGGGATAATGAAGTTGTGCATAAGGCATTGCCCCTGATTCGAACCAACAATCCAATACTTCTTTGGTTCGGTGATACGTACCTGCCTCACCATCTATTTGGAATGTTAAGTCATCAATGAATTCTCTATGAATGTCAGTAATGTCTGTTTTGCCGGTATATTTTGTGAGTTCTTCAATGGAACCGATACAAATGCGTTGCCCAGTATGATCATTGATCCAAACTGGTATCGGGTTACCCCATACTCGATTACGTGAAATAGACCAATCTCTTGCATTTTCTAACCATTTTCCAAAACGTCCAGATTGAATATGATCAGGCACCCAATTAATTGCTTGATTGTTTTTTAACATTTTTGCTTTAATTTCAGTTACATTGACAAACCAAGATGGAACACTGCGATATATTAAGGGTGTGTTTGTTCTAGGGCAAAATGGGTAGCTGTGATCCAAGGTGTCGTGACGAAGTAATAAATGTCTTGATTTTAAATCTTTGATGATTTGAGAGTCAGCATCTTTGATGTATTGCCCAGCAAAATCAGTTGCTATAGAGGTAAATTTACCACTTTCGTCGAGTGGACAAACATCTATGGGCAAGCCTGCTGCTTTACAAATACGTTCATCATCTTCACCAAAAGCTGGTGAGTTTGGGACAATGCCCGTACCACTTTCAGCACTGACATAAGGGTCACATAATACGCTAAATGCGCCATTAGCTTCTAATTCAGAGAAGTATGGAAAGAAGGGTTTGTATTTTAACCCTTTAAGTGCATTACCAGGTAAAGTTTCCATCACTTTCACATTTTCTCCGAGCACCTGTGAAACTAAAGATTCTGCTAGAATATATGAATTTTCTGCATTATTTGGGTCTTCAACGATGGCATAGGTGATATCGGGGTGAACTGTGACGGCAAGGTTACTAACCAATGACCAGGGTGTTGTTGTCCAAAGTAACAAACTACGTTTGGGATGATCAACAAGGGGGGCAATAATAGTGATGGCTGGATCTTGAACCATTTGATAATTTGAATTAGCTTCAAAGTTAGCTAATGGTGTCCCTAATGCATTAGAATAAGGAACTACTTTTTGCCCATGATAAATTAAACCTTTATCCCAAAGTGATTTAAAAACCCACCAAACAGACTCCATGAAAGATAAATCCATCGTCTTGTAATCATTCTCAAAATCTACCCATCTGCCCATTCTTTCAACGGTAGTCTGCCATTGAGGTGCATATTTTTGTACAATGCCTCGACATGTTTCGTTATATGCTTTTATTCCAAGCTTTGCCAATGCTTGATGTGCATCCATATTTAGTTGTTTATTTATTTCGTGTTCAATGGGAAGCCCGTGGCAATCCCAACCAAAACGGCGTTCAACATAATGGCCTTGCATGGTTTGGTAACGAGGGATGATGTCTTTTAGGGTTTGAGCAAGTAAATTGCCAAAATGAGGCAATCCAGTTGCGAATGGTGGGCCATCATAGAAAATGTAGTTAGGCTTATCTTTAGTCTGTGCTAATGATTGTTCAAAAATATTAGAAGACTGCCAAAAAGACAATATTTGTTCTTCCATATTGGGAAATGAAAAATTACTCATGTGTTATATATTGGTCATATATAAGCATCATTAGGCCTAAACTAATATATATATCGGCAATATTACAAACAAATAAGTTGCGACCGTGAATGCTCAATGCTATAAAATCAACTACATAATCATGTAGCCACCTATTGAGAAAATTACCACATCCACCGGAAATTAACAATACAAGACTCCATTGTCTCAGTATCGTATGTGTTTGATATCTAAAAAGCCACCAGCTTAACCCGATAATGGTTAATGCATTTAGGCAGGTTAAAAGGTGATGCCATAAGGTGCTTGCGCCACTAAATAAACTAAAAGCTGTCCCATAATTAAATGCCAATTGAAAATTTATCCAGCCTGGAATTAATTGCATTGGTTGTGCCATCAACTGATTTAAGGCCCAGTGCTTGGAATATAAATCGATCACAATCAATATAAATAATAATGAGTGTGATCGAATATCAATCATTGAATGGTGCTTTCGTGTCATTCTACATTTACTGTTTATTCGGGTCATTAAAGGGGGTTAGTGACGGTCTATTTCCAAGATCCCTGTAATATTGTTCCTCTTCTTCAGCAGACATTACTTTCTTTGAATAAAACGGTGAAAAAAACAATTCTAATAGTGAGTTGAAACTAAGGTCATTATCCTCAGTATTTTTATTTTCTTTATTGTAATAATCAGTGAGAGGTATTTGACCTTGATCACCTTCAGGGGAAGGTCCTTCTTTAGGATCAGGATGAATATCTGCAACCCCTTTAGGGTCTTGTTGTTGACCATCTATTTCATTGGCCTCCTCTAAGTATGTCTTATAAGCTTTTTTGGCATCATCATTATTCTGCATTTTGTTAGTTAAAAATTCTGCTTCTAACTGAGCTGTCGCTTGTTCAAGGTACATAAGTTCATATAAGAGCGTCATTTTTTGGTTTTGAGTAAGGTCATTTTGCTTTATATGGTCCGATAATTTAGGCTCGTTGTTGTCTACTGATCCTTTTAACAAGAAATGCTTCAAAAAATCTAGTTTTTTTATGCTGAACTCATGAAATAAAGGATCATGAGATAATGCAATGGCATATAAAGATTCAGCTTGGTTAAGCAAATTTTGCCAATCAAATGTTGTTTCATTCGATGCATAATAAACGGAAAATTGGGGTTTTGACATCGGCCTAACTCTATTTTTATTATATAAGTTAAGTCTTGTTTTATTAATTTCATCTCTTTCAATAGATTTATTATTGATAGATGTATATATATAGTTAGATTTAGACCTTTCGTTTGTTTCCTTAGTCTGTTCATTTTCAACAACCTGTTTAAAGGCTTTCACCTTTTTTTCTTTTTTGGTTTCTTTTCTTTCAATAGGTGGCGGTAAAACAATTTCTTCTTTATTCACATCTTTTTCTAATTCTTTGCAAGCTTCTTCAATTTCCTCTTCTAATTTGTCGCTTGCTTCTTGAATACTTTCCTTTATTTCTTCAAGATTTTCAATAGATTCTTCAGTTCTCTCTGTTTGTTCAACTCTTTCTTGCAGTGTTTTTACGCGTTCATTGTATTTTGCAAAATACTTCATGAAACCTTCTAATCTGGCTTGGCTTTTAATATTTTGTTCCAGGGCTAATTGATTTGAGAAAGCGCTCAGGTATTCAATTGTAACTAGTTCAAGTATCTGATTTTTTCTTTTATTTGAATCTTCAGCAATGGCACCATTTTTTAAACCTTGGCCGATTTGGTTGATTAATTCTTTTTCAGCATCACGAATAAAGTCTTGTACTTTATAAATTTGGTTAACATCTTCTTGATATGTCATAACTAACTCCTTAATTTATTTTAAACTAGCTTAACTTGCGCCGTCAAATTTAGCATGTAAAACATTATCTCCTCTATCTTGGAAATGGCAGATAATACTTAACGATGCATTTAATGCCAATGACAAACAAGATTCTTCAAATAGGTTTGTAGATTGTTCATCAAAGGGAAACTTTTGTGTGCCTAAAGTAAGCTGCACACTTGGAATTGATTCACTGATGATTGAAAAGTTTGAGTTTGTCAACATCGGAATAGGGTGTTCTATGAGGTTTTGCTCATCTAATAATTGTCCAACAATTGGTAATAACTGGTTCATCCAATTAGTATCATTATACAGCGGTGGATAAATCATTGCTGTTTTAACTAATGCACTGGGTCCTAGCATTTGATTTTGTACTAAGTCACTAATTAACGAAAAAGTTGCATTGGCCATTTCCTTATCATAAGTATAAAGATGGCCCTCTATTTCGATATGATCTGGTTGTATGTTATGAGCATCTTGAGCGTTGATTTTGTTAAATTTAAATCCAACTGGTGTTAACTCACCCAGTGATTGTTTAATGATGATAGGTAATTGTGTCACCAATTTAGATGCCATGAACACTGTTTTATTAGACTTAATTTGACTTAAATTTGGATTGTTTCGATAAGCAATACTAAAGTGATCAATACGCGGTTTACTATAATCATAAGCGTAGTATATACGATCTTTTGGGTAGCGATTACAAAACTCAAAATGGGTTGCATACTTGATGTCTTTAAAAACATGTTGTTGTAACTCCCTTAAGCTAGATGTTGAATTGATGTCATCAGCCATAAATAAAATACGTAGAGTCCCATTGAGTGTTTTTCTTTGTTTATGCATACACCAGATTAGGCCAATCAAAGAAGCGATTTCTGCATCATTATTAACTTCTGAATGCGTGAATCCAGGGATCATACTATGATAGGCATCTTTCGTATAATCCATCAATGATGTGCCAGCCATATTGGCACAAAATAATAAATTTGGTCCAGGTAAATCACCTTTCAAATCAAAACAGAGTGATTGGCTATGTTTTAATGGGATTTGCTTTAATTTACAGGGCTTTAATTTATCAAAAATAATTTCATGGGTATGGGTTAAGTTAGGTGAGGTTTCTGGGTATTGATGAAGTTGTCTTCTTAGCGCTTTAAGTTTAGGTTGCCAGCGCCTAGACATTGCCTTAATCTCTGTTATATTCATGCTCATATCATTATTTCCTCAGCAAACTTAGACATGGTGTTATTAAATTGTACATGGTTATCTTCTTCCTGAACCATAAACATGGAGTTTAATTTATATGTATCAATAACATTTTTAACTTCTGATGTTTGAGGCAAAGGCGTTTGATTGATGTGTGCATTGACATTGCTATGCCGATGTTGTTGAGATACTAGTGGCATTAATCCACCTAGAATGGCTAATAAACAAGGTACAACAATGGCAGCATATGGTTGAAAAATTATGCCAATTGCGATAGCAACTGTGATAAAAGTGATGTTTATATTAAAACCAGATGACAAGGTAGGCATACGTCTTTTGTCATTTTTATAACCACTAAATAGAATAAATTGGCTTGCAATGAAACCAAGTGACCCTATGATCATTGCTGCTGGAAAGATTGTCGAAGCTGAAAGCATTGATGTAAAACTTAGAGCGCTAAGCCCAATGCCTAATAAGGAATAAAATAATGAAAGTCTAAATGGTATTTTTTGTGTTTTTGCAAAAGCCTCTTTTTCCTCATCCAGTTTCATTTGATGGATGGGATATGATTTTGTTAAAAATTCATTACTTTCTTTGTAAAAGAACCCCATCATTTCTGGGGGTACGGCTTTATCAGGAATCAGTGATTGAATGTCTTTCGCTAATCCAGAAAGTTTTTTTATCATAGCAAGGTGTGCAATGCTTTTGTCAATTTGATAGGTTTGAGGTGGTTTCTTTAAAGCTTTTTTTGAAAATCTAGCCAAAGGATGTACGATCAGCGCGGTGACAAATTCTTCCATTTCCTTTGGGTAGGTTTGTTGTAGCGCTTGAAAGGCATCTGGGACTTTCTTGTCGACATCGATGGATTCAAGAGCATATTTTATGAATAGTCGTTTTTTTTCATCTAGCTTTTCACTGATATCTGATTTGGATAATTCATCAGTGGTGTTTCTTACCAGTTTAATCATTTCCTTTGGTGTTGAAAATGCGATAGACTCCAAATGTTTAATGTCTGTGATACTCAAGGATCTATCTGAGATCGCTTTAAAAAGCATATCGGATGCAAGATTCCCCTCTATGGTTGCAATGTTATGCTTACGATTCATGAAACTCTGAATTGCCATCATATCCATATCATCATCATCGATACGAAGTTCATCAACATTCTTTAGTTTATTGATGTTTTTAAGATGTTTATATAAAGGTCGTAATGAGGCAACTTTAAAGAGCATTCTATTCTCTTTGTAGTGTGAATCGCTAGTAAGAATAGTCACTATGTCTTTAACAAAATGAATGTCTAATTCATCTTTTAGCCACGCTGGCACCTTTGATTTTTCTTGATTAGTAAGTAGATTGAGTACTGATCGTTGTTTGGAAAGTATTTTAAATTTATTAAATTCTTCTAGATCGTTAGCTTGACTTAAATCAATGGGTTGTCTCATATCATTAGCAAACCATTCATTTATAAGTACTTTAAGTTTGAATCCCATGACGTTGCTCCTTGCACGCTTGAATTAATCCATTAGTATAAATATAGCTAAATTAATAAATAAAGCTGCCATTTAAACTGTAAGTAATTGAATAATATATTTTTATTATTTTTTAGGCAATGGGTTTATCATGATGAGCTCATCATCATTAGTGACTTTGAAAAAACTACCTAGTTGATGGTTACTTATGAGATTGCGGACTTGACAAGTATCATTGTTTTTTTTGGCCTGATTAATATGATTAGCACACAATTTATAATTACAATATTGTATCACCATGGCATTGATGACTGCTGTAAAACCAAACAAACCATATGTCAGAGGCGTAGATACGTTAAACAAAAAAATATTTAAGGCAACAATGATGAATGACATTATGGTGATGCCAAATAAGGAATTAAACTTTTTGACCGCTTGGTTATCAAATATAAAAGTGGTCGTCATAGGAATGATAGTGGCCACAGCGGCTATGATACCTAATACAATGAGTGATGCAATGGCTGTATGGCTAGAAATGATTTGACTCATACATAAGATAGGTGACATTAATGCAAGCACACACAATACAATACATAACCATTTTGATTTATTTGTCCTATTATCAAGCTCGACGAAAGCTTTATTTTTTTTTACTCTAAAAGCGTTTACAGATGCAGATAAAATATCATTATTTTGTTTAAGAAAAGCGTCTATCATGAATTGATTACAATCCATCATTTCTTTGGCAGTTAAAATATGGTTAAGAGGCAAGGATATTTTTTGTTTTTTATCCGAATCAACTAAAGCATTACTCAAAAGTGACTTGATTTTGGCTATGTTTGATATGATGTTTTTATTTTGGCTAAAGATAGATGCCACAACCTCAGAGTAAGTCATTAAAAGTGATGCATCAAAATCAAAATCTGTTGGGTTATTTTCAAGTTGTTTAACAATGGATTGAAATATATTTTCGATGGTCTTTATGTTATAAGTCGCTATATTATAAAAAGCCATAAAATCTATCTCTTTTTGTTTCTTTTGTCTTTCTTCACAAAAGAGTTTTAAGGCTAAGTGTTTTGATTGATTATCAATCGTATCTGATTGTTCATTAGCCATTTTTTCTATGTAGAATGAAAGTATTTCTTCATCATAGGAGGTTTGTTCGAGATTCTTAAAATTAATGCTAGCTTGTTTGTATGAATTTTGATTGAGTGTATCACCAAGCGGGGTAAGCGGAAATATAATTGACTTCAATGTATTGATCTTTGATTGTTCATCTTTATTTATCATGGATACATTAATGATCCTACAAACAAAGGGAGACAGTTTATTGATATCTGCAAAAGAGATTTGTTTTTTAATGTGTTCAAGGATATTAATGTCATTTTCTAATGGCTCATTGAAGTTTTCAAAAATTGCCCTTTTTTTATCATCGTAATAGTTATTTTTGTCATCATAATCAATTAATAGATTGAAATCAGGTTTGACTTTGTTTTCGCTGAGCTGTTCAAGAAAAGAGATTAAGTTAGTTTTAAAAGAAGACCTTGGTTGTTCGATATTTTGTCTGTTGTCATTCATATTGAATCCTTTTTAATTATTAAAAGCTAATTTAAAAAATTTTGCTACTTTTATTTAAAAAAAGGTAGATTGACATTTTTGGGTAAAAAAAAGCCACAATACATTGTGGCTTTTTTTAAGCCATTTGCTTAGGTTTTATTAATTTCCAAATGATGACATTAATGCATTATTAGAGAAGATTGTTTTACCTTCTTTTTTTGCATTTTCTAAAATTGGATCATCATTTATTGTATTTTCTAATCCATTAAAAAGGCTTAATGCTTTGACTTGTTCTTGAGCTTGGAATTCATGCTTTTGATCAATGTGGAAAACGTTAAGTAACGGTATTGTTGCGACCATGGCAGCTGCAAATAGAACGACTGATGGTGGTGCAAAAATTACTGCAACTGCTACTAAACCAATACCAAATGCTAATAAAAGATTAGTAACTACTGAATCTGATAATAAGCTAAATTTTGGTTTTACGTCGATTGGTTCATTAACAAGAGATGGGTGAGCATAGACGCAATGGTCTAAAACGTCATTGTGTACGTTATTCAAATTGTAAATATTCATTGCATTTGAATACGCTAAAGCAAGACCAGCACCAATAAGAATAGGTACTAATGGTAAAAATCCTGTTGCCGCAGCTGTTATTAAAACAATCACTAATGATGCAAGAGCCAGACTTTTAATTTTATAATATTTAAGTATGAACGCAAATTTTTCTTTGATTTCTTCTTTAAGTTCAGCTTTAATTGATGCTTCTTTAGAATTAAAATATGCATCATTGGTTGCTTTGTCGAATTTAACCATTGGTGTTTCTTCGAGATATTTATCATAAGTTTTTTGGCTTAATTCTTTAGAAAAATCTTTAATGAAATTTTCAATGTTTTCTTTTGCTTTAGCAGGACCCATTTTGTGAAGCTGATTGAGTGTTTTTTTAGTTAATAAGATCTGCTTTACTTTTTGCTCATTATTGTGATTATAAATGACCTGTATGTTAAGTTGATCTGGTAATGCAATATAGTTCACTGCAAAGTCGAAATGTATTTTTAAAAATTGATCAGTAATAATATTGTTTTGATCATTGTGAATGATTGCTTCAACGATACTTGGAAAATATTCCTTAACATAATTAACAGGAAAAAAATTACTATGGTTTTTTACATCATCAAATGTTAATTTTCTAGGTACAAGTGCAACGCTTTCTGGTTCAATGTTATGAACTGTATTATCAATTTCTGAAGCTATCTTTTTATCTTCATCCATTGAAAATCTTTCGACAGTTCCTGCGACATTATCATTATTACTATTCCAATTGAATAAATTGCTGATCGCAGATGCAGCAGCTACAATTGGAGAAGTTTCTTGTTGTGTTGGCATATTATATATCCTCTTTTTTTTATATATAGCATTATAATAGCTAAAACAAACACTTAAGTACAATACTATGAATTAATAACAAGATTTAGATATATTGACAGAATCAATCATCGTGGACTAACTAATTTGACATGTGCGATTGGATAACTGTCTCAGATAGTTAATTTGTGTATCAAGGTTATTTTGCATGTCTGTGGATAGCATTTCAGAGTTATCATTGGCGTAGTTTTCAAGGTCATCTATTGACTCGGTAATGACGTCGCCAGTTAGGATAACGTCATTCAGGTATAACTTTGAGTAAGGCAACCAACGTCTTAATAAGTTAAATTTAGGTTGTTTGAGTATTTCATAGTTTTGTTGAATATCCAGTTTGGTTAATTTTTTAGCATTGGGTAAATCCAAGGCAATATGATAAAGCCATTTTTCTAAAATTTGATTTTGATCGAGTTTTTTCATAAAAAAATTATCTATGCGACTGTACCAATTGGTTAATTTATTTGTTTCATTGTGCATGGATTTTTTAAGAAGGTCATGAAGCTTTTGTTTCACTGGGCTTAGATTTTGTTTGTCTTTTAATGCATACATAAAATAAAGCCACCTAACACTAAAGTTATATTGATTAAGGTAGCATAAATTTTGTTTTGCAGGATAATAAATAAACACCAATGATTTGTGCAATTCTTGTTTAACAACATCAGTATCCTCAGGTAGGTTATCGAGATAGTGATCAATAATTGTTTTAAATTCATCGGGGCAAATATGCAATAGCTTCAGAGCTTGAATGTCTTGAGAACAGTTTAATGAGTCTCTAAATGCAGTTTGTTCTCGATTAAAATAATTATTGAAAAGGGCTTTTTTCTCTTCTCTTGTACCCATGCCTGAATAAGCCATCCAATTAAAGTAAAAATTAGCCCAATCAGGATTAAGTAGGTTTTTTGTTTCAGCCATTGTTTGAACCAATTGATGGCATGTGTTTAGGTTGAGTTTCAATGTGCCAGACAATTTAAAGAATGTATGGGTGATTGATTCAACATGATAATAAGTAAGGGGCCTACATCTGTTTTTATATTCATTCAATACGGGCATATCAAATAAAATCATATTGAAGAACGCATCATAAATTGGGTCTTCCGAAAAAAACATGCTGTCTTTGTGTCTGGTAAAGGTTATTTTATCTACACTCATATTGAATTTAGTAATCAATAAAAAATAGCTATGGGTCGCTAAATCAATGGGTAAATAGGGTATTTTTTGATTTAACCAAGTTGTAAATTCAGGATGTTGATTGCTTGTATTTTCAAACATTATCTGGAAGAAAGTTTCAGGCTCAAAACTTAGCAGTAGTTTTGCTCTTTTTTCGCTAATTTTTTTTATAAAATTATACGTATTTATATCATGATTTTTTAATATACCCATATTGATGTTGGGTGATATTGCGGGCATGACATCTTGATCGCAATGTGTCAAAATATCGTTAATCAAACCAGGTAAGTGTTTTAGTTGTTCTTCGATAGGTTTAAATAAATCATCATTGATATTGCGTGTATCATCATCTTCACAATAGACTACATTTTTGGCGATTAATTCCCAAATTGAATTGGGATCTTGTTCATTTCTTTGGACGTAATAGGTTAAGTTAAGGTAGTCAGCAACGGCATAACAAGTATCTAAATTGAGTGACGTTTGGGTAAAAAGATCCTCAATCAAAGCTGCTCTGATCTTTAATAGATTTTGTTTTTGTGAATCATACTCGACATACGTTAAGTTACTCTGGCTACCTTCAAATAAAAAATCATTTAATTTATTTTCTTTGTGATAGGAATATAAGTTGTTATCAATGGTTTTACTTTCACGGTCATGCCACCAATAAAACAGGTTTGGATCGATGGCGCCATTTTTGTACAAGGGCAAACTATGTTCAAATAAGATCATTGAAATTTCTGAATAAGCATCCTTTAATTGGTGATATTCTTTTTTTGTGGTTTGATTAAATGCTTGATGTAAACTTTGAGTTGTCATCATGGCATCTTGATAGACGCCTGCAAAACACCTAAAGTAATTGTTTGTAGCAACCAGACAATCAGTCAATATTTTATAAAATAATACATTCGTTTCTCGTGAATGGTGATCATGGCATCGATTTAGCATCATCCAATAAAATTGTGTTACCCAATGATATGAAACAGCACCATCAAAGCTAGATCCATGATTAATTTCACTCTCAACCAATGTTTTATATTGTTTTTTAAAATCGTTGAGTTGTGACATGGTTTGAAGTTTAAGCCAAGCACTCAATTCATCAATGTTTTTGCTGGCTAGATATTTTAGATTACAATCTGCATTGCCTTGATTATCATAAGTTTTAACAACGCCAATATCACGCAATATTTCTTTATGTAGACCATTGAGCTTTGTCTCTAACAAAGTCTTAAATGTTTCTGTGGTTGAGTTTTCATATCTCACATCTATTAAATAGCTATCAGGGTCTAAGGGTTCGTATGTTGGCTTATCTTTTATTTGGTCATAGTCATTGATGTGATCTCTGATGAATGACTTTGGAAGCCCTGTTAATTGCTTGATAAATGAAACTAAATTATCTGTATTAGCTGTTAATTGACTGTTTTCCCACAGATTTCTGATCATAGGATGAATGTCTTTTTTGGGGAAATTTTCATTATCTGGGTGTCCAATCAAATCTTCTATGATTGATTTAACAAGCTTTTTATTTTTACAGTTAATGAGCGCTGCACTTAAATTATGATTAAAGCTTTGTATTAACGCATATGTGGCTTTCACATCATACAAATGCTCAACTTTTTGATTGTCAAAATAGGTTACCACTTCTTGTAATGTCAGTTGCCATAATTGCATCAAAGTATTGTCTTTTAATAATTTAAAATCAATAATGTCTGCTTCTATGCTCTCAAAAGATTCGATGATCTCTCGCACGAATGGGTTTTGGTGATTAATATATTGACGTTGAATATCTGCGAGTTTATTGCTAACTTCGGTCTTTGGTAAATTTATTTCATTTATAAAGAAGTGTTCAATGACATCGATTAAGCCCATGTCACTAAATTGTGATTGATAATATTTAATCCCTTTGGCAAATGATTCATTCAATTTTGCTTTTTTAGGCTCTGTGTCGTTATCCTCAAATAAAACAAGATCGATGATTGACATAATGTTTTTTGGCGTGGGTATTGTTTTTAAAATAGCGATGGATGCTGAATCAAATTCATCTTTAAAATTAGCATGAATGTCACCACTATAAATAAATGATGATGCATTTTGTAATAATTTACATGTTTTGTCATGATTAGCTAACAATGGATTGGTTGAGTAGGGACTAAAAGGTTCGTCACGATAAATTTTTCGGCTAAGACTCTGAATTTCTGAAGCTAGATTTAAACTTTCCATAAATAACTCTATTGATTTTATTTATATTAAGTTAGCATAGTTTTCTTCAATTGCAAATTCGAAAAAATCAATTAAACCATTGTATTTTATGTATATTTTATTTTTTTATATAAAAAAAGAGCGCCTAGGCGCTCTTTTTATTATAGGTTAAAACCGTTAGCTTTTTTTAATAGACATTTCTTCTTTAAACTGTCTATACATCTTTTCACAGGTTTCTCGATCGATTGTTGTACCATCATTGTTGATGTGAGTAACACCCAATACTAAATCCTTATCTAATCGAGGATATGCTTTATCCTTTTCGATATCTTTTCGACAAGAATTGCCTCTGAATAAACTTTGTATTTTGATTGCAGCTTCAGCTTCCCGCTTGTCGATGCTATCTACATAAGTTTTCCTATCTTTATACTGAGTAAACACAGTTTTTTGTGAAAACACAATGTCTTGTAATGATCTAACAGTCGACTTAGCAGAAGAACCCATTTTTTCTTTAAGTATAACTGATTGACTTTCATCAGTTTTACCCATCATTGTGTTAACGAAATCCGTAATCATTTTAATAAGATGATTAATAGACATCATGAATGACTCCTTGTATTCATTGTATACTTTACCAATATCCTTTGTTTCTAGAATAAGGGATGTAGTTTTAGCAGAATGTTGTTCAGCTAATTTTTCATTCATTTCTTCTGTTAACTTAGCATAGGTTGTTTTTACCTCTTTTGCTAAATCGTCAAGTGCTTTTTGTGCTAAAGGTTTACTTTCTTTACTATCAGCTAAGACTGCTCCAGCTAATGATATTTGGCTTGTTGTCACCCTATCTAATTTTAGATTGATACGTTCTAGTTCTTCTTTATTAGATGCCTTATGGAGATCATATGCATATGAAGCGTATATGTATGAATACATGACCATATATCTAGCGTGTATAAATAACTTAGTTAAGGCGTTAGAAGCTTCTTTACCTACCATAATTGCTGAGTGAACGGCAAATCTCAATGTACTTATAATAGCTAAACCGATCCCTAGTCCGACTTTTAAAAGAGAACTTACTGCTCGTGCAATGCCTGAATTGATTTCTTTATGATATTTAGCATATATTAAAGCAACCACAACAACAGCTAGTACACAAACCCAAACGAGTGGTCCACCCATTATAGTTGGTATCGTGAGCGAAGCTGGCACTAACGATGGTGCTGCAACTTCAGTTATAAGCATTGCGAACATTCCTAATACGCCTGCAATGGCTGCTACACCAAGGAATCGTTTAACATTTTCAGCATAGTTGGCATCATTTTTATCACTAGATTCAGATCTGCTTAAAATTGAGCTCAATGATGATGAATCTAACTCATTAGGTCTGACACCATTAGCGTAAGTTTCCATTGATTTTTCATCAAATACCGATCTAGCATAACTAGGATGAATCTTGTATAAAGCTTTAACTACAGACCACATTGCTCTTTCATAAAAGCTGCGATGATCTGGTGTTTTACGTTCTCTTTCTGGTGTCCCATCAAGCTTGTACTCAACATCTAAATCAAGAGGTTTAATTGCCTTATGATATGAATCGAGGTAAGCAATTGGTATTTCAATAAACGCTTTGTCGCCAAAGGTATCATTAATCCTTTTACTCATAGCTCTAGATATTCTACTTTCAACTTCATTTCTATCATTTAATTGATGTTGTGAACGTAGTGTTTCTAATACTTGAAGTTTTGTTATTCTTTGATAGAAAGTACCTTTATTTAACACATATTCGCTGACATCTGAACTAGTTCCGTTTGCTTCATCAATTTCTGAGATGGTTTTTTTCTCAGAGACTAAGTAGTCTACGTCATTTTTTAAGTCTTTTGAACCATTAGCTATTTTTTTAGCTTCAAAAGCGTTATAAACATCTTCAAATGAACAATTACCTTTATTATCTTTCAACTGATTGAACGCGTCATCACCCAACATATTCATTTGAAGTTTCACAACATCAAATTTATCGTCGGTATCTTTATGAAAATCAACAAGAACGACTTTAAGGATTTCACGAAGATGGCCTCTTTCATCACGTAATTGTTTTATTTGTGCAATACCATCGTCTTTTTTTGTTAACAAGTTGTAAATTGCAACAGGCGTTTCGGACGAATCGATACCAAGTAAACGCTCAATGGTTTTATTTCTTTCTTTTTTAAGTGCATTGACTTCGTTTCTTATTTCTTTGATGATCGCTTTATGGTCGTCAATCTTGGAAGAAGTTTTTTCTTTCATTGCTGAAAGTTGTTTAATAGCTTCTTCAAGCTGATCCATATTATAATTCAAGCGATCAAGATCATGATTCCCTGTTATTTCTTTTAAAATACTACGTAAGTCTGGAGTGTCTGATGGATCAGTCTCATTGAGATATTTACTTAAAACATCACTTACTGGTTCTGCACCTTTTTTTACTGCTTCTTCAACAATTACGCCATCATTTTTAATAGATGGAGGCGCAACAGTTAATGTTGTTGGTGCTGGTATTGAATCTTCCTGTCCAACTTCACCAGGTACTGGTGCTGGTATTGAACCTACCACTCTTAAAGGAGGTGTTATTGCTCTTGGCGCTCCTCTTTTTCTTTCAAGTACCGATGATTTACTTTGTTGTCCAAGCATAAAGTCTGTTTTCTGCGCTTCATGTTCGCTATTTTTTCTAGCCATCTCGTCTTGGGTAGTATCCAATTGATTTTCAAACTCAACAGAATCCATTTTTGCTTCTACATTAAGTGCAGCTTTAACATCTTCATAAAGAGAGATCTGAGTAACAGGTTCTGCACCTGCTGCTTGTGGCGTTTGTATGTTTATGTTTGAAGTCTCTGATAATTCAATTAATAGTAAAATCGATGCTTTAAGTACTGCCTTTTCATCTGCAATACTATCATCTTTACTATTAAAATTATTTAAGGCATTAGAAAAATTAATTTCACTAAGACCCTGATTAATCTTGTCAAAGTCACTTGATGAAATTACCTTATTATCTCTAATCTTTGCTTTTATTTCATAGATTAGTTTTATTAAATTTAAATATTTCATAAATTATCCTTTTTTTTAGTTATTTTTTTTGTTTTATAATTCAATTATGCACTTTTAAACTTAAGGTTTTATTAACGCTTTTAATTTTTTTTAAGTAGTTAAAAATAGGTCAGTTATCATCATACATCGTTTTTGGTTCATTGAATTTCACTAAGTAATTTTTGCTAAAATAAAGCTTTTAGTGTGTGTTTGCTGTCATTAAAATACTTTCAGAAAATGCTGTAAGTGTATCCGATTTGAAAGAAAAAAGACCAAATTCACATCGTTTTTCATTTATGACGTTTAATAGTTTAATTGTGAACGACTTTGATTTACATTCATATAAAGACTGGTGACGTTGCATTGTTTCGATAAATGCCTGTTTATTATTGTCTAAATCTATATGAATATCAAAGTAGGTAGAATATCTGATGATGGTTGAATCAAATGGTTTAGACAATTGAAAATGAAATATTAAATGGTTTGCCCAGTAAAATTGATTATACCTATGATCTTCAAAACCTGGGTCTATACCACGATGTATATCAAAAAAACCTAGAAAGGGGTGGGTATACAAATGTTTCATATGATCAATCTTATTAGAAGTATTTGAATGAAAACTTAACATATTGCGATGTTTAATATCATCTATGGTCTTATGTGATACAGTTAATAGGAAATCAATTAAATCAATTATCACAATGTTTGGTTGTTGCTTGGTGTGACGGTTAGATTCATCTAATGCTATGATTCTGGCTAACTTTGGGTGAGATAGCACAGTATGAATCATTGACTCGCTAATGGTATTTTCAGGTGATTTTTGCTTATTATGTCGTTTTGCTAGAAATTCAGGTAACGGTAGTTCACGCGTACGGTCTATTTCAACCAGCAAGGCAAGCATTAATTGTAACTGAATGTCTTGATTGATTACCTGCTCTATGGTCTCTGGTGACAATATTTCAAATAATTTTATTTTTTCAATGATATCTTTTGCAATGGTATCTAAAATTTTCATTTGATTAATTAATTAGTATTTAAGATAAGACACAGCAGTTTACTGCATTAATAGTGTCAATATCATCAATGACTGGTTTGGCATCATTAATTTCAATCACTGGTTTTTTAATTGGCGTTGCATTCACAAATGAAACGTCATTAGTAATTGAGTTAGGCAATAGTTTGGCTTTAACCATTGGGCTAGGAAGACATTCAGATAAAAAGAATAATATGGCATCATCGACTGATATATCTAATTGTTCTGAATACTGTACTAAAAACAGGCGCAGTTCCTCAAAAAATAAATCTTTTTTTTGCTGACATGCTTTAAAAAAAGGGTGTTTTTGCTTAAATGTTTCGATCAGGCTTGAAATTTCGTTGATTGTTAAATCATTAATCATGCTAACATATTAGCAGATATGGCGTCATAACCAAATAGGTGAGGCACACATATCTTTGTCAACCATTTATTTTTTCTTTGATGGTATAGGACTATTTTTGTCATCCACAGATTCTTGTGATTTCCCGAACAATGGATTTTTAGGGCTATATTTAACATCATCAGAATCTTTTTCGACGTTATCGTGAATTTCGTCAATGCCATAATCATTCAAAGGGTCTTCGTCATGACTGGGTGTGTCGTCATTGGATGTGCTTGCTGTCATCTCATTTTCAGACACCAATAGGTCTTGTAAATATTCTTGGAATGAAGCTATATTTTCTTTGGAACACTGTTTAATATCTTTACTTTCAAGACTATCATATTTATCTAGCAATTTGTCCAATAAATCTTTATTGTCTTTGATGTCCTTGTCAACAGAAGAATCTGGTTTTGATAATTGTATTTTGTCGTTTAATTGCATGTTAAGAATAGAGATGCTATTCCTAAGGCCTATTACAATTACAAAAGCTTTTAATAAGTTTAAGTTGATGTTTTTTTTATCGGTCTCTTCAATGTTGGTAAGGTTTTTTAAGCGGCTTAATTCACTAACATCTTTTTTCATATAATCACAAAAAGAGACAGTATCTTCTCGCATGCTTATCCCTGAGACAAAACTATCAAAATCGATAATTGCTATTTTAGCATCATCAATTATTTTTTCGATGCTTTCTTGCCGCTCTTCTTTTATGTATTTTACGATATCAACATTTAAATCGGCATTGTTGATTGCTGCATTCATACTTTTTTCAATCGATTTGTAGTTTACTATACTACTTCTAACATTAACGAGTTCATCTATGACGGTATCCAAAACTTTTCTTTGTTCTTCTAACATATGTCTCACCTGGTTTTATTATCTTATATTTGAATTATAGAACAAATTTGTTGGTTTTGTTTTCTGGTTGATCTTATTTATCAGTAATATTAATTACTTAGGTTTATTTGTTGCCTTTGGTTATTTGGCTGTTATGATTTTCTTGGTGGTAATGGGGGGTTATATTTAAACTTTCAATTGCTTTATTAATTTCCTTCAACCTTTTGTATGTCACGTTTATTTTATTAAATAGAGTGTCAATGTTTTCAATATACCTAGTAGAAAAACCTTCTTTTTTTGAGAAATCGTTATAATCAGTAAATGTAGATTTGTTTTTAATGATTTTTTTTAGAATATGTCTATTGAATTGATTTAATTTTAACATGCCATCTTGCGAAATTAATGAGCTTGATGCTTGGATTTCGGCGAATTCTTTCATAAGGTCTTTTAAAAAAGTATTTGAATTGTCATTAAAAATATCTTTTTCAATATACTTTTCTATGGTTGAAGTCATTTCTCTTAACAGTGAAGAAGAAAGTTCATAATTATAATACAGTATCATTGACCGCAATATACGTTTACTAAATTCAAGATAATTAGCCAAATGATTAAACTTTTTTTCTAAATAAGCATATTGTTTATGATCTTCACCCGTACGTAATTTAATGATTATTCTCATTTGGTCATTTGATTTGAATGGGAAAGACGAAATTTTAAATAACTTGTTATTCTTAAATTCATTGATGTCTTCTTTATCATAAACACATCGGTGTAAGTTATTAACTATATTATCGATTGGCTGCTTATTCGAATAGGCTTGAAACACCATTCGAGTAATTGGATTAAAATCAAGTGCTTGAATGATTTCATTTCTTTGGGGTTGGGGCTCTTCTTGTAATTGGGTATAGTCTAGTCCAATGATTAGTCTAAATATGATTTGATTACAAATCTTTCTTGAATATAAACCATCTGCCTCATCAAATACTTTAGACATACTGATGCGATTAATGAGCTCATCATCATCGGTCATAGATATTGTTTCAATGAATTGTTGTACTTTATCATCTAATTCTTCTGGCGCAAAGACATCGTATTGACTTTGATATTTCAATGAAACCAAAGTTTTTAAAATGGGGTCATTTATTTTATTTTCTGAAAAATATCTATTAGCTGCAATTTTATCAGGATTTTCCACACCATATTTAATGATTTGTAAAATATTTTCATGTGTGTCAGCACTGATGAATGATTGATTTAAAAACAAAGGATGTTGTTTGAAATCCTCAATAGTCTCAGCATCATATGTTTGTCTTTCTTTTTTTAAGTGTTCCTTGAAAGCCGGTATTCTGTCATCTCTTAAGGCTTTTAAAAAGTGTATTATCAATTCGTTATGTTTATTTGCTCTAATATCATTGTTCATGTTGATATTTTCTAAATCTTCACTTAAATCTTCAATTTCAAAAGCTTCATTCATAAGACCATCAATCATGAAATCTTCACCAGGTAATAAACACAACTCTTCAATTTTCAAAGCTAATTCTGCATAGTACTTAATTTTAGTATTATTATCCATATTTTTATTTTTTTTCTCTTCTATTATTATTGTTACAAATAATGATTAAGAAAATGTTAATAGATTCTATCTATGATTGTTTTTATTAATAATTGTGGCATTTAAGCAATAGACCTCAATGCTTTAGATAAAATAAAACCCCTAAACAGGGGCTTTATTAAGTATCGAAAATAGGCTTACTTTACAGTCTCAGAAAATTCAGCATATGCGTGAATCATTTCATCGTTGGGAATTTTTAAAAAATTTACCGCCAATTCGGTTGTCTCCTGCATAATTAAATAGGGGGGTAAGTTTGTCTATGTTCCTTTACAGTCTGGGTTGTTGCAAATGATCCAATGAAAAAGTAATTGACCAAACTTTTGTTAAAGTGTGGCGTATTTTCAAATGCAATAGCATCGTTAAAGAAATTAGATCAATTATTAAGGCTTAATAACAATCTGATCTTTTTTGAGACTAATGGTATATTGATTTTCAGGGTTATCTAAGATTTTAGCAGCCAATGGGTTTTCAATGTATTGCTGGATTAAGCGCTTAATAGGCCTTGCCCCAAAAGTTTGGGTATCACCTAGTTGTGCTAAATAGTGTAGAACTTTCGTATCCACTGTTATAGCAATGTCTTGCTCATCTAAGCGCTTTTCAACCCTTTTTAATTGAAGGCCAACAATTTGGTTTAAATCTTCATCTGAGAGGGATTCAAACCGAATGATTTCATCAATCCGGTTAATAAACTCAGGTGGAAAATGCTTGTGTAAAGCTGGCATATAATCAACATCACCTTGACCAAGGTTAGAAGTCATGATGACCAGTGATTGACGAAAATTAACGGTTCTACCTTGGCCATCTGTGAGCCTCCCGTCATCCAATACTTGAAGGAGTGTATGAAAGACATCCGGATGGGCTTTTTCAACCTCGTCCAGAAGAACGACACAGTGAGGGTTGCGTCTAACTGCTTCGGTTAAATAACCGCCTGCATCATAACCAACATAGCCGGGTGGGGCACCAATCAGTCTTGAAACAGAGTGTTTTTCCATATATTCAGACATATCAATACGAATCATCGCATCTTCACGGTCAAAGAGGTATTTGGCTAAAGAACGACAGACTTCTGTTTTACCAACGCCGGTTGGGCCTAAAAATAAGAATGAACCAATGGGCTTATTAGGATCAGAAAGCCCTGAACGTGACCGTCTAACAGCATTGGCTACCGCCGTAATGGCTTTATCTTGACCAATCACAGTTTGATGAAGGGTTTCCTCTAAGTGTAGAAGTTTTGCTTTATCACTAGTCATCAATTTTTGAACTGGGATGCCTGTCCATTTGGCAATGACTTCATTGATTTCCTCAGAACCGATCCAGTGTCTGAGGAGAGGAGATTCATCCTGACTATCTTTTTGTGCTGCAAGTTGTTTCTCTAATGTTGGAATGGTGCCATATTGAAGCTCTGACATTTTACTTAAATCGCCATCACGGTTAGCTTGCTCTAATTGGATCCTTGCTTGGTCGAGTTGTTCTTGCTGTAATTGGGTTTGTTTGAGACGTGCTTTCTCACCTTGCCATTGTTCATCTAAGCCTGCATGTTCTTTTTCCAAGACTTGGATTTCATCGTCTAATTTTTTGAGTGCTTCAACGGCCTGTTCATCTTTTTTTAGTGCTTCACGCTCAATTTTCTTTTGAATCAGTTTTCTAGAAATTTTCTCAAGTGCATCTGGTTTAGAGTCAATAGACATCCGTAGTTGACTGGCAGCCTCATCCATTAAATCAATGGCTTTATCAGGTAAATTACGGTCAGTGATATAGCGCTCAGATTGAGTGGCAGCAGCAATGATGGCTTCATCTCTAATGGTAACCCCATGGTGAAGTTCATAGCGTTCTTTAATGCCTCTTAAGATGGCAATGGTATCTTCAACACTGGGCGGATGAATCATAACTTTTTGAAACCTTCGTTCTAAAGCAGCATCTTTTTCAATGTATTGACGGTACTCATCTAAGGTGGTCGCACCAATACAATGTAACTCGCCACGTGCAAGCGCAGGTTTTAGCATATTACCTGCATCCATAGCGCCTTCTGTTTTGCCTGCACCGACCATGGTATGCATTTCATCGATAAAAAGAATGATTTGACCATTGGCTTTAGATATAGCCCTTAAGACACCTTTCAGCCTTTCTTCAAACTCCCCACGGTATTTAGCACCTGCTACCATAGCAGCCATATCCAATGCCAATAAACGTTTATGCTTTAGACTCTCTGGGACTTCACCATTGATCATGCGTTGAGCTAGACCCTCGATAATGGCTGTTTTCCCAACACCAGGAGAACCAATTAAAACGGGGTTATTTTTAGTTCTTCTTTGTAGGACTTGAATGGTGCGTCTAATTTCTTCATCACGCCCAATCACTGGATCCAACAGACCTTCT
Organism: Pseudomonadota bacterium; assembly: GCA_036337715.1. Classification (GTDB taxonomy): domain Bacteria; phylum Pseudomonadota; class Gammaproteobacteria; order Comchoanobacterales; family Comchoanobacteraceae; genus JAURNZ01. The sequence goes on along the minus strand of JAYZDS010000005.1, from coordinate 122,072 downwards.
TGAGCTTGCTTTGTGACGTCTAAGGTGTATTGGGCTAGGGTTTCATCAAGTGCATCATCTAAAGGGCTTTCTATCGATTGGCCTTGACGGTGTTCTTGCATGACAGATTCAAAAGTACTTTCAGTCACACCCGATGATTTAATGAGTTGCGCTGCCTCATCCTTACTTTGAATGAGGGCAAGTAGAAAGGTATCTGTTGCGATATATTGATCTTTTTGTTTGGTTGCCAATGTTTGTGATTTTTGTAAAATCGTTTGTAAATCTGGGTGAATGCCTTGCAACGCACCATTAGGCTTTAAATGCAATGCTTTTTTAATCGCGTCCCCTAATGAATCTAAATCACTACCAGCTTGCATAAGCAATTGTTTTGGTGCATCCACCAATAATGAAGCTTGGAGAACGTGTAAAGGTTCAACTTGTGTATGTTGTTGTTGGCTAGCAAGTTGTTGTGCTTGTGCTAATATTTTTTCAAACGGCTGTGTAAAAGCAAATGTTTCCATAATTGATTCCTATTATTATTGGGTATAGTGTCAATCGACCAATTTTTCAAGTAAAAAGCCATATTTGTATTTAAAATCAATAATATAAGAGGTTTTCCAAGGTGTGTTGAATGCAATTATGTATCATGTTAGGTTAAACAAGGTATACAACTGCTTAAATGTAAAATAAAGGAGCAAATGATGATGCATACAACGGGTAAAAAAATGAATCGACCTCGGTTTCCTCAACCAGGTGATAAAATTTTGGTTGGGTTAAGTCAAGGACAACCGTATCATGATGATCCCAGACAATTATCGAAACAGTTTGAGTATCTTAAGCAGTATCAACCCTCTGAAATTCATCCCTTTTTATCAGATGTAGCCCATTATCAAACGAATATCATCGGTGATTTGCTTAAAGTTACTGGTGAAAAAGAGACATATGATGCTGATGCCGCTGCTAAAGCATCCATTTTAAACTTATATCAACAAGGCATAGCATGGCGAGACAACCAAGCATCTCTTTTGAGTGAATTAGAACCGACGGTAAAACCAGTGGGCCAATGGCTTGAGTGGGATGCCGATTTGAGGGCATTGTTAAATGAGGCCGACACCGAACAATCAATTCCCATGCCCAACATCGAAGGGGTCGAGGCAGAGAAAAAGAATGCCTACTTCAAAAGCATCTGCTTAAATATGAAAATCTATTATTTACAAGGTAGGTTGATATCGATTAATGCTCAAACTGAGCCTCATTATAATGAGATAGAAACTTCATTAAAAAGTTGCATGCAAGCACTTGAAACACATAATAATTTTATGGCAGAAAAAAGGTTTAGAGATCCTTTTTATCAGATGGCATTTGATGAAACATCTGCTGAAAAAAAAGCCATTGCTCAAGAAATTGCTCAAGCATTGTTATCTGATGCGACTTATTTTTTAAATAAAAAAAAATATGTTGAAGGCGATGAGATCACTGCAAACAGTCCTAAATGGCAACATCAATTAGCCATTGAATATTCCACCAGCTACATGATAAAAAACTTTGCCGTAGTTGGTATATACACCATGTTTGATGATTTTGATTATTACTATTATCCCAGAAAAACAACCAATGCACTATTGGTATTTACCGATCAATGTTTGACGACCATCATTGATACCTTAACAGACCAAAGTGGTGCTATAGCCTATGATCCTTTGAGTAAAAAACAAAATGATTTTATTGCCATTACACCATTTATTTCAACGCCTGTTGATATATCCGATGTATTTATAAATCGTTTAAAGCATACCATTGAGTGCATTCATGCTGAAGGGTATTACCCAAATAATACATTAGAAACTTATGAAATATTTAAAGATAAGGATCTAAAATCAAGTTCCGATGCTTTTTCGTATTCCGATGCTTTTGCGTATTGGAAAAATAATGAAAACATTCAAACATTGAGACATCGTAGTAAAAGTTCAAATGCCTTCATCCAACCTGATCAAGACGATATGTATAACGAAGCCTTAATGAATGCAAAGAAAATCGTAGATGTCGCACTTATTTGGATGCGTTTAGCTTTGTCAAAAGTTAATATACCAAGCAAAAAAGATATGAAAGCAAATACAAATGCATTCCAAGTTAGTGGCCATGGGTATCGCAAAGCATATCATGCCTACCAAAAGATACATACCCTGTTTGCTGTCTTCTTCACTGCTTTGCGGGCTGATTTTTCGACTGATCAGTTGGATGGTGACGTTGATAAGAAGCTTATTGATAAAATGGAAGTCATGCTAAAAAGTATTGAAGAAGAAAAAGTATTTTACAGCGAAAACTTTCAAATGATTGGTGGTGGTTTCATGGCATCACAACTAAGAGATTTAGAAAATGTTTATCAAGAAACGCAGTCTTTATGCATGATGTTTAAAAAAATCAATAGCTTGCAAGCTGATGATGTGACGCCTACTAAAATGGGTGCTGAAAAGATAACCAAACCGTTACTTCAAGAATCAATATTCAATGCAGATAATAAAACAATGACTAAGAAACACCTCAAAGAAGAAATAGAGGCTACGTTTACAAAATAGGATAGTCTGTTGCTTCAAATAACATAGATGTTTCCCAGTAAGATGAGCGGTTGTCTATTAGCTCAAAATCGTCTAGAAGTATTATCGAGAAACAACATAGCATGGGATATGGTTGATTCTATGTTGTTGTATCTGCTCTTTTTTAAATATGCTAAGCGCCATTGCGTTCACTAAACATAATGTTTTATGTTGTCATTATGTGTGCTGAGTTTATGAAAGGTTATCAAAAACTCGTAAAGTCGGGATTTAATTAGTTCTTTGGTATTTATTTTGGTTCATGTGCACCTGCTTCATCTAACCCATCACTTTTTAATGAGTCTGGATCAGCAGATATCCAGGAATGTTCTTGTTCGGATGATTTGTGGAAAAGCGAAAGGGTGTTTAATAAACTTTGTGCATGCTTGACCATTTGTGGTTTATTGTGCTTTTTAAATTCATGACATTTATTTTCTAAACATGCTTCGAAATCTTTCAATTTATAAATATTGTCTTGCTCAATTTCAGATTGATAAAAAATGTCATTTGGCTTGCAATCAACACATGATTTCATAGCATCAAACGATTTCAACTTTTCAGTTAGAAGTGCGTTATTGATCATTAATTTCAGGATGGCTTTGACTACATTATCAGCGGTGGTTGCTTTTAATTTTATTGGGTCAAGATCAGTTGTTAAAATAATAAATGTTTGTAATTTAATACTTTCAAAGATGAGATAATTCTCTTCAGATAAATACTTAGTATTTAATTCATCTTCTATAAAAGCGTCTATTTCGCTACCGGCAACAACTGTTTGTTTTTGATTTTGGATACATCGGTTTTCAGTTCGCTTAGTTTCGTGATTAAATACATTGTAAGCTATATTAGGGGTTTCAATTTCAAAACGTTTAAATTTTTCTCTTAAGTCAGGATGACTAGCTATCATCTCATAAATCTGGTTTTTACCAACTAATGTTAATAATGCTTGTATGTTGAGTTTCATAAAGAAATCTTTAATGTCTAATGATGTGCCAAGTTGTGTTATAAACATATTTTGTACATCTTCAATGGTTAAATTCTCTATATCAATTATATGCTTTTTTAATGATTCAAATTTTGTATTTTTAAGTTCATTATCTGTATGATGATCGGTTTTAATGAGTTCTTTTAGAACTTCTAACATAGTCATGTTCTCTAAGCATGATTTTTGCCATGCTAATAGGTAATCTAATTCAGTAAAAAGTGTTGTATTCATGATCGTTACTCTTTTTATATTTTTAAAATTTGTTTTAATTATATTTATCTATCATTAAAGAAATATTAAAGATAAAAACAATTATTGGAGAATAATTAGAATTTGACTTTTTTTATTGTATGTCTATTCAAGTTCTCAAAATTATATTTTTATAAAACCATGATATTTGGCTTGTTGTCAATAACTAATTAAGTAGCGAGTATCCATTTTTTTTATGGTGGTCTATGCCTAAATCTTTAAAAATTACTTCAGTGGTATCTTTAAATGGTTCAAATAATTAAGACGCTTTGAATTGAAGAGCATGTTCGTTTGGGGTAATATCATAAGATGGGTTGGTTATCAAAAATAATACCTGGTTTAAGAAAAGTAAACAAACAAGCTGTGCCAGATGGTGTTTGGGTTCAGTGTATGGGATGTATGCAACCAATATACAAACCAGACTATGAATTAAATAAAATGGTTTGTCTAAAATGTGGTCACCATGGCTATTGGTCTGCTCGGAAACGTTTGGAGCATTTTTTTGATATTGATACATTCAAAGAAATAGGCGCCAATGTAAAAAGTCATGATCATCTCAAATTTAAAGACTTAAAAGCATACCCAGATCGCATCAAACAAGCAAAAAAACAGACTGGCGAAGAGGCGGCTTTAGTTGCAGGGTATGGATTACTTAACGACATTGATGTAGTTGCTTGTGCATTTGAATTTAAGTATATCGGTGGTTCAATGGATAGTGCTGTTGGTGAGCGATTTCGATTAGCAGTAATGTATGCCATTGAGAATAATCTCCCTTTAGTCTGCTTTAGTGCATCAGGTGGTGCAAGAATGCAAGAGGGTGTGATTTCGTTATTGCAAATGGCAAAAGTATCGGCATTAATCGGTGAATTGGGTCGCAATGGGTTACCGTTTATTTCAGTGCTCGCCAATCCAACGACTGGTGGCGTTGCTGCGTCACTAGCAATGTTAGGTGATATAAATATTGCAGAACCTAAAGCACTGATTGGTTTCACTGGACCACGTGTTATCGAGCAGACAATCAATGAAAAATTACCAGATGGGTTCCAAAGAAGTGAATTCTTATTAGAACGTGGAACCATTGACCAAATCGTTCATCGACATGATTTAAGAAAAGAAATCACTCGTTGGATTATAAAACTAGGATATAAAAATGCTTGAAATTGAAAATCAATTAAAAGAAAGAGTAGCTAATAAGTCAACGGAAGAATTTGCACAAGGCCAAGACATCATACGCGACTATTTAACAAGGAAGGATTCTCAATACTCAAAACCTGTCATTGCTGTTGCAGGCACCAATGGGAAAGGGAGCTGTGTAACAACATTAACCGAAGTCTATTTAAAAGCAGGTTATCAAGTTGGTGCGTACATTTCACCCCACCTTAATGAAGTTAATGAACGATTTTTACTTAATGGTAGTCCCATTGATCAACATAGTCTCGAACAAACGTTAACAACATTGATGGATGACCCATCGCTAGCCTCATTATCTTATTTTGAAATGTTAACTTTATGTGCTTGGGAGTTATGGACTAAGATTGACCCTGATGTCATTATTCTCGAAGTTGGACTTGGAGGTAGGCTTGATGCGGTTAATGCACTACCAATCACTGCTGGCATTATTACAAGCATTGACTTTGATCATACTGATATCTTAGGTGATACTTTAGAAGCCATTAGTATTGAAAAAGCTAGGATTGCAAGGCCAGGCATGCCGCTTGTGGTAGCTGAGCCTAATATGCCAACCGAGGCCATTTCAGTGATTGATCAAGTCGGATCAATGTTATATCAAAATGGCTTTGCCTATGAGGCGCATGTGGTTGATCAAGATTTTATTTGGTCATACTATAATGAAGTTCTTTATTTACCAAGACCAAAATTACATCATCAATCGGTTGGTGCCGCATTAATGATGGTCGTTGCCTTAAATGATGAGATCCCCGTCGACCAAAGTTGTTTTGAATCAGCACTTTTAAATGCAGCAATGCCAGGTCGCTTTGAATGTATTAATGAACAAAAACAAATTTGGGTAGATGTCGCTCACAATGTTTCTGCCGTAGAGCATTTACTATCTCGCTGGCCATTTGCATGGGAGGAAACATGTTGTATTGTTGCAATAAAAAATACAAAAGATTGGCACGGTATGCTAAAGCTATTGATGAAAAAACCAACGCATGTCTATGCTGTCAATATGAGCGATGAGTCGATGGTCCCAGCAAAAAAAATAACTCAATATATGAAATTGGATGACAGTTTTATCTTGCAGGAAAATGACTTAGCATCTTTTCTTAATGTTATAACAGAAAAAACGTTAGTTTTTGGATCATTTCATTTGGTCAATACTGTCCGTCAAATTGGCTCTAGTCAAATTGCTTGGGATGAGCCAAGTAATACTGGTGAGACTGATGCTTAGCCCGTGGACAAGAAAAATTGTTATTGCTTTACTTTTAGCTATCATTGTTGGATGGTGGATGCCCAAAGTTATTCATCCACCAAGGGTTTTGCCGACGCCGATTAAAAAATTCATAGATGTTTATGCACCACCACATCTTGATCCTGGCGCACAAATGGTAGAAGAAAAAAAACAACCAATTGAGTTAGTCCATCATGAGAAAAATGATGTCAAAGAACATCAAGAGACAAAGTGGGCTGTACAAATCGGCAGCTATAGAAATTTAACTCAAATTCAGCCAACCATTAATGAGCTAAAATCGCAAGGTTATACTGTGATTACACATCCTGTTGACATGGACGGTAAACCATTGTTCAGGATATGGGTGGGCGAACTCAATTCACGTTCCGCTGCAAAAAGTTTAAGTTTAGAATTAAAAGATCGTTTTAAATTACAAGGATTCGTTTTGAAATTAGGTGATATATGATTTATACAGTTGTTGACATTGCTTTGGTAGGTGCCATTGCCGTTTCTGCTATGTTTGGTTGGTTGAGAGGGTTTTGTACTGAAACATCTTCTTTACTAGGCTGGGTTTTTGCATTGTGGTTAACCATAGTATTTAGTCCCAAATGTGCAGTTTATTTAGAATCATATATTCATCAACCTCAAATGCGGATTGCACTGAGTGCATTTGCAATATTTTTCGTTTGCTTGATGCTAGTGAATACAGTAAGTGTCATTTTAAAAACATTGATGGGTATGCTTGGATTGGGTTTGTTGGATCGTATGTTAGGTTTAAGTTTTGGCGTAATTAGAGGGTTACTGGTTGTCGGTGGACTTTTGATTCTTGGTGCTGGTATGGGTTGGCAAAATGAATCATGGTGGCGATCATCAAAAAGCATCCCAACCATTCGAATCATGAGCACTTATTGTTGGCAAATATTGCCTCAAACCTTAGCATCACCAATAGAAAAATGGTTCAATGCAGAGTATTCTGGCACTCAATTAGCAACGTGGTTAAATCAAACAGATGAAAAGGAAAAATGACAAATCGTTTGACCTTTAAGTTATGTCTGATCAGTTTATTGAGTGCTGTTCATGCTTTTTCATGGCAAGTGACTGACACCAGTCCAGAGCACCCCAATAAAGTTATTTATAGTGGTTTTAAAGAAACGGATTCACCATCACTTTCATATAACATGACCTCATCTTTTATTACGAATTGGCCAACTTGGTTAACCATGCATTTGCCTGGTTATTTTATGGAAAGCAATTCAAACATCAGTCCAGGTCTAAAAGTACAAGGAGCCTCACAAAACAGTTACCTAGCAAAACCAAATGCATGGGCATTTTTTATCAATGGTATGGCTTGGCAGTCACCTATATCTCATGCTGCCCAACCATGGCTTTCATCGGAATTTAGTTGGGTAAGTGTCAGTCATATTGATTCCAATACTTTTTTTCCAAATCCAAGTGGGTCTCTTTGGGTTGATGCTCACCGTGGTAATACCAGCTATGAAAAGACGTTGTCCTTTTCCTATGATGGCAACGGCACGCAATATTATGATTTATGGTTAACTCAAGAACATAACCCAATGGGTTTTTCTGCATGGTTGAAGCACGATATAGCCAAAGGCCAAAGAGAAAATACGGATGGTCATGATTCAAATATTCTACTACAATTTACTTCACAGACGCCTAAGCATACTGATCATTGGCTTTTTCAGTGGTATGATAGTCATGCTAATTACAATCAGACCATACCTTTAGAATTGTTTTTAGTTGCACCAGATACATTTTATGTTGCACCAAATTTCATTGATCAAAAAGCCTACCATGGACAATGGCAGCGTCAAGCACTCATCACTGATGATAAGATTTATCATGTTTCGGTAGATGCAAAAACACAGCGTCAAGATGGCCATTTTACCCATCCTTTAAACTTAGGTACGGGGTGTTCTGATTTTACATCATCACAATTATGTTTGTCTGAAAATGCTTTAATGACAGATGCCAACGCTACCATTAACCCAAGTGATATTGGTAATCCAAGAAGTTATGCAATGGACAGCAATACTTCCCATGATAGTCAAAGCATTCGTATCAACCAAAATATTGAGGTTGATAAAAAAAACCAGCGCTTTTTTTGGGGATTAAATACATTGTTTGTTGATTCTGATATTTTAGAAAATCACTATTTAGCTAATCTTAATAGTCGGCGTAATGCGATAGATGTTAAAAACAACGGTGAATTGGTTAAGCTTGGGGGATTGAAATCCACAACCTCCAGCGAAAGTGTCTTAGCTAGTTTTAGCCCAGTTAATGCAACTCAAAAAGAAACAGATTTTGATCTTTATGGTGCTAACCGATTTATAATCAGTCCAGTGACATCCATTAATATAAAAGGGGCTTGGCATAATACTTTTTACGATACAAAAGACCATAGAGAGAATGGAACATTTGCTGGTGCTTCTGTTTCAGATAATACACATTATCATAAATTAAACCCAAGTATTGGCATAACGCATCAATTAGGGCAAAAAGACTACTTTTATAGTCAGTTATACCAGTCTAATATGGTGCCCACACCTCAACAATTAGCATGTAGTGATGCATCTAATCCATGTTATTGGCCATCTGGATTTTTTAAAGCTGGAAATTTAAGTCAAACCATCGATCGTGGTTTGCGAATGGGTTATAAATATTCTGATTGGTATGTGACAAATGGATTTAGTTGGGCCATCGTTGGTGCCTGGCAACGTCATAAAAACGATATTATTTTTGTACCTACAGATTGGATGCAGGGCTATGTTCGCAATGTGGATCGAACTGAAAGACTTTCATCAAATTTGGATGCTCATTGGATGCATGATAAATGGCGCTTGGATGGAAATTATCAATACCAACATGCTTACTATGCTAGTCATTTTGATGTTGCAAAAGCTTATGCGTCAGGCATACAACAAGTCAATTCAGGTGATCCCATGCCGGGTTTACCTGCTCAACAGCTAAGATTGAATTTAGGATATCAGTGGGCGCCGTCAATTCGTTTTGCGTTGGATTGGCTAGCTAGTAGTGATACAGAATATTATGGCAATTTTACTGGTGACAAAAGTAGTCAAGAAAGTAATCAATGGCAGTTAACCGATGTCCCGGGTTATGGGATTTTTAGTGCGAGTGCTTTGTGGCGTCCTAGCTATCAACTGACTATGCAATTTAATGTCAGTAATCTTTTTGATAAACAATATTTTACTTCGGGCACTTATGGTAGTGCTCCTGATTCAGCATTCGTACCTATGTCAGAATTGGGTGATACTGGCACTGGGACAATTCAGGGGATTGATGATCCAAGATTCGTGATGCCAGGTGAGTCACGTTTATGGACGCTATTGATTAAGTTTACTTTTTAGGAAAGTGCTCAACAAAATTGGCAATAAGATTAACGTACTAATACATGCAACCCCAATCGATAAGCCGCTCAATAAACTAAAGTATACCAAGGGCTTAAAATGAGAAAATAGCATCACTGAAAAGCCAACCATTAAAGTAAGGGTGGTGGTGATGATTGCATACCCAATTGTTTCATAGGTTGCAATGAGTGATGATTCAAAGCTCTTTTTTTCGAACTCGATTCTAAATCGGTAAATGAATTGAATAGCAAAATCAACAGCCAAGCCTAAACTAATACCAGCTATGGTCATTGTCATGAAGTCTAATGGAATGTTGAGCCATCCCAAAATGCCAAACACCATACACATAGGAATGATATTAGGTAATAAGGCGCAAAGCATTAATCTTGGATCCCTAAAAAGTATGAGTAAAATGATGCCGATGATTGTATAGACCCAAAACAATATACTAATTTGAGCGTTGAGTAAGCTTTGTAAAACATTATTGTATAACCAATATAATCCGGTGATTTCGTGTGTTGCCCCAGGATTTATATGTTCATCTAAGTAATTCTGTATATTTTTTATCAGTTTATCACGATTCAAGTTCTGGTCTGAGTCAGGTAGATAGACGATGATTCTTGTTAGTTCTCCATTCTTTTTTAAGTAAGGGTCAATCAGCACTTCTTGATCAACATGGGGAATACTTCTTAATGATAATTTCAATAATTTGGGTCCTAATGGTTCGCCATGAACATCATTAAGCAATTCAATAATGGTATTTATAGATAGTATTTTGCTAACACCTCTTTGCTGCTTTAAAAAAGTTTCAAGGTTACGTATTTGCTTGATTCCTTCTGGTTGTAACCAATAATTTTTACTTGGATATTCTAGTAATATATCTAATGTGCTTGTTCCAGCAAGTTCACTATCTATCAATTTAATACTTTTAACCATGTCTGTATCAGAAGTGAAATAGTCAACAAATCTATTTTCTACAGTGATGTACTGAGTGCCCCAGCCAAAAAATAGGATTGAAGCTAAAGCAGTGATTAAAACATAAGTTTGTTTTTTAGTCGTTATAGATAAGCATACATTTGGCCAATTTGGTTTTGGTTTTTGCTCTAGTATTTGTTTTTTAAAAAGTGATTTAATAGAAGGTAGCAATGTAAAACATACTATGAATGCAATTGGAATACTCAATGTCATCATGAGTCCAAAATCAATGATGGGTTGTATGTCACACAAAGTTAATGATAAAAATCCAATCATGGTTGTAAAACAAGAATAAGCAATGGGTGTTTTTAATTCATGGATAGCCGTTTTTATGATGTTGGTTTGTGATATTTTAGGGTCACGTGCGGATACCTCTTGAAATCTTAATACCATGTATATGATAAAAGTAAGGCTAATAACGAATAAAATAGGTGGGTAATTTGCGCTTGCTATGGTTAATGGCCAATTAAAAATTGAAAATATACCCATAGATATAATGACGGTTATTAAGCTAGCCGATAATGCAATGAGTGCGTCATTGATTTGTCGAAAAATATAAAATAATACGAGTGCCATTAATATAAATGCTGAAATACCAAAATGCATTAAATCTGATTGCAAGTAATCAATAATGGTTTGACTGATGGCCGTTATACCAACGATATGAATTTTACCCATATCATGATATTGATGAGTAATATTAACAATGTTTTTTAACAATGTTTTCATTTGCTCATTTCGAGCAAGCTTATTTTTTTGATCTAATGCCTTAGTTTTTTTCCATAAAGCATATTCCTCATTAGTCAGTTGTCTTTGTGTTTTTAAATAATTTAAATTAGCAAACGTTTGATTGTTCTTAATCGAGGCTTCACTGGATGATTTTATATTAATTAATAAACTTGTAAGCGTATTATCTTTATTAAGGAAAAGTTTTTTATAGAATAAGCCATTGGTTAATTCTTTTTTTGCAAGCGTTTTATCTGTACCTGGTGATTTTATGGTTGGAATATCAAACATTAAATGGAATAAGTGGAGTCTTGGACTAAATAGAAGCGGTAAGTTTGTAATGGCATAAACTGACGATACCATAGGTACAAGCTCTAATTTATGAACAATCTCATCGATGGTTTTTAACTTTTCAAAAGGTTTAATGCCCTCAAAGATGACAATGATTTGATCATCATCATTAAAATATAAATTATTTTTTTGGTAGGCAGGTGATTGTAAGTCTCTTTTGAGTGCAATGGCATCAGCAGAAATATCAAAGGTTGTATGAAACGCATAAAACCCAAAAAATATAATTGAGAAACTGTAAACGAAAAGAACCAATTTAGTCAAATGTGGTTTTACGATATTTAAGCAATTTTTAAATATTTGTTTAAAAGTCGACATAACTCATACCGTAAATTAATGATCTAAAGTTACTTGTATATCCATAATGAATATTTTTAATTTCATGAAAATGATACCAGCAGCATGATTGGTGTTCGTCACTTAAAATAATCTTAGGTTTTTGATTGAACGCTGCAACAAAAGATTTTTCATAAATAATTCTTGGATGCCTCGTTCTAAATCTATGCTCTAGATTGATGTCGTAAAGTTTAAATTCATTGCTAGTGAGGCCTGTTTCTTCATTGATTTCTCTCAATGCCGCCTCATTAAAACGCTCACCTTTTTCAACACTGCCTGTGATATTTTGCCAAAAGCCACCACGCTGCTGATTAACTTTAAAAAGCAGGTATTTTCTTTCATTAGGAAGCAAGCAAACAACTTGAATTTTCTTTTGAATAGCAATTGGTTTATTCGGACTCATGCTTTATAATATAGGACAGATTATAAAATTTGTTATTAAAAATTAGGAGATAATATGAAAACTATTGCCATTACAGGTGCAGGTGGTCAAATTGGCTATGCTTTGGTCTTTAGAGTGCTGAGTTTTTTTTCAGATAAAGGTGAAAAAATAAACCTAAAACTCATTGATTTAACACCAGTTATGCCTAGTATGGAAGGTTTGGCCATGGAAATTGATGATTGTGCTTTTTCATGTTTAAATAAATTAACTGTTACTGATGATTTGCGAGAAGGTTTTAAAGACATTGATTGGGCATTTTTAGTTGGCGCTATGCCAAGACAAAAGGGGATGGAAAGAGCTGATTTGTTAGAGAAAAATGCAATGATTTTCAAGGAGCAGGGTGAAGCTTTAAATGAAGTGGCTAACCCAAATGCACATATTTTAGTTGTCGGCAACCCATGTAACACCAATGCTTTAATTGCTTCTCACTATGCCCCTAACCTTAATAAGAAGCATTTTTATGGCATGATGATGTTAGATGAGCTCAGAGCGCGAGCACAGGTTGCTAATAAACTTGATGTTCAAGTTGAAGATGTAAACAATATGATTGTTTGGGGAAATCATTCAGCTACTCAGTTCGCAGACTTTACGAATGCATATGTCAATGACAACGCATTATTAGATTTGTGTGATGAAGTTTGGCTTAAAGAAACATTTATTCCAACAAACCAAAAAAGAGGTGCTGCTGTCATTGCTGCTAGGGGTGCATCAAGTGCTGCTTCAGCTGCAAACGCAGCGTTAGAGACTATGAAACGTATTGAATACCCAGATGGGAAACCTTTTTCGTTGGGCATATGCTCTGATGGGGAATATGGCGCTAAACCAGGCTTAATGGTTTCCTATCCATGTATCATGGACGCCGGTGAATTAAAAGTGATAGATGATATTTCACTAGATAGTTATGTCGCTGATCAAGCCAAACTTAGTTTTGATGAATTAGCCAGTGAATACGATCAACTTAAGGCGCTTAATATAATTTAATAATGCAAATTAATTTTAGTCAGTATTTTAAATTTTTTAGTGCTTGGCATGCGCCAATATATATTATTTCTGGTGATGGCGATGGTAGATTAGATATTGAAACAAGATTGCTCAAAACATCAAAGGATAGCGAACAATTAATTAAAAGACTTTATTGTAAAAAAAAGGATGAGTTGGCTCAAATTAAAGATCATTTTAGAAGTCAGGACTTATTTAACGATACGCCATTGTTGATCGTAACAATAACCAGTGCGATATTGTATGCAGATTTAATAAACATATTAGATGGTATTGATTTTCAAAAAAACGATAAATTAATTATTTGGGGGCCTAAATTAACCCCCAAGTTAAAAAATAATGACTTTTGGTCAAAATCAACTGTGGTTCATTATGCTTTATGGCCATATTCACCTGAGCAGGTATCTATGTGGTGGCAAAACCATTGCCAGGAATTAAAGATTAAACCAACTAGGGCTGTGACACAATCTATTATGTTGCAGACAGGCTATCGTATTGACGAACTCATCCAAATCACTCAAGTCTGGCAGCTTCAATATCCGAGTGGCGGTGAAATTGATGAAGCGCCACCAGTTGGCGAACATCAGCTGAGTGACCGGGTTTATGATGAAGCCTATGATTGGTTACGTGGTGGTAATATTAAATCTGGTTTTGATATTGAACATAACATGCCTTTTTATTTTGCATTAAAACAATCAATTGATGAAATTGTTCAGTATCACTTTTTAATCAATATCGGTGTGCCTTCCAATTCAATAATGAAACAATTAGGGTGGTGGCCTCAAAAATTTAAAACCATTGAAATGCTATCACGGACACAAAAACAAGATTCTTGGATGCAAATGATATGGACTTTAAGTGATATTGAAATGGCCCGTTTAGGTTCTAGTGCGCATTCGTTTAATCAATTAATGAATTGCTTTTATCACCGTCAATCATTACCATTACATAGTATAAATGTCAGGTGATATCATGAAAAAATTGTGCTTACTGTATATTTCTTTTAATGTTTGTTTTGCGTTACAGGTTTTAGATCAACCTGATAAAAATAGTAATTTATTAATTATTGGCGATGTTAATCAGTTGCAATTGTTAAATGATAACTATGTTCATGTATATGATAAAATAACTAGAATTAAAGGCTATGTAAAATATGAGGATTATCAAAAAGCTTTAATTAATGCTGATATGGTTAAGCGTTTTCCTAAGATTGATGATTTGGTAGGAAAGGATGAAAAATATAAGGACAAGGCAGCACTCATTGCAGAAAACATCAAAAATAAACAAGCTCAATTAACTCAGTTGAAAAAAAGGTTAGGCCCTTAATCTCTTGCTAAATTGTGATTTAAGTTACATATAGCAAAATATGATGGAATGGTTGCAACAACACTGAATGTAAAGAGAGCAGTCCAATTAAGATAATAAACAATTAATCCACCAATTGGTGCAAAAAGAATGCCGCTACAACCAGTTACTAGCGCATACATGGAAAATTGTGTTGCTGATTTTTGTTCAGCAATTTTTTCAGCGTAAAAAGAAAGCAAGGTGGTTGAAATGAGTCCTCTTGCAATGTTATCGAGCAAACATATAAAAATAATTTCCTCTATCTGGTTGATTTTGATTATCGAGATTAAGCTTAATAATGTTGTACTTAGTATATGCAGTTGTATGGCATGAATTAGTGTTTTTTTGTAGTTCCACAATTTAATACACTTAACAGCAATCATTAACCCAATCATATTTGCAATGATGCCAATTACCTTAGTAATAATCCCAACTGATGCTAAAGATAGTGATAACTCTCTTAACATAAATACAGGAAGTAAACTGTGCTCAAGGGCTTCGTTCACTTTAACGGTTAATAAAAATACAATTAGTAGTGGTCCACCATAATTATAGATAGATTTCCAGCATCGACTGATTAGTTTAGTGTAACTATATTCTTTTTCAACAATATCTGAATCTTTGTATTCGTTGATAGATGGAAGAAAAACCAAAAAACCTGTTAGTAAAAAGAAAAATAAACCAGAAAGTTGATACAAAACATGCCAGTCGAAGAAATCAGCTATGATTAATGCAATGCCACCTGTAATTATTTTACCTAATCTGTATCCTACTTCTGTGATGCCTGCAAATGCTTGAACGTTATTTTTGTCAATAAATCTTATCCAATACCCATCCAGTGACAATGTTACATTTGCACCCATGAACGCAGTGAACAGCGCAGCTAAAGTAAATATGACAAAATGATTGTTTGGGTTGCAATACGATAAGCATATTAGACAAATGCCAAGCAAAAAGTGGGTGTAAATAATCCAGCTTTTATAGCGGCCAAACCCTTTAGGGTGATAATTATCTACAATAGGTGCCCAAGAAAACTTAATTAAGTAAGTTAAATTTAATAGGTTCATAAAACTTATGACATAAATAGGCATGTCTGCCTCAGACAACCAAGCTTTTAAGGTTGATGAGGTTAAAATAAAGGGCATACCACAGCTCATCCCAATTAGAAAAGCCCACAGGTGTGATGTTAATTGGTAGGTTGTATAATGCGTTTTAATTTGATTGAACATAGAGCATTTATTAAGTGGTATTTTATTTTTTATATGATATTATAAATCTTTATATTTAGCAAATGTGTGTGGTATGTTTAATCATTTATTCGAAAATATTCAATCATCTATCTTTTTAAAATCAATGCCAAAGTACGTGACAGTCTTTGGGTCTGCAAAAAAAGTATTTGAAAACAATCATGAATTTGGCGACATGGCTTTTAAAGTTGGTGAAGAGTTAGCTAAATCCAATTTTACTGTGATGACTGGCGGTGGCCCTGGGATGATGTCAAAAGTCAATGAGGGTGCTTATAAAATTAACCCAAAACTGTCTGTGGGCTGTAAATTAAACGTTGTTTCCGAGCCACCAAATAAATTCATGTCTAAGTCAGTTTCTACACATTGTCTTTCTATTCGTAAAAAAGTATTGCTTGATAATGCCATTGCCTACATCGTTTTACCGGGTGGTTATGGTACATTAGATGAACTATTTGAAGTTGTCACTCTAATTAAAGTAGGTATTATAAAAGAAAGGCGTCCTGTCATACTTATAGATTCAAATTTTTGGAGTCCTTTAATTAATTTCATTAATACAAGATTAAAAGAAAATCAAATCATTGTTGATCATGAAGTGAATTTAATTCAAATTGTAAATCATCCCCATGATATCGTAGATGTTTTAGAAAAGAGAACGGTTTGTGACGGGGTATATATATAATTTACCAAATTTAGTTAGTTTTATGAGGGCATTAACCGCCTTTCCAATCGTATATTCTATTAAACATAATAACCCAGTAGTATTTCTTTGGATAGCATTAGCAGTCTTTTCTGATTGGTTAGACGGTTTTTTAGCTAGACGACTTAATATTGAAAGTAAATTAGGGGCATCTGTTGATCCAATTGCAGATTTTGTCGTTATTGCTTCTGTTATGACTTATTTTACTGTTAATGGATATATGTCTTACTACCTTTGGTGGTTGATGTGTATTAGATACTTTACGATCTTTACTGCCGCAACATTAATTGTTCATTTTACAGATGTGACACCAAGGTCTAACTTTCTGGGAAAATGCAGTGTTTGCCTTTTTTCAATATATGGGCTGGGTGTTTTGTTGAGTTTCGATGAAATGTTGATGACAATTACCTTAAGTATTTTCATTGTGTTCCTTATGGTAAGTTGGTTTCAATATTTGAGAACTTATTCAGTACCTTTATGTTCAGTTTTTTATCGATAAAAACTTATAACGCGCTTTCGCAATATGACAGCATGGTGAATCAGCATCTGTTGATTGACAACTCAAGACAAAGATTTATATTGCAAGATTTAAATGAACGAACTCAAAGTTGGTGGCCCCCAGCCATGCCCTTTTATTACTTATGGGGATCAGTTGGGTCAGGTAAAACAACCATAGTGAATATTTTATTTGAATCTCATTTGAGTAAAAAACAGCGATGGCATTATAGTGATTTCATTCATCATGTTAGTAACAATATACTAAAAGATATTAAGAATCCTTCCGATTGGACACGCTACGTAAAAAAACATTTTAAACGAAGAGAATTACTTTGCATTGATGAGTGGATTGTTGAAGACATTACCCAAGTTATGATGTGGCGTTCTTTGTTACCTGCGCTTTGGTCTCGCGGGGTTTATGTTGTTGTCACAAGCAACCTTGAGGTTGATGACATTTATCAAAATGGATTAGGGCGCGAGCATTTTTTAAAAACAATAGAATTGATCAAACATAACGGGTTTATCTATGATTTAATTGATACAGTTGATTATAGAAAAAAAGATAAAAGTAATTATAAAAGTCCTTTTATCAATGCGGGTAGATCTTTTTTAAAAGACAAAGTTATTCATCAACTTTCCAAAAAACCATTTGTTAAGGGGGTAGCTCCCATACTATTAAAAAATGATGAAGTGCTTGTTTTGGATTTTATGAAAGCAATTACGCCGCCGATTTGGCGAAAGGATTATATACAATGGGTAGCAAATTTTCAGTACATATTAATTGATGGCGTATCATTAAATATTGAAAATAAAAATCAATTAACAAATTGGGTTAGATTGGTTGATTTATTATACGATGAAGGTGTTTTTGTATTTATGACTATTGACTTTACAGGTGAAATGCTTAACGATGACGATCTCAATTGGCCCGAAAGAACCAAGTCTAGAATCTTAAGCTGGATTGAACATCAAAGTAGGTGGTCACAACAAAAAAATATTTAATGAGTTTTTTTATTTTTTTAATGTTCTATTAAGGATTATGAGCTACACTCTATTTATTAGAGAATGTTAAACCTTTGTTGAGGCATAAAATATGGGAATAAAGAAAGGGTTATTTCAATGGTCATTAGCGTTGATAGCTGTTGTTTTTCAGTTTACAGCACAGCTAATTACTGCTGGTTTAGTCATGGACATTACCAAGTCTTTTCATGCAAGTGCTAGTCAAGCTGGCCTTATGCTTTCTTCGTATTATATTTTATATGCCTTGATGCAAGTTCCTGCAGGGGCTGTTGTTAGTCGGTTAGGTTACAAGAAAACATTTATTCTAGGCCACATTTGTTTTGCATTATCATCTTTGATTTTAATTTATGCGTCAAATTTATATATTGCATTTTTAGGTAGAATATTGATGGGGCTTTCGCTTGGATGCCATTATGTCGCTTTTGCAAAGGCAACAGATCAAAATCTACCAGCAATTTATTTTGGTCAAATGATTGCGCTTCAAGAATTATTGGTGGTGGTTTTCCAGATTATTTTCAATCTTAGTTTAGCTTCCGCCGCAAATATTCAATGGCAATTTGTCATCAAACTCTTAGCTACTTCAAGTTTAGTTTTAGCTGTCGTATTTAAATTGTTTATGAAATCAAATAATAAACAACCTGAACATGACAGGGTAATTAACTTACAACAAATCAAATTAGTTGTCAGTCAAATGATCAGTGATAAAGATTTTATGTATAAAACACTTATCGCAAGTTGCCTATTTTCTTTTTTAACCATTATTTATGGTACATGGTGGCCTACATTTTTATCTGCTGCAAGGAATGTAACGATTGCACAATCACTTGTCAGTAATCAAGTTATAGGGCTTGGTATGGTATTTGGCATGGGTTATTTATTATTGTTCATTAATTTAAATAATACGCGTGACAAATTGGTTCAGTACGCAATTTTCTCAGCATGTTTAATTATGATAACAATATGGTGGCCAAATATGCCTGAGTTATTACTTGATATTTCAATGTTTTTGATGGGTTTTTATTCATCTGCATATTGTCTTGGGTTTACTGAATTAAACCATAAGACGTATCCAAAAGCGGTTAGTGTAGGCTTTGTTAACGGCACAATGTTGATGATGGCGCCAGTCATACAAACTTTGATTGCTTGTGTTTCAGAATTTTTTCACTGGTATCATTCATTACCTGCTACGTCAATTTCATTATTCGAGTATCAATTAGACTTAACAATATTGCCTGTGATTCAAGTAGTCATGATTGTTTTATATGTTATTTATTACAAAAAGACACAGAATTGATTTTTGGTGTTTTTGAATTCACTTATTGTGCTTGTTTATAATTGACACTAATCAGTATTTCATAGTAAATTCATTCTTAGAAATAAAAGGGGTATTATGTCGAGCAATGTTCATCGTTTAATTGAAGCTAAGACAGATATCGTTAGCCCTATTTTAAGTTTTTTAATTGCTTCTCCGCTTAACAATAATAAATATTTAATTCAAAGCGACTCTGATAATCATTTAAAAATGATGTTTATATAATGAGTTCAATCAATAATAAATTCGATATGTTAAGGCTTTATTTTGATTCGCTGCCGACACCAGTGTCTGTACTTGATGAGAATGGATTCTATTTATATTGTAATGAGGCCTTTTATGAATCCTTTCTTAAAACTTCATACAAGCCTTTTTCTTTATTAGGCAAGAGAAATTCAGATTTAATTGATGAGAGTACTGCAAAAATATTTGATTCTAATCATCATCTTGCTCAAAAGCTCGGAGGTACTCAATGTTTTGAGGAAAGTATCAAACATCCAAATGGTGAACATGATTATTGGTTAAGTCTAAAAAAACCAGTTTTAATTTATAACGGTAAAAACTGTCTTATCATAAGTGTATTTATTAATATTACTCAACGAAAATTAAATGAAAAAAAATTAGGATTAGATATTTTTGATCAAAACAACCAATTGTTCCTTAATTATATTTATGCAAATCAATCACTGAATTATCTAGATCAAGGTTCAAAATTAATTCCAAAATCAATTAGCGATCAGTTTGCACAAGAATCACTTTTAAGTTGTTTGAAACGGTTTGATTTTAAGGATGAAAAGAGCATTATGCTCATGAGAGAGTTGTTGGAAATTACTCTTTTAAATTTTCCTGGGAATATCTATGTCAAAGATGATGAATTAAGATTAAAGTTTATAAATTTAAACCTAGTAAGAGACCTTGGGATAGAAAAGCCAAGTGATATTATCAATAAAACATCTGAAGACTTTTTGCCAGCAGATGTTGCGTTACCATTAAAAGAAGATGATTTGAAAGTAATGGCATCTAATCAACTGTTTTCATTTGAAGAGCCTGTAACTTTGAATGGTGAAGAGCGATGTTACTTGTCATTTAAGAAAAGTATTAATAATCCCTATGATAAAGGAAAATTGTTGGTGGGAATATCAGTTGATTATACAATTCAGAAGCAACTTGATACCAATATTAAACAAGCGATCAATAGCCAAAATTTAAATCAAAAAGCCAAGGAAAGCTTTATTACTAATATCAGTCATGATATCAGAACGCCAATTACTGGAATGCTTGGTTTAATTTCTGAAATAAAAAAAGAATTAACACAACATCCTGAGTTAGAGAATAAGATTACAACACTAGAATCATTAACTAAAGAGTTTCTAAACTTTTTTAATAGTATTTTAGAGTCAGTTGAGAACAAAGATAGTGTAGTTGCAAAAAAGGTAAACAGTATCTGTAATGTAAGAAATATCGTCAATAGTAGTATTGCTCTTTTCAAGCCTTCTATCATGTATCAGGAAGTATCGTTAAATGCATTAATAGCCAATGATGTGCCAAATCATCTCATTGGAAATGAGAAAGTCATTAAACGAATAGTTATTAATGTTTTAGGTAATGCGATTAAGTTTTCACATAAGGGCGAAGTTAAGATTATTGTTACCTATGACAAGACCAAAGCGTACCTAAATATCATTGTTTCAGATCAAGGGATAGGTATAAGTGAAGCAGATAGTCATAAAATTTTTGAAAGATTTACCAAATTAGACTTATCACCTAATAGTCAATATAAGGGATCAGGATTGGGTTTATTTATAGTAAAAAAATATATTGATCTACTTGGTGGGACTATCAGTGTAAAAAGCAAATTGGGGAAGGGCTCAACTTTTTCTATTAAATTACCAATGAAAGAAGCAGACAATAACGTTTTATCAAAAGTGTCTGGTGCCGATGAGTTTCAGTCAGAAGTTGATTTAATCGTTAATAAAGAAGAAAAAATATTAATTGTTGAGGACAATAAATTGGCATCATTGGCACTAAAAAATATGATTGAAATGTTTGGATTTCAGGTATTAGTCGTCGAAACTGGGAAAAAAGCTTTTGAAGCTTTAGAGACGAATGACTTTAAATGTCTTTTCTTAGATATAGGATTACCTGATCAGTCGGGTATGGATGTTTTATTGGAATTAAAGAAAAATGTACAATACAAAGCATTACCTGTCGTTATGCTAAGCGGTGATATCACTAAAGAGAATGATTTATTTTGTATTAAAAATGGAGCTACAGCAGTTTACACAAAACCTATTCAGAAAGATCAAGTAAAAAATATATTTTTAAAACTCGAAGAAAAAAAGAGTAAAAATATAAACTAACTAAGCAATACTTTCGTCATTATGTAGGACAAAGATTACTCAATAATTTTATGATATTGATTTTTAATAAATAAAATTTATAAATATTGCTTTTTACATATTGACTTTCAATCAAAGCAGGCGTAATTTATATAATAAGTAATGTGAGATAGATATCATGCCTAGAAAATCATCAAAAACGAGTCAAGTGACAGTAGAACGTCCGACCTTTCTTGCTGGTTTTAGCATGGGTAGTAAATATCATGAAGATCGAACTACTATCCAGCACCAGTTAGACTTAGTCGGTAAAAAGTCAGCTAAAACTTATACATTTTTATCTGATATACAACATTGGTCTTCTACAGTAGCAGCGAGGATTAATAACGATTTAGACCTGACTGAAGAGGGTTTTGAAAAGAATAAATTAAAAATTGAAAATGATGCACTTTATGAAAGCTATACACATGGTCAAAATTGGCTTAAAAATAACCAAGATTTAATCGATTCTAGCTATGAAGGGGCTTCAGATGTCGAAGAATTATCTGGTGATGATACAGTCCAAACTGATGAAGCTGATGATTCAAGTGGTAATACTACTCCCGAGCATTCGGATGCATCAATCATGCCACATTCAATTTCATTTTCACCATGGGCATCGTTTGATAGTGATACAGCAATCAGATTAATGAACATCTTAACAGAAAAGGGCCTTGATCTTCCTGAAATAAGTGAGGAACCTATAGACAAACTTAAATCATTGTTATTTAAAAGTATATTTTTAAATAGCATTATATATTATTATCAAGGATCTCTTATAACACTTGATAGTTTAGGTGAAAAGAAGCTCGATAATAAATACATCGAAAAACAAAAAGAAGTGCTTGGGGAGTTCGAGCAAGCTTTAGATGAGCACAATACAGAGTTAAAAAATCAAAATGTGCCAAATATATACGAGAAATACGCATTTGATGGAACAAAAAAATCTGTAAGTTTTGCCAAAAACTTTTCAAATAGCATATTTTGCGACATATCGACGTATTTAAATAGAAACCAAGCAAAGGGTAATTCGAAATCACCTGGAAATAAAAAATCGAATATATTAATTAATGATCCTGATTGGAGAGTCCAACTTTCAATTATGTATTCAGTTCAACATCAGTGCCAGAATTTAGCTTCAATTGGTGTATATTCGCTTGTTCACGGGGTTACTTATTTTACATACCCAAGAAATCTTGGTAATTCTCCGAATTTATTTTCAAATACAGTCTTACCATTACTTATCTCTACCCTTTATAAGGAGCATCCTGAATTAACAAGTTCGGATAAATCACCTGCCTTGAACTATAAAGATCATTTAACTTTCTTTTATAAGGATAACACTACTCTTTATAGTAAGGATGACGATAGATTAGCATTTCAAGATGGGGATTATGTTGTTATTGAAGATGGGATAACTAGAAAACTTGAGAAAGTACCTCCTATTGCTGCACAGAGTAAAGTATTAGTACCAAAATCTTCTATAAGACCTGAAATTATTAAAGAAATGCAAAATGCAACAAAAGGAGCTATGAGATATTTTGAATATTCTCTACAGGAAGGTAATGCGATGTCTATTAAAGCTGGTGCATTGTTTACAATGTCTAAAAATTTTCCTCAAGAATTCATAGATAATAATGAAGATTTCTATAAGACATTATTCAATTGGGCACAAATTGAGACAAGAGATATTCAGGAACATTTCCGCAAGTCAAGTTCATGTGAAGAAGAAAAGAATAAAATAAGGGAAGCGTTATGTAAGATTTTATTTATTCTTGAACTTATAAGATGTGTACACAATAAAATAATGAAAGATAACAATTATATGGAACCTGTTATGATGCATACTCTGAGGCATTTTTCGCAGTCATTTACAAAGTTTTTATTGTCAATCGAAAAATCAGAAAATATAAAGGATTTACTAACAGAGTTGTATACCCATCTTAGCGTGGAATCAATTAATTCATTGTCTAGGGCTGGTAATTATTCACCATCTGACAAGATGAATATTTCTTTAGACTGGAAAGTTACTAAAAATATACTGATTGAGTGTATAGATGAACAGTTTAAAGAGGATAATACGAAGCAATCTACTCCTCCAAGACGCCCCCGCTCTGGTTCACAGAGTAGCTCTAAGAGTTCATCACCAATTAGGAGTAATAGTGAAAGTTCGAAAAATAAATCTGGTGATAGTGATGTATCTTCTCAAGGCTCCGTTAGTAGAGATTTATATGATGAATTTAATGTTGCAGATGAGTTGAAAACTAGACCTAAAGGCTCTACGCTTACTCAGGCCAGTATTAATGTACCGCAAAATGGGGGTGAGTCTAATACTTCTAGTATTTCTGTTCCGTAATAGCAAAGGTTAAAACAGATATAACTTTTTAATTACTGTGATATTTAGTTTATACTAATTTATATGTCAGATTACACTTTAGAGACATTTGATTTTATTTTTAGTGAACTAACAGGTTCTGTATCATGTATCGATCAGTTTGGTAATTATTTATTCGCTAATAAAGAATTTAAAAATGATTTTTTAAAGAACAAAAGGTCTATACTGGGAAAAAAGAATAAGGAATTATTTTCTAAATCTACAGCTGATATTTTAGACTCAAATAATCTAAGGGTTTTCAAACTTGGTGTAACCCAGTCTTTTGAAGAGATACAGTATTTAGATGGTAATCGTATTCAGTATTGGCTTTCAATTAAAAAACCCATTTTCAGTTATGATGGAAGAATTATGTTTATCGTTGTTTTTTCATATGACATTACTGCCAGAAAAAATTTAGAAGCACAATTAGGTTTAAATTTCTTAGATAATGATTTAGCCCGTCCAATTACCTCATATATATATCAATCAAATTATTATTTATATTTAGATGAGGGTTCTAAAACGATAGATAGAAACTCATATTTTTTCAAAAAAAAAATATCTATACTCGAGTTTATTGAATCCTTTGATAAGAGATATCTTCTTCAATATAAGACAATGGTCAATTTATATAAAATCATTATTCATGAATTTCCAGGTAATATTTTTTGGAAAAGTAATGATTTAAAAATAAAAATTTTTTCTAAATCACTAGCTAATATGTTAAAACTAAATTCGACAGATGAGGCTATATCAACAACGAACTATGATTATTGTGATCAAAAATCAGCCAAAGCGTTGACGGATCTTGATATTGATATTATTACAAATAAGAAGACTGTGGTTGTTGAGGAAAGTACAAAGCTTTTTTTTAACTGGAATTTAGCTGAAAAGTTTTTTTTGTCAAAGAAGCGTTGTGTTTTTAATCCCATTGATAATGAGTATCAGTTAATGGGTACTGCATTAGATTTTACTTTGAGAAAAAATGTTGAAATTAACTTTAGAAAAGCTTTGAATAAGCAATTTCTTGAACAAGAAGCTCGTGATAGTTTTCTTGCAAACATTAGTCATGATATTAGGACGCCTATCACTGGTATGCTTGGTTTAATTGATGACATTAAAGCTAATAGTGATAAAATACCTAGTATTCAGAACAATGTAGATACGCTTAAATCCATTACAAATGAGTTTTTAGATTTATTTAATGGGATATTAAATACGGTTGATGATAATGAAGCTAATTTATCTGTTTCTAATAAAACTGTTTTTAACCTAATTCAGGAGATTGAAAGTTGTTTACTTTTATTTAGACCCATTATTGATGATAAAAAAGTTAATATTGAATATAGTGTTATTGAAGGCACACCGAATGTTTTTTATGCCAATGTAGTTTTATTAAAACGCATATTAATAAATCTAATTGGTAATGCTATTAAGTTTACACCTAAAGGTAAGATTGAAGTAATTGTTAGATATGATAATAAGCAACTTTATCTAAATATTAAAGATACTGGTATCGGTATCTCTGAAGACAAGATAGAAAATATATTTAACCGGTTATTCAAATCATCGGATAAAAATTTAAACCATCAGGGATTTGGCCTCGGTCTTTACATGGTGAAAAAATATGTTGATGCGTTATCCGGTAAAATAGAAGTTGATAGCAAATTAGGTATTGGCACTACTTTTCATTTAATGCTACCAATCGATGTTTCAAATGTTGAAATCAAAAATTCTGACGTCGATATTAAAGCAAATGAGCGTATATCAACGGATTCTCAAATTAATTCTAATACAGTACTCATTATTGAAGACAACCAATTGGCTGGTGTTGCGCTGCGTCAAATGATTGAATCCTTAGGTTTTGATGTAACATTAGTCGAGACTGGAAAAGAGGGCATTCAAATTGCGAAAAAAGAACATTTTAAATGTATTTTTCTAGACCTTGGTTTACCTGATCAGTCTGGTTTAGATGTTCTACTCACAATGCGAGAACATTATTTAACTGCTAATACTCCAATCTATGTTGTCAGTGGTCAAATCACAAAAGAAACACATAAAAGCTGTTTGGATGCGGGTGCTAATGCAACCTTTACAAAACCAATGATAAAGCAACAACTAGAAACTTTATTTGTCTAAAAACAGTATTTTTAATCATTTTTTTGTCATTTAATATAAATAAATGATTCAGTATTTAAGCTTTGTAATAAGAAAATTGATTTTTTATACGTTGTCTTTTTTTTGGGGTAGTAATTATTTTGACATTAATCATTTACTAAAAGCCATTAGACAAAGTTTATCAGAACCGTCTAGAAAGAATAAAAAAAGTATCTTAAAAAGGTGTTATTTATTAGGTTATCTAGTTGGATTTGAAATCATTGATCCAAATCATAGATTAAATGATATTTTTCAAGAATTAACATTGTCTTTAAAAAGACAGCCAGAAAATAATATTTGTTATGAACAATGTTTGTTTTTATACGATTTATTGATATTGATTTTCCCAAACAATCATAGATTCATATTGTCTGTATTTAATGAGTACCCTGTGATTGGTATTAAAAAAAATCATGAACATTTATCATTTGTTTTTAATACTGATGTCGCTAATCATGTAAACAAACTAAATGCTCTAAATATTCCAATTAACTATCTGAAATATTTTATAATGTATGCCAAGCTACTCAGTCATATAAAAATAAATCAGACATCAATAGAAAATCAAAGTATTAATAGATTCAATTGGCTTATTCAAACGCATCAAAATATGGTTAACACCATAAATCAAAGTGTTAATCAGAAGTGGTTTAAATACTTATTAAGGGTTAGACAATACTATGAACCTTTAATAGATTATTTAAACCTTTTACACAACAAAGTTATCCTTGAAGAACAAGCCAATATTAAATTTAAATGGATTGATCCATGGTCATATCTATATAATAGTGAGTTTCAAACAAATATTGACCATTATTTATATGATATTGGTATGGATATCAATGGCATGGACTACATCGTTAAACAATGGCATGAAAAATGGTTTGATGAAACGCTTCAAGACAAGCTAGATTGGCAAGATATCATTATATTTGATGATAAGTTCGATAAGATCATTTATGAAAAATGGCCATTGATTAGGTTATTTAAAAAAATGGTTATAGAAATCGATGCGTATGAATATCATTGGTGTCATTTTAAACAGGCTTTTCTGGACATAAATTTAGATCTATATCAACATAAATCACTGTCATTTTGGGATATGAAATTTAAAAAAATTATTTCTTTGATTCATAACGATACATATTTAATATCATTTAAATTAAAGCATGGCATCAATTGGCATCAATTTAATTTTAAAGAGGTTAAGTGGTCTATTAATCATTCAACTCTGATGATAAACAAAGATGATACATGTGACTTAACATCATCTCAAATGATTCAATTATGTATTGTCCCTGAAAAAATACCGTTAAAATCATTTGGTTTAAGTAGTTGGCTTTTTTTGATTAAGCAAAATAAAAGCTCATCATATGCACTGTGTGTAGCACGCTTAAGTATATTTAATGAAAATCAAATTAATCATATTAAAGCTATTTTGCCAGACCAATTAAAAAAACAATTATCTAACTTAATTGTAGAGTATATGTCTAATAATAATTGGCATATATCATGTTATTTATGGTTAAAAAATGAAATAAGCCATATGACAGAACTCAATAAAATATTGTTGAATGATACCATTAAATTAAGTCCAAACATAAAGTCTTTACTATCTTCAGTCAATGAATTTAAACAGATATTTAAACGTCATCAGGTTGCAATATTTAACTCATGGCAAAGAAAAAATGTAGATCAGTTCGATGATTTTATATTGACTTTAAAACCAATGATTGAACAAAAAATTATTACGTATAAACCACTGATAAAATTTATTGAAAATAAAATGACAACCGTATTAACAAAAAAAGCACTTCATGACCTTAACCGTGTGGGTTGTATTGAATCATTAAATCAGTGGTTTAATGTATATTACGAAAAAAAAGCATTTATGGACTTATTGTCATCTAGTTTGAATGATA
The DNA here is from genome assembly GCA_036337715.1 of Pseudomonadota bacterium. Classification (GTDB taxonomy): domain Bacteria; phylum Pseudomonadota; class Gammaproteobacteria; order Comchoanobacterales; family Comchoanobacteraceae; genus JAURNZ01. The sequence continues at coordinate 93,697 of JAYZDS010000005.1, read as the reverse complement.
AGGTAATTATGCTTCTAAAAGACAGTAGGCAAAAAGAAAAATTATTTAATAATCATTTTCTTGATAAAAAAATGTTTTGTTATATTAATGATGTTGATTTATTTTTCATTAGACTTTTATGGATAGAAAGAAAAAAAATAGACCAGTGGTGTTTGACTGCACACACATTTTTATTAAATGAGTTAAGCATTGCATTTAAACCGTTTGAAATCAATCCGTTATTATTTTGGCTTCATGCTAAAAAAATACTTTCTTTTAGACAAGAAGACATCAGGTTAATACAAAAAATTTATTCATTAAATAAAATCATACACCAATCTACAGTTACGTCTTTTAAACAACTATTATTTAATTTGGAAAATAATATTTTTAATCAAATCAATCAATTTAATTCGTTAACATTAATTAAAGTAAAGGAGGAAAAATATGAGTATAGAGCAGTACAAAAAAAGTGTTTTAGCAGCCTGCGAACTTTATCAGCAGGAAATAAAATCTAAATCAAAAATCATTCATCCAGTTAGGCTTAAAGATTTAAATATCTTTCAAGATTTAATCAGACAAATTAATAATCAACCACTACTTGAGTTGAAAATAAAAGAACACTTATTATCTATGACTACCCGAGGACGATTTTGGACATTATATATTCTTGCTATAGGTGACAGCAGATTAAAACAATTGGTTGAAGTAACACTGAATCACTTTAGTTCGGAATCTGAAACTGAGTATTTAAAAAAATCATTACAATATTACGAAACTGAATTAGAAAAAAGAGATTTAAGACATAAAAAAGACATTGAATCACTTCAAAATGATCATAAGCTTTTATTAAACATGAAAGATAAGCAATATAATGATGAAATTAATTACTTAAAACAACATATTACTTCATTACTGGAAGAGAATTTAACTTTAAAAGAAATGATAGCAAAGCAATCAGAAATCATTAAACAACAATTAGATCAGATTTTAAATTTATCTTTATCAGAAAAAGATACAAAGAACTTAGCAATTGATAAAGCGGTTTTATCAAAAGAAATTACATCATTAAAACAGTCCTCAGTCTTCCAAAATAGTTAATACTATTTAGATTTTTTTTTTAATCATTTATAATTATTGAATGAATCAAATAAAAAATATAGACATTGCTTTATTAGCAACAGGTGATGAGGTCGTTAGTGGCGATATTTTAAATAAAAATGCTTTCAATATAGCCAAAATACTTGATAACAATAGATTTCAAGTAAAAACACACCTTGCGGTTAGAGACAGCAAAATTTCTGTCGTTAATGCGATTAAGTGGTTAATGAAGTCACATCGTGTCATCATCACAACCGGTGGGTTAGGGCCAACTTTAGATGATTTGACCATTGACGCTATTGCTGAGGCTACTCAATTACCCGTAGTATTTAATGAAAATGCCTGGGAAATAGTACAAAGTATTTATTTAAAATACGGTATTTCCTGTCCTGAAAATAATAAACGTTTAGCCCGCTTTTTAGAAGGTGCTGCGTTATTTCCGCCTGTGAATGGCACTGCACATGGTTCTATAGTAGATACAGGTGATAATATGATTATCGCTTTACCAGGACCACCAAAAGAGTGCCTGCCAATGGTTGAAAGGGATGTCATTCCACTTTTGAAAACGAATGAGTTTGATCAAGGCTTACATCGAACAACGTTTTATTTATTTGCGGCAAGTGAAAGTCATGTTGCAAGTATCATCGAACCCATATGTTTAAAACAGAATCTTGTATTTGGTTTTAGAACATCTTTTCCTTATTTAGAGGTTAAAGTATTTACCAAAGACCCTAATCCAGAATTAAGCGACATCCATAACGCAGTTAAGCCATGGTATATTGGATCCAAACCAATAAGATACGAAACAATTTTTGTAAATCATTACTTAAAAACATTTAATACTTTTAAATTCATAATTAATAATGAAATGAAAGATATGATTGATTGGTTACCTGGTTGGGAAGAGCAGCACGGAAAAAATGAAATCTCAATCGTGTATTCCAAGCAAGCAAAAACCATTCAAAGTAAATTTAAAAATCACAATGCATCGTTTACACTTGATAAAAATTATTCTGATGAACGAATTAAATACTTGATAAAAGCTTGGTTATGCATGCAGTGGAGTCATTGGCTTAATCTACCATTAGAATGAACCTAAATATAGATTTTGCTCATTTCTTTCTACAGTTATTAATATGTTTGAAGCATCTTTTTCTAGTTTGGCCTTTAATGATTTTAAAGTAGAGATGGGGTCTCTATTGATTGCTTTCACCAAGTCGCCTTTTTGAAGTCCAATTAGAAATGCATTACTGCCTTCTTTAACATCAGTAATCAATAAACCAGATTGAATTTTACCATTGGCATTTAGTTCGTTAAATTCTATTAAATCAGCGCCCGAAAAAGGTGTTGATGTACCGTCAGTTTCAGTCATATTAACTAATTTAGCCGTGATCTCTAATGGTTTGTTTTTTCTGAGTATGCTTAGTTTGATGTCATCTTCTACACGAATACCGCTGACAGCTGCTTTTAATTCATTTGGATTACATGTGTCGTAACCGTTGATATTCGTAATGACGTCTTCCACAAGTAACCCATGTTTCATAGCTGCTGAACCCGGTAATACTTCTGCAACAAGAACCCCTTTTTGATTTTTATCTAGTTTCAGTATATTATGCAGAGCTGGTGAAATCTCTTGGACAACAACACCAAATGTGCCACGCTTCACATCACCATGTTTTTTGAGTTGTTCTATGATTGGTTGGACAGTATCAATTGGGATGACAAAACCAAGTCCAATGCTACCGCCTGTTACTGTTGTAATTGCAGTACATATACCCAACAATTCGCCATGACGATTAACTAAGGCACCACCAGAATTGCCTGGATTAATAGGAGCGTCTGTTTGTATAAGATTATAAAGTTGTCCTAATTGTCTATTTAAGCCACTAATAATACCCGAGGTGATTGTATGGTCTAATCCGAATGGATTACCCACGGCAACAACACTCTGTCCAACTTGAGGCCTTGATTTTGCTAATGGCATAGAGGTCAAATGCTTATCATCCACTTGTATTAATGCTAAATCAGTCATGGTATCTTTACCAATTTCTTTAGCTTTTAAACGTTTACCATTGTTAAGTGTGACGATGATGAGTTCAGGATCTTGAATAACGTGTGCATTGGTAACAATATAACCCTCTTTAGCATCAATAATTACTCCTGAGCCATTTGCAATGAAATCAGGTTTCTTTTCAGCATTTAATATGTCAGATAGGGGCGGTTTAACTTTAGCTGCCACATTAACTACAGCATCAGATACTTGTTCTATATCCAGCTTATCTGCAAAAACACCATCAATAAAAAAAAATATAACAATCAATAAACGCTTCATATTAAAGAGGGTAAACTAATTAAGTAAAGTTATCAATCTTAGTGGGTTAAATTATGAATGATTAAGTTGGTATATTTTTTATTTTTATCTCTTCTAAATGATGCCATGTGCTTATTCTCATAGGTGCAATAATCTGATATTACAATATCGTTTGCGATAGGATTTAATTGTGAAACAGCATATCCAGCAAGATCAAAGCGTCCATGTGAATAATAATTATCAAATTGACTGACATTCGCCCATTGCTTGATAAAATCATTTTTTACTTGAAAATGTGCTTTGCTTATGTGAGGGCCGATATATATATCATATTTGCCAGTATTTTTTAATTGTTCGGTTAAATTATTTAAAATACCTTTATGTAACCCTTGCCAGCCGGCATGAATAACAAAGTCATTCTCTTTACCTATCCCAATAACGGGTAAACAATCAGCAGTATAAATCATCATTTTTTCTAGGCTGGTTTCAGCTATAAAACCATCAAATCCTTTTATGTTACTATGGTTTAAAATATTAATGTGTGAGGAATGTATTTGATTGGTTATGTTTGCATTTAATTGCCGCAATATCTCAATATACTCATAAGGAACTTTACAAAACATATATGTTTTGGGACTTATTGATATGAAAGCATATGTTTTTTTAATCGTATTGATTAAAGAGTTCAATTCCATGTGCAAAGTTTGTCTCCAGGGGTACTTCAAATTCAAGCAATTCATTAGTTGAAGGATGTTTGAATGCAATTTTATATGCATGTAATAGTTGAGAATGTTGAAGGTCAAGCCAAGATTTTATTTCTGGATGCACATGAGTGTAATTGGGCTTTCTTCCATATGTATGATCGCCAATGATAGGGTGTTTATCATGCGCTAAATGTACTCTAATTTGATGTGTTCTACCAGTTTCAATATTGATCTCAAGGTGAGTGAAATGTTGAAACCTTTTCATTATCTTAATATGAGAAACAGCAGATTTACCTTTTTGTATGACTGCCATTTTTGTTCTTTGCTGAGGGTGTCTACCAATAGGTGCATCAATGGTTTTACTTAATTTAAATTGCCCATAGACCAATGCTTGATATGCTTTATCAATGTCACGTTGTTTAAATGCTTCTACTAATGCATGGTAGGCGTCATTTGTCTTAGCAACAACCATAATACCTGAAGTGTCTTTGTCTAATCTATGGACAATGCCAGCCCTAGGCAATACATTGTTTTCTGGACAATGAAAGAGTAAGCCATTCATTAATGTATTTGCTTCAACGCCAGCGCCAGGATGTGTGACAAGACCAACTGGTTTGTTTAAAATTAATAAATCATCATCTTCATAAACAATATTGAGTGCAATATTTTGAGGCTCATCTGATACTCGTTCAGAAAGCGTTGTTTGGATAATAATTAAATCTTTTGGCTTAGTTTTCAATTTTGGTTTCATAATGACATGACTATTTATCGTTACATGACCATCTTTAATCCAATTTTGGATTTGATTTCTTGAATAACTTGGTAGTGATTCAGACAGTATGATGTCAAGTCTTTCTGGTACAAGAGCACAAAATTCAGAATAGATGACTTTATTTTTAAACATATTCTGAGTATAATCGCTTTCATGAATATTACAAAATTTTATGCCATAGCCATCGTATTATTATTTTTGTTTGGTTGTCAGTCTGAGACACAAGAAGACATATCACAAAAACAGGCCAACTACTTATTTGAATCTGCTAAAAAAGACATTGAGCATAAAAAATACAAAACCGCAGTAAAGTCATTAGAGGATATTCAAATAAATTATCCTCAATATGCAGAGTATGATCTTTTATTATATTACCTTGCAAAATCACAATTCGAGAATAAAGATTATGTACAGGCTCAAGATAATGCACATGAGTACATTACCTCATATCCTGCTACAAGTTTAACTGAGGAAATGTATTATATTGAAGCTAAAAGCCAGTTTCTCATCGGTGATGATTGGCTTTTAGGAAAATTTTTAAGTGCACGGCATCTTAGAGACACAGATTTTCTAGAAAAATCCAAAGTTAATTTTAAAAAGTTTTTGAAGAAATATCCAAATTCTAAATATAAACATGATGTAAATGAATCATTAATTAAAATAGAAGACATTCTTGCGACGAGTGAACTTGAAATTGCAGAATTTAACTACCGTCACAAGGCTTATTTGGGTGCAATTCACAGAGCCGAAACTGTCATTAAACAATATCCAAATTCAAAACAATATCAACAAGCCATAAAAATAATGGATAATAGTTTTGATGAAATTGGATTAAAAGAAGAATATAAAGAACTTTATAAATTGCTTCAATCAGCTAAGGCATAATGCCTGCAACAACATTTTTTTGTTCTTGAATTAGAATGGTATAGAGCATACACGCTTTATTGGATGCCATTAATTCAACAGGTATGTCTTTGTCAAAGGCCACTTTAAGAATCGCTTCATTAATAAAATGATGCTTGTTGCCCGTGCCAATAATAATTATTTCAGGGTTAAGCTCAATAAGACAATGAATGCTATCTTGTTCCAGTTGGCTTACTTTTTGTGGTGCCCAATCCTTGATCAAAGTATCTTTTGAAATAATGATACTGTGTTTATAAACAGTATCATTTACAGTGATTTGACCGTCTGTGTAACCAGATAATTGATAATTGCCGTGGAATTTATGTCTATTTATGTCCATAATATATATATCGTAGGATAAAGTTTTTAACAATGCAAATGGAGATACTCAGTGAAAAAGCAATATTTAAAAAACTACAAGGATCATCCTTTTAATATCAGTAAAGTTGAACTTACGTTTTTGTTAGATCCAAAAGAAACTTTGGTTCGCTCAAGTATGTCCTTGAAAAGAACACATAATGACATTGAAGGTTGTGAGCTTTATGGTGAGTCTTTAAAATTAAAAAAAATTAGCTTAAACAATAAAATGCTTTCTCAAGATGAGTATACACATACCGATCAAAAAATTGAATTACATAATGTACCAGATGAATTCAATTTAGAAATTGAGACTGAAATATCACCGGAAAATAACAAAACTTTGTCTGGTTTATATATGTCTCAAGGTAATTTTTGTACCCAGTGTGAATCTCACGGATTTAGACGGATTACATATTTTATCGACCGCCCTGATAATATGTCAGAGTTTACAACACATATCATTGCGGATAAAAAGCATTATCCAGTTTTATTAGGGAACGGCAATTGTATTGCAACAAAAGACCTAGGTGATAAACATCAAGCAACTTGGTTTGATCCATCTTTAAAGCCTAGTTACTTATTTGCATTGGTTGCGGGAGACTTCGAATCAATCAAGGATACATTTACGACTAAAAATGGACAGGTAGTGAACCTCGGTATATTTGTTGAACCAGGAAAAATTGATCAAGCTGGTTTTGCTATGGATGCATTAAAACTAGCAATGAAATGGGATGAGGATACTTTTGATCGTGTATATGATTTAACAGATTACAATGTAGTTGGTGTAAGTGACTTTAATTTCGGAGCCATGGAAAATAAAGGATTAAATGTTTTTAATACAGCCTGCATGTTAGCTAACCCAAAAACCAGTACAGATAATGATTATATTAATGTTCTAGGTGTTATTGGTCATGAATATTTCCATAATTGGACGGGTAATAGAATCACATTGCGAAATTGGTTCCAACTTAGTTTGAAAGAAGGGTTAACGGTTTTTAGAGATCAAGAATTTACTGCAGACTTAACTGAGCCTGTTGTTAAAAGAATACAAGATGTTAACGTTTTAAGAAATTATCAATTTACAGAAGATGCAGGACCCATGTCTCATCCTGTAAGACCTTGCTCCTATGTTTCGATGAATAATTTTTATACGACAACGGTTTACAATAAAGGTGCCGAAGTGGTTCGCATGCTTAAAACACTCTTAGGAGATGAAGGGTTTAAAAAAGGGATGGATTTGTATTTTGATAAACATGATGGTCAAGCAGTAACAACAGAAGACTTCGTTAATGCTCATGCTGAAGCCAATGAAGTTGATCTTGACCAATTTAAATTATGGTATGACCAATCAGGAACACCAGTGATTAAAGTTGAGACAGATCATAATAAGGATTCCGGAATATTTAAAGTTAAATTAAAACAAATATTGAATGAAAAAAAAGCCCCTAAACCATTTCTAATTCCACTTTGTATTGGTTTTATTTCAGATAGTAAAGCCATTAATGTTAATGATGCAAAAGTCATACAAAGAGATGAAAACTACATATTATTATTAGATCAGATTGAAAACGACTTTGAATTTGAAGGGTTGTATGATGAAGTAACCATTTCGATGAATAGAGGCTTTTCAGCACCTGTGTTATTGCAACACAATTTGTCCGATGATGAACTTATTAAAATTATAAGTAAAGATACGGATATGTTTAATAAATGGGATGCAATACAGCAATATACATATCGAACAATACAACATTGGGTCGAAGAAGGTATTGAAAATTTAAATAATCAAATATTACCAACAGCTTTCATTGATGCATTAATCCAATTAATGATTGATCATAAGCATGATGGTAGATTCATCAGTGTTTGTTTTTCACCTGTACAAACAAGAACAATTCTTGAAAAAATGCCGGGTCAAGACGTATTAAAGATTCATGAAATATGTCAATATTTTTATATGCTCATTGCAAAAAATTGCCTTGAACAATTTAAAAAGCTATACAAAATTTCAGTTAAAAATAAGGATGCTGATTTTTATTATCCTTCCATATCAGCAAGATCACTTAAAAATATAGCACTGTTTTACATTGTTAAAGCAACTGATTCTACTGAAGCAGCACTTGCTTACTACAATAGAGCATCTAATATGACAGAGATGATGGGTGCATTATCAGCGTTAAATAAAAATAATTCAGAGAATCGCAGACACTGTTTAGAAAATTTTAAAAGCTTATTTGAAAAGGATGCACTGGTTATGAATAAGTGGTTTACGCTTCATGCATCCATCAGTGATGACTCTGTTCATGACAAAGTTAGATCCTTAATGAAGGACCCACTTTTTAATATTCAAAACCCAAATGATGCAAGGTCGTTATTGGGTGGGTATATTGCTAATCCATTGTTTCATGATTTGTCAGTAAATAATTACTTATGGCTCACGGATATTATATTGGAGATGGATACTTTTAATCCTCAATTGGCTTCTCGTTTTGTACAACCACTTCTTCAACATCGTTTATATGATCAAACAAGAAAAGATAAAATGATTGAATGTCTTAATATATTAAAAGATAAAGCAAGTTCTAATGATGTGATCGAAGTAGTGAATAGCGGACTAGAAAACTAGTATTTTTCAAAGGCAATAATATAGTTTGCAAATTGCTCAGTGCTTAGTGTTGCCTCAAAGGTCACCGGGTCAATGTGAATACCTGATATTTGTTTGACTTTAAAACCATATTGCTCTGACATGGTTATGACTTCGCTGGGTCTTAAAAACTTTTTAAAATCATGTGTTCCTGGCTCAATCAAGCCAAGAATGTCTTCTGCTACTAAGATATTTTGAAAATAGCTTATGATCGATCTATCTAAGGTTGAAATCACAAAAGTGCCTTTTTTGCTAATTGTTTTGGCGATATTTTCAATCAATTTTTCTGGATTGTCTAAGTGTTCAATGAGCTCAAAGCATAAAATAAGATCATATTTTGATTTGATTGTACTAAGCGCGGATTGATGAATGAAATTAGTATTTAGGGAATATATTTTAGAATAGTCTTGAGCAAGTTTAATAGCGTTTTCAGATGCATCTAGTCCAGTTATATTGGCACTTGGAAAGTAATCGGGGAGTTTATTTGTGGATATCCCGGCACCACATCCAATATCGATTATTTTTTTTACCTTCTTTAGTTTTAATTCTTTTAAAAATGATAAACGTAAGCGATTGATTAAATAAAGGGGTGCAAAAGGACCGTAAGGGTCAAACCATTCATACTTAAAATGTTTAAAGTCCGACATATGCTTTTGCTTTTGAGAATAACTTCTCTTTTAAAGTTTTGAATTTATGATGCTGTAATTCAAAGATATTAAATTTTTCAATATGGTTTAAAAGAAATTCATCACTGGTGCCTAAGTGGTCAACTAATCCAATTTTGATTGCATTTTCAGCACACCAATATTCACCAGTCGCTACTTTACTCATATCTAAATGTGGACGATACCTAGATATAGCACTTTCAAATTGTTTTTGATGAACCGATAAGTCCTCACGCACTTTGGCTCTTGCTTCATTGGTAGATTTAGAGAGTGGGGTTAATGTTCTTTTGAATTTCTTTGAGGTAATAACCTCAGCCTCAACATTATGCTTTTTTAATAAGCCATGAAAATTAACCATTTCCATGGCAACGCCAATTGATCCGATATATGCAAATGGTGCCGCAATTATTTCGTTAGCGACGCAAGCCATTAAATAACCACCACTTGCAGCAACTCTATCAACACATACAGTCAGTTTTATATTTTTATCTCGTAGTCTCCTTAATTGTGCATGAGCTAAGCCATAATCAATAATGGTGCCACCTGGACTTTCTAGTTTTATCATAACCTGATCATTGGTTTGAATGATTGGCAATAAAGCACTAATTTCTTTTCTTAATCCTTCAACAGCACTGGCACGGAGATCGCCATTGAAACTCAAGACATATAAATTACTTTTATTTTTCTTTTTTAATTTGGTTTTTTTTGATTTAACTTTAAATGTTTTTTCTAATCTTTTTTTCTCCTCGGTATATCTTTTATTGAGGGATTTTATTTTAAGCGGTAGCTCTATGTCGCCTTTAGAGGATTTAAGAATAAAAATAATACCAATAAATATGGTTAAAAATTTGAGTAAGAAAATAATATAATCGTAAAAAATATGATCCATAAAAAGCCTCAATTACAAAATGTGTGCGCCGTTATCAACATAAATAACTTCTCCGGTAATTGCACGAGATAAATTAGAACTCAAAAATACAGCAGCATTTCCAACGTCTTCAATGGTTGTCAATCTTCGCATAGGATTAGTTTTCTCATCGTATTCTAACATACTTTTAAAACCTTTGATGCCAGATGCACTTAATGTTCTGATGGGCCCTGCAGATATAGCATTCACTGTATGATTTTCAGGACCTAATGTATTGGCTAAGTATCTAACATTAGCCTCCAAGCTTGCTTTAGCTACACCCATAACATTGTAGTTTGGAATGGTTCGTTGTGAACCGATATATGATAAAGCCATCACAGATCCATCTTTAAGTAATGGACGCGCTTTTTGAGTGATTGCTGTAAAAGAATAAGAAGAAACGTCGTGTGCATCCAAGAAACCTTTCCTAGTTAGTGGATTAAGATAGTCACCGTCAAGTAGTTCTCTAGAAGCGTGGGCAATCGCGTGAACCAATATATCAAATTGACCCCAGTGTGCTTCAACAGCTTCGAATAAATTGTTTATTTCGGTATCGCTTGTAACATCACATGGAAATGTAAACGCGTTATTAAACTGATTTGTTGCCATATTTTCAATTCGAGATTTAAATCTTTCATTTAAGTATGTTAAACCAAGTTCAGCACCATGGTTATGAAGTTGTTTGGCTATACCGTATGCAATAGATTTTTCACTTGCTATACCTAATACTAGTGCTTTTTTACCTTGAAGTAATTTCATCTAAGTGTCCTTTTATACAATCTCAGAATAACAAATTAATGAGTAAATAGAGATATAAATGGATCTTTTTTTTGTAAACATATGATTATTATGTTAAATATTTTTTTCTTTTTTTACTATTGCCATTGATTTAAAAACGCTTTTTTTATTGTGAGATATCTCTTAAAGATTGTGTATATATGGCTTATAAAATATTTTAAAAAAAACCTAAGTTATTGATTAATAATATTTTAAAAAAAATCAATAAAAAGGGTTAAAAAAAAATATATTTAATTAAATCAACACTTTCGGTGAAATGATGTTATATTTATATGTATGGATTAATTGTATTGTGCATGGAAGCAAAGCAGGAAGCTAAATTTCTAACAGGAAGTTACAATACAATGGTAATAACACGGATTAGTTATTACGGTTCGTCATAGTATGGAAATATACATTGGGTCTACGCTTGTGAAAGGAATTAGAGCATATGGCAGGGAAGCCAAGACGAACAATTAATATTTTAAATATTTAATTGTTGTTATTGTAGACATGTGATATTTTTTATATATGCGTTATTTAATACTATTATTATTTCTTTTATCTGGATGCAGCTCACTTGAATCTTATACTGGTGCAGATCAAGCGTCATGGGAGTCTTCTGATTTTCAAACAAAAGCTTATAGTAGTTTAACTTATATTGAACAATCTGGAAAACGATTGCTAGAATCTAATCCGAGTAATTCCGATGCCTTACTTGTTGTTAGATTAACAGAAGGTAAAGCAGTGATGTGGCCAAGTGGTAAAGTATATACTTTTAAACCAACCATTTATTCTTTAGCAGATAATTCCTGTCACAACATAAAGTTGACTGCTAAAGATGATGCTTCACAATCAACGACTTTAAAATCCTGCTTTAAGGATCAGCAATTAATACTCGATCCTAGCCGTTGGAATTACAATTATAAAAATGGATCCATATTTATCAAATCTTCACCTTTGTGGCAGGAAGATGGCGTTGTTTACGATCAATTAGCTTCTGAAGGATATGCTAAATTATCTAATTTAAGCATAGACGTTCATTACAGTGATGCATCCAGTTAAGCTTTCCATCGATTGCTCAAGTCAGTCTGCTAGTTTTATTCTTTCTGATGCAAGTGGTAATGCAATTACAGATTTAATTATAGATAAATCAGATTCATTATTATTTAAAAGATTACCTGAAACCTTTAATCAATTCGATGTGACAACGAAAGACATAGCTATGATTGCATGGGGGCAGGGACCAGGAAGTTTTACTGGTATAAGGATTTGTGCTACATGGATTCAAAGCTTAAGTTATATTCATCAGTTAAGTGTCTTACCAATTTGTTCATTAAGGGCAAGGGCACAAGCATATTGTCATAAAAATAACGTATCAAATGGTCAATTATCTGCTTATCTTACTGCAAATAGACAATTTGTTTACAAAGGTGTTTGGCAATTAGATAATGGTTTTGTTTGTGCATCAAATGATTTATCAATGGTTAATAAAGACCAGTTAGATCAATCATGTTTTAATTTAGATGAATATGATGCATCGGCATATGAAATTGATTTTTTGTCTAAATCAGTTGAAAATGATAAGCGTCTTTTAACAAACTCATTTGATATTAGACCTAATTATTTATTTGATCAATTTAATTAACTTTTTCTAATGGATGATTTGTAATGATTTGGTCACACGTTTTTTTTCGATATGAGCTTTGTTTCATTGCGCTCATTGTGTTCATTTTTAGTTTATGGCTAACGTTATATCTTCGTTTCATCCAAATCAGATATTTTTCACATGCTTGGTCGTTATTAAATTCAAAAATAAAAAAAAGTTTTGATCTAGGTGAGATAAGCCAGGCTCAAGCCTTAACATTAGGCTTATCAGGTACGATAGGTATTGCCAACATTGCTGTTGTTTCTGCTTGTATTGTCATCGCTGGTCCTGGGTCAATTTTTTGGTTAATTGTGTCAGCAATCGTTGGGATGACTATAAAATTTTGTGAAGCAACCCTTGGCCAAAAATTTAGAATTGAAAAAAATAATCATATATTTATTGGTGGACCGATGGTGACGCTTGATCGTTCCCTTGATGAAGGTCAATTTAAAAATCCCTTTATATCAAAAAAGATAAAAAAAGTTGGTTTGGATATAATATCAATTGCTTATACACTATCATTACTGATCATTATTTTAATATTCGGGAATCTTTTTCAAATGAATCAATTAGGTGATATCTTCAAAGACGAATACACCCTTTCATTGATCCAAATCAATCATCTACCATATATGGTAATTTTTTTAATTATGACATTGGTTTGGAATGGTAAATTTAATCGGCTTGCTTATTTTGTTGCTAGAGTCATCCCAGTGGCCATATCCATATATATTATATTTTGTCTTTCAATTATTTTAGTTAATCTAGATAGATTTTTAGATTTGATTGTTGTTATTTTTAAGGATGCTTTTACGATAAGGGCTAACGGTTACGATAATTTATTTGTCTTTGTGATTGGAATACTACTAGGTATGGTTTCGCACGAATCGGGCTTAGGTATCTCATCTATAGCACATGCGAGTGCTAGGGTGAGATATCCAGTACATCAAGGTTTTATCGCCATGCTAGAACCTTTTATTGATACAATTTTAATATGCTTCTGTACAGCATTTGTTTTATTACTAGCTATGGATCAAGGTTTTCAACCGACTGGCTTTTCCTCTTTGAACGTAAAATTAGCGTTTGAGTTTTTCATTCCCTGGTTTGGCTTGCCTTTCAATCTCATAATGACGTTGTTAACTTTATCTTGTCTTGTATCATCTTATTTTTACGTCGGTAAGTTAATTCAATATTTGTTGAGTATCAACTTGTCTCTTTATACATTGTTGATTTATTCTGTGCTTATTTATGTGGGTGCCTTTGTTCAAATAATAGATTTAATTCCGATTATTCTCTACGTTTTACCATTTGTGATTTTACCTAATTTAGCTTGTATTGCTATCAATATAAAAGATCTAAGAAAAGATATTATTGTGTATTTAACCAATTTAGATGACAGTTTCGTCGATTAACTCTTTTAATTTAGATAAATAATCCCAAGCCTCTTTTGGCGATAAATTGTTTATATCAATAGATTGAATTTCAGATATTATAAAATTGGTACTTAACGAAGGTGTTGATAATTGACTCTTCTTCATTTCTAATTGATGAAGTTTTTCTTTTGCACTAAGAATGGTATCTGCTGGTATCCCAGCCAATTGAGCAACAGCTATGCCATAGCTTTTATTTGCGGCGCCTTTTAAAACTTTATGCAAGAAAATTAATTCGTCTTGATCTTCTTTTGCAGAGACATGCCAATTGCTGATACTAGGATATTGGCTATCAAGTTGCGTTAATTCAAAATAATGTGTTGCAAATAGACATAAACTTTTAATTTTATTTGCTATCTGACTAGCACAAGCATAAGCAATTGATAAACCATCAAAGGTGCTTGTCCCTCTACCTATTTCATCCATTATAATTAAACTTTGGTTAGTTGCGTTTCTCATAATGAATGCTGTTTCTTGCATCTCAACCATGAAAGTTGATTGCCCTTTTGTAATATCATCATTTGCACCAATCCTTGTAAAAATTTGATCAACTTTACCTAATCGACAATGTTTTGCTGGTACCATACTTCCCATATAAGCTAGAACCACAATTAAAGCAGTTTGACGCATATATGTTGATTTACCACCCATATTTGGACCAGTAATGATTGATAAGCATTGTTCAGAATCTAAATATGTATCATTTGCGATAAATCCTTGATCAAGTGATTTTGCAACAATTGGATGAAATCCTTTTCTTATATCAATGATACTTGATGAATCACAAAATTCAGGTTGAACCCAGTGATCTTTTGCACAATACGCCATACTTTGAAGTACATCAAGTTTAGATATGGCATCAGACAATTGAATTAGATTGGTTACATAACATTGTAAGCTATCTATAAAATGCTCATAAAGCTTCTGTTCTAGGGCTTTGGCTTTTGTTTGGTTGGTGATAATGGTTTTCTCAAAAGCTTCAAGCTCTGCTGTTATATATCTTTCTGCACTTTTTAATGTTTGTCTTCTTATATAGTTTTCAGGAACAACAACATTTTGAGATTTCGGAATTTCTATAAAATAACCCTGAAGTTTATTATAACCAACTTTAATTTTAAAGTTATTAATTCTTGCTTGTTCTTGTTTTTCAAAAGTAGCTATGAATGTACTATGAGCACTTAACTGTCTAAATTTATCTAATTCATCGTTAATGCCATCATTAATAATGTAATGTTTTTGATCTGTATTTTCAGATTCTAGGTAGTTAAATATTGTTTTGTCGATTATATCTACTAATTCATTGAGTGGGATAATCCGTAAATATTCAAGTGAATGCATACTAGATAACGATTGATGTAGTTCTGGTAATTTTTTGAGAGAATTGGAGAGTTTTAGTAATTCATTTGGTTTGATTGATTTTTTTTGAAGCCTTGCTGAACATCGCTCAAGGTCATGGCAGCCTTTTAGTAGGTTTTGAAAACTCAAAACAGAATTATTTTTTATTAGTTGTTGTATGATTTTTTGACGATCATATAATTCATTATGATTAAGCGTGGGTTTCCCACACCATGTCCGTAATAGTCGTTCTCCCATGGGTGTTTTAGTATGATTAAGAAAATGATATAGCGAAGATGTATCATTTTTATTGGTGCCAAAAATCATATGATTCAGTGTTGCTTGATCGAGTTTGATTTCATTATGGTCTACAATTTCACTGATATTATTAATTTTATGAATATTATCTTGTTTAGTAAACGATATATACTTCAGAATTGAGCCAATGACTGAAACTATAACTGGTTTATTTTCAATCGATAAAGCATTTAGATTTGAAACATTAAAATGTTCACAAAGTTTTTTATAATTGGCCTGTTGATAAAAATCCCAATCAGGTCGAATGGTTAAATTATGTAATGATTTGAAATGTTCTTTTTGCTTTTCAGCAATAAGTATTTCACTTGGGTCATATAATGTGATGAGTCGTTTGATGTCTTCTATATTTGTGCATTCTGTAAACTCAATTTTATTCTGACTGAGATTTAAATAACCTATACCAAATGTTTTACCCGAGAGAAATAAACTTATGAGAGCATGTGTCTTGGTATCTTGCATGAAGTCTTCATCTAAGACCGTACCAGGTGTTATGATTTTTGTGACTTCTCTTTCAATGGGCGTTTTAGCATGTTTATTTACTGTGCCAATTTGTTCACAAATTGCAAATGTTATATTTTTATCCACTAATTTTTGAAAGTATGATTTAGAACTATGATGAGGTATGCCTGCCATAGGAATGGGTAACCCATTTGCTGACCCACGCTTGGTAAGTGTGATACTAAGTAGATCGGCACCTAATATTGCGTCTTCAAAAAACAGTTCGTAAAAATCGCCCATACGATAAAATAAAAGGTATTCAGAGTGTTCTGCCTTTATTTTTCGGTACTGTGCTATCATTGGTGTATCTGTCAAGAATGTTTGTCCCTATATGGTTCTATATGAAACCTTTAAGTACTCAAGATTTATATTTTAACACTAATTAAGACTAATGACAGAGGATGTATCACTAAAGTTATCTTCTCCATTATTTATGTCTTTATCAATGATGAAAAACTTTTCTTGATGATTTTTACTATTAAAAAATGAATAATCAGCTTTATTTAATTCTAAACAACTTTTATTAGATAGGCTTGAAAAATCTTCTGTAATTGCGCCATTAGGATCAAAAAATACTTTACGTCTGTTATTTAAAAATGAATCTAATAATCTAATTAAAACTAATGCTGCAGCAAGTTCAAACATGACCAATGTTATACTAGCTGATACAAAAATACCTAATAAAATGCCTGATATCATGATTGTAATTAAAAATTTATTGAATAAAGATAATTGAGAAAATGCTACTAAGGGTGGGTTATCTAGTAAGGAAGCTAAAAAACTTTTATTTTCGTATATGTACTTTACCCAATGAGGCATATTTATAGAAATTAACTTTAAAGTCATTTTATTATATTTGTCACGATGGCTATCTTTAATTTTATCGATCTCATCAACCAATGTTTCATTTTTAAAGTTATTGTAAAAATATTCAGTATTGCTTAAATTATTGTTGGAATACGTATTGTTTCTTATTTCCTTATAAAGATCTACGTTGCTATATAATTCAATTGCGAAGTTTTTGTAATAATCAATGTCAAATTCAGATTTATTATCTTTGTAGAATTGATTTATAATTTTATGTAGTAGAAAAATTTCATTTGCTTTGAATTCATTGCCATTAATCAATTGATAAAAAATTCTTTTTGATTTTTCATCTGAGTTAGATAATAGCGAATAAACATGATCCAATTTTGTTAATGATTCCTTATATTTATTATTATTTAATGTAATGAGATACTGGGCAAAAATCATTAAATAATCCATATTGGTTCCAAATTTGGATCTCATTAATGATTCTATAAATAATATAAATTTGTTTGTTGAATCAAATAAATCCATCATATTGATGATGCTTGGGTGATAGAATCGCTCGCTATTCCTACTGTCTAATTTGTATGATGTATGTTCCATCATCTCATAAATAAAAGTAATAAAGTTTGCGAAATTTAAAATTGCACTGTCAGGAAGAGATTTAAGATATGCAAGTTGCTCATCATTGAATCTAATTCTAGAGTTATGCTTTTTGTAAAACATAAGTTCACATCCAGAAATTAACCTTCTTATTTGAAACGCTTTAGAAAATTTATCTGAAATATGATCGATATCGCCATATTGGATGATATAGTCAAAGAAACTTTTTGATTCATCACTTTTATCTAATGTTATTAATTCTTTTTTTTCATCAACACCAAAATCAAAATTTGCAATTTTCATCGGTGTATTTTTCAACTGCTCAATTGATGTTACGTATTGTTGATCTTTTATGAATGAATCAAATTTAATTGCCTCATTAGTGATTGTAAAAGCTCTTTTATGACTATTATATTTTTCTAAATAAAATGACTTATTTTGATCTTTGAAAGAAGATAATTCATTTGGGACATAAATCAATATTTGTGGTGGTAGAAAGACTGTCACATCGTCCTCAAATGCGTTATTATGATTTAAATCATAATAAAAACCGTCATTGTCTTTATAAAAATATTTTTGATTGAAGTTTAATTTCATTTTTATTGGATCTTGAATTTTATCCATAAATTTATGCGTTTCTAACCAATAGTTTAGATCGAAAATTAATTTTGAAATTTTTTTATTTTTTATGTAGAGATCAAATTTAGAGTTCACAGCATTTCTATATGATATGATGTCGTTTAATGAATATTTTTCCTCTGCATTTGATGGTGTTTGTACATCCATTGCATCAAACAAGAATTGTAATTGTTGTTCCGGAGAAGAATATTCAACAAGTAAGAAATAATAAAGATTAAGTATAAATTCATCTCCAAAAGCATTGTGCACATCATGGTAAGATTCGTTTTGCTGAAATAAATTATGTTTTTTTAGGAAATTAAATACATTTGTTGAAACATGTTGCAAATTGACACCATCATTATCAAAAAATCGTGTTGCACCATTATAATCAGAGAATTGATTTCTAAGTTCATCAAACATGACTTCATTTAATGGTTGAGAATCAATGATATTGTATAAATTTTTACATATCTTCTCTAATTCTTGTGCCATGCCTTCATCACATTGTATGATGAAGTTTTCAAATTTAGCTAATTGTCTGGTAACTACGTCAGTGATAATAAATGAAGTATCCAGTATCTTTAAAAAAGGATCATATAAAAGCTTAACTGCATATTCTTTGGATTTTAAGTTATCCATTATTTGACTAAAATGATCTTTTCTTTTCTTTTGATCATTTGAATCGATTATGCCTTTTTCGAGAAGTTTTTTTAGGAGTTTATCGTAAATAACTTTGATATCATTAAAGATATTGTTACCAGAATATTCATTCTTAGAAACAATATTATTTTTCAGATAAAAATTGGGTTTGTCGCTAAATACTTTTTCTAACATAATATTAATCTATGAAATCTTATCGTCTATTTCAATTATTAATTGCATAAATCTTTCAGAAATTGCAATGCTTGTGCACCAGTCAAAATTCTATGATCAAAAGTAAGCGAAATAGGCAGTACATTAGCTATAACAATTTGTTCATCTTTGACAATGGGCTTTTGTTCTTTTTTGCCAATGGCTAAGATCGCTACACATGGTGGAATAAGTACAGGTGTGCCATATTTGCCACCAATAGAGCCTATGTTAGTTAATGTAAATGTAGGTGAGGGTAAATGTTTATCAATGTAGTTGCTATGCATCCCCGTTTGTTTAATTGATAAGATGGCATCTTCAATATCATTATGTTTAAGTTTATCTATATTAGAAATAATAGGCACTTTTAATCTATCATCACGATCATTAAAAGCGATTCCTAAATTAATACTATCAAAAGTTTCAAGTTGATGAGTATGATTATTAAAGTGCGCGTTTAATTTAGGATTATTTTTTAATGCGTGGATAAGCTTATAAATAACTTGTGCAGTTAAATTTTTATTATTTTCGAACGCATCAACTATCATATCGTCAAACAAGGAGGCGGCAACGACTTGTTTTGCTAGCATCATATTTTTAATCATTAAATTGGTGCTTAAGATTGAGTTTTCTTGTTGGTCATTATCATCTATTCGCATTAACTTCTCTGCAGGTAAATCATGCGATGAGTGGATGGGTTTGCCTACTAAAGGCAAATCAATACTTTGTTTGCTTTCTTTTTTTTCAATCACATTAATTGCAGCAATGGTAGTACCCGTATTTACAATTGTATCTTTTGGTATTAATAAGTGATTGACTTGCCCGCTGTATGGTGCAGGTAGTTCAACGATGGCTTTTGAGGTTTCTATGGATGCAATGATGTCACCCTCATTCACTTTGTCATTCTCGTTAACATGCCATTCGATTAGTCTACCACCATCAAGGCCCTCACCTAAATCATGAAGTTTAATCTCTTTTAATTGATCCATTCGAGCACCTTTGATTCAATCTCATTTGCATTTCTGCGAAAGAATTTTTCTTGTTGCGGATAGGGTACACCGCAGTCATAACCGCATATAGTTAATATTGGTGAATTAAGATTAGCCCATAAACGTTCATAAATATTAGCACTTATATCATTAGCAATACTCATTTTTTTAGGCGCTTCCTGAATAATCACACACTTTCCAGTTTTTGTAACAGATTTAAATATTGTATCATAGTCAATTGGATGAAGACTAACCAAATCTATTAGTTCTACTTGGATGTTTTTTTCTTTTAGTTTATTGGCAACCATTCTGGCTTCGGACATAAAAGCGCCCCAAGCAATTAAAGTAAGGTCACTACCTTTCATTTCAATGATTGCTTTAGTAATATCAACAGGGCATTGATGAGGAACAAAAGGTTGTTTAATGGACCGATACATGATGGTTGGCTCAAGAAACAGTATTGGGTCTTTGATTGAATATGCACTTAAAATCATTTCAAATGCTCTGGTAGGTGTTGATGGTGTAATGACTCTAAGTCCTGGAATGCTTGCAAATATTGACTCAGAACTTTCTGAATGGTGTTCTGGTGCATATATGCCACAACCATATGGTGTTCTCATAAGCATAGGACAGGTTAATTTGCCCGATGTTCTTTTTCTTAATTTAGATATATGGGAAATAATTTGTTCCAGTGCTGGATAGACAAAACCCATAAATTGAAACTCAACAATAGGATATAAACCTTGGGTTGACATACCTAGTGCGATACCTGCAAGCATATTTTCTGCTAGTGGGGTATCTATTACACGATTTTGACCATATTTTTTTTGAAGGCCATCTGTTATACGAAAAACACCTCCATTAAGGCCAATGTCTTCACCCATTAAAATAGTAGATTGAGAGCTATTTAATAAGTAATCAAGGCCATGGTTAATGGCTGTAGCCATATCAATTTGTTTCATATTCTTTAAATTTTTTTTGTTGGTTTTTTAAACTATTAGGCATTGTCTCATAGCAATCTTCAAACATAGTTTGAGGGTCCTTTATTCTATCTTTACGAAATAATTCTACATCATGGTCAATGGCTTTATTTAGTGTGTCTTTTAATGCTTGATCTTGCGATGGTTGCCAATGATATTTGGATTCAAGTATTTTTTTTAGTTTAACTATTGGATCATGATTCAACTCGTCATTAATTAAAGATTGTGATTTATAACGTTTTGCATCATCCGCAGTTGTATGATCACATAGACGAATGGTCTTGGCATGCACCAGAACAGGTTTTGAGGATCTAGCCAACCTTATTGCCTTAGATAAACCATCTATACATGAAAAAAGGTCAGTACCATCCATCTGAATACTTTCCATGGATACAGCTTGTGCTTTTTTAGTTAAGTCTTGATCCTTGGTTTGTTTACTAAGTGGTGTAGATATTGCCCATCCGTTGTCATTAATGACAAAAACAATTGGCAAATCGTATAAACTAGCAAAGTTTAGGGCCTCGTAAAAATCACCTTTTGATGTTGCCCCATCCCCTAGTGTAACAATCACTATATTTTTTGACTGTTTAAATTTGTGTGCATAAGCAACTCCTACAGCATGAAGACATTGCGTCGCGATGGGGACGCAAATGGGTAAGTCATTTTGAGGAACTGAATTGCCCAGTTCATTACCAGACCAATACCTGATAAGGTCGAGTGGTTTGTGACCCCTCATTAACATACAAGGTTGGTCACGATAATAGGGCACATGAGTGTCATCTTTATCTAGCAAATGTCCAATAACAACATATAAAGCCTCTTGGCCACTTGAACCAGCATAAGTAGCTAATAAGCCATGACGTTGCAGTGTAACCATTTTTGATTCTAGTAGCCTAGATTGCAACATATGGCTATATAGATTGATCAGTAAATTAAATTCAAATGTTTGTTTACTCAATATTATATATCTACTTCAAATTGTTCGGTGGTAATTCGATATAAATTCTCACCATTAAATTCATTGATTAATGATTGTATCTTCTTGGGGATACAATCAATACTTAGTTGTTTATTTTTGTTTTTTTCAAAAAAGTTTGCAACACTTAGAAGACCACCATTATTAGTGATAAAGTCAGGTAAGAAAATAATGCCTTTCTTATATAGTTGATCAGTTAATAGATTTGGATTGTCTATAGGGTTATTTGCTGCTGAGCAAATATAATTAGTTTGTAACTGATTGATGTTAGATGCATTGATTACATTGCCACCTGCTGAAGGTACAAGAATATCACATTCAGTTGTTAAGATGTCATCACAATGTCTTATTTTAAAGTTTGGATGTGATGAAAAGATTTGTAATTGCTTTTCATTTATATCAGCACCATAAACAGTAGACCCTTGTTCCAAAAAATATTTTGCAATAAGACTACCTACTTTCCCAATGCCCTGAATAGCAATAGTGATTTGATTTGGTGCTTTTTTGATATGGGAAATAAGATATTTTATACTTTCAATCACACCTTGAGCAGTATATTCTGAAGGATCATGATGCGCTTTAGTGCCATAAACGTAATCGGTATATTTGGATAATAAATCGATTTCATTCAAACCAATACCAATATCGATAGATGCAATATAAGTCCCCTTTAACGCATTAATTGATTCGCCAACATAAGGTGCTATTGTTTCAAAAGCTAATTCATTTGGGTTATAAATAACAGATTTTGCACCACCGTATGGAATGCCAAGGTGATAAGCTTTAAGTGCCATAGCATGACTCAAATCGTAGCAATCATTAATTGCTTCATGAAGAGAATGATAGGGTTTATGCCTGCACCCACCTATAGAAGTCGAATGGTTAAACAAAAAATTTGATATGATAACTTTTAAATCATTTTTAAAATGAAAAATTTTAATTTGATTATCGTACATATTTTATGAAAATCTAATTTTCAGGTAGGGTTACATTTAATTCTAATACCGATGATTTACCTGAATTTTCTAATGTGACCTTTACTTGATCCTCAGTAACTTTAACGTATTTTGCAATGACACTGATGAGCTCAGATTGAAGTTTTTCAACATAATTCGAAGCATCTTGTTGGTCATTGTTTTTACCTTGATGTGATACGATAATTTGTAAGCGTTCTTTAGCTGCAGATGCTGAACCTTTATTAGGTTTGTTCCAATTAAACATTTTTCCAAACATTAAACAACCTCCGAGGCTGAAAATTTATCCTTTAATATATTCCAGAAGCCTTTTTTCTGATTGCTAGTAAACCTCATTGGTATGGATTCACCAAGAAATCGATTTACAGCATCCATATAAGCTTGTCCTGCGTCAGATTTTTGATTGCTAACAACAGGATTACCTGTATTCGATGCATCTAAGACTGATTGACATTCAGGTATGACACCTAGTAACGGGATGGATAAAAACTCTCTTATGTCTTCAACAGATAACATGTTGCCATCTTCAACCCTTGAAGGGTTGTAACGTGTAATTAAAAGCGATTCCTTAATTGGTGGAAGGTCATTTTCTGCTCTGTAAGTCTTACTTGAAAGTAGTCCAATAATTCGATCTGAATCTCGAATAGATGAAGTCTCAGGATTAGCTACGACTAAAGCCTTATCAGCAAAATACATTGCCATTTCAGCGCCTTGTTCTATGCCTGCAGGGGAATCACATACAATGTAGTCAAAGTCTTTCTTAAGTTCTTCAATGACTTTGCCGACACCTTCTTTGGTTAATGCGTCTTTGTTTTTCGTTTGTGACGCTGGCAAGATATGCAAGTTATTAAATCTTTTGTCTTTGATCAATGCTTGGGATAAATTAGCTTCTTTATATATGACGTTGATTAAATCATAAATAACTCTTCGTTCACAACCCATTACTAGGTCTAAGTTACGAAGACCGACATCAAAGTCGATTACGCATGTTTTTTTACCACGCATTGCTAAACCAGTACTGATTGACGCGCTTGTTGTTGTTTTGCCAACTCCACCTTTTCCGGATGTAACTACTAGTACTTCTGCCAAAATTTACCTCACATTTTTTATTTAAAAATTATAAACTAAAATTTTTCGCGGGTCAAAGGCTAAAAACTTTAATTTTCTTATCCATAATCGTATAACGACTAGGTGTTTTAAAACTTAATAAACTACTTTGCTCTGAAACAACGAATTGTTTTCCAATTGCAACTAGTTCCGCTTGACTACTTAAAGCAAAAATATGAGATTTCATATCTCCTCTAACACCTGCCATTGCTTTACCTCTAAGCTCACCGTATATGTGTATGGATGAGTTTGATGCAACTTCTGCAGCCGCACTTACGTCACCAATGATTACAATTGGTTTTTCTGAATAAATCTCCTGACCAGATCTGACTGTCTTAGTTATCACTAGTTCATTTTGATTATTGCTGATCTTTTCTGAAGGATCATTTAACTTTCTTATACCTGCTTTTGTAAAAGCATCACACACATTTGTATTTCCGCCTTGGGTAGCAATGGGGTAAATGGATTGTTCATGACAAGCTTGTATTAATTGATTTACGTCAATTGTATTTTCAAGATTTGATAAATCAAGAATCACAGATGCATTGCTAAACATTTTTGTTTCTTTCAATTGTTCTTTAAAAGATAATTTGATTAGATCAATGTTATCTGAATAGATGTTTAAAGTTGGAATATTAATAGATCTAGATTTAAATTGTACAGCGGGTGCTTTATTTATAGTCATGATCATTTTTTGGTTCCTTTGTTAAAATTTAAAAATAATTGTGCAATTTCAATTGGAAGCGGGAAAACGATGGTTGAAGATTTATCGTTTCCAATATCCGTTAAAGTTTGCAGGTATCTTAATTGCATAGCATTGGGTTCTTCAGAAAGAATTTTTGCTGCTTCCTGTATCATATTTGCGGCTTGTAGTTCTCCTTCAGCATTAATGATTTTAGCACGTCTTTCACGTTCTGCTTCAGCTTGTTTCGCAATCGCTCTTACCATTCCTTCACTTAAATCGATATCTTTAATTTCAACTGAGGCGATTTTAATACCCCATTTATCAGTTTGTTTATCAAGAATGGTTTGTAAGCTCCTATTAAGTTTATCTCGCTCTGAAAGCATCTCATCTAAATCATGTTGCCCCAAAATGGAACGTAAGGTTGTTTGCGAGAGTTGGCTGGTAGCTTCATAATAATCTTCAACATTATTAATTGCTAGCTCTGGTTTATCTACTCGAAAATAAACCACTGCATTCACTCTTACGGAAATATTGTCTTTGGAGATTAAGTCTTGTGGTGGCACATCAAGTACAATGGTTCTTTTGGTAACCTTAACCATTTGTTGTAAGATAGGAATAATAAGGATTAATCCAGGGCCTTTAACTTTGTAAAAACGACCCAGAAAAAAAACAACTGCGCGTTCATATTCCCTGAGAACTCGGACTGCATTTGCTAATACCAAAAAAAGAACAATTAACAAGAAAAAATTTACGATACCATCCATAAGCTTAATCTTAATTTTAACTTAGTCTGCTGTCAACTTCTTGCATTTTAGAAATCCCAGACAGAAGCGGTTTGATGGTTAACCCTTGAACGATTATAGAAAATAATACAATGGCATATGTAAGTATTATAAATAATTCATGGTCAATGCTTGAAGGTAAAGACAATACGAGTGCTATGGCTAAACCGCCCCGTAAACCGCCCCAAGAGATTACTGTCCACAAAGGAATGGTTTTTTTATTCCAAGATTTAAATAAATATAGACTAAAATAAACACTGATACCTCTCGCAAAAAAAGTGATCAAAATGCTAATTAAAAATATAAAGCTTAGTTCATAAGGTATCTTTAAAATTAATATTTCTAAACCGATTAGAAGAAATAAGAAACAGTTAAGTGAATTGTCAATCGTATCCCAAAAAGAATATAAATTTTGCCTAGTACGCCAATTATCAATCCTATTACCAATCATTAACCCTGACATGACCATAGCTAAGGGGCCTGAGACATCAATGATTTGGGCAATGGCATAGCCTGTTGTTGTAATCCATAAGGTGACAATCAATGTGAATTCATTGTCTTGTTCAACAAGCTCAATCAGCCATATACCAATTTTGCCAACGATATATCCATATGCAAGTCCGCCAATGGTTAATTGACAAAATAGATAAATGAATGACGTAACGCTTGTACTCTCTCCATTTGCAATGCCAAGTAATGTAATAAATAAAACAATGCCTACACCATCGTTAAATAGCGATTCACCGGCAAGCGTTTCTTTAAGAAATTTAGCAGCACCAAGTTCTTTTAGCATGGATAAAACAGCAATAGGGTCTGTTGGCGATATTAGTGCACCAAATAATAAACATGTAATAAGATTATAATGTTGACCAAGTAAATTGAATGTCCAAAAAGTTAGAAAACCTATTATCAAGGTTGAGAAAATCGTTCCTATCAAAGCAAGCGGCATAATTGTATACTTGAGTTTTTTTATGATATTTAAATCACAATGAAGGGCGCCTGCAAAAAGTAAATAACTTAATATACCGTTGATAACCACATCGGTAAAATTGATTGATCCAACCATGTTAATAAATTCAGAACCATTTTCAACGAAAAAGCCCGAATGAAGAATGTATCTATAGCAAATACAAAACAATAAACTACCTATGACGATAAATATATTGGCTTGCATTGGTTTTTTAAAGTAATGATTCAGTGTTAAAAGTATGACCGTGAAAGTCAAAAATATTGATGCAATTGAAAAAAAATTCATAGCGTTATTGTATCAACCATTAAAATTAAATCAACATATTAAATGCGTCCCCAAGGGGATTCGAACCCCTGTTACCGCCGTGAAAGGGCGATGTCCTAGGCCTCTAGACGATGGGGACCTAAGAAGTTTTTGGTGGAGCTAGGCGGGATCGAACCGCCGACCTCTTGCATGCCATGCAAGCGCTCTCCCAGCTGAGCTATAGCCCCAGCAATGACGCTATATTATCTTTTATGAATTTTACTGTCAAGTTAAAGATATCTTAAATTAGTGATAGTTATCGCTAAGAATATTAAGCATTCTTTTAAGAATCGACGCTTCAAACAAGCTATGTCCCGCATCTTGTAAAATGAAAAGGTTTGCGTTATTAAGTTGGTTTGCTAAAGTATTTGCAGCTTTTGGTGGACACAAAAGGTCAAGTCCACCTTGGACAATCGTTGTTTTAATTTCTCTAATAGGATCTAGATGATTGATTATAAAATTTTCCTCTATAAATAGTTCGTTTGCAAAGTAATGTGTGCTTATTCTTGCTAAGCTCATGGCAAGTTTGGGTTCTGTGAAAGAATCAATCGTTTTTTGATCTACGCTGATGCCACTGTTGATGGCTTCCCAAATAGCCCATTTTTTTGCGTATGATTCATCCATATTGATTAATTTTGTATAAAATTGATGTACGATACTTTTCTCAGTTTCAACGTCGCTTACTAAGTGTTTATAAGCCTCAGGATGAAAATTAGCACATCCGTTAGGTTCGTAAATCCAATCTATTTCTTTTTTTGTGCCTAAAAAAACACCTCTTAAAATCATTGTATCAACATGTTTTGGGTATTTTATTGCATATAATAAGGCAAGGGTTGTTCCCCAAGAACCACCAAACAAATGAAATTTATCTATGTTAAGTATTTGTCTGATTTGTTCCATATCTTCAACAATATGATTGGGTGTATTGTTTTCGATGCTGGCGTTAGGCACACTTCTACCACAACCTCGTTGATCAAATAAAATAATACGACATTGTTTGGGATTAAATAAGCGACGATGCACTTCTAGACAACCACCACCAGGACCACCGTGAAGAAATATGATTGGTATACCATTTGGGTTACCGCATTCCTCGACATAAATGTTATGTTGATCTATTTTGATATAAAAGTGATTATAAGGTTCGATATGGGGCCAAAGTTCATTATTCATACTAAATATCTATCGATGACACATTATAGTTATTAAATTCAAAACCCATGTCTAAAAGCTTTTTTGGTAGGGCAGCTGTGCCAGTTAAAAATAACGATTCGCCCATTTCACCAAACAAAGTTTTAACGACAAAATCTGGCATTGTTATTTTCATAGAACTAGTTTTTGTACAAAATATATTCATAATATCATTATAGGTTGATATTTCGGGACTGGTTAAATTAATAGGACCTAAAATCTTCTTACTCACTACAAGGTCAACTGCTCTTGACCAATCTTCAATTGAAATCCATGGAAAAGGATTATTGCCAGAACCAAGCTGTGTTAAAACTTTGATTTGTTTGCCCATAAGTAGTTTTTTTAAAACCCCATCATCTTTCTTAAAAACAACTGCTGTTCTAAGTAATGTGGTTGTTTGGTGTTTTATCGCTTCTTTCTCCCATTCATATGCTAATGTTTGTAAAAATCCATTAGATTTCAATACTGGCGTTTTTTCATCGAAGCGCGTTTCATTTAAATGACTAACACTATCATATATGCCAATGCCGCTTGCATTAATTAAGTGAATTGGAAGAGTGCTTATAGCATTGACAATTTTTTTTGTCGTTTCAATTCGACTTGATTCGATTTTCTTTCTTGAAAATTTGTGCCATGGTTGACCTATTGTTTCACCACATAAATTGATTGCAACATCAAATTTCTGTTTTGTTAAAATATCATCTAAATCATCCCAGGTATGACTTTCAATATTTGATTGTTGAAGTCTTTTTCTGCTTATGCCAACCAAATGATGTTTGTTTTTCCAATGTTGTTTTAGGGCATTGCCTAACATGCCAGTATGGCCAAATATTAATATGTTCATAAATTAATCATAGCAAAGTATTTAAAATATTAAATATCTAACTATAATAATATTATGTCATTAAAAAATTGGTACATTAAACAGCAGCTAAAAGCTAACAAAGACAATTTATCGAAGCTTTCTATATTAGATCGAAGAAAACAGTTTGAAATTAATATGGGTAATTTGGCAAATCCTCATAAGGTGATTACTAATGATGTTTTGATTAACAATGACACAATTAAAGGTCGATTCATTAGTCAAACAGATGTAAAAAAAGGACCTATCGTCTTATATTTACATGGGGGTGGCTTTTGTATGGGTACATTAGATAGTTATCAAAATCCCTGTAGTGATATTGTCAGTTCAACTAAAATAAAAGTATTTTTGCCTGAATACCGTCTTGCTCCAGAAAATCCTTTTCCATCCCCATTGTTTGATTGTGTTAAAGCTTATGACTATTTAGTTGATTTGGGATACGATCCAAAAAAAATCGTCCTAATGGGAGATTCAGCTGGTGCTAATCTAGTTCTGAGCACAATGTTGATTCTAAAAAAACGGAATGCAAAGCTACCATGTTGTTCAGTATTGTTATCACCATGTACCATGGTTGAAATGTACGAAGATAATAATATTTATGAGGATATGGAAAAAAAAGATGTATTGCTCAGTGCGAAAATTTTAAGGCTATGGGCTCAAGCATATCGAAGCAAATACCATCCTAAAGATCCCTTCGTGTCTCCAATTTATGCCAATTTAACAGATTTGCCACCAATGTTTATTAGTATAGGTACAGATGACATGTTGCTTGATTCAGCAAGACTATTCCATATGCGTGCTTTGGATTATGGTGTTGATTCAACCTTTTTAGTTAATGAAGGCTGCTTTCATGCTCATCATTTATTGCATTATTATATTCCTGAAGCAAAAGTGAGTATGAAGTTAATTACAAAATTTATTAACAAACAATTGACACTTTAAAAAAAATAATTTCATTATATGATTAATGATTACTTGGTCTAAAATTTTAATGCACTTTTTGATGTTTTTATCAAGCTACAAAAGCTTTTTATTAATTTGGTGTTTTTATAATAAGAGAAAAATATACTTAAAAATGATACAGATAATGCTTTTCTCAATGTTGTTGATTAACTTTTTAAAAACATTAAGCTTTCAATTTTCATACGTAAATTATGAATTTATTGTATGGCGTTTTCCGTGTGATTATATACTTCTGACAATAATTTTTTTTGGGATGATGTTAAAAAAAGATAAAGTTATCAAGGTATATGTTTTGCTGGCCTTAATGGCTTTCCTCATGATTTTAAATGGATATCAATCTTTTTTATCGGTCATTTGCAATGTGTTGCTTGGTATTTGTGCTGTTGTGTTTTTTAAATCACTAACTAAAACATTTACAAATTTACAATTTTATTTAATTATGATGTGTTTGTCGGTTTGTATTATGCCATTTAAAATGGGCTATTTTACAAACCAAGCAATTATTTTGTTTTGGTTAATGTTCATGACATATCCCTTAGCTTATTGTTTAAGAATTCTGAAAAAAGATTATTGTTCGTCTCTTTTTTCAAGAATTTCTTGATGCTCCTTAGCTTCAATGGATAATGAACTAGTTGGTCTTGCAAGTAATCTTGGTATCCCGATGGGTTCACCTGTTTTTTCACAATAGCCGTACTCACCAGTAGCTAATCTATCCAATGCTTGTTCAATTTTATGAAGAAGTTTGGTTTGTCTTTGGACGAGTGAGAGGTTTCTGTTAACCAATTCATCCATTGTGGCATTGTCATTATCGTCGCTTTGATTGCTCTGTAAGTTAGTGATTTCAGTTCTGACAGACTGAATTCTATCAATAAGATCAACTTTATCTTGCTCAAGTTTTAATTTAAAAAAGTCTTGTTGCTCTTGATTCATATATTCAGAATCTTGATATGTTTTTAGAACATCCTTTGCATTTTTTAACTTAGCCATAATTCACTCCATTTATTAAAAATTTAACATCCATATAACTAATATTTTAATAACGTTTTAAGAAAAAATCAAGTAGATGCATCTTAAGTTAATGAATTAACTGTTTAATTTAGTTTTATATGCTGATTATTTGTCCATTTTTTTATAATTATACTATGAATTTTAAAAATTATCATTTAGAGTATGGAGATTAAGGATTTAAATGTATTATGAGTGAAAGTTTGAATGATATTGTCACTACTAGGCTAGTAGAAAACGAAATAAAAGATGCTTATTTAGAATATGCAATGAGTGTGATTGTCGGTCGTGCTTTACCTGATGTCAGAGACGGTCTCAAACCGGTACATAGACGCTCGTTGTTTACCATGCATGAAATGTCTAATGTTTGGAACAAGCCTTATAAAAAATCTGCTCGTATCGTTGGTGGTGTGTTAGGTAAATACCACCCACACGGTGACACAGCTATTTATGATGCCATCGTACGTATGGCTCAAGACTTCTCAATGCGTTATCGATTAGTTGATGGACATGGTAACTTCGGCTCAATTGATGGCGATTCACCAGCTGCCATGCGTTATACCGAAATAAGATTACAAAAACTTAGCGGTAAATTGCTGGAAGACATCGAATGTCAGACGGTTGACTTCGTTCCAAACTTTGATAATACAGAACATGAACCCACTGTCCTTCCTGCAAGATTCCCGAATGTGTTGATTAATGGTTCTTCAGGTATTGCTGTCGGAATGGCAACCAATATACCGCCTCATAATTTATCTGAGGTTATTGATGGGACAATTACTTTAATCGATAACCCTAATGCTTCCTTAGTTGATATTATGGAACATATTAAGGGTCCTGACTTTCCTACAGCTGGATTCATCAATGGTACTGAAGGAATATTAAGTGCTTACCAAACTGGTAGGGGAAAAATACAGCTTAGTGCAAAAATTGATATTGAAGAAATCAAAAATAAAGAAGTCATTGTTGTAACTGAATTGCCATTCCAAGTTAATAAAGCAAAATTATTAACTCATATTGGTCAATTGGTACGTGACAAAAAGATTGAAGGCATTCATACGTTAAGAGATGAAAGTGACAGACATGGTATGCGTATTGCCATTGAAGTCAAGCGAGGAGAAAACGCTGAAGTCTTAAAGAACAACTTATTAAAGCAAACCATGTTACAGACAAGTTTTGGCATTAATACCGTTTGTTTAGACCATGGTGTACCAAAATGTATGCCTTTAATTGATATCCTCAAATCATTTATTGCTCACCGTCAAGAAGTTGTTACAAGAAGAACAGTCTTCTTGCTTGCAAAGGCGCGTTCTAAAGCACATATTTTAGAAGGTTTAGCTGTTGCGATTAGCCATTTAGACGAAGTCATAGAACTAATTAAAAAAGCCTCAAACCCATCAGAAGCAAAATCACAATTACTTTCCAAGGGATGGGATATTGATGAATCACAAACTGTCTTTTCTTATTTGAAGTTAACAAGGCCAGACGATTTAGATGAAATTTATGGTTTAAGAGAAAAGAAGTATTATTTTTCACCACAACAAGCTCAGGCAATTCTTGATTTAAGATTACATAGATTGACAGGATTGGAAAGAGATAAAATCATCAAAGACCATGCTGAATGTGTTGAACAAATTAAAGATTTTAATGATATCCTCAGTCGTTTCGAACGTTTAATGGCTGTGATTAAAGACGAACTTTTAGAAGTTAAAAATCAGTTTAAAGATGAGCGAAAATCAGTCATTATTGCTGATTACCAAGAGTTGAGCAATGAAGACCTCATACCAAAACAAGAAGTTGTTGTTACCATTACAAAAGAAGGTTATGCCAAAGCACAGCCAGTTGAGAATTATAAATCTCAACGTAGAGGTGGTAGAGGTAAGTCATCAGGTAATTTTAAAGAAGAAGATATCATTCGTTTCTTAAGAACAGCATCTTCACATGATACAATGCTTTGTTTTACTACTAAAGGTAGGGTATTTTGGCTCAAGGTGTATCAGTTGCCAATATCATCACGAACTTCACGAGGAAAACCGCTTGTTAATTACTTGAAATTCACAAGTGATGAATCACTAAGTGCACTTTTGCCTCTTAAATCTTTTAATGAAGAAGCAGCCATCATTATGGCAACTGAAAAAGGTGTGATTAAAAAAACAGCGCTGTCAGCATTTAGTCGACCTCGCTCAACAGGCATGAATGCAATCAATCTTGATGAAGAAGACAAACTTATTAGTGCTGAGATAGTCAATCAAAATAACCAGATTATGCTTTTCACTAATCATGGTAAAGTTAATCGATTCGATAGTAACGAGTTACGAAGTATTGGTCGTAATGCAAGAGGCGTTAGGGGCATAAAATTAGGGGTTGGCCATAAGGTTATATCGATGGTAATTGTTTCTGAAAATGAAGAAATATTAACTGTTAGTGAAAAAGGCTTTGGTAAGAAAACAAAACTAAAATATTTTAGGCAAACCAGTCGTGGTGGATCAGGTGTGATAGCAATGCGAACAACAGATAAAGTTGGTTTAGTTATTGGTGCATTGCCAGTGAATAAAGATGATGAGTTATTATTGTTGACTAATGCTGGGACTATGATTCGTATCTTATCAAAGGATGTTTCTTTGATTCAAAGACAAACACAAGGCGTTAAATTAATTAATGTTGGTAAAGATGAAAAACTTGTTGCTGTTCAGTCAACTGAAAAGATTGATGATGTAGACGATCTCGATAATATCGATGAAGATGTCTAATTGCCCCTTGATTACAATAGATGGTCCAGGTGCAACCGGGAAAAGTACTGTTGCATGGGCCATATCTAAGAAATTAAACCTAAACTTTCTTAATAGTGGTTGCCTATATAGAATAGCAGCTTACTATGTTTCTCAAAAATTGTTTGAATTAGAAGAGGTTGAAAAAATAAGTGATCAGATAAATAAAGATCATATTTCATTTTCCGCGCTTTCAGATCAATTTGAATATTCTATTTGCCTAAATGAAGAAGACATTACCGATAAATTAAAACATGATGAAATAGCTATTTTGGCATCAAAATTATCGAAACAAGAAATATTAAGAAGGGCTTTGGTTCTGAAGCAACAAGATTTTTATCAGGAGCCTGGACTAGTTGCAGATGGTAGAGATATGGGCACTTGTATATTTCCAGAAGCCAAATTTAAATTTTTCCTAACAGCCTCTGCTAATGTCAGAGCAGAAAGAAGGTTTAAAGAGTTGCAGGATCATCAAATAAATGCTAACTTTACAGAAGTTCTTGATTCACTTATTAAAAGAGATGAACAAGACGCAACTAGGTCGGTTGCACCATTAGTCATTCCACCTGAAGCAGTTGTAATTGATACAAGTCAGTTATCACTTTTAGAAGTTATTGATAGTGTAATAGATCATTGTTGTATAGTATGAGTGGTGCTTAGCATCTTTAATTAACTTTTTAACATGCCCTTCAAGGGAAAAAATTATGTCTAAAGTAATAACTTTCAAAATGCTCGAGGAAGAGCAATTTAATAAAATCCATATCTCACCAGGTACATTAATCTCAGGAAAAATTGTCGATATCAATGGCGATTATGCGATTATTGATGCTGGTTTAAAATCAGAATGCCGTGTGCCAGTTAAACAATTTGTTTCTGATCAAGGTGAAAATAATGCCAATATCGGCGATGAATACGAGTTTCTTTTAGAAACCATTGATGATGGCCATGGTGCTACTATCATGTCACGTGAAAAAGCGATTAGAAGTCGAGCATGGGCAAAGCTAGCTGATATGTTTGAACAAGAACAACTTGTTACAGGAACGATTTGCGAAAGAAAAAAGGGTGGTTTTTTTGTTAATGTTGGTGCACTCAAAGCGTTTTTACCCAGTTCTCATGCATTCATAAAATCAGTACGAGAACAGCCTGAAGATTTAGAAGGTCAAATCTTTAATTTTAAAATTGTGAAAATGGAAAAGCGTAGAAATAACATTGTTGTTTCACGTCGTTTGGTTCATGAACAAGAAATGGGTGAAGATAGACGTGAATTACTTGAAGCTACTAAAATTGGAGATATTGTTTCTGGTACAGTAAAAAATCTTACCGAATATGGTGCGTTTATTGATTTAGGTGGTATCGATGGATTGTTACACATTACTGATATCAGTTGGAAACGCCTAAGACATCCAAGTGAAGTAATTAAAGTTGGTGAACAAATTAATGTTAAAGTTTTAAATCATGATCGTGAAAATAATCGTGTTTCTTTAGGTTTAAAACAAATGGTTGATGATCCGTGGGTGAATATTGATCGAAGATACCCAATTAAATCAAGAGTATTTGGTAAAGTAACAAATATGTTAGATTATGGTTGTTTTATTGAAATTGAAGATGGTATCGAAGGTCTTGTTCATATGTCAGAAATGGATTGGGCAAACAAAAATATACATCCAAGTAAGTTACTAGCCCTTGGAGATGAAGTTGAGGTCATGGTTTTAGATATTGATGTTGAAAGAAGAAGAATTTCTTTGGGTATCAAGCAATGTAAAGAAAATCCATGGTCAGAGTTTTCACAAAATTACCAAGTTGGTGATCAGGTTTCTGGTGAAGTTAAATCAAAAACAGATTTTGGTGTTTTCATTGGTCTTAAGGGCGGTATCGATGGTTTAGTTCATGTTAATGATTTGACATGGAAAGATGATCCACAAACAATGTTGACTGAAATTAACAAAGGTGATGAATTAAAAGCAGTGATTCTTACCATGGATATAGAAAAAGAAAGAATTTCATTAGGTGTCAAGCAGCTTGATGATAATCCATTTGATGATTTCTTAACAAATAACTCAAGAGGTTCGAGGGTTGTGATAACCATTGATAGTGTTGAGGATGGTAAAATTTTAGGTAAGACATCTAGTGAATTACCTATTGTTATTAGACGTATCCCAGACGATTTCAATGCAAATGTAGGTGATCATTTAGAAGTTTTCTACCAGTCTTATGACAGAAAATTTAATATATTAGTTATGTCATTAACTGAAATTAAACGTACTGCACAAAAAGCTGACTATACAGACACAAAATCTACTAAGGATCAATCTGGTATTTCATTTGGTGATCTAATTAAAAAAGAATTAGACCAACATAATGATGATTCAGACTAAGTGACTTTTTTATGGGGTGGTATTAGGATTATACATGATAATCCTATTATTGCCCCATAAATAATATCTAATGATCTTGATAAAGCATGATCAAAAGCAGCATTACTTTGGA
Source organism: Pseudomonadota bacterium (assembly GCA_036337715.1). Lineage (GTDB taxonomy): Bacteria > Pseudomonadota > Gammaproteobacteria > Comchoanobacterales > Comchoanobacteraceae > JAURNZ01. Next base: position 57,420 of record JAYZDS010000005.1, on the reverse strand, counting down.
TACTTAGTAGCATGATAAGCGCTGCAGTGATGTTAATGATGGTTAAACTTTTCGTTATCTGTTGAAAAAAATCAGTGATCATAAAAATGATAAATATAATTATTCCTGCAATTTCTACATTGCCATCTTTCACATTATAATAAATTAGTCCATATCCAATCAGACCTAAGCTAACCCCTATACCTGTTGCAATAATTCTATCAATAGCTATTTCAATGATCTCAATGCGTGATTTGACCTCAGGTACTTGAATGACAAATAACGTACTTATAACAATCCAAATAGTATGTGCTTCATGTTGGTATAAATGAATGAAAGATGCTGCTGTTCCTGCTAACGCTGTTCGAAATAAGTGTCTGATACTAAATTTCATATTTTGTGACCTCTTTTTGCCAAGATATTAAGAACTTTTTGATTTCATTCAAACTGACATTAACAACAACCAAAAAGATGAATATTAGTGTAATATGCTGAAAGAGTAAAAGATAACGTTTGCTGATTTTCAATGAAGTCAATGATTCAAATGTTTTTACAATAATATAAAAGCCATCGGTAGGTGGTATAGGGATTAGGTTAATCATCGCAACTGCTATGGATAATAGGCTTAGTGTATATAAATAGCCCACTATGCCATAATCAAAACTTTGGTATATTGAGCTGTAAATTCCAATCGGGCCAGATAACATATCTAGCGTCAGTACCCCTGTCAGTAATTTAAGAATGATTAAATATTGTAAGTAGATTTTATTAAAAACAAACTTGATGGATTGGGTCAAAGACTTAATGAATGTAAATTGAGTATTAGTGATGTGATCGGTTGGCCACTTTTGCTGACTTAACTTAATATCTAAATAACCTAACGTAATAAAATCAAATGATCGACTCTTTTTTGGCATGATTTCAACATTTATTAATTTATTGTCACGAATGATTTTCATAATTAATGGTTTATTTGGATTATATTGAATGATTTTTTTTAAGTCATCATTATTTTTTACATATCTAGTGTTTACTTTTAAAACAATGTCACCTTCTTCTAATTTTTCATTATTTGAAAATAAAATTTTAGGTGGCAAAGTTGGTTCCCAAATACGATAACCATGTTCATTTAACCATGTGTTTTCAAAAAATGATTCAAAGTGCGACGTATTAAATGTTGATTTTGATTTGTCATTAAAGGTTAGTGTAAGCTTACTACTATTTAAAAAAGCTAGTAATGCTAATTCATTGATATTCATCCAATTGGTTACGTGATTATTATTTATATAAGTAATCATTTTGATATGATTGTCTTTGTCTGTAACAAACGGTTTAGATGATGTTATGCCAATGTTAAATACAAATATCATACAAATCAGCGCAAATAAAATATTAAATATAACACCACCTAAATAAATAATGGTTGCAGTGCCCCATCTATCCATATGCCCAAGTTCGTTAATACAAACAAATCCACCTAACGGCAACAAGCGTATATTAAATTTCAAATGATTAATTGATTTAGAATATATAGTCCTTCCAAATCCAAGGCTGATTTCAGATATAGTATACTTAAATATATATGCGAAAAAAAAGTGTCCTAGTTCGTGGATAAAAATAATAATTTGAGTTGTTAAATAGACAAGAATGAATTTATTAACCATAGGTATAATATGCCATAAATTGATATATTAAAAAATTTAAAAATATATCAAATAAAGGGTATAATGGCATTATGCGTTTTTTGGTATTTTTATTGGTTGTTGGTTATGCAAATGCAAATGTAAGTAATAGCTGTGAGTTACTTGTTTTGAACAATAAAAACATCCATATTGTATGTCAAAATCAATTAAATCAATCAAATATACGTATTTACGAAAAAAAATCACCTAATAGAACAGTGATTGCTTTACCAAAAAATTGGAAGCTCAAATATGAAAAGAATCCTTTTTTTGAAATTAAGGATTTAAAGAATGCATATTATATCGTTCTTAAAAAAAGTGTTGCCCCACGCATAGAAACAGAATTTAGAGCAAATCACTTATCCATTCGTCAACCATCAATGAATGAATTTTGTGAGTTTGCAAAAGTAAATAAGGCACCTTTTGTGATCGTTGTTGATCCGGGACATGGTGGTCACGATCCTGGCACAGTGATTAAGGGCTTTAAAGAAAAAAATGTTTCTTTAAATTTTTCAAAAACACTAAAGAGTTCCTTTGAAAAGATTCATTCACCTATTAAAGTTATTCTAACTAGGTATGATGATCGATTCTTGTCACTTGATTCAAGAAGAAACATCGCACAAAAAAATAATGCAGATTTGTTTATATCAATTCATGCTGACGGGTCACCCAACGATGCAGCTAGAGGATTATCAATTTTTACGTTATCTAATGCTGGTGCCTCCAGTACAATGGCTAGACTGATTGCTGATAAAGAAAACAAAGCACCTATAAGAGCAAAAAAGGCTTTATTATCATTTGATCGTGAAATTAATATTAATCGAAGTCGAGAATTAAGTCAGTCACTGTTAAACCATTTATCTCAATCCGTTTCACTCCATACCAATCAACCTGAGTATGCTAATTTTAGCGTATTAAGGAGTTTGAATATGCCATCATGCTTGATTGAAGTTGGTTTTTTATCAAATGATGAAGATAGAAATTTACTTATTGAGCCTTTTTATCAAAAGTTTTTAGCAAATCAAATAGCAGTAAGTATAACAAAGTTTTTTAATCCACAAAAATCCGAAATTAAAAAAGTGTGCAGAACGAAAAAAGAAAATCATTGGATAAATGTTAAACCAGGTGATAATTTAACAAAATTATCGAAAAAATATCATATTTCAATTAAAGCTTTAAAGCAGATTAATAATTTAAAAAGTGACACATTGAAAAAGAATCAAAGATTGTTTCTTTCATAGTTGGGGAGGGTAAATGAAAAATAAACCAATTAATCGTTTAGATGAAAAAATAGCCATACAAATTGCAGCAAGTGAGGTGATTGATAGACCAGCAAGTGTCATAAGAGAGCTGCTTGAAAACTCAATTGATTCTGGTGCACAAGATATTGAAATACACCTTACCAAAGGTGGTAAAGAGTTTATTAAAATTATTGATGATGGCTGTGGTATTGAAAAAGAACAGTTATGTGTTGCATTAGAACGTCATGCAACCAGTAAGCTAAGTTCTTTAGATGACTTAGAGGTTCTTAATAGCCTTGGCTTTAGAGGCGAAGCCCTGGCTAGTATTGCTTCAGTCTCCCCTGTAAAAATAACATCAAAACCTGAATATCAAGAGGATGCTTTTTATATTCAATCCGATAATCTAGAGCCTAAATTGACTTCAGCTAATACAGGTACATGCATTGAAGTAAATGATTTGTTTTGTTTTACCCCTGCAAGAAGAAAATTCTTAAAATCAGATCGAAGTGAATTTATTCGTATAGATGAAGTTATTAAGAAAATCTCCCTTGCAAACTTAACCTTTGATCTCAAGGTGTTTCACCAGGGGAAATTGGTTAGACAAATTGATAAAGTTCAAGACATCACGCAAGCTAAAACGCGATTAACTCAATTGATAAATTCTGAACTGTTTGATTATTTGTCTTTACAAGAAGAAACTTTTTCATTTGGTAAATTATCAGCTTGGATTGCTCATCCAAGATTTTCTAGATCACAACCAGATATGCAATACATTATTTTAAATAATCGTGTTATCAAAGATGGTGCACTAAGTAATGCAATTAAAAGAGCATTTGCCGATCATATGATGATTGGTAGATGCCCTGTCATAATACTATATATGCAAATTGAACCCAGTATTATTGATTTCAACGTTCACCCAACGAAAGAACAAGTGAAATTTGAAGATGTACAAATTATTCAAAAGGCAATCATCAAAGTGATTAAGCTTGGCTTAGATCGAATTTTAACACCAACCCAACAAACCACTTCTCATAATATCAATAAGTTAAATAATTTTAACTTAAATCAACCATTCGATGTTAAGCAGTCTACGCTAACTTATACAAAAGAACCCTCAATAGATGTTCCATTAACACAAAATATGCAACCTCAAAATATTATTGATCATGATATTATGAAACAAAATAATATTAATTACACAAATGCAGCTGTTCGTCCTGATCATATTTTAGATAATGAAAGTAATGTGATTGATGTTCCAGCGCTTGGTCTTGCTTTTAAACATATTTTTGGTAAATATATATTATCTCAATCTCAAAATGATCTTATATTGATCGATGCACATGCTGCACATGAAAGAATTCTATATGAAGAACTTAAAACGCAGTATGGTAATGAAGGGGTCGCTTCACAACAATTAATCATTCCTATTAATATACAGCTGAGTCATGTAGAGTTAGATGTATTAATTAAGTTGAAGGTTGTTTTAGAACAGTTTGGCTTTAATTATCAAATTAAAGATAATTCTGTTTCTTTTTCATCCTTTCCTAAATTAATGAAAATTAAAGATGCTGATTTGTTTATAAAAGATATGCTAGCTAATTATCTTCATGATGATACTCAATCTATAGAAAGCCAGGTAAATGCAATATTAGGAAGCATTGCTTGTCATTCTAGTGTTAGAGCGAATCGCGATTTAAGTATTGCTGAGATGAATGCTTTATTAAGACAAATGGAAAAAACCAGCAGTGCGAGTGTGTGCAATCATGGTCGACCAACATGGATGAAGTTAAATGAAAATGCCATTGATAAATTATTTCACAGAGACTAGCATTTGTTTTAAGTTATTTTGCCAATTTACTTTATCAAAAATTGCAGAGCCCATTACACAACAGTTTAATTGACCATTTAACTGATCAAGATCACTGGCGGTAACACCGCCATCAAGTGTAATGTGTGGTTTATTGAGTGATTGCTGGTAATGAGTATTTAGTACTTTCAATCGATCATAAGTGTTTGGTAACATTTTTTGGCCACTCAAACCTGGGACTACTCCCATAATTAACAAGTCATTGAAGTATTTGTTTTCATCAGAAATAATTGGTTCATCTGGATTAATTACAAGGCCAGGTTGACACCCCTGCGCAGATATTTTATTTTTTAATTCTTTCAAAGCTTGTTGATCTTTTTGATGATGAATATAAATGGTATTAAGATATTTATAGTGCTCTTTCTCAATGTAACTATTTGGATCTACTACCATAAGGTGTGCATCAATTTTTATTTTAGAGTGATATTTATGAATGATTTCTTTAACAACATCATCAGGTAGTCCTTTCTGATTTACAAACTTTCCATCAATAATGTCTAAGTGTAGTCTATGTACGCCAAGTGAAATGGTTTCATTGGCATATTCAACCATCTCATCAATTTTTAGGGGTAATAATGATGCGCTTATTTCAATCATATCTTAATGTGAAAACCAAGTTTGGATAGCGATTTTAAAACATCAAAAACATGCTTTTCTGAATCAATATTTTTATCCATTGTGTATAAGGTTGTTATATTTTCAGGTAAAGAGCGTTTTATTATTTTCACTAACGTTGGCTGTGGCCCACACTCTAAAAAGACATTGGCACCTAGTTTAAGTGATAATTGAATGCTTTGATAAAATTTCACTGGTTCTATGATGTGGTCGCCCCAGTAACTTGAATCATATTGATCAATCACTGTGGCATTTACGTTTCCAATAATAGGGAAGTCAGGTTTTTTAAACGCGATATTAGATATAGATGCTTCAAAGTCATTTACGCAACCGCTCATAAATCTTGAATGAAAAGGGTGTGACACGTTAATTTCAATTGAGCGTATACCGTGATCTTTTAATAAGCTTGCATACGCTTTAATATCAGTTGATAATCCCGAAACCACAATTTGTGATTCGGCATTATATAGCGCAATGTCTAGGCTATTTGGTAGTGTTTTAATCCATTTATTTTCTGGTGCAAGGATTGCCAACATAGCGCCATCAACGTTAACAGCATCCATCAATTTGGATCGTTGTGTTACGAGAAAGCATGCTTGGTCTAAACTCATAACGCCTGCAAAAGTAGCAGCAACAATTTCACCAATGCTATGTCCTATTAATATATGCGGTGTTATGCCATGATGTTGCCAAAAGCACGCAGAAGCATATTCAATTGCAAATAAGGCACCTTGAGTATATTTTGTTTGGTTGATCTCTTCATTGCCCCAGACCTCGGATAAACTACAACCATGCTTATCTAGATATTCTAAACATTCATTGAATTTATTTTTGAAGTGACTATGTTGCTGGATAAAATCATTACCCATATTTGGATATTGGCTACCCTGGCCACTCATTAAAAAAGTAAGATTATTTGTCATCATAAGTTGCAATTACCTTCGTCCAATTTTTAATTTGACTAAATTCATCATGGATGGCTTCATTTGTGTGTTTAAGTTGTAAAGATTTAATGATGCCAACATCATAAAAAGCTCTTTTGGGATTTAACCACATTTGAGGTTGTGTAGGGTTATCATCTATATACACGCTTCCAAGATAAATGTTGCGATTTTTTAGATAATATGGCGTCGTCCATAATCTCAATACATATAACTTATCTTGATATATTTTAGCATACACACGGACAGGGCCTTGGTGATAAAGTAAAGGTTTGATCGTAGGATTTAATTGGTTCTCAATATGATTATCATTGATAATTAAAGGTTTAAATAATTTATCCTGTTGTGAATTAATAGTCCAATTAATATCACTAAATGAACGATCTAAGGTTTTAAGGTCACCAATATATCTAAAATTAAGTGGTGTTTTATAGGTGTGTGTTCGATTAAATTTTGTTTTTGGTAAATTTTGTAAATTGTTATTATTATATAATTTTTTCGGGTGGTTTAAGGGAGAAGTAAGATGAATTTCTTCAAAGTCCTTAAATATGAAAGTACTTGTTACTGTAGCAATGACTGTAACGATCGAAAAGATTTTGAACATTGATGAAAATTGAATTTTTTTACTTTTTTTCATTAAAAGTTCTGTCAGTAAAATAGTTGGATGTACTAACAAGAATGCTGCTATAACATCTGTAAACCAGTGCATGCCCAAGTATAATCTTGAAAAGCCAGTTGCGAGAATGATGAATGTATAAAACAATGAGGGTAAAAAAGTGATGTTTTCTTTTCTAGACGAACAAGACCAGCGTATGCTTGACATAATTGCAACCACAATGGCAGTATGACCGCTAGGAAATGAGTAGGTTAGTGACAATAAATTGCCTATAGGAGGCCTCTCTATACTAGCAAATAATTTCACACCGTGAGTGAGAATAAAAGTGAAAAACACCATTGTCATGAAATGTTGTATATGTTCGTATCGCCCATTCTTTGCTAAATAGCCTACCCAAACAATAATAAATGGGATGATAAAGTTTTTCTCACCAAATAAAGTCATTATAAACATTATAAAGTCTAGTTGCTGTGTACGAATGCTTTGTAAAAAAAAGTAAATCGGTTTATTTATAACACTAATGCCAGTTTCATTTACTACAGAATACCAAATGATACATAATAGACCCCATGAAACCAGAAAATTTAAAAATAACCAAACGTAATACACAGATATATTTTTTTTGATTAATTTATTGGTCATTTTGGACACAAATGATGCGATATGTTTTTGATAACGATAGTAGAACGTAATCAGTAATATTACTACTGCATACTCGAAAATAAGATTAAAAAAATGTTTAGGTAAAAACATTGCTGCAGAGCCATAAATAATACCCGGAGATAAATATAATAAACTCCATAAAAATGCGGACGGTACAACACCTATAAAAAATTTAAGTTTATTTAGTGATAATAATCCTGCTATGAGAGGCACTGAACTTCTAACTGGTCCAAAAAAACGTCCAAGTAATATGGCTAATGATCCAAATTTCTCAACAAAACCCTTTGCCTTATCTATATAATTTGCTTTGTCTTTGAAATAACTTATTTCGTAGATATTTTTTTCATACTTTATACCTATCCAATAACTAATGTAATCGCCAATAAGTGCACCTATGAAACTTGCATATAAAGCCATATGAAACGAAATAAGATTTGCACCTACCCAATAGCCAACCACGCTCATTAAAGCTATTCCAGGTATGAAAGTGCCTATGATAGGTAATGCTTCTAAAAAAGCAAATAAGAAAGCAAAAAAGATACCCATGTATGCATTATTAGCAACAATGTTTAAGAGATAGCTACTCACAACAATGCTTCACCGGAGGCTTGTTTATCAGCATGATAAGAAGACCTTACCATTGGTCCACTTGCTACATGCTTAAAACCTAATGATTGTCCAAAGGATTTATATTCAGCAAATTGGTCTGGATGAACATATCTTGCTACCGGTAGATGATAACGACTGGGTGCCAAATATTGTCCTATTGTAACCATATCGACATCATGTTCACGTAAGTCTAATAAGCATTGCTTAACTTCGTCATCAGTTTCACCTAATCCAACCATAATTCCAGATTTACTAGCTATTTTTTGATGTTTGGCCTTAAAAGATTTTAATATATCCAATGACCATTGATAATCAGATCCAGGTCTTGCTTGCTTATAGAGTCTTTTTGTAGTTTCAAGATTGTGATTGAAAACATAAGGTTGGATTTCATCGAAAATCTCAATCGCTTTTGACCAACGTCCTCTAAAGTCTGGTACTAACCATTCTATTTTTATATCAGGGGATCTTGACAAAATTGCTTTGGTACAATTAACAAAATGCTGTGCCCCACCATCCCTAAGATCATCTCTATCAACAGAAGTGACAACAACGTATTTTAATTTCATTTGATAGATGGTTTCTGACAATCTTTTTGGTTCATCCATATCGAGGGGGTCAGGTCTGCCATGGGCAACATCACAAAAGCTACAACGGCGTGTGCAACGATCTCCCATAATCATAAATGTAGCTGTGCCTTTAGAAAAGCATTCGTTTAGATTGGGGCATGACGCTTCTTCACAAACTGTATTAAGTCTTTTATTCTTAAAATCGGAAATCATTTCCTGGGGCTTACTTGATCCAGTAAGTCGAATTTTCAACCATGGTGGTTTTGGTAATACTTTTTCTTGATACTCAATTTTTACTGGTATCTTAGCTAGCTTTTCTTGGGTTCGCTCTTTTATGTGTGTCATGTTTGAAAGGTCACTTGATCCTTAAATAAAAGTTTATCTGAATGTGATGAAATGTCAATCAATTGAGGTGACAATGCTCTAATTTTATCTATCAATATAGCAATATAAAGATCTTTAACTTGTTTCAGTGTAAAATCTGAAATCTCAGACAAATTTTGCATTTTTATGTTGTCTAATCCACAAGGATTAATGGCGTTAAAAAATGATAAATCAGTATTAACATTAATTGCTATCCCGTGATACGTACATCCCTTAGAAACGCGTATGCCAAGTGAAGCAATTTTATTATTATTGTGATAAACGCCTCTGTTATTCTTATCTAAATGACCATTGATTTTTTTTGTTGATAGTAAAGAAAGTAAGGATGTTTCTAAAGCATCTAGTAATTGATGAACTTGGATATGCATTCTTCTTAAATCGAATAATGTATATATGATTAATTGTCCAGGACCATGAAAGGTGATTTTACCACCTCGATTTGTTTTGTAGAATTTGACATTATCTTTTTTTATTAAGATATCATTTGATGTAGAACTGGGCCCCATTGTATATATGGGTTTATGCTCTGTTGTAATTATATAGTCTGAGTCTTGATGCGTTCTTTTTTTTGTATATTGTTGCATAAATGAAAATATACTTTCATAGTCAGATTCATCAATGTGTACACATTTGATAACATTCATTATGATAATTTTCCTGAATTTTTAGCGTGATATTGCCAATTTTATTTTGGTTAATAGCTTTACCGTTGATGCTAGTAATAGGGTGAATGCCTTTATAGCTTGCAGTGATAAATACTTCATCAGCATGAATTAGCTCATCAATATGGATTTTTCTTTGAACGACATCAATACCTAAGGTTGATGCATTATTTATGACCCATTGCCTGGTTACTCCAGGAAGAAGTTGTTGAGAATTATCTGGTGTATAAATTGTGTTTTCTTGACAAATAAATACATTACTTGTTGAACATTCTTGAACGTAATCATCTTTGATGAAAATCACCTCTACTGCTTGATTTAGAGAGGCCTTTTTTCCAGCAATCGCATTGTAGGCAAGTGAATTTGATTTAACGTGACAAAGCCCCCAGCGCAAATCATCCATTAAAATAGCTTTATGACTTAAGCTTTGTTTTGTATTCCATTCATAAAATCTAATGATAATATTAGGGGTGCCAAAATCAGTATAATTTCTTAATTCGGTATCCCCAGCAGTTATTTGAATGTAACATTTTACATTTTCTTGGATATTATTACGTTTACAAAGGTCATCAATAATTTCTTTTATTTTTTTACAATCAAAAGTATTGGGTATGTCCAGTGCATTTAAGCCATGTGCTAAACGAGAAAAATGTTCTTCTAAAAAAAGAGCGTTTCCATTAAAGATTGCTATGGATTCATACACGGAGTGGCCATATAAAAAGCCTCTATCATTAATGCCTATATTGACATCATTAATTTTTTTATAATGACCGTTGTGATAAACAATATCATACATTTTTATATTAATTTTTTACTAAATAATTTGTTAAATTTCAAACTTACCCAATCATAAAAGTTTAATAACCAAAAACGACTCTTTACATCATTGGTAACCACTAGAGGTAATTCTTTTAATACAGTTTCACCTTGATGAATGATTAATCGTCCAACAACTGTACCCTTATTAATTGGCGCCACTAGTTTTTTTACGCTGAGTGTATAATCAGCTTTGATGGGTTCGTTAGAAAAAATTGGTACGTTATACTTTACATCATTTAAAACACCGAGTTTTGCTTTGCTACTTCCGTACCATACTTTTGCTTGATAAATGGTTTGAGCACTTGGTAGGGTATTGTGCTTAAAGAATCGCGAACCATATTTGAGAAGCGCTTGTGCATCTTCAGCTCTTACATGTTCGTTTTTAGAGCCAAGTACAACTGCGATTAGCCTACTTTTTTGATCATCTAGAGAAGTGGCTGCTAAGCAATATTTGGCGCGACTGGTATAGCCAGTTTTCAAACCATCAATATGATCATTTTGCCAGAGTAATTTATTACGATTATTTTGTTTTATTTTGTTGAACGAATAATACTTTCTTTTATATCTATAAAAATCATTAGGAAAGTCATTAATGATATGTGCTGATAATACAGCAATGTCGTGACTTGATGAATAATGCTTTGGGTTATCTAGTCCTGTAGAATTCATGAAATGAGAGTGCTTAAGATTTAAATGAGAGGCATAATCATTCATAATACCAACAAAGCTTTCCTCGTTACCACCAACATGTTCAGCTAGAGCAATGGTAGCGTCATTTCCGGAAGATATAATTGCACCATCCATTAGGTCGTTAATGCTGACTAAGCTGCCTTCATTAACAAACATTCTAGAACCACCAATCTTTGCAGCTTTGTGTGAGACCTTAATTTTATCATCAGTTTTGATATAACCTCTATTAACGGTATCTGATACTACGTACATAGACATTAATTTAGTTAAACTTGCAATAGGTACCTCTTCTTCTTGGTTCATCCCAGCAAGTACTGTATCAGTTTCAGGATCGTAAAGGGTGTAATGGTTTGTCGAAAGCGTTGGTTTTTGTCGGATTAGAAAGTGTTCATTATTGTGATGAGTATCCGCATAAACACTTACATTAAGGAGTAAGATAAATAAATAAAACATTTTATGATTTTAATTTAATTCTATCTAAATGCCAAGCGTTCGATTAAACTTTTTTTAAGTCCTTTGATCTAAGTGTTTTTAATTTGGCTTTGTTTTGTTTTAAGTGTCGTAAATAAGCTCTTGCACGGTCTAATTGTATTTGAGAATTGAATGGTCCAATAATAATATAATATCCCTTGATTGCTTCATCTGAAATTAAAGTTGTTTTATTCTTGAATTTTCTTTCAAGTCGTTTAGCTAAATGCTTTTCTTTAAATGGCCCATATTTTATTGAAGTCATTGGAATATCGATATCTTCGCCATGATTTAGAGTATCAATTTGTACTAATGCTAATCCTTTTTTTAACATACCCAGTTCATATGCAGCTGCATAGGATAAGTCAAGAATCCTGTGAGGGACATATGGTCCTCTGTCATTTATTCTTACAACGATGGAACGTCCATTATCAAGATTAGTTATCTTGGCGTAACATGGTAACGGTAATGTTCTATGAGCTGCAGTCAATAAGTTAGGATCATATACTTCATTGATTGCCGTTACACTCTCACGATTGGAACCAACATACCATGATGCCAGTCCTTTTTGATGAAAATCATCTCGATATTTGTCAACCTCAAAGTAATCACCAAAGAGTCTGTAGTTTTTCTTTCCCCTAATGTTGATTTTTTCTTTTTTTACTTTAACTTTTTGAATTTTTTTAGGATCAAAGTCAGGATTATAAAGCTGATTGTTATTTTCACAGCCACTAAACAATAGTAAACATAAAAAAATAAAAAAGTGTGCCACAATCTTGAAGTACATAGTTTAAAATATTCACTAAATTTTATACAATATTCAAGTGAAAAGTTTAAAAAACACAAATTCTTATTCTTGGTTGTATGGTTTACATGCCGTTGAATCGGCATTAAAGTATCATTCGTATGCCGTTAAGGAATTGAAAATTGCAGAAAATCAAAAACAGTTAATCAATTTATTTAAAGATAAATATAAATTTCCAGTTTCAACAGTAGAATCTAATTTTTTTAAAGATTTCCCTAAAGGTAATCAAAAAATTGCAGCACTGGTTGATTTAAATTTTAAACAAGTATCCATAGAAGATTTAATTTCAGAACATTATGACGATCTTTGTTTAGTGGCATTTGATGGTATCACAGATCCTCAGAATTTGGGTTCTTGTATCCGTTCGGCAAAAGCTTTAAACGCAACTGGTATTATTATTCAAAAGCATAATAACTGTTCAATAACACCACTTGTTCATAAAATTTCAGCAGGCGCTGCATCGTGTTTGCCAATTTATATTGTAAATAATTTACACCAGTCAATTCTTAAATTAAAAAAATTAGGTGTTTGGATATTCGGTACTTCAGAACATGCTGAATACTTATTAACAACTTATAAAGATAAGAAGCCATCACTCATTGTATTTGGTTCAGAAGGGAAGGGAATTAGACCTGTTATTTTAAAAGAATTGGATTATCTATTTTCAATACCAACAAATGACGCATTTCAATCACTCAATATATCAATGGCATGTAGTATTTGTTTGTATCATTTCCAAAAGATTTGTAATTAAATAAAAAAAGACATTTTAATAAATAAATCCTATACTTTAGGATAAGTAAGGAAATTTTATTATGATTATCTGGTATGCATTATTAGCAATTTTGGTATTGATACTGTCCTTTTATAGTATAAAATATGAAAAAAAAGTGATTAATAAACTTTCTTTAAAAAGATATAGATTAGGACTGTATATTCTCAATAGAATCATATTATCGTTTTCTCTGTTGGCTTGTGTGCAACTGATTTCCGTTTATTTTAATCTGGATGAAAGCACGTTATTTGATATTGATGTGCTCATTTTTGCAATAATCATCTCCACTTCTTATTTATTTAAAAGATTGTTAATTCATCATTTGTTAAGTATCTCGTCGAATCACAATATAGTAAGAAAAGTTAAATTCTTATTAGGCTCATCGATACTATTTTTAATTCTTTATGCCGTATTTGAATTATGTAATATATCGCCTTTGATGAATACTATTCTATCTTCAACAATTATATTTTTTCTTATCATGTCTATATTTTTATATACACAGGAACGATTAATTATCTATTTAGATAGTAAGCATATAGATAAAACGGTTGTTATTTTTACATCAAGAATGTTTCTAATTATTATGATAGTGGTTTTTACTATTGTAATTATGCAAATTTTTGAAGTAAGTACAGCACCTATACTTACAATTATAGGTGCGGCCAGTTTAGCTATTGGTCTTTCATTGCAAACCTCATTAGCAAACCTAGCAGCGGGTATTTTACTTGTTATCTTTAGACCATATAAAATTGGAAACATAGTTAGAATTGATACTGAAATTGGAACGGTTGTTGATATTAATTTTCTTTATACAGAAATGAGGACATTTTCTGGTGAAACTTTATTCATGCCAAATGCTTTGTCATTACATGATAAAGGTATTTCAAATTATTCTACTTGTCGATACAGAAGAATTGAATTACTTGTCGATGTTGATTATGAAACAAAAATAGAAAAAGCATTAAAAGTAGGTCTTGATACATTAAATGATATTCCACTTATCTTGAAAATCCCTAATTCACTGGGTGGTATAGAAAACTTTGGCGATAGTGCCATTACACTTAAGTTTTGGGTTTATGTAAGGCCAAAAGATTTTCTAGAAGCACAATTAAATATAAGAACCAACTTGCTTAATGCTTTTAGGAAAAACAAAATTGAAATTCCTTTCAATAAAATGGTTGTTAGAATAGAAGATATGTACAAACTGTCTTGATAGCTACCTACAATATGATAACTTCATTACATAACTGGATATTGGTATTCTCAAAAACTGTTTTTTTAACATGATTGATTACCTTAAGTATCGACTCGTAGGTTGCATCGCCAATATTAATGATGAAATTAGCATGCTTTGGAGATACTTGAGCACCTTTATAGGTATATCCCTTTAAATCGCATGATTCTATTAATTTAGCTGCATGATGAGGGTAGGGGTTTTTGAATACAGACCCACAATTAAATGTACCAATGGGTTGAGAGAGATTTCTTTTTTCTATTAGTTTTTTAAGTTCGGCTGATGCCTTATCCGGGCAACCAACATCAAACCTAAAGCCTGCACCAATAAATTTTAATGGAAAAGGTTTATTAATATGCCTGTATGAAACATCAAACATATCAGGCTTGATTCGTTGTATATTACCCTGTATATCAATGACATCTACAAATATAACATGATCCCATGTCTCAGAACCAAAAGCGCCTGCATTCATATTTAATGCGCCACCAATGGTACCCGGGATACCACCAAAAAAAATACTTTTTTCGTATCCAAGCGTAATACATTTTTTTGCCATTTTTGAACATGTAACACCAGCTTGAGCATAAATATAATTTTCTTCAGTATGAATGGTATTGATGAATTTCTGAGGTAATATAACTGGTTGTTTTATTTTCTCAGGCAATAGAATATTACTGCCTAGCCCAACCCAAAGTCCAAATGTTTTTATCTTTTGAATGATTGCAGATAATTCCTCTGTTGTGTTTGGAATATAAACTTCTTCTCCAACCGATGGTATGTGCCAACTATTGTGTTTTTTTAAGGAATAATTTAGTTTTGGTTCCATATTGCTACACACTCATGAGCTATTTTGCTGATGTTGCCAGCACCCTGAAATAATACGATACTGTCATTGTCTATAAATTGATTTACAATATCAACTATTTCATGATTGTCATTGATGTAGAATACTTGCTTATTTAAATTTTTGATGCTTAAAACTAAGTCATGACTGTCTTTCATATTGAGTTTCTCTTCTCCGGCAGAAAATACATCACTAATTAGTAATATATCACTAAGTGATAATGCATGGATGAATTCATCAAAAAAGTGATTGAGTCTCGAATATCTATGCGGCTGAAAAATATGAATTATTTTCTTATTTTGACGTCGATATTCAGATAATACGGAATGACATTCAGTTGGGTGATGGCCGTAATCGTCAAATATGGGAATACTTTTTGTATTTAGTTTAATTGAACCAATGTGTTCACAACGTCTATTGACACCCTTAAAGCCTTCCACATGTTTAGATAGATTGTCTTTATCTATGTTTTGAAAATACCCACCAATCCAGGCAGCAACCACGTTTTCTGCATTATACTTTCCAAGTAATGATGTCTTAATTACGGTTGTATCACCACAAGGTAATTTAAGTGTTATTAATTGTATTAAATCCTTATTTTCTATATGAGTTATCTGAAAGTCTGCGTGACTATCAAATCCAAAGGAGTGAAATTCGGTGTTTTTAATATGTTTAATTAGTTGATTTGAATACTGATCATGTATGTTATAGATACAGATTTTTGTTTTAGTGATAAATGTTTTAAATTTATCTAAATAGGATGCTATTGAATGATTATGATTTTCAAGGTGATCGGGTTCAATATTAGTGATGATACAAATATCAGATTTATATTTTAAAAATGATCCATCACTTTCATCAGCCTCTAAAATTAAATGCTCGCCTTGATTAAATTTTGCACTTGGCATATTTGCAGGTATGCCACCAATAATAAAACTTGGTTGACAATTACCTTGTTCAAACAACCATGACATAATTGATGAAGTAGTGGTTTTACCATGAGTGCCTGCAATGCTTATAACTTTTTTTTCAGCAGTGAAAATATTAATTAATTCTGATCTATGTAATATTTTTTTATTAAGCTTTTTCGCATATTGTAATTCAATGTGATCGTCCCCAATGGCACTTGAATATACGACATAATCAGCTTCATCAATAAATGCTTGATTGTATGAATCTGTATACGAATTTGGGTTAAGCCAGTTTGGTAGTTTTTTGTTACATGGATTAACTAAATCAGATCCAGTAATTTGATGGCCATATTCTTGAGTAAATATTGCTAGACTACTCATACCAGAGCCAAGAATGCCTAAAAAGTGAATTTTTTTTATCAAAGGGTGTTTCCTTTTTCGGATATGTTTTCGTTTGTGCCATCAAGATTTACGCTAGGCTCCTTATTTGTAAAGCCTTTGTCATGAATTAAGCAATCTGAGGGTAAGTGCCGTTGTATTTCATCCACATTTAAATTTAGCTCACGCTCATCACTATAGAATGTAAAGAAAGAATAGGCATGAAAAATTGAGATTACCGATGCTATGACAGGAATTAAAAAGTTTGCTAACGCTATTTGGGGCCCAGCTATTGGAATAGAAAAAAGGGTTACAAATAAAATGATAAAACGCTGGCTAAAAATAATTACAATAACGTAGGTGGATATAACGTTAATGAATGAATTAATTAACTGCCAATCAGGATTATTTAATTTAAAAGAGCAATAAATTCTATAAACAATAAATCCAACAACCGTAGATGCTAATAAAGAATAACCGTGAATGTAACTTTCAATCATAGTAATGAGATGAATTAATTTCAAACTAAATATATTGGTTTGGCTTAAAAGGAGGAGGTGATTGATTAGAAAAAATAAAATTAAAGTGGTGATAACACCTAATAAAATACCAATAAAAAATTCAGAATTTGTTAACTGTTGCGCTTTTATACTACAGTTTGGGCTTGTTTTGTCAGCAATAATATCAATTGCAAAATGCTTAATTTTATTTCTGTTATTAATAATTATGTCATAATTATAACTTCTAAAGCAACACAAAATGAGTGATATGACTGTTGAGAAACAAATTAAAAAAAGTTGAAAAGCAAATTCCTGAAGTAGGGCTGGTCCAAATATAAAGAAAGTAAATGTCGATAATAAGGTTGAAAAAACTAAGATGTCAGCAATGATGCACATAAAAAGCAGCATATAAAGTCGCCATGAATACGTTTCTGACATAGCATTCAAATTATCTAATATTTTCTTTGGAAAAACTAAATCTTTTAACTTTTTATCTTTAATGTTTTGTAAGATTTTAAATTGGATATTTTGATTATCATGATTCTTTTTTTCGATCCAAGATACGAATAGAGATATACCTATAACAATAAAAGAAACAAGTACTAAGTATGTAATACCTATGACAGACACACTAAATATACCCATGCCAAGTGCAGAAATAAAATACAAAGTATTAATACATGCACTTAATGTTGTTAAGAATGTAATGGATTCAGGTTGAAATGTTGTATCTAACTGAGTTTGTTTATTCACTTTTACGAATCAGGACTTTTTTGTTCCTTTAATGTTAGTTTAATTCTATTTTGTCTATCAATCTCAGAGACAATAACGTCAATTTCATCATTCACTTTGATATGATCATTGATGTTGTAGACATGTTCTTCGCTGATTTGAGAGATATGTAAAAAACCATCTTTTCCAACAGGTAATTTAACAAATGCCCCAAAATCTAGAATTTTAATTATGGTCCCTTTATATTTTTGACCAACTTCTACATCAGCGATTAAATCTTTGATATAGGTTTGAGCTGATTCAGCAACTTCAGGGTCTGATGAACTTATCTTAACTAAACCAGAGTCGTCTATATCTACGTTAACACCAAATTTCTCGATAATTTCTTTAATTGTACTTCCACCTTTGCCAATAATTACTTTAATTTTGGCTGGATTAACTTTAAAAGACGTTACTTTAGGCGCAAATTTAGAAAGTTCAGTTCTTGGTTTATCAAGTGTCTCATTCATTGCTTTAAGTATGTGTAAACGGGCTTTCTTAGCATGAGTTAGAGCTTCTGTTAAAATTGGTAAATCAATGCTTGTGATTTTAATATCCATTTGTAGTGCAGTTATACCGGCTTCAGTACCAGCTACTTTGAAATCCATGTCACCAAGGTGATCTTCGTCACCAAGAATATCTGTAAGTACTTTAAATGTTTTATCATTTGTAACCAGTCCCATTGCTATTCCTGCCACATGTTTCTTTATTGGCACACCTGCATCCATCAATGCTAATGAGCCTGCACAAACTGTTGCCATAGAGCTAGAGCCATTTGAATCAAGTATATCCGATACCAATCTCAAACTATACGGAAAGTCATCAGTCGTTGGAAGCATGGGAATAAGGGCTTTTTTTGCTAAGTTACCATGACCAATTTCTCGTCTTTTCGGACTGCCTATAAATCCACATTCACCAGTCGAAAACGGTGGAAAATTATAGTGGAGTAAAAATCTATCCTTGCTCTCACCAGATGGTACATCAATGATTTGAGCATCTTTTTCACTGCTTCCTAATGTAAGTGATGTTAGCGATGTTGTTTCACCTCTAATAAAAAGGGCAGAGCCATGTACACGCTTTAATATGCTTGCTTCTATATCAAGTGTACGTACTTGATCAATTTTTCTTCCATCGATACGTTGTTCTTTTTCTAATACATTTTTTCTTACAATGGTTTGATAATAGTTTGAAATGATTTCATTGATGATTGAATTAGCTTCAGGGTAAGAAGGTAACAATTTTTCTACAATACTATTCTTTAAAGTGCTAAATGCGTCAAGTCTTTTGCCTTTTTCAGTTATTCCAATTACTTTGACAAAATCTTTATTAAATTTTTGAATCTCTTTTTGTATTTTAGCAATGTCAGGGTTTTCTTCTTTAACAGGTAGTGTTACAAGTGTAGGATTTATCTTGTCTACAAATGCATCAATTTGTTTAGTTGTTTCGTCAAGATGTCTAGATGCAATTTCTAGTGCTTTAAGTATATTTTCTTCTGTTACTTCTTTTGCACCAGCTTCAACCATAACCGTTTCAGTGCCATTACCAGACACAAATAAGTCTAAGGTTGCATTCTTTGTAATATCAATTGATGGATTTGCAATGTAATCATCACCAGATTTTACGATTCTAGTTCCAGCTACAGTATTACTAATTGGTAATCCAGTTATTTTTAAAGCAGCACTAGCAGCAATTAATGATGGTACGTCAGTTTCTATTTGCGGATCAATAGAAACAACCTGTACAACAATATGAAGGTTTTGATTGAAATCTTTTGGAAACCTTGGTCTAAGGGTTCGATCAATGATTCGACATTTTAATATTTCTGCTTCTGATAGTGGTCCTTCTCTTTTTTTAAACCCACCTGGAAATCTTCCGCCAGCAGCGTATTTTTCTTGATAGTCAACAACCATAGGAAAGAAGCTGTTTTCGACCGTGAAATCTTTTGACCAGCATACGGTTGCTATGACTTGGCAATCACCTACTGTTAAAAAAACTGATCCATCTGCGTGTTTAGCAAAACGGCCATGTTCTAGTTGGTATGATTGTCCAGCTAGTTCAAAATTGTATTTTATGGTCATTTAATCTTCCTTTTAAAATTATCTTCTTAAGCCTAATTTTTTAATTAGTGCTGAATATCGTTCTTGAGAGCTTCCCTTCAGATATTTGAGTAGTCGCTTTCTTTGGCTTATTAACTTCATCATGCCAAAACGTGTATGATTGTCATTGTTGTTATTTTTTAAATGTTCTGTCAGTTGTTTTATTCTATGTGTAAGAAGACTTATGACTACTTCAGGTGAACCTGTATCATTTTTTTTTGTCTGTGCTTCTTCAATGATTTTTTGCTTATTTAATGCTGTCATCTATATATTGCTCCATTATGCATCTTACATATATTAAACACCTTTTAGTTAACATGCAAGCTTAGTCTGTTAATTTGATAGGAGTCTTTTGGCTCTAATAGCATTGTTTTCTATTATTCCAATACCAATAAAATTGTTGCACATGGTATGAATGGCAATGGGTTCATTTTTATTAAATGTAATAGGTTGATTAAAAGGAACAGACTGGCCAAATTGTATTTTTAAGATGTCTTTATCATTTAATTGTATGGATTGTTTAAAAATTGATTCAATTTTTATTAATTTGGTCTCATTTATTAAGTCAATAGGATACATTGTATTTTTATTAAATGGACTGACCCATTGTCGATGTAGCCTAGACATGATTGCACCACAGCCAAGCCTTTGTCCTATATCATGCACCAATGAACGGATATAAGTCCCTTTAGAGCACTCAACTTCTAAAGATATAACATTTTTTTCTAAATTTAATAAAGTTAATTTTTTTATATTTATTTTTCTTTTTGTTAATTCAAATTCAATGCCTTTTCTTGCTAAATCATAAGCACGAGAACCATTTACTTTAAGTGCTGAATATTTGGGTGGTAACTGTTCTTGTTCCCCTCTAAATTGATCAAGCGTTTCTTCAATTTTTTTTAAATCAACATTAAATTCATCATGTTGTACTACCTTGCCTTCAGTATCAAATGTGTCGCTAGTAAAGCCTAAAGTCATTTCTACGATATACGATTTGTCGCTAGAGATTATATATTGACTATATTTTGTGGCTTCATTGACCATGATTGGAAGCATCCCTGTGGCTAATGGATCAAGTGTACCGCAATGACCGATTTTTTTTATATCTAATAATTTTCGAACTTGATAAATTGCTTTGAATGATGAAATCCCTGTAGGTTTATCAAGTAATAAAATTCCATTCATTAGAGATTATTTAATATTTGTTTTATGTCATCAATGTCTTTTTGTTCTTTATCCGGTACAAATTTCAATTTAGGTAATACCCTAAAGAGGACATTTTTTATCATAAATTGATTTACAGTATATGTATTTTTATTTAGTTCATTACATAAATCTTTGGTCTCAGATAATGTATTATCAACAAAAATATACACACTTGCATTTTTTAAGTCTTTTGATATTGTAACTTTGGTTACATTTGGAATTTGGCCAAGTTGACCATAATTTATAATAAAGTATTCACTTAAACACTTTTTTAATTGTTTGCAAGCTTTTTGTTGTCTTATACTCATTCAAAACTAATGTCTTTTTCAATAATTTCATAGGCTTCAATTCGATCACCTACTTTAACGTCATTATAGTCTTTTACCCCAATACCACATTCAGTACCAAGTCTAGCTTCTTTCACATTTTTTTGAAAATGTCTTAATGATTCAAGTGCACCCTCGAAAATAACAATATCGTTTCTCAATACCCTAATTGGTGCATCCTTCTTAAGAATACCATCTACAACCATACTTCCGGCAATGAGACCATGTGTTGATGATGAGAAAATTTGTTTAACTTCTGCATATCCAATAATTTTCTCTTCTTTCATTGGTCCAACAAGGCCTTTAAGTGCGTTGGTTATTTGATCCACTAAGTTATAAATGATATTAAAATAAAATATATTAATTTCTGTTTGTTGTTCAATGATTTTTCTTGCAACAGCATCAGGTCTTACATTAAACCCAACTAATATAGCTTTAGAACTTAATGATAGGTTTACATCATTTTCTGTGATTGATCCAACGCCTGAACTAATAACATGGACACTGGCATCCTCATTACCTATTTGTGATAATGCATGTTCTATGGCTTCCACAGAACCATGAACGTCACCTTTTATGATTACTTTAAGGACAGTTTTTTCTGAATCTTTTTTGATGTTTGAAAATACGTCATGAAGTGATTTTTGCTGTTGTGAAATTTTGTGTTGTTTTCTTGAATCAACTCTTTCATCTGTTATCTGACGAGCGACTTTTTCGTTATCAACCACAATCGCTATTTCTCCTGCTGCTGGTGCAGAAGAAAATCCGGTAACCTCTATCGGCATACCAGGTGTTGCATTTTTAACAGATTTATTGGCATCTGTAAGCATCGATCTTATTCTACCACTGGCAACGTCAGCCAATACAATTTGACCTATGGATAGGGTGCCTGTTTGAATCAGCAGACTCACAACAGGTCCGCGGCCTTTATCTAATCTTGATTCAATGACTGATGCTTGAATTGGCCCATTCATGGGTGCTTTGAGATCTAATAATTCAGCATTTATTGAAATACCTTCAAGTAAATCATCAATGCCTTGTCCTGTTTTAGCAGAAATAGGGAATACCATGGTTTCACCACCCCATTCCTCAGGAGTTAAATCATGTTGTGATAATTGTGTTTTAACTTTTTCTAAATCAATATTTGGTTTGTCGCATTTATTTATTGCAACAAGTATGGGTACTTCTGCTGCTTTGGCATGTTTTATGGCCTCTTCAGTTTGAGGCATTACTCCATCATCGGCAGCAATGATAATGATGACAATATCGGTTACTTTAGCGCCTCTTGCACGCATCGATGTAAATGCTTCATGTCCTGGTGTATCCAAGAATGTGATTAAGCCTTGTTTAGTCTTTGCTTGATAGGCACCGATGTGTTGTGTTATGCCGCCAGCTTCTTTTGCTTGAACACGAGTTGTTCTTATGAAATCAAGTAAGGAAGTCTTACCATGGTCGACATGTCCCATGATGGTTACAACAGGTGGACGTTTTTCAATATTAAGTTCATCATGTAAGTTGGCTGCAAATTCGATTTCCTTATTTTCAACTTTTTCAATGATACAACTAAAACCAAGTTCTTCAGAAACCAATTGCGCTGTCTCTTGATCGATAGCTTGATTAGTAGTAACAATGATATTCATTTTAAATAAGGCTTTGATAAGTTCTTTTTCTTTAATACCCATTTGATGTGACAGTTCTTTCGCTGTCATAACCGGTTTTAAAATTAATTTCTTATTTGTATTTAAAGCAATATCATCTGTTTCTTTTTTTTCATTATCGTCTAAGTTTGTTTCGGGTTGATGTTTATCTTTAGATTTGGCATTTTTTGATTTTTTAACCTCATTGCCTTCTTTTAAAATTTTTGTATCTTTCGGCTGAGGTGATGTTTCAGCCAGTACCTCTGTTTTTTTTGACACAAAACTTTGTGTTTGAGTTGAGGATTGTTTTTTACTCTTTATTAATTTGGTAAGTTCTTTATATTGATCTGTAGTTACTGGCGCATCAATATCCTTAACACTGGGATCAATTTTCTTTAATAACTCAAGAAGTGTCTCAGGTTTATATTGGATGATGTCAGCAATTTCTTTTACTGTTTTAGATTTTACCAAAACGTAACTCCTAAATTAACATTTGTGCTTCAGCATAAATTCTATTAACGATTTCAGGGTCTATCCCTTCAATTTTTTCAATATAATCTATTTCCTTATCAAGCAATTGTTCAATTGAATGAATGCCTGCAGATTCCAGGTGAATAATTGTAATATCATCAATACTTAACAATGTATCAAGTGGGGTTGATGATTTAGTTAATTCTTTAACTGTTGATAAGATAGTTTCTTTTTGTTCAGATGATATTTCTTCTAATTCATTAAAAACATCAATTTTGGTTTTGAAATCATCTAATTTTTTGATGCCATTATTATTTAGTAGCTCAATAATCTCAGGTGTTAGTTCAAGTTCATCCAAGCTGCTATTTAGTTCACTTTCATCTGAAAAGACATTGACTTCCCATCCAAGTAGTTGAGAGGCAAGTCTAACATTCTGACCATTTCGACCAATGGCTTGAGAAAGCTGTTCATCAATTACGTTAATGTTAATCACATGCTTAGTTTCATCAATTAACACAGATTTTGCTTCTGCAGGTGAGATAGCTGAAATGGCTAATTTAGCTGGATCATCATCCCAGTTGATAATATCGATACGTTCGCCATTTAACTCAGAAGATATCGATTGAACCCTAATGCCTCTCATTCCAACACAGGCACCTATAGGATCAATACGTTTATCATTAGCCTTAACTGCAATTTTAGCTCTTATCCCAGGTTCACGTGCAGCAGACTTTATTTCAATGGTGCCATCTGTGATTTCAGGGACCTCAAGTTGGAATAGAGCTTTAAGCATATCTTCTGATGAACGACTAACAATCACAACGGGACCTTGTCTTTGATCATTGATGCCTATAACACAAGCTTTAACTCGGTCGCCAAGCCTAATCATTTCACGAGGAATTAATTCATTTCTAGGTAACATCATTTCCGTACCGTCTTGTAACTCAAGTATTAGAAAATCCTTTAGTAGACGTTTTACTTCACCGGTAATCAGATCACCCATGCGATCACTAAAGCGTTTCGCGGTTTTATCGCGATCGATGTCTCGAAGGAGTCTTAGAAGCGTTTGCCTGAAGTTGTGTGCGCCGATACGTGAACTGCTATCAACATCAAGTGTTTCTTCAATAACACCACCAATTTTTGCATTCTCGTCTAAATTTTTTGCAACTTTTAATGCGACATAGGCATCTCTGAACTCAGAATCTAAAAATTCGTCATCACTAATGATTTCCCATGTTTGTTTAGCACACATGGCACCATTATTTCTATCTATAGAAACTGAAATTTGTGCATGTTCACCATAATCTTTTTGGAAAAGTATAACCATTGTGTTTTCCACTGCTTCAAAAATTAATTCAGTAGAAACTTTTTTCTCAGATGCTAATGCTTTTATGAATAATAAAATGTCCTTTGGATTCATAATTTTTACCTTTAAGTATAAAAAAAGCCCACTTGGGCTTTTTTGGTAGCGGGGGTAGGATTTGAACCTACGACCTTCGGGTTATGAGCCCGACGAGCTGCCAGACTGCTCCACCCCGCAATATATATATCTATAATACACTAAATAAGTTTTTAAAATCAACCTCTAAATTATCCATTTACTTAGGTCCTTTTGATTTAGTTGGTCAGAAAAACATGACTCTATATGTTTATTTGAAATATTTACTTTCTTTTCAGTCTTGTAAGGTGCTTCAAATAAAACATGTTCAAGCACTTTTTCAATGACTTGATTTAAACGTCTTGCACCTAGATTTTGTTGTTCTTCATTTAATTGATACGAAATATGTGCCATTAAATTAATAACTTCCTTATTAAAGCTTAATGTTACATTATCAGCTTTAAGTAAAGCTTGATATTGCTTGATTAATGAAAATTCAGTTTTTGTCAAAATATCTGCTAGATCATTTTTTGTTAACGCATTTAATTTCACGCGAATAGGGAATCGTCCTTGTAATTCCGAAATCAATTGGGTTGGCGATGTTTCCATAAATGCACCAGAAGCAATAAACAGTATGTGATCTGTATCGATGGCACCGTATTTTGTTTGCACAACAGTGCCCTCAACAAGAGGGAGTAAGTCTCTTTGAACGCCTTCACGTGATACATCTCCATGATGTTGATGTGATTTAGCAAGTTTATCAATCTCATCTAAAAAAACAATGCCTTCATTTTCAGTTAGTTTAACAGCTTCATGTTTAATTTTTTCTTCATCAATTAAGTCATCTATAGAAACATCGATTAATATTTTTTTTGCTTCTTTTATGGTGGTTTTTTGTTTCTTCTTTTTGGTAGTGCCTAAGCTTTGGAATAAACCTTGAAGTTGAGATGTCATTTCTTCCATACCTGGCGGTGCAACAATCTCAAGCTGGCTTTGTTTTTTAGGAAGTGTAATCTCAATAATTTGATCATCAATGTCACCAGATTCTACTTTTTTAAAATACTCTTCATATAATGTTTTGTCTTTATCAATATCTATTTTTGGAATTAATACTTTTACAATTTTTTTAATGGCTTCTTTTTCGGCTTTTTTATGCATTAATTTGGTATGTTGATTTTTAACAATTTGAAAAGCATTCTCGACTAAGTCCTTTATGATTGATTCAACATCTTTCCCGACATAACCAACTTCAGTAAATTTGGTCGCTTCAACCTTTACAAAAGGTGCAGAAACAAGCTTTGCTAATCTTCTAGCAATTTCAGTTTTGCCAACACCGGTTGGACCCATCATTAAAATATTGTTAGGCAGGATTTCATTTTGATTTTGTTTATCAATATTGAGTCTACGCCATCTATTTCTGAGCGCGATGGCAACTTGTTTCTTGGCATCATCTTGGCCAATGACATATTTATTAAGTTTTTGTACTGTTTGAATAGGTGTTAATGCTTTTCTCATTTCTCTTTCCTTTCTATTGTTTCAATGATGTGATTTTGATTGGTATAAATACAAATATCACCAGCAATACTTAGGCTTGATTTCACAATTTCTTCTGCAGATAGGTCAGAATATTTCATTAGTGCTTTGGCTGCTGAAAGAGCATAAGAACCACCAGATCCAATAGCTATAACATCATCATCTGGTTCAATCACATCACCATTACCACTAATCATAATTAGATTATCTTTATCAGCAACAATGATCATTGCTTCTAGCTTACGTAGCATTTTTTCTGTTCGCCATTCTCTAGCAAGCTCAACTGCGGCACGAATTAACTGTCCTTGATATTGATTTAATTTACCTTCAAATTTTTCATACAAGGTAAAGGCATCAGCTGTTGAACCAGCCATGCCAGTAATGACTTTGTCGTTATATAGTCTTTTTACTTTTGATACATTTTTCTTTAATACGGTATTTCCAAACGTAGCCTGACCATCGCCACCCAACGAAATTTGGTTGCCTTTTTTAACACATAAAATGGTTGTTCCTTTAATTTGCATAATTTTTTCTCACAATTGGTAAATAATATAAGTCCCCAATAAGCGAATTATTATTTATTTCTAAACGCTTTTTATGGGCATCAATAATTGATTCAAATGGGCCTTTAATATCCATATCATTATATATGGTGGTTTCAGAGTTATTTTTCAAGAGTAAATATTGATGGTGAGTATCATCAAGTTTAAAGTGTGCTAATTTATAAATATAAAATTGGTCATTTTTGCTAAATGGATGCCATAACAATAGGAGCATTACTAAGCTGATCCATATAAATAATACCAATTTTTTTTGCATATTAATCTCTATTTATTAAGTCTACCTGCATTGGTTTTAATACAAGATAAAATCATACCAAAACCAATTAAAATAATAATGTTGTGTGTACCCGCATAGCTGATTAGTGACAAAGGAATGCCTACAACTGGCAAAATGCCAATAACCATACCAATATTGATAAATGCAGACAAAATAAAGTGAGAAATCATTCCAATTGATAACAACTGACTAAAACGATCATTGGTACTATAGCAAAACAATATGATTTGATAGGTAATGCCAGCAATGAGACCAATAACTAATAAGCAACCTAATAAACCAAACTCCTGAGCTATAACCCCAAATATAAAATCTGTAGCATGCTCAGGCAAGAATTTTAAATGAATCTGAGTACCATGCAACCAACCTTGCCCTATGATGCCACCACTGCCAACAGCGATCTTTGACTGTATGATGTTATAGCCTGAACCATGAGGATCTAATTCTGGGTTTATAAAATTAAATATTCGCGCTTTTTGATAATCTCTTAAAACATAAAACCACATTGCAGGTGCTGTGATCATCCCTAAGCTAGCAATTAACTTGATCCATAATGAAGGTATACCAGCTGAATAAATCATAATACATGATATGAATGTAATCATTAGTGCTGTACCTAAATCAGGTTGTAGAAGAATTAATATCATTGGCACAATGACTGAAAATATGGCAAGAATGAAATTAGGTTGTTGGCGATTTTCAGAAAGGATTTTTGCAAGCATTAAGGGTAGGGTAAGTTTAATCAACTCCGACGGTTGGAATTTTATGATTCCAAGGTTAAGCCACCTAGTAGCGCCTTTGCCAGTGGACCCAACAAGGAAAACTATCATTAAAATAAAAATACTAAATAGATACAAAGGTTCCACAAAATCTTTGATATATCGCATGGGTAAGTGTTTCAATAAAAGCATTAGTATGAAACCAAATACGATTTTACTACTTTGCCCAATTAAAGTTGGAAAACTTTTTTCACTTGCGCTGTATAAAACTATAAAGCCAAATGCAATATATAGTGCTAATAAATATAGAATAGTATTTGTACGATTTCTAAATTGTAATGACATTATTCTGTTTCCTTTTGTTAAAGTAATAATCCAATACGTTTTTAGCCACACGACTTGCACTCATCTCATAATTCTCAACCAGTACAACGATAACAATTTCAGGCTTTTTATTTGGTGCATAGCCAACAAAAAGAGAGTGATCAGCAAGGTTTTTTGGAACAACCCCTAGCTCTCTTGTATGAATGTGGCTTGTGATTTGAGTTGTACCAGTTTTTCCTGCAATGGCATAAGGTGACCCTGAGAATGAATGATATCCAGTACCTCGTTGCATTGCATCTCTCATGCTACGATCAATGATTTCGTAATATTCACTTTTATAACTCCCGATAGGGTGTTTTTGAAATATAATGTCGTGGTCTTGATTTTGAAAATCGGTGGTAGACTTTAAAATATGTGGATAATAGAAGAAGCCTCTATTTGCAATGCTACTGGTTGCTTGTGCTAATTGAATGGGTGTCGTTAGCAGTGCACCTTGACCAATTGCGGTAATTACTGTATCGCCTCCATACCAGGGTTGATGTTTGGTTTCTCGTTTCCATGCTTTTGATGGTACTAAACCAGGGGCTTCGTTAGGTAAATCTATTCCAGTTTTATGACCTAAGCCAAAATTAGTCAATGTTTGATGCATCCTGTCTATGCCAAGTTTAAGTCCCAACTTGTAAAAAAATGTATCACAAGAAACGGCAATTGCTTTTTGTAAGTCTACATGGCCATGACCATTTTTATTAACATCATGAAATTTATGTCCCCCTAGCATCAAGTAACCATCATCCTTAATAACCGTTTTATTAGTGATTACTTTTGATTCTAAGCCAGCTAATGCATAAAAAGGCTTGATGGTTGATCCTGGCGAAAATAATCCACTTATAACACGATTAAATAGAGGCTGATCAATGCCTAATGAATTCGGATTTGCAAAAAGATTTTTTATATCATTGGGATCAATAGTGGGTTTACTGACCAGTGCAAGTACTTCTCCATTTTTGGGATTGAGTATAACCACAGCACCTTTGCTAGCATTCAACGATTGGTAAGCAATTTTTTGAAGATCCATGTCAATGGTTAGGTGTATATCATTGCCATTTTGCTCATTTATCAGGTTAGATGTTGGTATTTGACTCCCTCTAGCATCAGTAACATATTGAAAAAAGCCAGACCTACCTGATAGTAATTCATTATATTGTTTTTCAATACCATTTGCTGGTTGAAACTCATTATCAAGCATCGTACCATAACCCACAACTGAAAAGGCATACTTCCCATATGGGTAATGACGAATCGTCTTCTCTTCAATATGTATCCTATCATGAAAATTAGGATTGCTTTTTAATTTAATGATATCTGTTTTGTTTACTTCATAAGTCATGGTAGATTGATCTTTAATATTTAAAAAAGATCTGATGTCGTCGTCTTCTTTCTCTAAATTGATAAAAAAAGTTTCTCTATTTTCAGCAAGTACTTTATTATTTCGATCATAAATCAGACCACGTTTAGGTTTGATTTCTAATGATTTAAGGTAATTTTTTTGAGCTTTATTATTGTATTCTTTAAATTGAATGATTTGTAGGTTGATCAGTTGCAACAAAATGATCATGAAAAAACCAACAAAGATCATGGATAAAATACCTAGTCTAATTTTAAATAAATGTTCGGTATTTTTCTTCATAGTTATTTATGATACGGATGTTTTGATAAAATACTATATGCGCGATAAAGTTGTTCGATCAAAATGATTTTTGTTAATTGATGTGGAAAGGTTAGTTGCGATAATGACCAACACGTATCTGATTGTTTGATCTCACTTTCGGTGAGACCATTGGCTGGCCCAATGATAAAGATAATGTGTGAGCTATGCTGACTGATTTGTTCAATCAATTGACTCATTTCAAGGCTTGAACATTGCTTACCTCGTCGATCAAGAGAAATAATATATTTTTTACTGTTATGTTTCGATTCTTTTTGCTTAAATTTGATTGATTCAGTAAGGATGATTTCTGCAGGTATTCTTTTTGCATACATTTCAAATCCTAACTTTTGCCATTGTTGCATTTTATGGCATTCATTCATGATTTCAATTTTCAATATTCATAGCCCCATAATTTCTCTAGCTCATAAAGCTTTCTTGCTTGTGAACTAAGTATATGAATAACGATATCGCCATGATCAACTATAATCCAATCTGAATCACTTTTAGGTGATAAATTGGGCTTGTAGTGTTGTTTGAGCGATTGGTCTTCTTCTATTTTTTCTGCTAGTGATTGCATATGCTTTTGTGAGCGACCTTCACAAATGATCATATCATCCATCATGGAAGTTAATTTTTTTACAGAGATATGAATTGGGTCAATCGCCTGATTATCGTCCAATATTTTAAGTATTTTTTCTAGTTTATGCATATCTAAAACTTAACACATTATCATTTCAAGATGAAACTCTTTGCCAAATTTATCGAAAATTTGATCATTTAGTGGGTTATATATAAGGCTAGCCTCGATATGACATGACAAATAACTAGCTACAGCATGTTCGTATAAACTTAATTGATCGATATATTGATCTGGTGTAAGGGTATTGGTTTTAAAATCAACTATAAAAACTTGACTATTTTTTCTAAAAATATAATCGATAATGATTTTTTTATTGTCGGTGCCATATAATGCTAGTTCACTCCATTTTTCTTCACAGTTAAAAAATAACCAATCAGCACATTTGCTATTTTGTAATTTCGAAAGTAATTGTGTAAATTGTGAATGTTTGAATTGTTTGTCGTAATAAAGACATAAATTCATTAATGTTGAATTATCACATATGTCTTTAAGTGGAATATTTAAATTTATAAAACATTCAATGACATGGTGTATTGCTGTACCAAACTCACTTGCTGTATTAGATTGTGATGCTTTAAAGAAATTATCTTGACTATATTCGATAGGTTGGATGTGATTAATAATGTTAATGTCATCTAATTTAGTGGTCTGATTGATAGGTTTTTTAATAATATAATCTTTTGATGGTTCAAGCTCAGATTTTTTAAGTAAAGCAGCAAAACTTAAAGTTTTTTTATCGGATAGACCAACATAGATTAACCTTTTTTTGGCTCTGGTTGCAGCAACGTATAAAAGCCTTTGCATTTCATAAATATTTGATTGATGATTAAGTCCCCTTAGCACTTGGTTAATAACATCTATTGTTTCTGATTGGTCTTGAAAATTGCCAATCATCATTGGTTCATTTGGATCATATTGAAACCAATGAATCAGTTTGTCAGAGTCATATACAGAACGACTATGAATGCTTGGAATAATGACATGGTCGAATTCAAGTCCTTTTGATTGATGAATAGTCATTAGATGAATATTGGAATTTTTGGAAGGTGATGCTTCTGGTCTTAAATGGCTAAGTATGTGTTGAATGCTTGTACGATTAATCGATATGGCTTCTTCATGCATGATATCTATCTGTTCATAAAAAAATAGACTTATTTCGTGATGATAATGATTGGGTAAGAAAGCTTTTACGATGGGTAATAATAATTGAGATGGATAGCTATGACTGATTTTATGTTTTGCATCTTCGATGGCTTGACTTAGCATTTTTTCTGAATCAAATATGTGCGCCTTAAATATGTTCTCCCACGACTTATTAAGTATCTGTAATCTTTGAATGGCTATGGTTGATATAGAGTCAGGTGCGTAAATAGCAATTAAAATAGAGGCGATTTCTTGAATCCAAGGATATTCATATAAAAAGAATAGTCCAGGCGTATTGACCTCAGTTGTTAAACCTTGATAAACAGGCAATAAATGAGACCGCGATCTTGCCAAAACAGCCACACTTTCATTTGCAGGCACAGCATTGATATAATTGACGATTTCTTCATTAGATTCAATATCTAGCCAATTTACTTGACCATTTGAATCATTCATAGCTGTTGATGGATGATAAGTGATGCCTCCAAGTGGTAAATCATCTTTCTCAGGAAAAATATATTTGAAAGTTTGATTAAAATGTTTAATTAAACAACCAGATGATCGAAAATTGGTACTGAGTGCTAGAGATGCTAGTTTCATATTTCCAATTCCAGTTGATTGAACACGCTTAAATAATCTAACATCAGCTTGTCTAAACTTATATATTGATTGCATGGGATCGCCAACAATGAAGACGCTTTTTTGTTGCAAATCGTGCCAGATTAAAATTAGAGACTCTATTAGAATGGCTTGTAGATTAGAGGTATCTTGAAATTCGTCAATTAAAATATGCTGAATTTGAAAAGCATATTGATTGGTTGAAGATAATTTCTCGGATCTTAATTGTTCGATTGCCTTAATTGTAAGGTAAGTAAAGTCACATTGTTGCAAAGATTGCATGTGTAAATCTAAGATAGCACAGACTTTAGGTAATAATGTTTGAAGTTTTTCTAATATGAATAGATTCTTTTTCGGTAATTGTTTTGGTAGGTGATAAAGTTTAAATATTATGTCTGCTAATGTAACGTTTTGTGAGCTCAATACATCATTGATTGCTAATTTTAGTTCTTTATCTAAATGAGGGTTGGTATAACGTTTTCGCCATGTGCCTTTTTTGGTTAAAAAGGTATCAATAAAAATAGCCCATTCATCTAATGACCAAATTGAAAAATCATTGCCGTAAAGACTTAATTCAGATGATGTTATTTGAACCAATGCCTTAAAAGATTCGTTTGCATGTTCATGAATTCTTTTTATTAAAAAAGTTAAAAAACAGGTATAATTTAATTCAGGAGACTGTGTTTTATCTAAAAGTGGAGATAACCACTGATCTCTTGTTTTTATAAGATCAATTAATAGAGGCTTTAATTTTTCGTAATCATAGTCAATAAACGTGAGTATTTCATGAAGCTCATCTTTTATAAAATTAAAATCATCTTGATGAAAAATGGATTCAACAATTTTTTCATAAAAGAGATCGGTATGCGTCACAAGATTAATATCTAAATCTGCCAATTGATATGTGAAAGCATCAAATGTTTTACAGATGTTAAAAGTACTTTCATTTTGTTTGTTCCAATTATTTCTTATGATGTGATTATCTAATTGTTTAAGTAACAGTTGTGTTTCTGGTTGTCTTAAATGTCGTTGATCTATGTCAAAAATATAGCTTTTTAAGCGATGATTAATTTCCTTACTTGCTTTGTTAGTGAATGTTAGAATTAGTACATGGTTTGTATTTTCAACACTAAGGAGACATTTTATTGCTCTTTGGACCAAAAGCTCTGTTTTTCCTGATCCTGCTGGGGCTTGGACTATAAATGATTGATCAATGTTTAACGCGCAATGTCTTTGATGGCTATCAGTCAGTGCTTTCATTTAGAAGTACTCGCATCATGACATACACTTTGAAAATCACATCGAAGACATTGTCTTGGTTCAAGTGGCAGGGGTTTTAAAATAGCATCAAATAACTCGCTATGTTTTTTTAAAATTTCATCAATTAAAGGTTTGTCAAAAAAAGGTAGCACATCATTATCCGAATCTTGAAATTGTAATCCCTTTAATTGTGTGGTTGCAATCATGCCGTAAGCAAACCCTACTACATCATATTCAAGCGCTTTTGTGTAAATCAGCATTTGTGGATCTGGAAATCCGTTTAACGATGCCGAAATGGATTGTGATGCACCTGTTTTATAATCTATGACAACATAACCAAGATTTTCAATATAATCAACTCTATCAACCCTACCTTTAATAAATTTATTCTGACATTGCAAATGTATGTCTTTTTCAATGGCAACAACTTTGAAAGGTGTTCTTTCCATTTCAAACATAACCCATTTGAGTATCTTATCTGTGAGATGTTTTTTTTGAAAATGCCAATAATGTTGATCCATAGTATGACTAATATTTATTTTTTCAATGTGTGTAATAACAAATTCACTCACTATTTGCTTTATTTGATTGGGTTGATGTTTTTTTAAGGTGGTTTGATCTTTTATAAGTGACCAAAAATCCGCTAAAACAGCATGGATCACAATACCAATTTGCATCTTTAGTATTGAAGATTGTTCATTTTTAATTTTCAACTTGTTTTGACAAGTATATATGATCGGGCAACGTTGAAATTTTGCAAAATCAGTCACATTTAGAGTAGTTTCATTAAGTGAAAAATTTGTTTGATTAATGTAATTAGATTTAGCTTTAAATATATCATGATTATTATTGGTTTGTAGTTTTTTGATCGTTTGGTTATTCGAAAAGTATAGTTTATTTAATGCTTCGTCATCTAAATTCACAATGATACATTCATCATACATATGAGGGAATGCATGTTTTGGTGTAGTGATCATCACATTAGGCTGGTTGATATATATGTTTACTTGATGTACATCGATCCATGAAAAAAAGATACGATGATGTTCGCTAACAAAGTAGGTGTTTAAATCGCTATAATCATTTAAAAGTGATAGGAATCTATTAATAATAATGGTCTCAATATCATTAAAAGTTTGTTGAGTTAAACGGCTAATAAGATTTAAGCTGGTTTCTTGACTATATTGCTTGGTTGATATGTTTAATGTGTCAATTTTTTTATCTTGCCAAATTTCAAGTATGGTTTTTTTTAAAAATAAAGTAATAGGATGCATCGCTAATGATTGACTATCCATCAAGACAGCATTTAAAGTAATTCTTTTATCTAACCAGTAGGCATTCATATTATTAACAATTATTAATGTTAATTTCGATGAATCAATATGTTTATCTAAAGCGTTGGAGTCATTAAAGTCATGGTTTAAAACGTCTAGCTTATCAATAGAGGTTAAGCCAGAAGTATCCATTGTTATTTTGTTTTTTTCAAAAATATAATGTTCTAATGGCTGCCATTGATAAGGTAAGACTTTTAAGCTTGGACCAAAAGAATTTTTTAAAAACCAAGTTGGATAAAGAGCAGGGTGAAATGTATGTTGCTCAAATAAGTAGTTTATGATGTCAAGATCATCTTGGTTCATACAATGATTAAGTATTCTGTGTTGCATCTGTGACCAATATTTATAAATTTTACTAAAACCAATGCGTTCTTTAAAAACAAGTTGATCAAGTATCTGAAAAAATTGCCATGTAGAACATAAATTTCTTGCATGAGGTGGTATTAAGTCATAATAAGTAAGGAATGGATTTACGGTCCAGTTATTGCGTTTACCATATGATTTAAGAAATTCACCTTTACACATCGTATTGGGGACAAGTGTTTTTTCTGCTGTCAATTCAAAGGCATCTGTCATGTTATTGATAAATATATTAAAAAAATGTAAACAAAATATTCAAAACAAACATTTAAGTAGATGAATACAGGGTTTATTAAACAATAAAATAGGTTATCCACTCAGTTATCCACATAAAAAGTGAGTAACTTTTTTTTATTGTTTAATTGGATTAAATGTTACACGAATTAATAGACCTTGACCACTTGTGGAATCAAGTATGGAGATTTTTGCCTGATTGATTAAAACAATCTCTTTAACAATGGATAATCCAAGTCCAGAGCCTTGTTCTTTTGTACCTAGAACTCTAAAGAAACGTTCAAAGATTCTTTTCTTCATGGTATCAGTTATGCCTGGTCCTTGGTCTTGTATATCAAGAATAATTTTCTTATCTCTTTTGTATAAATCAATGTTTACTGATGTGTTTTTTGGTGAATATCTAATGGCATTATCTACGATGTTTCTGATTAAGATATGTACATATGATGAGTTACTCATGATATTATAATTTTTAATTGAATCTTTGTATTCTAACTTCAATCGAATGTTCTTATTTTTTGCAGCAAACTGCAATTCATTGATCACATCTTGGCATGAACATATTAAATCAACTTTAGTGGGTTTGCTTAACGAGTTATCAGATATCATTCGACTTAATACAAGTAATTGATTGATTATGTGTGTGCAACGATCAACAATTTCTATTAGGCTTTTTAAACTTGATTTTAAATCATCACCAGTTTGTTTTTGTGCTAGCTGAACCCTTGCTTTCAATGCCGCCATAGGTGTTTTTAGCTCATGAGCAGCATTTGCTGCAAACCTTTTCTCTCTGAGTAACGTGTCATTAAGATTTTTAAATAAGTCATTGAGTGCGTCAATAAGTGGTTGTATCTCTTCTGGTAACGTTTTCATTTTTATGGGTGAGAGTTGATGGGGTCTTCTTTTTTTAACATTCGTAGTCACTCTATTGATTGGATACATACCTCTTCCAACTATGATCCATATCATTATACCCAAGGCTGGATACATCACTAACAATACTAAGATAGAGTCATTGGTTAATTGTCTTTCAACCATGATACGAAAACTATTTAGCTGCATAACTTGTATTATAAAATTATGTTTTGTTCTAATGGTTAAGGATTGCCAGGAAAGATTTTCATGTTCAATTTGTTCAAATCCTAATTTAAGTGGTGGATCTTCGAATTCAGGGAAATTATATGATCTTAGAATAAGCTCATTTTTATCATTCCATATTTGAAAATGTACGCTTCGCATTAACGAAGTCATTACGTTATTAGAATTTTCAATATTTTTTTTCCTAAAACGATCAATAGAGTTGATTTTTTCCTGAATGGCTTTTAAATCTTGATTATCTGAATTTTCGTCTAAAAACGATTCAATCGTATACGCTGACATTGCCAATTGAGCGTCAAGGTGTAATTTGAAATCGCTATGTTCATTTGCAATATTGGCCATAATTGATAAGCCAATAATGATGGTTACACCAATTAAAAGATTGATTAATAAGAAACGCTTGATTGAGTACATATTATTTCTTTTCTAACCGATATCCAACACCACGTATTGTTTGAATGTTTAAATGATCGGAAAACTTTTTACGCAAATGATGAATATGGACTTCTATGGTATTACTATCAATTTCTTCATCCCAACTATATAAGGTTTGAATCAATGTGTCTCTACCAACCACCTTATCATGTTGCTCCATTAGTCTTTGAAACAGAGTATACTCCCGTCTTGAAAGTTTAATGTCTTCTTTACCTATGTATACCATATGACCATCTAAGTCTATAGTTACATTGCCAACTTTTATTTTATTTTCTTTACGATTAAAGTGTCTTCTTTGGATTGCCCTTATCCGAGCAGTAATTTCTTCAAGATTGTATGGTTTTGTTATATAGTCATCAGCACCAAGATCTAACGTTGTAACTTTGTCATCAATTTCATCTTTGGCTGTAAGCACAATGACTGGCGGTGAATTTTTATTTTTTTGCAAAAATTTGAGGATGTCATGTCCGCTTTTTAATGGTAATCCAAGATCCAAGAGAATAAGATCCACTTTCTCATATTTTAGGGCCCGTAAGGCAGTTTCTCCATCTTTTACCCAGTCGACAATATAACCATCTTGTTTAAGATAGGTAGACGTTGCGTCACCCAGCATATTATCGTCTTCAACAAATAAAATTTTCATAACAATTCTTCAATAATCTATTATAATTATAATATAAATTTTATAAATGATGAAAATTTTATTTATAATGCATATAATTGGATTTTAGGATGAGTGCATAATGTCAAACAAACAATTGGTTAATAAATTAATTTCAAGGGCTGAAAAAAAATATCCACGCGAAAAAAATTTTTATGAATTTATAAAATTATTTTTTCAAAAATCTTCTACCAATGAATTAAGCGCTATTAATAATGATGATTGGTTAACGATTTCAAATTATCACTGGAATAATTTTAAATCATTGAAATCAAATAAAATGAATCACTCGTTTGCTCAATTAGAATTAACACAAAACAATGATTATCACTTAACATTAGCTATGCCTGATATGCCATTTATTGTTGATTCTGTCAGAAATATGTTTGTAAGAAATCATATGCAGATTTTAGACATCATTAATATCGGACAACTTTACGTTGAAAGAGATAAAAATTTAAATGTTAAAAGTTTTGGATATGAAAATCCAAAAGGATCACCCGAAGCATTGCTTTATATAAGGATGACGACACATCTTAAAGTGGATATGGATCATATTAATGAGACACTCGTTAATGTTTTAGATGACATTCAATTAGCCGTAGATGATTGGCGAGAAATGCAGAATGCTGTTTCATTAATTATTGATGACTATCAAAAGTATAATTTGGTTGACTATGATAATAAGGATGAGGTGATTGATTTTTTAATTTGGTTTAAAGAATATTTTACCTTCATTGGCTATCGCGAATACCGTTATAGTCCTGTTGGTAAATTAAATGTATCTAAGGGCTCTGAATTAGGTGTTTTAAAACACCAACTAAAACGAAGTGGGTACCATCCTAGTCAGGTGTCTATTCCCTCTTATGAGCTTATTTCAATTTCAAAATCTTCTGCCTTATCTACGGTGCACCGATCTGTACAAACTGATTTGATCTCTGTAAGGGTATTTAATAACAAAGGCATTCCGATTGGGGAAAAACGATTTGTAGGATTGTTTACTTCCGACGCTTTCGACAGTGACCCAACAAAAATACCAATTTTGAGGCAAAAAGTTAAATACATCATAGAAAAATCAAATTTAAGTTCGTCTAGATTTGCTGAAAAAAAGTTGCTACATATTCTTAAAACACTACCTCGGGAAGAATTATTTCAGGCGTCCTATGAAGAATTATACAGGTTGGTTTTGGGTGTTTTTTACTTACACGAAAAATTTACTTACAGAGTCTTCATTAGGCCAGATTATCATTTAAGATTTATTTCCTGCTTTGTATACATTCCAAGAAATAACTTTAATACTTATGTTTCAAAAAAAATAAACGGATTATTCGAACATGAGTTCAATGGTACAATCGTATCATCGATCCCATATATTTCGGAATCTTCACTTGTGCGTATTCATATCTCTCTTAAAACCTCAGAAGGGCTGGATAGTTTTAAAAGTGAAGACGAACTTACAAAGATGGTTCAGGTGATTTCTGAATCTTGGCAGGATCGATTTAAAACAGCTTTAGAAAAATCTAAACAATATGATAAAGTTGATTTGTTATTTCAAAAGTATGCCGAAGCGTTTGGTGCAGGATATACTGCGATTTACAGCCCAAAAGAAGCTCTGGTAGACATAGATAAATTTGAATCTTTAACATATGATAAACCGATTGAATTTTTGTTTAGTCAGTCTAAAAAAAATAAACACAATAAATTTCAACTTAAGGTTTTTCAATTAAATGAGCAAAAAATTACTTTATCAAATATTATTCCAATGATTGAAAATCTTGGTTTTTATGTGATTAATGAAAGATCGTGTACAGTTGAAATGTCAGAAAATAATGAAATTTTCTTAAATGACATTTTACTTATGCCCAAATATGATGTTGAAGATAACATGGACCATGTTTCTGATATACTTTTACCCTATCTATATAGGTTATGTAATAACGAGATTGAAAATGACTTATTAAATAGTTTTGTTATGAGAAGCGCCTTTTCTTGGCGTGATTCCTTAATTTTAAGAATTTATTGTAAATACCTTAATCAGTTAAATTTTAATTTAAGTGAACCATATGTTCATAATTCGTTATTAGAACAATACAGCATATCCTCAAAAATCATACAACTTTTTTATATGCTCTTTTCACCAAATAGAAAAGTGAAAGAAAGTCAGATACAAGAACTTGAACAATCTATTTTGGAAGACATAGATCAGGTAAAGTTATTGGATCATGATCGTATATTACGAATGATTTTAGGTGCTATCCGTGCGACAGTTAGAACAAATTTCTTTTTTGATGACATTAAAACTGTCGTAGTCAAGATAAGAAGTGGTTTAGTACCAAACATACCTAAGCCTGCACCGTTGTTTGAAAGTTTTGTCTATTCTACTGATTTTGAAGGTGTGCACTTAAGGGGCGGTATGGTTGCCCGTGGTGGGTTGCGCTGGTCAGATAGAAGAGAAGATTTTAGAACTGAAGTTTTAGGTTTAATGAAAGCTCAGCAGGTTAAAAACGCCATCATCGTACCTTCAGGTGCAAAAGGTGGTTTCGTTTTAAAAACAAGTATGCAATCTTATGATCAGTGGTTAAAAGATGGTATCAGTGCTTATCAATCTTTTATTAACGCATTACTGTCGATCACTGATAACATTGTTCATAAAAGAATCATTAAACCAAAAAAATTAATCTGTCATGATCAAAATGATCCATATTTGGTTGTTGCGGCAGATAAAGGAACGGCAAAATTTTCAGACATTGCTAATACGATTTCACAAGAAAGAAACTTTTGGCTTGATGACGCATTTGCGTCAGGTGGTCGTTTTGGGTATGACCATAAGGTGCTTGGCATTACTGCAAAAGGCGCTTGGGAGTCAGTAAAATGGCATTTTAGAAACCTTGAAATTGATATCAATCAACCATTTTCTGTCATTGGTGTAGGCGACATGTCTGGTGATGTATTTGGTAATGGTATGTTATTATCAAACCAAATTAAACTGATTGCAGCATTTAATCATGAATCTATTTTCATTGATCCAAACCCTGACACAAAAACAACTTTTCAAGAAAGGAAACGTTTGTTTAAATTGTCGCGGTCGACATGGAGTGATTTTAATGAAAAATTACTTTCAAAAGGTGGTGCAATTTATTCAAGGTCACAAAAGTCAATTAGGATTAGTCCTGAAGCACAAAAGGTACTTGGTGCTTCAAAGACAATTTATACGCCAAATGAACTAATTAATGTAATTTTAAAGGCCCCAGTCGATCTTTTCTGGAACGGTGGTATTGGCACCTATGTTAAAGCGTCTAGCGAAACAAATCTGGATGCAAAGGATAAACAAAATGATGCATTACGAATCAATGGTAATCAACTTCAGTGTAAAGTCGTTGCTGAAGGGGGTAATTTAGGTTTTACTCAAATGGCAAGAATTGAATATGCAGCCAATGGCGGACTAATTAATACAGATTTCGTCGATAATTCCGGGGGTGTAGATTGTTCTGACATTGAAGTAAATAGTAAAATATTATTAAACATGTTGGTTCAAAAAGGTGATTTAACCTATGAAGAGCGTAATAGTATTCTTGAAGAGATAACAGATGAAGTTTGTTTATCTGTTTTAAAAGATAATAAGAAACTTAATACAGTCATTAGTTTTGCACAGCATCAATGTTCAACAAGATTGGCTTTATACCTTGATTATATAAAATGGGCTGAACTCAATGGCATAATAGACCGTGACTTAGATGGTATTTCTGATGACACCACATTAGCTCAGAGAAAAATGTTTACACGGCCTGAATTGGCTATTATGTTTGCAAGAACGATCTTGTTACTTAAAGACCAATTAATGAATAGTAAAATTCTGAAGAATAAATTAGCACTTGAATATTTAGAAATGGGGATTTCGCCTACGTTGGTAAAAAAATTCAATTCTAATATCAAAAATCATTACCTTAAAGAAGAAATCATTACTACTCATTTATCAAAAAACTTTGTTTTTGATATGGGTATAACTTTTTATCATCAAATGTATCAGGAGTCCCAGTCGAGTTTAGATGATGTGATAAAAGCATATATGATTGCCCGATATATCACCAATTATGATCAAGTAAGTAAAATGGTATCAGAAATTGAAGAAAGGATATCAACAAAAACCTTTATTTTACTATTCGATATGTACAGAAGATTATTGAGACGATGTGCAAGAATTTTATTAGTCAGCAAGCTTAATTTAAATGACGTA
This sequence comes from Pseudomonadota bacterium, assembly GCA_036337715.1. Lineage (GTDB taxonomy): Bacteria > Pseudomonadota > Gammaproteobacteria > Comchoanobacterales > Comchoanobacteraceae > JAURNZ01. The sequence goes on along the minus strand of JAYZDS010000005.1, from coordinate 15,133 downwards.
ATTAAGAACATTGATTCATTTAAAAAAGATGCTTCTGAATCATTTAAGGCATGTAAACAGGCCAATGAAAAATTCATTGCAAAAGAATCTCTGATTCACGTTGTTAACAAAGAAGAGCTTAAAGATGAGACCATCAAAAAACTTTTTGAAGCTCGTTTCTACTGGCATATCATTGCAATCATTAGTGGTGCAAAACATACCAAAGCAAAAATGAAATTATATGCTAATATCTTTTTTGAACTCAGGGTAACCATGGAACTCGATGCAATAATGAAGTTGATTGATGATTGTGACATTAACGATTATGTTGATAATTTAACAAAAATCACACTTAAGCAAGACATTGAAAGGAATTTCATTAAAGTTGTTGACTATATTGTATTAAATCAGCTTGATATAGCTCAATGGCAGAAAATGTACATCAATGATTTAAATAATTGGCATAACATGATTGCTGAAGCGGATGGTGCACAAAAAAATAGATTGAATTTATTTGTTGTTTTAAATCGAATGGTACCCATGTTTAGAATGCCAATCAATGACTAGCATGATTAAAAGATAAAAAAAGAATTTTAAACCTAAAGCCATAAAAACCATACTATAATAATAGTAATAGGTAATATTTATAATAATAAAGGTTAATAAAATGAAATTAAATATCAATAATAATACACTCGAAAAAATTGATTGGGATCAACTTGATAAGAATGAAATTAAATTGATTCATCGTGCGATGGACTATTTGTCATTTAATCCAGTTGGTATAGAACCGATTAGTAAAGAAAGTAATCAGGATCCTAATGAGCAATATCTATTGGCCATGTATAAGAATGTATTTTCAGAAGAAGAAAAATATAACATGTTGAAAAGTATTTTCAATGATGATCAATTAGGATTGAGCCAACTCGATTCACATAGCACCAACACCAAAAAAAAGACGCTTATTAAATTCATTGAATCTATAGATGAAGAGAAATTAACACCCACTTATGGCAATGTTATTGCTGAGTATAATCAATTATTAAAAAATTTTTCAAATATAAAACTTAGATGGGAGAATGATCTAACACAATTTAAAGATCAAGAAAATAACACAACTTATGTAGAAAAAAGTATGTTTTTAAATGATAAAAATAAACTTGCTGAACCTGCCAACAAAAAAGACATAGAAACATTTTGCTCACTTCTTAAAGATGAGATAAAAGCAACTGTTATTCCAAAGATATTTAATGAAATAGTTAGTAAAATAAACCAAAACTATAAACATCAGACAAGTTATAAAAGAGGACTCTTAAAGGGTGACATAAATAATCGAGATAGACTTGCTAATGACATTTATGCCATTAAGAATGGCGCTACAACCATTAAAGAATTACCATCATTTAAAAATAGAAATCACAAAGACCAGGATAAGATTCTTAATGGAGAAACCAGTAAGACACATTATGGAAGTTTAAAGGAGCTCATCGAGTGTTTAAATTTATCAAAAAATAAAGACGAATTACTTAAGACGTTTGAAAACCATATTGATTCATCGTTTAAAAGCAAATTAAATATGCTTGAAAAAGAAAATTCTCCTGATGTTAGAAATAATCCAACACCTACGAATTAATTATCTTGTATAACTAAGTTGCTATCTTGATCGAATGAAACATCTATTTTATTATTAAATCGTCTACCGTATTTAGTAATTTTAGTGGTTTGGGAGTCCTTTTCAACCCTTACTCCAACAGTCCCGTAGGTCGATGAGTTAGCACCACATTCTATTAGATATTCAACTAATGTTTTACGATAAAGGTTGTTGTCTAATTCATCTGTATCAATTTTAATTGGCGCTTGGGCTTTAGACATAATAAGTTCTGGTGCAGATGGTATATATTCATTACCAATGGATGTGTTTATTTTAAGCTGACAACTCGAGTTATTATTGATTATAAAGCTGTAATTATAGGCATAAATATTATTAACTAAAAGCAAGCAAAGAAAGCTTTTTTTGATACTATTCATTATTATCTCCTTCAAATAAATTAAGCATGACATAATTTTTATTTAATTTAAAGATTTATAGCTTGAATAAATCTGTATTTTTTAATATTAATATTCTATTATTGTTTTTTGTTAGGCTTGCTAAGCTTATTTGATAGCTATCTTGGTGTGTACTGAATGATTGCTTAAGTAGAAAACCTGGGACGCCAATTAATTCATTTTTAAAATATAAAAGGGGTGTATTGATCTTAAGATAAATTGGCAATTTATATTGTTGAATCAGTTTTTTGATTTTTTGATGAGGCTGATTTTCCGATAATTGTATGGTTTCACCACCTTGTCTAGGTCTGATGGATAATTCATTTATAAATTGTTTATCTACACCTAAACCATAAGCCACTTTTTTAAATTCAATTGATAGATAATCATTAATTGAATAGTGAGTCTTTTGAGTTAAATCAATATCAATTTGCTTATATGGTTTTGTTTGTGTAATTAAATATAAATTCTGCTTGTGTTTATATAAATCATATCCGTCTAATGGTATTTTTGTTGTTCTATCATACGGACTATTTGCAAGTTGATAATATATGTTAGTAAGACGTTTTTTTTCAAGATGAATATGAACTGATGCTAACCACTGTCTCAATTTAAAGATATTACTTTCAATAGTGCTTTCAACACTCAAATTGGTAGCTGTTCTTGAAAGTGTTTGTGTTACCGAAGGCCATTGTGACGTTAGTAATGGGATGATTTTATTTCTGATGAAATTTCTTTTAAATAGGTTATCTTGATTACTAGGGTCTTCAATCCATGTAACTTGTTTTGTAATTAAAAAGTTTTCTAGCTGAGATCTCTGGATATCCATGAATGGTCTTTTATATCTCTTTTTATGATGAGTTGTGAATTTAGACATACCTTGTAATCCTTTTAATCCAGTACCTCGAAATGCATTAAGTAAAAAAGTTTCAGCTTGATCGTTTTGATGGTGACCCAGAAATACATGCGTCATTAAAGGTGTTAACTCACTTATTTTTTCATACCTTTGTTTACGCCATTGAGCTTCTTTATTGCTTGTAACTTCAGCATCAATGCTTGTAATGGTTAAATCAATGTTCAATTTTTGGCATAGTGATTGGCAAAATTTTTCCGCATCCTTACTATAATTGGATAAGTGATTCACATAGATTGCATCAAAATAACTTATTTGCCCATGAGATCTTAATTCATGGCATGCCACTAAAAGTGAGACTGAGTCTATACCGCCACTTAGAGCAATGCGTATACTATGATTGGAGTCAAGACAAGCTAAAATGGATTTGGCAATTAGGTTATTCATGTAAATGGTGAAGCATCAGTTTATCGAACCGATTTTTTAATATTGTTTTTATATTGGTTTTTTTATAATTTTCTACTGCTTTCACTAATGATGACTTAACATGCTTATAGGTATCTTTTGGGCTATTATGAGCACCACCACTGCCTTCTTGAATGATTCCATCAATAAGCCCTAACTGAATTAGGTCTTGTGCACGAAGTTTCATTTCTTTAGCAGCAAGGTCTTTTTTATCTGCTGTTTTCCATAATATGCTTGCACAACCCTCAGGTGAAATAACAGAAAAACTTGCAAATGCTAACATGAATGTATGGTCACCTATACCAATACCAAGTGCACCACCAGAACAGCCTTCTCCAATGATACAATTGATGATTGGTGTTTTTAATTCTGCCATCATTTTAAGGTTTTCGGCAATTGCACCAGATTGATTATCTTCTTCAGCTTTTATACCTGGATAGGCACCCGGCGTATCAATGAGTGTAATGACAGGGAGCTTAAATTTTTCTGCTAAAAACATGGCTCTTTTTGCTTTTTGATAACCACTTGGTGACATCATGCCAAAATTCTTTTTTATTTTATCTTCAAGTTCAAATCCTTTTTCTTGCGCAATGATCATTACGGGATTTTTTTCCAGAAAACCGATACCTGTGATAGTCGTTGGACAATCTTTACCAGTGCGGTTGCCATGTAATTCTTGAAAATCAGTTAAAATATTGTTGATGTAATCATAACTATGTGGTCGGTTAGGATGGCGCGCGAGTTGTAAAACCTGAATTGGCGTTAGATTTTTAAAAATTTTTTTTTCGCACTTATTATAATCAGATTGTAACTTGGATATTTTTTTTAAAACATCTTGATCTAACGTATCTGTTTTCTCAGAAATCTCATTGATCGCTATTTGGATTTCTTTTAATGGGGATTCAAAATCTAGGTAGTCGCGCATATAATCGTTCCATATTTAGAACTATCATATATGATCGGTTTGGTTCGATTCAAGAAGCATGTTGATAAATGGCAAAATTATGTTAATGTGAAGTATATGTTAACGCTCGGCATTGAAACCTCATGCGACGATACCTCAGTCGCTATATATGATAACAAAAAGGGCATGCTTTATAATAAGAGACATAGCCAATTAGAATTACATAACCGTTATGGTGGCGTATTTCCTGAACTCGCTTCAAGAGATCATCAAGTACATTTATTGCCGCTTTTTGATGATGCATTACATGCGACAGATCTATCAGCAACTGACATTGATGTCATTGCATACACTGCTGGACCTGGTTTGATTGGTAGCTTGTTTGTCGGTGCAAGTTTTGCCCATGGCTTAGGGCTTTCTTTGAATAAACCTGTGATTCCCGTTCATCACCATTTGGCACATATTGAAATCGCAAGATATCAATCTGCTGAATTGACATATCCATATTTAGCTTTATTGGTATCGGGGGGACACACTTTCATCATATTGTTGAAAGCTATCAATGTGTGTGAAGTCATTGGGTCTACTGTAGATGATGCTGTAGGTGAAGCACTAGATAAAAGCGCCAGAATCATGTCTTTGCCTTATCCTGGTGGTCCTGAAATTGAAAGACTGGCTAATCAGGTTAGTGAAACCGAACTTAAGTTACCAAGACCGATGCTTAAAGATCCTGGTTTAAGTATGAGTTTTAGTGGTTTAAAAACAGCAGTGATTAATACGTTTAATGACAATCAATATTCATCAGAAGAAATTGCTTTTGCATTACAAAAAGCCATAGCAGATGTTTTAGTGATTAAAACCAAAAGGGCACTAAAACTAAATGACGTAAAACATCTTGTTTTTTGTGGGGGTGTTGCAGCGAATAAATATCTTGGTGACCAACTTAAGGATGTTTGTCATTCAAAAAATATTTCGTGTCACATTCCTGAAATGTCATATTGCACAGATAACGGCGCGATGGTTGCTTTCACAGGTTCTGAATTATACCTTGCTGGCGCTTACGACACAGAACGTTTTGTAGAACCAGGGTGGTCATTGAATGATATTTAAAAGATTATTTTTTATTTTAATGTGTGTAAATGTTTCATTTGCAGGCATATCCTCAAGTGACATTGAAAGGATAAATCAGGATATTTTCACTGCGACAGAAGATAATTACAAGAATTTAAAAATTTATTTTTCTGATGACGCATGGCCTAATTTTTCAAAAGCTTTAAAAGATTCAGGCAATTTAGCTTTTTTAAAAGAAAACAACATCAATACAATAGTTTCTTATTTAGGTTTAGAACAGTTAACCTACCAGGATGACCAATATATTGCTGTATCGAAAGTAATGGTTACAAATCATAATGATCAAAATTATCAAACCAATGAGTATGAAGTTAGAATGATTTTTGTAGACCAAAATCGTTTTTATAAAATTGATTCACTGCAAATAAAGCATTTAAGTGAGCCAATTTCAGGACGAATGATGCCAGATTGTGCTTTAAAGTAATTGTGATTATTGTAAAGCCCTGTTACAATTCACAGGTATCAGAGACATTATGAAAAAATATATATTTGTGACAGGCGGCGTTGTTTCATCTTTAGGAAAAGGCATTGCCTCCGCCTCTATTGGTTCAATTATCGAGGGAAGCGGCTTAAAGGTCAATTTTATTAAGTTAGATCCTTATCTTAATATGGACCCAGGAACGATGAACCCATTTGAACATGGTGAAGTTTATGTCACAGACGACGGTAATGAAACCGATTTAGATCTCGGACATTATGAACGTTATGTCAATGTGCGAATGTCAAAAAAGAACAATATGACGAGCGGCAAAATCTTTAATAATGTACTTAAGAAGGAAAGACAAGGTGATTATCTAGGTCAGACTGTTCAAATCATTCCTCACTTAACGGATGAAATTCAGTCATCAGTTGCAAATATAGAGGGTGATATCATCATTGTTGAAATTGGTGGTACGGTAGGCGACATTGAAAGTTTACCTTTCTTAGAAGCCATTCGTCAGATGCGTCTAAAACTTGGTTTAGAGAATACATTTTTCATTCATCTTACGTTGGTGCCATATATTGCAAGCAGTCAAGAAATCAAGACCAAACCCACACAACATTCAGTCAAGGAATTAAGATCTATTGGAATTCAACCAGATATGATTATTTGTCGTTGTAGCCATACCTTGTCAAAAGCACAAAAAGAAAAAATCGCTTTATTTACGAATGTTACGAATAAGCATATTCTTAGTCTTGAAGATGTCAATTGTGTATACAAGGTGCCAAATTTATTGTTAGAACAGTCGATTGACCAACTTATTTTTAATCATTTTAAAATCAACGATAAATCGATAGATTTAAGTTCGTGGCAATTATATTTGCAGCAATTCGATAAACCTAAATTTAATCTAAAAATTGGGATCGTTGGTAAGTATTCAAGCTATGTGGATGCATATAAATCATTGACCGAGGCATTGAATCATGCCAGTGTGAAAAACCAGGCACAACTTGAAATTGTTTATATAAATTCAGAAATGCCCATAGATGAATTAACTGCCGCAATAAAATTAGTCAATGGATTGGTTATCCCGGGTGGATTTGGTGAACGTGGTATTGAAGGCAAAATACAAGCGATTCAAATTGCAAGAGAACAAAGCATTCCTCTACTTGGTATTTGTTTAGGTATGCAGTTAATGGTTGTTGAGTATTTGAGGCATGTAAAAAACATAGCCGATGCCAATAGTACTGAGTTTGATAAAGATACATCAAATCCTGTGATTGCTACCATTGATGAATGGGGCTCAGATGAACAAAAAAAGCAGTTTGAAAAAGTTTTTGATGGAAAGATGCAATTAGGTTTGGCTGAAATTCAGATAAAGCAATCATCCCAAACTAGTCAAATATATGCGCAATCATCTATTTATGAAAGACATCGACATCGTTATGGTTTCAATCCTAACTATTTAGAACATTTAGCCTCTGATGGGCTTAAAGCAGTCGGTTTTAATCCTCAGTTGAAATCCTTGATTGAAGTCGTTGAGTTAGAAACACACCCTTGGTTTATTGGTTGTCAATATCATCCGGAATTTTTATCTACCCCTAGAAAACCACATCCGTTATTTGATGATTTAATAAAATGTTTGATTGAAAAGTTAGGAGATTAACGTGTCATTAGATTTTATTTTAGGTCCCTGCGTCATTGAATCTGAAGCAATGACTTTAAGCATTGCTGAAAACTTAAAAACAATAGCCGATAAGTGTCAGGTGAATGTCACTTTTAAAGCCTCTTTTGATAAAGCAAATAGAACATCCATAAGTTCATTTCGAGGCCCAGGCATAGAAAAGGGGCTCAATATATTATCTAAAGTTAAAAAAGAAACTGGTTTACCGATATTAACTGATATCCACCAAGTAAGTGAGGTAGCGCCGTGTGCTGAAGTAGTAGATATCATTCAGATTCCAGCTTTTTTGTGTAGACAAACTGATATTTTAGTTGCGGCAGGTCAATCCCGTTGTGCTGTGAATATCAAAAAAGGGCAGTTTCTTTCACCCTATGATATGGTTCATGCAGTCAATAAAGTTAGAAGTGTTTCATCAAATCCGATATTTGTTACCGAGCGTGGTTCGTCACATGGTTACAATGACCTTGTAGTTGATTATAGATCCATTCAAATTATGAAAGAGACATGTCAATGCCCAGTTGTTATGGATGTCACACATGCTGTACAACAACCTGGTTCTAATAATGGTTCTACCGGTGGCAAGAGAGAATTTGTACCAGCGCTCGCCAAAGCAGCTGTAGCAGTTGGTGCAGATGTTTTATTTCTAGAAACGTATCCTAATCCAGATGTTGCACCAAGCGATGGTCCTAATGCATGGCCATTGGGTAAGTTAGAGCAATTGATTAATGATCTAATGATCATAAAGGAAGCGGTTGGCTCTATTAAGGAAACGATATGATCACTGCTATTGATGCATATATGGTATTAGATTCACGTGGTTACCCAACTGTATGTGCAGAAGTTATAATTGATAACCAATTTAAAGGTAAAGCATATGTGCCCTCTGGGGCTTCAACCGGTCAATATGAGGCGCTTGAACTAAGAGATGGTGATAACAGTTATTATTGTGGTAAGGGCATTAATAAAGTATTAGCAATAATTAAAAATAAATTGACCCCTTTACTGATGCATCAGTCTTTTGATACTCAAGCCCAATTTGATGATAAATTAAAACAAATAGATGGTACAAAAACGCTTCATAGCCTTGGTGCAAATACAGTCTTAAGCCTATCTCTCGCCTTTGCCAGAGCAATGGCCAATAAACATCAGGTTGAATTATATCAATCAATTAATCACGACCATAAACAAATATTGCCAATACCAATGCTTAATGTGGTTAATGGCGGTGCGCATGCAAATAACACACTAGATATACAAGAGTTTATGATAGTGCCGCATGGTTTTGAGTACTTTTCAGAAGCAATGCGTGCTGGTTGTGAGGTTTATCACCATTTACGTCAGTATTTACAGGCTCATAATTATTCAACTGCAGTTGGTGATGAAGGTGGTTTTGCACCAAACATAGATTCTGCTGAAAATGTATTAGATATGTTATCTGAAATCATTACAAAATCCGGTTATACATTAGGGCGTGAAATCAGTTTTGCATTAGACATAGCTGCAAGTGAATTTTATCAGTCAGGGTCATATCATTATGCTAATAAAACATTATCCTCTCACGCATTGGTTGATCAGTGGCTAACACTAACTCAAGCTTTTCCAATATTGTCGATTGAGGACCCCCTTGCAGATGATGACATTGAAGGTTGGCAATTAATGACTAAGCAAGTTAATGATCAGTGTTTAGTGGTGGGAGATGATTTACTGGTTACCTCCTATGAAAGACTCAAGCAAGGTATTGATGATCATTGGATGAATAGTATTTTAATTAAGCTTAATCAGGTTGGTACATTAACAGATACAATGCGTGCGATTCAACTTGCTAAGCACAATGAAAAATCTTATATCATTTCTCATCGATCTGGTGAAACAGAAGATGACTTTATTGCTGATTTAGCCATTGCCACAAATGCCCCTTTTATCAAAACAGGTGCACCATGTCGTTCAGAGAGACTTGCAAAATATAATCGATTGTTAGCCATTGAACATCTTAATGGTGCAAAACTTTATAAGCTAAATAATGTGAAAAATTTATATGGGCAAATTACATAAATCGTTGGCATTAACAATTTGGACAATTTTTTTATTTTTGTTGCTACAATTTATTTTTTTCTATCATTATTATAAGGATTTGCCAGCACTTGAAAAAGAAATGAAACACATGCATCAGGAAATCACGCATACGCAAGAAAGAATCAATGTTTTAAAAAAATCACTCGCTGAAAAAGAGCAAGCAAATAAAAGTGAAGAACATGCTCGCACAGTTTATATGATGCATAAGAAAGACGAAAAATTATATAAATATTTAGATCTATGACAAAAAAATGTTTTATCTTATATGGGCCTACTGCATCGGGTAAGTCTAAAATAGCTTATGAGCTTGCACAGGAATTACCAATTGAAATCGTTAACATGGATTCCGTTCAAGTTTTTAATGATTTTAATATTGGTGCTGCCAAACCAGACCAGTCTGTATTAAACCAAGTACCACATCATTTAATAAATATCGTCAGTGTGCCGGATCATTTTTCAGTCGCTACATATTTAGAAAAACTGAATGTATGTCTTGAAGACATACATTCAAGACATAAGTTACCTTTATTGGTTGGTGGGACGATGTTATATTTAAAAGCCATCATGGATGGCGGCTTATCTGACATACCGCTTATTGATCATTTACAAAGAGATCAAATTCATAATGTGCTTTATTCGTTAACACAAAAACAAAGATATGATTTGCTAATTATGGTTGACTCTTTATGGGCTAAAAAAGTACATCCAAATGATGTTCAAAGAACATTAAGAGGATTACTTGTATATTTTGCAACCAATAAACAATTATCGAGCCATAAAAAAAATAATAAACCTTTTCAGTTTAAACCCGTTTTAATGGCTATAGATCCCATAGATCGCCCGTGGTTGCATGCAAAAATTAACGATCGCACATGTGACATGATAGAATCTGGACTCATTGAAGAAGTACTATCTCTGATTAAGCGATATCCAAATGACCTAGATCATTTCATTTTTAAAAGTATTGGATATAAACAAGTGCTTGATATGATAAAATATGATCATGATGACTGTGCACTTAAAGAAAAAATAAATGCAGCAACAAGACAATACGCCAAAAGACAAATGACATGGATGAAACATCATAAACCAGCGTTAACCATTAATCCTAATCAATATATTTTAAAAAATATTAAAGAATGGGTAATATCTCATAGTAATTAAGGGAGAATGCTGATATTATCACCAAGTAAAATAAATTATATTAAAAAAATATAATAAAGAAGGTGAATTATGAGCATAAACAAAACCCAATCATTACAAGACCCATTTTTAAACGCATTAAGAAGACAAAAAGTACCAGTTGCTATTTATCTAACTAATGGTATTAAACTGAATGGTAATGTATCTGCATTTGATCAGTATGTTATTTTATTAAAAAGTAACAACAATACAAAACAGTTAGTTTTTAAACATGCGATTGCTACTGTCGTCCCAACACGTAATGTGGTTTGGAATGATATTGAAGAGGGTGGTGATCAACAAGAATTCTTACAAGAAGATTTTAATCCTGTCGAAAATTTCTAATTTAGATCCCATTATTTTAGTCCATGTAAATTTAAAACATTTACATGGACTTTCTTATAACCCTTACGAATTTAATTTACTTGTAAATTCAGCGGGTATATCGGCGTGGTCTTGCTGGTCAATTAAAATTACAAACCCAAATAAAAAATATTTTTTAGGTACAGGGTTAATAGAAGAATTAAAATATTATTGCCAAAGACACAAACAAAAAAAAATCATTATCAATACTGTTCTTTCACCGAAGCATCAAAGTGAATTAGAAAAATATTTATGTGTTGAAATCATGGATCGTAATCAGCTTATATTGGAGCTATTCAGTCAGCGTGCACATTCATATGAAGGAAAGTTACAAGTTGAATTAGCAAAACTAGCCTACCTAAGTACCAGACTTGTTAGAGGCTGGACCCACTTAGAACGTCAGCGTGGTGGCGTTGGTCTCAGGGGTGGGCCTGGTGAAACCCAGCTTGAAATCGATAAACGATTACTTGCAACTAGAATCAATCGATGTAAACAAAAATTAGAAAAGTTTCAAAAGCATCGTGAAACCACATTAAAGCGAAGAAAAAATACTTTTTCAGTTAGTTTGATTGGTTATACCAATGCTGGTAAGTCTACGTTATTTGAATTATTAACTAAAAAGAAGTGTTATCACGATGATCGTTATTTCGCAACCCTTGATCCACTTTCTGCTACCTTGTCGATCGATGCGCATAAGCTTGTTTTAACAGATACAGTTGGTTTTATTGAGCATTTACCAGACCCTTTATTATCTGCTTTTAAAGCTACTTTATCAGAAATCAGTCTTGCTAATTTATTATGTATAGTCATAGATGTGAGTGACCCCAATTTTATGAATCAAATAGATACCATCGAAACCATATTAAATGATTTAAAAACGACTGATATACCTCGTTATTATATATTCAATAAAATAGACCGCTTACAGTCTAGCGATTTTAAAGTGCCATTATTTTCAGACATTGACTGTTGTTACATTTCGGCATTAAAACAAATTGGAATAACCAATTTCAGACAATACCTTGTTGACCAACTTTTGAAATTTAAAGGTAGCAACAATAACTAATAAGCACTACTATGCTTACTACGAAACTTAAATTATCAATGATACTTTGATCTAATTTATAAGTATAAAGAGACATTAATCGAGCAAATACACTTGATGTAATGGCTATGATTAACATTATTTTCCATGGAAAATAATGATTGATGTTAAGTAAATAAATTAGGTCTTGTGTAATGACGCCTAATAAACCGACGGTAAAACTACTTAATGCACATTGTTTAAGTGCTTTTGTATATGTTTCGTTGCTTAGTCTTAATAATGGATAAAGTAATAAAGAGCCACCTAACCCAATGATTGAACCATAGGAGGCACACAAAGTTGTAATAACTAATTTATGATGCTTAAGTTGATTAACTGTTATTTTAAAGTGGATGCATATTCTTACAAGAATACTCAAACTCACAAATATAATAAATAAGATGCTTATCCATATCGCTTGTATAAAATGAAGTAAAAATCCTGCAACGATCAGGCATATAAAATGAATGCTTAGCCATTTATAGTCTTTAAACAAGCTTGGTTGTTTACCAGAATGTGTCATAAAGGTGACAAATGAGCTTAACAATATCTGGTGAAGACTAATGATAACGATGTCTTGCATCTCTATACTTGGATACAGAACATGAAGTAATGGCACAAGAATAAGACCACCACCGATACTTAGTAAGCCAACTAAACTACCAACAAAGAGGCCTATTGAAGACAGTGTTAGAATTTCACTATAAGCCATAATTATTGTTAGGATTTTTTGTTACATAACCGAGTAAAATCAATCCTAAAAAAAGCATGATAAATGAAAGACACTGCCCCATGGTTAGACCAAAATAAAGATAACCGATCTGGACATCTGGTTCACGAAACTGTTCTAAAGCAAGTCTGATAAAGCCATAATACATCAAGAATACAGAAGATATGATGCCTGGTTGATGAACTCGTTTGCTTAAAACATATATGAGCATCCCAAGGATTAATCCTTCGCCTATGGCTTCATAGATTTGGCTTGGATATCTTGGTTGATAGTCATATCTAGGAAAGATAACACATATACCCGCATTACAAACTCTACCGACTAATTCACCATTGATGAAATTTGCAATACGTCCAAAAAAAAGTCCAGCTGGTAAAGCATACACAATCAGATCGGTTATTTTGAAGAATGAAACACATTCTTTTTTTGAAAAAATCAGGTTGGCTAAGATCACACCAATGAGACCACCATGAAAAGACATACCACCATGCCATAGCATAAAAATTTCTAATGGATGAGATAAGTAAAATCCCAAGTTGTAAAACAAGCAATAACCAATTCTTCCGCCTAAAATAATACCGAACACATTATACTGTAAAAGGGACTCTAATTGTTGGTCGGTAATCACATCTTTTTTAATTTTTTTTATGATTTGAAAACCACAGAAAATACCCATTAAATACGCCAGTCCATACCACCGTATTGCTAAGGGGCCTAAACTGAACAAAACAGGGTCTAAATTATTAATGTAAATCATGATTAATATAGTATGTTTTATTTGTGTGACGTACAAGTTGAAAAATTGACTAAATGAGAGGATCAGTCTATAAAAAATAGGTATTTATAAGGAAATAAATATCTATGAGTAATATTAATCTTTCAGATAAGCTATATGCTGCCAAACAAGATAATACAGATGTTAAGTCTGAATATTCTCATATTAAACCAATTCATCTTCTGGAAATCATAGTATTATCATCATTTGTGTGCACAATGATTGTAATGATGATGAATGTAGTCGACTACACCAATGATCATTTGTTCTATATTTTTGAAAAAAATCATTATATATTTTTGTTTGTTATATTATTTGTTTCCATTATTCGCAGCATAATGTTTCATTCGACTTTTTTTAAAGGCATGTTTGGTGATGGTGCAACTAATACCATTAGGTTTTTTCATAATACTTATGATTTGAATAGAACTAAAAAAGCCATTAAAGCAGAGTTAATGAAAAAGCCAAGTATTTTAAACGGTTTTAAAAGAATTTTTACAACCATCCTTACCATTGGTGCTGGTGGTAGTGGGGGATTAGAAGGGCCTGCAATACCAATCGGTGAGTCATTTGGTCGTGGTTTTGCAAAGTATTTTAAAGTCAACTCAGTGGAACGTTTTAGGATTTTTCAAATGTGTGGCATTGCTGCAGCGATATCCACATTACTTCATGCACCATTAACAGGTTGTATATTTGCATGTGAGTTAGTATTTGCTGGTCATTTTATCTATCAATTTTTAATCTTTGGGATGATTGCTTCACTCACTTCATTTATATTATCTAATCATGTTTTAAATACACACGGTTTATTATTAATTAATGTTAGCCATGCACAAACTTATAGCATGTTTGAATATCTTTACATAGTGCTTGCCAGTTGTTTTGTCAGTATTCCAAGTGGTATTGGATTAATATTTGTATTGAAATGGATAAGGAAGATTTTGTCTTATATGTCAAGTTATCTGCATGCGCCTTTTGGTGCATTAATGTGTTATATCATTGCTTTATATTTATTTAATACTTTTCATATTCCACCTGATAGTATTTTAGGGGTTGGTGAGGAATTTTTTCAGGATGTCTACAATCACACTTTAAATAGTGACTTAAACATTTGGTATGTGTTAGCACTCATTGCGATAGTAAAAATTATACTTACTTCCTTTACCATTATATCAGGAGGTAGTGCAGGTATGCTGATACCATCAATTATTGTAGGTGCGACTTCAACAGCAAGTTTATATGGTTTTTTAGTGTTGTATCATGTAATACCTGAATCTGAGTCAATATATTCAATATTTATTATTTCAGGTATTGCGTCATCTTTAATCTGTGTCATGGACCTTCCCATTGCTACAATCATTTTCATCACGGAAAGTTTTGGAAGACCATATTTACCAATAGCAATTGTTTCAGTGATTATTTCAAAATACTTATCTTCAAAAA
>JAYZDS010000004.1:0-242740 GCA_036337715.1 Pseudomonadota bacterium | reverse complement strand
GGTATCAGTGTCTTTGATCGGATACTAAAAGATGATTCAATTATTGTTAGAGAGCAAAATGAGCGAACTTTATCAAAAATCATATCTTACTTTAGTCTAAGAGATGCATCAACATTTAGTGAACTAACAAAAGAAACAAATGAGCTTATGAAACCTGATTTAGGAAAAGTTTCTAAGAGGATAACTTTCAAAGAGTGTTAGAGAGAAGCTAAAGTATGCAAAATAAAAATCTCATTAATGATTCAGAAATATCATAAGCATTAGAGGCTGTTTCAAGGGATGGCAGCAAAATTAGCTTACCCCGCTTCATGCATCTTCAAGGCAATAAACGTGTTGTTTTGGCAGCGATGAAAGAAAATTTATCCGTATGTAGGTATTCTTTACTGGGCTATGAAGAAACAAAAGCGCTCGTCCATAAGCAATTCACTTAATAATATCAATTAAATTAACCCATCCTTGAGATGGTTTTTTTTAGATTGTCTCTAGTGTTGATTTATAGGCTTTAAATATGAAAAGTCATTTCAATATAAGTCAGTTCACCCTTGGTATCGTCTTTGCAGAATTAGGCGCTATATAATAGTGTTACATAAGAATTTTTTGAATTATTATAATGAATAAATTATTAATTGGAGTTTACTATGGGTAATTGTATTGGACGTGTTTCAAATGATAATGAATCAGAAATGCTAGAAATATCAGAAGCATTAGAGGCTGTTTCAAGGGATGGCACCAACATTAACTTACCTCGCTTCATGCATCTTCAAGGCAATAAACATGTTGTTTTGGCAGCAGTTAAACAAGATGGCCATGCATTGAGGTATGCCAGTGAAGAATTAAGGAATGATCCAGAGATTGTTTTGGCAGCGGTTGAAAAGAATGGAGAGGCATTAAAGTATGCCAGTGAAGCATTTAGAGGAGATCGAGAAATTGTTTTGGCAGCAGTAAATCAAGATGGATGGACATTTGCGTATGCCAGTGAAGCACTTAGAGGAGATCGAGATTTTGTCTTGGCAGCGGTTGAAAAGAATGGAGAGGCATTAAAGTATGCAAGTGAAGTATTTAGAGGAGATCGAGAAATTGTTTTGGCAGCAGTAAATCAAGATGGATGTGCATTGGAGTATGCCAGTGAAGAATTAAGGGGAGATCCAGATATTGTTTTGGAGGCGGTTATAGAAAATGGATGGGCATTATGGTATGCCAGTTATGAATTTAGAGGAGATCGAAATTTTGTTTTGGCAGCGGTTAAAGAAGATAATTCTGCATTAGAGTATGCCAGTGAAGAACTTAGAGGAGATCCAGAAATTGTTTTGGCAGCGGTTAAAAGCAGTGGCAGTGCATTAATGTACGCCAGTGAAGCACTTAGGGGAGATCGAGAAATTATTTTGGCAGCAGTCAAAACGAATAGATGGGCATTAATGTACACCAGTGAAGCACTTAGAGGAGATCGAGATTTTGTTTTGGCAGCGGTTAAAGAAAATGGATGGGCATTAGAGTATGCCAGTAAAGCACTTAGAGGAGATCGAGAGATTGTTCTAGTAGCGATGAAAGAAAATTTATCCGCATGTGCGTATTCTTTATTGAGTCATAAAGAAACAAAAGCGCTGTTAAAAGAGATATCCTTGGAAAAATACGTTTCACTGGGGGAACTTACAGGTATCAGTTTCTTTGATCGGATACGAAAAGAAAAGGATTCTGTAATTAAAATAAATCAAAATCAGCAAACTATCACAAACATTTTATCTTATTTGAGTATAACAGATGCATCAAGATTTAGTCAGGTATCAAAAGAAAATAAACCTATGAGATCTGATGTAGCAAAAGTTTCTAGGATGGTAGCGTTTACTGATTAAATAAGTTTTTACATCAAACGTAGTCTTGAGATGCCTATCTTATAAAAATGAGTTATATAGAAAAATGGTGATGCACTAGCGTTTTTGGGTGAAGGACTAGGACAGATATGTTTAAAATGACTTTATACAATCTGAGAAAGATAGTAAAATCCAAGACATATGGCCTTTAAAATATATCATCAACAGTGTACACAAGCAGATCGTAAAGCATTTTATCTTAGATCGGTTGAGCAATCACTAAAGAAAAAAGTAATTATTCAAAAAAATGATGTAGGCAAGCCTTATCTAGCTTGTCAATCTGCTTTCATTAGTATTACACATAAAGCGCAAGAAACCGTGGTTGCAGTTAGTGATCAGCCGATAGGCATTGATATTGAGACATTGAACCAGCATGTGAATACACTTAAATTGGCTGAGCGCTTTTTTTGTGCAGCGGAATATGAGTATTTATTGTCTTTAGATAAGGATGCATGTATGCATGCGTTTATACATTTTTGGACTGGCAAAGAAGCTATAACAAAGCTAAAGGGCTTAGGTGTACCATCATCGCTTAAAAGAATTGAACTAGATCCTTATAATGGATTTAAGCCTATGAATGATGATATAAACATTGAATTTCAAGCCATCAATGACCATTACCTTTTAGCCATCGCAATGTTTAGTGAGATTGATAATCATACGTCATGATAAATTAATTCTATTCAGCATAGACTAAATGACTTATAAATTAATGTTTTTTAATAATATAATGTCTTGAATAATTAATAAATAAGTTTTAATTAACTAGTTGGGAAAAAATCATGGAAAAAAATTATATAAAACGAATGGCTTTAGAATTAATAAGCAAAAATGGTTATAACTTAAAAAACTTCCCTGAATTTCAAGATGACAGGGATATTGTGTTTGAAGCAGTTAAAAAAGATGGCACTACATTAGCATATGCAAGTGAAGAATTAAGGAGCAATCGAGAATTTGTTCTCGAAGCGATGAAAGAAAATCCAAGAGTATCTAAGTATTCTTTATTAGATAAGGAAGCAATAAAAGAGCTAATGCAGAAGCTATCTATAGAAGTATATATTTCAAAAGAAGCCTATAAAATAAGTCTGTTCGATACAACAAGCAAAAAAGATGGTTCAATGATTGAACAAAATGAGGTAACTTTATCAAAGATCTTATCTTATTTTAGTATCACAGATGCATCAAGATTGAGTCAGGTATCAAAAAAAATAAATAGTTCGATAGAGTTTAACTTCTAAACAGTTGTCAAATAAAAGAATATAATTAAACTAATTAATAGATATTAAAGTATAGGAATAATTATGCAAAAAAATACAAAAAACAAACAAGCAGTTTTAGAAGCAGTTAGTAAAAATGGTCTCAAATTAGAAAACTTTCCAGAATTTCAGAATGATCGAGATATTGTTTTAGCAGCGATTAGACAAAATGAAGAGGGATTTAGATATGATAGTGCATTAAAATTTGCCAGTGACGATTTAAAGAAGGATCGAAAATTTATTCTAGAAGCGGTTTCAAAAGATGGCCGTGCATTATTGTATACCAGTGAAGAATTAAGGAATGATCGAGATGTTGTTTTAGCAGCGGTTAAAGAAACTGGAATGGCATTACAATATGCCAGTGAAGCACTTAGAGGAGATCCAGAAATTGTTTTTGTAGCGGTTAAAGAAGATGGTCGTGCATTACGATATGCAGGTGATGACTTAAAGAAAGATAAAGAAATTGTTTTAGCAGGGGTTAGACGAAATGAAGAGGCATTAGCATATACAGGTGAAGAATTAAGGTGCGATCGGAAATTTATTCTGACAGCGGTCAAAGAAAATGGATTGGCATTAGAATATGCAAGTGAAGCATTAAGGAATGATCGAAAAATTGTGTTTGAAGCGGTTAAAGAAGATGGTTGTGCATTACAAGATGCCAGTGAAGCACTTAGAGGAGATCCAGAAATTGTTTTGGCTGCAGTAATTCAAGATGGCCATGCATTACAAGGTGCTTGTGCTGAATTGAGGAATAATCCAGATATTGTTTTAGCAGCGGTACAACAAAATGCTTGGGCATTAAACTATACAAGTGACGATTTAAAGAAGGATCGTAACATTGTTATGGCAGCGGTTTCACAAAGAGGCTATGCATTGAGGTATGCTAGTGAAGAGTTAAGGAAAGATCCAGATATTGTTTTAGCAGCGATGAAGAATAATATACAAGCATTTAAGTATTCTTTATTAGATAAGGGAGTAATAAAAGAGCTATATCAGAAAATATCTGCAAAAGCATATATTTCAAAAGAAGCACATAAAATGAGTATATTTAATACAACAAGTGAAAAAGATAGTTCAACCATTGAACAAAATGAGGAAACTTTATCGAACATCATGTCTTTTCTGAGTGTGTCAGAAGCCGTGGAATTGAAGATGACTTGCAAAGAAACAAATAACGCGATGCAGTTCAAATTCTAAGTATTTATAAAATAAAAGAATATAATTAAACTAATTAATAGATATTAAAGTATAGGAAAAATTATGCAAAAGAATACAAAAAACAAACAAGCAGTTTTAGAAGCAGTTAGTCAAGATGGACTTGCATTAGAGTATGCGAGTACTGAATTAAGGAATGATCCAGAAATTGTGTTGGCGGCGGTTAGAGAAAATGGTTATGCATTATGGTGTGCCAGTGAAGAGTTAAAGAAAGATCAGGAGATTGTACTAGCAGCAGTAAAACAAGATGGATTTGCACTACAGTATGCCAGTGAACCATTAAGGGCAGATCGAACATTCATCTTTGAAGCATTAAAACAAAATGGACTTGCATTAGAGTATACAAGCGATGATTTCAAGAATGATCGAGAGATTGTTTTAGTAGCGATTCAAGAAGATTGCGAAGCATTAAAGTATGCAAGTGATGACTTAAAGAAGGATCGAAAATTTATTCTAGCAGCGGTTAAAGAACATTCTGGTGCATTACAGTATGCGAGTGAAGATTTATGGGAAGATCGGGAGATTGTGCTAGTAGCATTTGAAGAATTAAGGAGTAATCGAGACTTTATTTTAGCAATGGTTAAAGAAGATGGCAGTGCATTAGCATATGCAAGTGAAGCATTAAGGGGAGATCGAGAGATTGTTCTATCAGCAGTTTCACAAGATGGCAGTGCATTAGAGTATGCGAGTGAAGATTTAAGGGGAGATCGGGAGGTTGTACTCGCAGCGGTTAAAGGACATTATCATGGATTAAAGTATGCAAGTGACGACTTAAAGAGGGATCGAAAAGTTGTATTGGCAGCGGTAAAAGAACATGGTAGTGCATTATGGTTTGCTAGAGAAGAGTTCAGGAAAGATCAGGAGATTGTACTAGCAGCAGTAAACCAAGATGGATGGGCACTACAGTTTGCAAGTGAAGAATTAAGGAGTAATCGAGACTTTATTTTAGCAGCAGTAAAAGAAGATGGTTGTGCATTAGAGTCTGCAAGTGATGAGTTAAAGAAAGATCGAGATTTTGTACTAGCAGCCATGTCGCTAGATGATAGTGCATTAGAGTATGCAAGTGATGAGTTAAAGAAAGATCGAGATTTTGTACTAGCAGCCATGTCACTAGATGATAGTGCATTAGAGTATGCAAGTGAGGAATTAAGGAAAGATCCAGAATTTGTTTTAGCAGCGATGAAAAAAAATCCAAAAGTATCGAAGTATTCTTTATTGGATAAAGGAGAAATAAAAGAGCTATTGCAGAAGCTATCTATAGAAGCATATATTTCAAAAGAAGCCTATAAAATGAGCTTGTTTGATACGATAAGTAAAAAAGATAGTTCAAGCATTAACCAAAATGAAAAAACTTTATCGAATATAATGTCTTTTTTAAGTGTGCCAGAGGCCGTGAAACTTAAGATGACTTGCAAAGAAACAAAGCATGCGATGAAGTTTAATTTTTAAGTAGTTGTAAAATAAAAGCACCTAGGTAAATGTATGATAATATATAATAATTTCTTGGCATTAAAGGCAGTATTGAGATAATACTAATGATGCTTGCGTGTTTTGCAAAAATGACTGCAAAAGAAACAAAGCATGCGATGTAGTTTAACTGCTAAACAGTTGTAGAATAAAAAACATAATTAAACTAATTAATAGACATTAAAACATCGGAATCGTAACGAAAAAAAGATTGAATTTAATAAATATAGTCTCTAGTATTTGGTACAGATATATTATCTTTTGATAACTGTAATTGAAATACAACCTGGTGTCCCCATTTAAAAGACATTTCGCAGCTAGCTAAGTAAAACTCCCACATTCTAAAAAATTTTTCGTCAAACATATCTAAAACAGTATCTTTTTTAGCTACAAATCTATCATGCCAGTTTCTAAGTGTGTGCGCATAATGCATACGTAGTACCTCCACATCTGAAATAATTAGACCAGATTTTTCGATAGGCCTTACTACCTCACTTAAGCTAGGGGTATAGCCGCCTGGAAAAATATACTTTTGTATCCACGGTTGTGGATTTCTTGGAGGCATATAAGAACCAATAGTATGGATAAGAGCGATGCCTTTTTCATCTAAAAGGTTAAAAACTGAATCAAAATATGTTTTATAAAAATTCTTCCCAACATGTTCAAACATGCCTACGCTGACAATTCGATCAAATTTCTCGTTTAACTGTCTGTAATCAATAAGTTTAAAATCTACTTGATTAGATAAATTCATTTCTTTTGCTTTATTCTTACTATACTCAAATTGATTTTCTGATAATGTAATTCCTGTTACGGAGGCATTTGTCTTTTTTGCAATTGTTAATGCCAGTGTACCCCATCCCGAACCAATATCTAAAACCTTTTGATTTGGCTGGATATTTAATTTTTTTATAATATGATCAATCTTATTATTTTGCGCTTGTTCAAGTGTATCGTCATCATTTTTAAAATATGCACATGAATATTGTCTATTTTTATCTAGAAATAAATCATATAGTTTTTCTGATATATCATAATGATGCGCAACGTTTTCTTTTGATTTCACAATTTTATTTAGATTTGTGAAATATCCAAATGTATTTCTTATTTTTTTAATTATTGTTCCATAACTGTTGATATTGCCTCCACCAATGTTTTTAAAAGCTAAATCTAAAAAATCGGTCAGTGTCCCATTTTCTATCACTAATGACCCATCCATATAGGCTTCCCCAAAATATAACTCAGGATTTACTAATAACTTAAGCATCAGTTTTTTATCAAGTAATTTAATTACTATTGGTTTCTCCTTTATTGGGTTGCCTATAATATATTTTTTTGAGTTTGAGGTAATAAGTTCAAAACCATCCTGTTTAAACATATTATTTAAAAAACTTACTAGCCTTGTATTATATTGCTTACAAGTTGAATTAAATAAAAAAGAAGTATTACCAACTTTTTTCATTATAAATCTCCTAATTTTGAGTTAATTACAAACTATAATAAATGCTATCTCAATTGATTTAATGAATCAAATCTTAGGAAGGTCTCGTTTTAAAATAGATTATAATTTATTATAAATTTTCTTTATGATAGACAAAATCTATTGTGCATTGATAAATGATATTAATATTTAATATAATGCTAATAAACTTAAAATAATATTTAAAGTAAAATCTAAAAAGAGGAATTAATAATGAAAAAAAATATAGAAGGCAGAAAAGCTGTCTTAGAAGCAGTAAAGAAAGATGGTCGTGAATTAGAAAACTTTCCAGAATTTCAGAATGACACAGATATTGTTCTGGCAGCGGTTACAGAATATCCTTATTCTTTAGAGTTTGCCAGCAATGCATTAAAGAATGATGAAGCTATCATATCTAAGGCGGCTAGAATGCCACATTCTTTAAAGTATATGGGTGAACAAATAAAAACTAACTATGAAATAATGCTTAGGTTAATAAGAAAAAATGGACACGCTATATTTTATGTTGCTCCAGAATTTAAAAAGACCTACGCTGTAGCATATGCCGCAGTTTGTCAAGACCCAATAATGTTAATGTATTTAGATGACTCTTATGGTTGTTTAAATGCCAAAGGGGATCGGGACATTGTTATGGCAGCGGTTTCACAAAGAGGCTATGTGTTCGAATATGCTAGTAATGACCTAAAGAAGGATCGAGAATTTGTTATGGCAGCTGTTTCAAAAAATTACGAAGTATTAAAGTATGCCAGATATAAATTGCAGGATGATCCAGAAATTGTATTAGCAGCTATTAAAGAAAATGGTAAGGCATTAGCGTATGCAAGTGAAGAATTAAGGAATGATAAAAAGTTTGTATTGGAAGCGGTTAAATATTCACGAGATACATTAGCGTATGCAAGTAAAGAATTAAAGAAAGATAAAGAAGTCATTTTGACAGTGATGAAGCATAATCCAAATGACAGAGATCTTGTATTGGCAGCCGTTAAAGAAGATGGCAGTGCTTTAGAGTATGCAAGTGAAGCATTAAGGGGAGATCGAGCATTCATCTTTGAAGTATTGAAATTAAATGGCCTTGCATTAGAGTATACAAGTGATGACTTTAAGAAGGATCGAGACATTGTTCTAGCAGCGGTTTCACAAAATGGTAATGCATTAGAGTATGCCAGTTATGAATTGAGGGGTAATCGAGAATTTATTTTAGCAGCGGTTAAAGAAGATGGTTGTGCATTAGCGTCTGCAAGTGATGATTTTAAGAAGGATCGAGCATTCATCCTTGAAGCATTGAAATTAAATAGTTTTGTATTAAAGTATACAAGCGATGACTTCAAGAATGATCGAGCGTTTGTTTTGGAAGCGGTTTCACAAAGGGGCTGTGCATTACGATATGCAAGTGAGCAATTCAAGAATGATCGAGAGCTTGTTTTGGTAGCGGTTAAACGAAATGGATGGGCATTACGATATGCAAGTGATGACTTAAAGAAGGATCGAGATATTGTTTTAGCAGCCGTTAAAGAAGATGATGATGCATTAGAGTATGCAAGTGATGAATTTAAGAAAGATAGAGAATTTGTTCTGGCTCTGGCAGCGGTTAAAGGAAATGCATTTGCATTTAGGTATGCCAGTGATGACTTCAAGAATGATCGAGAATTTATGTTGATAGCGGTTTCACAAAATGTGGTTGCATTAGAGTATGCAAGTGAAGAATTAAGGAGCAATCGAGAATTTGTTCTCGAAGCGATGAAAATCAATCCAAAAGCATCGAAGTATTCTTTATTGGATAAAGGAGAAATAAAAGAGCTATTGCAGAAGGTATCAATAAAAGCATATATTTCAAAAGAAGCACATAAAATGAGCCTATTCGATACAACAAGTCAAAGAGATCATTCAGTTATCGACCAAAATGAGGCAACTTTATCGAACATAATGTCTTTTCTGAGTGTACCAGAGGCCGTGAAAGTGAAGATGACTTGTAAAGAAACAAATAACGCGATGCAGTTTAAATTCTAAACAATTGTAAAATAAAAGAACATCATTAAACTAATTAATAGACATTTATGCATAGGAATAATGATGAAAAAAAATATAGAAGGCAGAAAAGCTGTTTTAGAAACAGTAAGTAAAAATGGTCGTGAATTAGAAAACTTCCCAGAATTTCAGGATGACAGGGAGGTTGTTATGGCTGCTGTTTCTCAACATGGTATGGCGCTAGAATATGCCGATGATGTCCTGAAAAATAACCATGATATTATAGAAACTGCCAGTACTCAAAACCCACTTTCTTTTCAGTTTGCAAAACTAGATTTAGTGCCTCAAGAAAGAGCTTTAGTAACAAGCGTGATGAATCAACTTGAGCAATTGGGGAAAGAAGAGAATAAAAAATTAATCAATGATTGTAAGTATTATCTATTTTTGATTAATGAAGTCCATGCATATGACTCAGATAATGATTGGGAAAGTAACTTTGATGAAGAACCATCATCTGGAAAACAGCCATCTAGATAAACGCATTTATAATATGATACTGTAAATTCATGCAATACTACTTTTATTGTTTATTTCTTAGTATGTGTCTATCTTTATCGATATCTGCACCAATTAAACCACCGCACCTTAAAGTTGGCGATAAAGTTGCATTAGTACAAGTGGGTTATGCCGTTTCAGCCGATAAAGTTCACCAAGCAATGCTTCGTGTGAAAGCATTTGGTTTAGAACCCGTCATTTCTGATGATGTCTATCAGCAATATTTATGGTTTGCTGGCAGCGATGAAAGTCGCGCAAAAGAAGTGAATGACGCTTTTCTTAATCCAGAAATTAAAGCAGTTTTTGAGATAGCAGGTGGATACGGTGCTATGCGAGTGCTGCCATTAATAGATTATGCTGCTATTCAGGCGCACCCAAAGGTTGTTATGGGTTATAGCGATGATACTGCTTTACTAAACGCTATTTTCACTAAGACAAACTTAATCACTTTTTATGGTCCAATGTTCGGATTAACTGTGCCAAAAAGTAGTGCAAACATGATGAAATCAATTTTATTCGAGGGCGAAGTGGCTAATTATGAAAACAGTCAAACAATTGATGATTCTGATTTAATTCCCCTTAAAAAAGAGATAACTACTATTCATAGCGGTCATGCTGAAGGTGTTTTGGTTGGTGGTAATTTAACAATTATCCAATCATTATTAGCAACCCCATATATGATTAACGATTGGCATGGTAAAATTCTATTTGTTGAGGATGTTGGTGAAGACCTATATCGCATCGATAGAATGTTAACACAGTTAGCCCTTGCAGGCGTATTAGACCAAATAAGTGGTTTTATTTTCGGTTCTTGTGAGCAATGTCATTCTAATCGTGCATCTGACCTTGCTTTAAACGATATTTTAGCCGATCATTTTAAAAATAGAAAAATACCGGTTATATCTGGCTTGTTATTTGGTCACCAACCAAAAACTTATACCATTCCAATTGGTGTTAGGGCAAAGTTAGATGCTGATAAAAAAGTGCTTTCATTAATAGAGTCTGCAGTTTCAAAATAAACTAAAAATCTTTTGGTTATCTAAATAATAGAAAGTTATTAGTCAGATTAATTATTTACGATTAGCATGTTCCTTTCATAGAATACTGCTACAAACAAGATGGTTCAATCATCGAATATAATGTCTTTTTTGAGTGTGCCAGAGGCCGCGAAACTTAGGATGACTTGTAAAGAAACAAATCATGCGATAAAATTTATGTTTTAAACAGTTGTAAAATAAAAGATTATAATTCAACTGCCTAATAGATAATAAAGCATAGGTATCGTAATGGGAAAAAATATAGAAAATAAACAACCAGTTTTAAAAGCAGTAAGGAAAAATGGTGAAGCATTAAAAAACTACCCAGAATTTCAGAATGACCGGGATATTGTACTCGAAGCTGTTAGAGAAAATGCCTGGGCATTAGAGCATGCCAGTGAAGAATTAAAGAATGATCAAAATATTGTTCTGGAGGCGGTTAGACAAGATGGCCGTGCATTATTGTATGCAAGTGAAAAACTTAGAGGAGATCGAGAAATTGTTTTAGCAGCAGTTAAAAAAAATATCCATGTATTAGAGTTTGCCAGTTATGAATTAAAGAATGATCCAAAAATTGTTCTTGAGGCGGTTAGACGAGATGGCCGTGCATTACAGTATGCCAGTGAAGCACTTAGGAATGATCCAAAAATTGTTCTGGAGGCGGTTAGACGATATGGCCTTGCATTAAAGTATGCAAGTGATCAATGTAGAAGTAATAAAGAGATTGTTTTAGCAGCGGTTAAAAGAAGTGAAATTTTACGAATTAGCAGTGCATTAGAATATGCCGGTGAAGCATTAAGAGGAGATCGAGAGATTGTTTTAGCAGCGGTTGAACAAAATGGCAGTGCATTACAGTATGCCAGTGATCAATGTAGAAGTAATAAAGCGATTGTTTTAGCAGCAGTCAAAGAAGATAGTTGGTCATTAAAGTATGCAAGTGAAGAATTACAGGCAGATCGCGAATTTATGCTTGAGGTGGTTGAAGTAGATGTCAAGGCATTAGTGAATGCAAGTGACGAATTATTGGATGATCGAGAATTTGTATTGGCAGCGATGAAGATCAATCTAAAAGCATCTAAATATGCCTTTTTAGGCGATCAAGAAATAAAAGCACTTTATAACGAGATTTCAGTGAATAAATATGTTTCACGGATGGCTCTTGAAGACTTTAGTTTCTTTGATCGGGAGCGAAAAGAAAAAGATTCTATTATTAAAATAAATCAAAATCATCAAACTTTAACAAAGATTTTATCTTTCTTTAGTCTAAGAGATGCATCAAGATTCAATCTGGTATCAAAAGATACTAATAAACATACGAACATTTGATATCAAAAAGTTGTTAGATACTATCTAAATAAATGAAGATTGGATTAGTTGCTTTAAAATAAACGCTTTTTAAATGGGCCCACTAGGACTCGAACCTAGGACCAAGGGATTATGAGTCCCCTGCTCTAACCAACTGAGCTATGGGCCCGTTATTCGAAAATCTACCATGAATTTGTAATAAATTGCAAGTATACACTATCTTTCTTTTTGGAAGATTGATAAATTTATGATTATGGAATTTCATAAATTACAATCTCTTGGTAATGACTTTGTGTTATTGTTTGAACCTAAGGAAGACCCCGATGAAGCGCTTGTCAAGCGGCTGGGAGATAGGCATTTAGGCATTGGCTTTGACCAATTACTCGTCATTAGAAACATAGCAAGAAACACTTGGGCATATAAAATTTATAATCAAGACGGTTCTTCGGCAGAGCAATGTCTTAATGGTGCTCGGTGTGTGGGTAGATATTTGTCTGACAAACTTGGTCAGGAAAACATACTACTTAAAGCAGGTGAGCAGGAAATCATAGTTAATGTGTTATCAAACGATAATATTCAAGTTTTAGTTGAATGGCCACAATTTATTGAAATCATGCCCGAAGGATGGTTTTACTCTGTTGGGAATCCACACTGGATCATTGATTTGACCGAACAAACTTGGTCCAAAGAAACCATCAAAAACTGTTATCAACAAAGACCAGTAAATATCAGTGGTGTTTATAGGCATCATCAAAACGAAATTTCATTATGTACTTTCGAGAGAGGAACAGGGTTTACGCATGCATGTGGTAGTGCTTGTGTGGCATCGTTTGCAGCTTTACACGACAATGAGTTATGTGGCAATGAATTAGCAATAGCTCAAAAAGGCGGATGTGCAAAGATGCAAAGACAAGATAATCTTGTCAGTTTCGAGGCAAGTGCTAGTTGGGTTTACTCAGGTAAAGTTTTATCAACTGAACAAATACTTTATCAAGGCGCCGGTAGACAAGACCGGCAGCATAGCTATAAAGAAATCCTGTAGCTCTTGAGCGAAAAGCGCTAAATTTAATTTTGGACCGTAATGTGATCCCAAAACAACGCCCACCATCAGCGCCACAAAAAGCATAAAAAATTGAAAAATGCGATCAGCCATAAAAATTTCTCCTAATTACTATCATACCAATAAACAGTTGCCAGTAAAGGATTGATTTAGGTATGATTAGTGGCATGACTAATGCAATTGCTATTGAATCCCTAACAAAAGTATTCGAAGACGGAAATAAAGCTTTAAATGAGGTAGATTTAATCATTCCCAAAGGCTCTTTTTTTGCGCTCTTAGGCCATAATGGTGCTGGAAAAACAACACTGATTAAATCAATATGTCAATTAACATCTGCAACATCAGGTGACATATGGGTGAAAGGGAAAAACCTCAAAAATCATAGTATGTATGCAAAACGCGCAATCGGGTTGGTGCCACAGGAATTTAACTGTAATCCATTTCATACCGTTGAACAAATTCTTTATCAATTTGGTGGTTACCAGGGATTGACCAAAAGCCAAATAGATAAAAAAATCCCAAAATTACTTGAAAACTTGTATTTGACTGAGAAGCGCAAAACATTATTTAGGTCACTTTCTGGTGGCATGAAACGTGCAGTAACCATCGCACGTGCTTTGATTCATGAGCCTGATATTTTATTTTTAGATGAACCAACTGCTGGTGTAGATGTTGAAATCAGAGAAGGTATGTGGCGAT
The DNA here is from genome assembly GCA_036337715.1 of Pseudomonadota bacterium. Classification (GTDB taxonomy): domain Bacteria; phylum Pseudomonadota; class Gammaproteobacteria; order Comchoanobacterales; family Comchoanobacteraceae; genus JAURNZ01. The sequence goes on along the minus strand of JAYZDS010000004.1, from coordinate 228,833 downwards.
TTTTTAAGGCATTAAATAAAAAAGGATTAACGATAGTATTGACTACACACTACCTTGAAGAGGCTGAGCAGTTATGTAAAGAAATGGCCTTAATCAATCGTGGAAAAATAATCATTACTGGAGAAATAAAAAAATTACTAGCCGATCAGGAATGTGCGATCATTGAATTGTCTGTTGACCATATGCCAGACGTAACAAAACTACCGTCATATATACACAAAAAAGGTCGAAAGGGGCTGCGTTGTCATCTTCCCAGTAACATTCCAATTCATGATGTCTTTGATACGTTAAATAAGCTTGGTTGTCGAGTAGATAATTTTGAGGTTGTTGCTGGCCGATTAGAACAATTGATCAAACAATCTATGAATAGGAAAGCAGAATGAATAAAATTGGACTCGAAACGTTAACAAGAAGAGAAATTTGGCGTTATATTCGTTTGTGGCGACAAACCTTGATACCACCCATCATTACAGCACTTTTATATTTAACTGTTTTTGGCAAGATTGTAGGTAGCCGTGTCGGAATGGTTCAAGGCGTTGAATACATTCAATTTGTGTTGCCAGGTTTGGCTATGTTGTCGATGATTCTGGCTTCTTTTCAAAATTGTGTGTCTTCTTTCTTTATCGAAAAATTTCATCGCTCTATAGATGAACTAATGATTTCACCGTTAACAAGTTTTGAGATCGTATTAGGGTTCATTATTGGAGGTATAACTCGCGGCTTATTTTGTGGTATTTTAATTGTAGCTATAGGAAACTTGCTATTAAACCTTCATATTGCTCATTGGTTTTATATGATTGCGGTCATGGTGAGTGTGAATTTATGTTTTGCATCGCTTGGGATGCTCAATGCGATGTATGCCAAAAACTTCGATGAAATTACCATTGTGCCTGATTTTGTATTAACCCCCTTAATCTTTTTTGGCGGTGTATTTTATGACGGTACACATTTACAGGGTATATTGCTATGGTTACATCAATATAATCCTATAAGCTATTTTGTGGATTTGTTTCGCTATAGTTTATTAGGCATTCATGAATTTGCACCTCATGAGGTGCTGGTGTATACCTTCGGTTTTTCAATTGCGTGTTTTTGTTGGTTATATAACCGTTTTGAAAAAGGGTATGGGGTTAAATATTGAAGATTCATATTAATCAACTCGAACTAAAAACCATTATTGGTGTATATGAATGGGAAAGACAATGTCCAATGTCTATTTATGCAGATGTTTCAGTAGCCATTGATTTGGATGAAATCAATGATAACTTGGCAAGTACCATTAATTACTTTTCTTTATCTCAAACTTTAATTAAACGTGCAAAAGTATGTGATTACAAACTTTTAGAAGCATTGCTGATTGACTTACGCAATGAAGTGATTGCATTCGATTCAAGAATCAAGTCCGTTAGTTTAAGTTTAATTAAGCGGGGGATTTTGAAAGAAGCACAATCAACCTCTGTTGAAACCGTCTGGCATAGGGATGGATAGGTCAAAGAATCAGCAAGATCATTTGATATCTTGGATCGAAAAAGATGGCCCCATTCGTTTTGATGTTTTCATGGCTTGGGCGTTGTATGATCCATGCTTTGGGTATTATCACCAAGCGCCTGGTATGTCTGGTGCTGATTTTATCACTGCGCCCGAAATGGGCTCGCTTTTTTCTGATGCGTTAATTGATCTGATTGATGCCTTAAATTTGCGATGTAAACATCTCGTTGAGTTAGGTCCAGGTACGGGTCAACTGATGTCAAAACTGGCAGCTAAGTTTAAACATCAATTTGAACATTATCATTTCGTTGAAATAAGTGAATCATTAAAAGAAATTCAGTTAGAAAATAATCATTTCTGTAGTCATATATTATTAGATGAAATACCTGAAAATAGTTTAATCATTGCAAATGAATGGTTAGATGCCATCCCTTCTAGAAGAGTTAAAAGAAAGGATGGTAAGTTACTAGAAGCTTATGTTTGTCTAGATAATGGGCAATTCAGTTGGCAATGGCAAGCCACTACAATTGAATTGAATCAGTGGCCTGATACTGATGGCATTTATGATGTGAGAGATTATAGAAAAACATTACAATCATTGGGTTCTGCAATCAAAGACAGTGTTTGTTTGTGGTTTGATTATGGGTATCATGCCAATGAGCTCATGCACTTGCCTCATTTAGGTGATAGTTTAAGAGGTTTTTATCAAAATACGGTAGAAAGTGATGTATTAAAACATATTGGCCATATGGATATCACAGCAGATGTCAATTTTTCCGCGCTTGCGCATCAAGTGGCAGACCAAGGATGGCTGGTGTCCAATTATTTTAAACAAAGTCGTTGGATCATAGACTTTTTAGCTAAACATCCAGATCGAAAGAATAATACATGGGAAGTAAGGCAACTAACTGACCCATCTGAAATGGGTGAGCGCGTTAGGTGTTTGATTTTCACAGATCCTAAACTTGAACTGAAAAGACTATCTTTTGATGAGTGTGCAAGGTTATAACGATAGGCGCTGCTTAATGATATTAAGCACTGTTAAAATTACATAAATCATCATTAATAATTGAGGGATATTCAATCCCATAAGGCTAAATACCACATTGCCACAACTGCTACTATGATCCGTAAAAACCAAATGCAGTGTTTTAAAGATGCCAAATGTATTGATCAAATAACCAAGTCCAGGTAGGCATGATGCATTGGGATCGTAATTAGAAATCAGATATTGGTGATGTATGTTCAATAAAGTGCCCATGGCTATGTTGAGATAGAATAAAGATGTAAATAGCCACTTAGGGCCATACTGCTTTTCTAGTATTATCCATAAAATCAAAGTTATTAAAATAACACGTTGAATCCAACAAATTGGACAAGGCAATAATTTATAGGTTAGTTCTATGGTCCACGCAGCGATTAGCGCAATCAAAATGATGCTCAGTTGCAATAATTGTATTTTTGATCGAGTTAACATAAAAGTCAGTATAATCAATTCTGCTAAAAACCGCATTAGATATCTTTAAATAAATGAATTTATATGATAAATTAACTTCTTTATAAAGGTGAATACATGGTAAAAAAAGATCTTGAAGAAAAAAAACAACAACCTGTTGGTGCGGATGATTTAGCACCACAACAAGCAGATCAGGTACTTGATGCTGATCGTGAACAAAATGACAAAATAAAAATGTTAGAGGATCAATTGGCTTCTTTTGAAGAAAAGCACGCTCGCTTAATGACTGAAACGAAGGAAACAATTCATCGCAATCAAGCAGATTTAGATAATTATCGTAAACGAATGGATCGAGAGTTAGAAAAGTCAAAGGCATTTATGTTGCAAAAGATTTGTCAAGACTTGTTGCCTGTGATTGACTCAGTGGATGCAGCAAAAAAAGCAGCAGAGTCTGCTTCAGATGCGGTAAAAAACGGATTGGAAATGACTGTTAAGCTCTTTTTAGACGTATTGAATAAACATGGTGTTAGTAAAGTGGATGCAAAAGACCAAGCGTTTGATCATAATATTCATGAAGCCATGACAAGTATTGAACAACCGGGTGTTGAATCAGGGCAGGTGGTTGAGGTCATTCAGGAAGGTTATAAAATGGGTGATCGATTATTACGTCCGGCAAGGGTTATTGTTGCAAAATAAATAATTACTTGAAAAAAAATAAAGTGACCTTATAAATAAATTACAGAATTAATTATTGGAGAAAAAATTTATGTCAGTTATTATTGGAGTGGATTTAGGAACCACAAACTCATGTGTAGCCGTCATGGAAAAAGACGGTTCAGTTAAAGTAATCGATAGTCCTGAGGGACGACCAACAACCCCATCTATCATTGGTGCAGCTAAAGATGGCGAGATCCTCGTTGGTGATTCAGCGAAAAGACAAGCAACTCAAAACCCAAAAAACACCATTTATGAAGTGAAGCGTTTAATTGGTTCAACATATGAAAAAGGGCTCGAGAAAGATTTAAGTTATCAAGTTTCCAAAGCAAAAAATGGCGATTGTTGTATCGATATCGAAGTTGATGGTAAGAAAGAAAAATGGTCACCTGAAAAAGTTTCTTCGTTAATCCTTCAGCGTATGAAAAAAACAGCCGAAGAATATTTGGGTCATGAAGTGACTGAAGCTGTGATTACAGTCCCTGCCTATTTTGATGATGCTCAGCGTCAAGCAACTAAGGATGCAGGTACCATTGCTGGTTTAACGGTTAAGCGAATCATTAATGAGCCAACTGCAGCCTCACTAGCTTTCGGTATGGATAAAGCACGTGGGGATCGTAAGATCGCAGTTTATGACTTAGGTGGTGGTACATTTGATGTATCAATCATTGAAATTGCAAATGTTGATGGGGATCATCAATTTGAAGTTTTGGCAACCAATGGTGACACTCACCTGGGTGGTGCTAACTTTGATGAGTGTTTAATTGATTATCTAGCTGAGGAATTTAAAAAAGAAAACAAAATTGATCTCCGCAAAGATCCTGTGCCATTACAACGTTTAAAGGAAGCTGCTGAAAAAGCTAAAATCGAACTTTCATCAGCGCAACAAACAGAAATTAATTTACCTTTCATCACTGCAGATGCGGATGGACCAAAGCATTTAGTCATGCAACTAACCCGTTCAAAATTTGAATCTTTAGTTGATAAATTAGTTGACGCAACCATTAAGCCATGTCAGATCGCATTAAAGGATGCTAAATTAAGTGTATCAGATATTGACGATGTGATTTTGGTTGGTGGTCAAACACGTATGCCTAAAGTTCAATCGGTTGTTAAAGACTTCTTTAAAAAAGAAGCTCGTAAAGACATTAACCCTGATCAAGCTGTTGCGGTTGGTGCTGCTTTGCAAGGTGGTGTGCTATCAGGAGATGTTAAAGACGTTTTACTATTAGACGTAACGCCATTGTCACTTGGTATCGAAACCGAAGGTGGTATTATGACTAAGTTGATTGAAAAAAATACAACCATTCCAAGCAAGAAATCACAAGTGTTTTCAACTGCAGCGGACAACCAAACTGAAGTGACCATTCATGTATTGCAGGGTGAACGTGATATGGCATCTGCCAATAAATCACTGGGTCGGTTTAATTTAAGTAATATTCCACCTTCCCCTAGAGGCATGCCTCAGATTGAAGTGTCGTTTGATATTGATGCAAATGGTATTTTAAATGTTGGTGCAACTGACAAAGCAACTGGAAAAGCGCAATCAATTGTCATTAAGGCAGCAGGTGGTTTATCTGAAGATGAAATCGAGCAAATGAAACAAGATGCTGAAAAACATGCTGAAGATGACAAACTGTTCAAAGAAAAAGTTGAAGCTAAAAACCAAGCTGAATCATTAATTTCTGGAACAAAGAAAGCGATGACTGAGCTGGGTGAAGATAAAGTTGAAGCAGACGAAAAAACTGCTATTGAAACAGCCATATCTGAACTAGAAGAGGCTCTCAAAGCTGATGATTTAGACGCCATCAAACAAAAGTCAGAGGCATTATCACAAGCTAGCGCTAAAATGAGCGAAAGATTATATGCTCAAAAGCAAGCTGATGCTAACAGTAATGGTGCTGCAGAACAAGCCAGTGATGATTCAGGTAGTGCAGATGACACAGTCGTGGATGCCGAATTTGAAGAAGTCAAAGACGACAAGAAAGACGATAATAAAGAAGCATAACCAAAGAGGATCGGGATGGCAGATTATTATGCAACACTTGAGGTCAGTAAAGATGCATCTCAAACAGACATTAAGCGTGCTTACAGACGTTTAGCAAGTAAGTACCATCCTGATAAAAGCGACGGTAATGCCGATAAGTTCAAGGAAATAAGTGAGGCCTATCAGGTCTTATCCGATGAGAACAAGCGTGCTCAATATGACCGTTTTGGTTCTGTAGACCCACAGATGGGCGGTGGTCCCGGTGGCATGGATATCAATGATATGTTTGGGAACGTATTTAATGATTTCTTTGGTGGCGGTGGCGGTAGACGTCAAGCAAAAGGGATGGATGTTGAATTTCAGACATCCATTACCCTTGAAGATGCCATCTATGGTAAAGAGATTCAAGTTGATATCCCAGCGACCAAAGTATGTCCCAAATGTAACGGTACAGGTACCTTACAAGTCTCACACGGATTTATTGCTATGCAACAAACGTGTCCCATGTGTCGCGGTTCTGGTCGCATAAATGACCGTAAAGCTACTGGGAAAAAAATTAATGTCAAGATTCCAGCCGGTATTGATCATGGTGATCGAATACGGGTAGAAGGTGGTGGCTATCCCGGTGAAGGTGTGCCGCCTGGTGACTTATTTGTTGTTGTCGACATCAAAAAACATGCTTTATTTGATAGAGAAAGGCATCATCTTCACTGTCAGGTGCCTATTGATATAGTGACAGCTGCTTTAGGTGGTCAAATTGAAGTACCAACACTGACAGGCAAAGTAAATCTAAAAATTGCATCTGGCACACAAACAGGTACCCAACTTCGATTGAGAGGAAGAGGCATGCCTTCATTACGTTCTGGAGGCACTATGGGTGATTTGATGTGTACGGTTGTTGTTGAAACCCCAGTTAAATTAAATGCTACTCAAAAAGAAATGCTTAAATCATTTGGTGATTCAATCGATGTTTCTCATCAACCCAAACAAAGTGAGTGGATGAAAAGCATAAAAGCTTTCTTCAAAATGGCATAAATTACGCTATAATAAAATCAAAGAGGTGTTTTTATGTATAAATATATATTGTCTTCAGTATTACTTGTATCGTCTGCTTTTGCGGAGCTACAATCGTTTGAACAATCAAACTTTGATCAAAGCTTAAAAAATGGCCAACAAACGATTTTAATGGTTAATACCCCATGGTGTGGTCATTGTATGCGTCAGCGGTCAGTGATTGCTAGTTTAGAAGAAACTAAACCCTATAACACATATGCATTTTATAAATTACCAAGAAGCGGTGAAAATGAACTTAAAGCATCACTCACCAAACAATACATAACGCCTTTTTTACAAAATCAGCAGGACAAAAAGACTTGCGATTTATCAACGCGTTCCACATTGGTTGTGTTTCATAAAGGACAGGTTGTTGCTTGTGAAGCATTTTTAACCAACAAAGATAAAATCAAAACACTCATTAGCCAAGGTAATTAATGTCATTATTAACCCTGTGGCTTGCTGGCGTTTTAATAGCTTTTTCTCCCTGTATTTTGCCTGCATTGCCATTGATTGTTGCTGCAAGCATACAAAGACATCCCTTAGGACCAATCATGATGGCACTCGGTCTCATCATTGGTTTTGTAGTTATGGGTACAGGTTTATATATTTTAAGTCAGTGGTTGAGTTTGCCATCATATCAATGGCGGCTGGTCGCTGCAGGTTTTTTTGTGATTTTTGGACTCATGATGTTATTGCCATCATGGCACGGTACTTGGTTAAGTCGTTTGGCTGATAAAGCGCATCAATTAACTGGGAAAGCTGATGAAATGGGAATGGTTGGTCAAGTATTGATTGGTTCTCTTTTAGGGATCATTTGGAGTCCATGTGTTGGTCCTGCTTTAGGTGCAATTTTTGTTATGGTTGCCACTCAAGGCTCATCATTATATGCAGCGTTATGCTTTGCCATATTTGCTTTTGGCGCGTCTATACCATTGTTGATTATAAGTTATGGCGGACGCTATTGGATTATGTCTTCTAGTCATATTTTAAAATATAGTAATCAGATTCTTGGCGGTCTACTTTTAGTGCTTGGTTTAGCCGTACTTTTCCAGATAGACCTATGGATACAAAGCGAACTACTTACGATACTGCCAGAATCTTGGTTAAATGTAGTGACCGAATATTAAAACTTAAATCCAAGATAGATAACAGCAAAAGAGGCATCATCAGTTTTAGTTGTTGCGCCATCCTTATAGTATTTTGAATTTACAGGTGTTTGTACTTCAAAACCGATACTGGCTGCATCTGAGAGGGGTATAGAATGCATTAGATTGACACGGCTTTGATCTTTATTCTGTGATGTTTGATAAGATAAATACGTTTTCTGATTTTGAATAACGACTGAGAATGAATCGTCCTTACTATTGGAGGCATATGAGTTACTATAATGCGTATAAAGGGTATTTAATGTAATTTTTTTGTTGATTTGATAGGATATTGCTGAAGCCCAAGTATTTCTATTTTCGAAGGCTGTTGTGCTATCTTTATTATTTTCCTGATAAACTGTTGAGACGGCCAAGGTGTTATTAGACCATTTACCGCCTAAATCATAAAAACTATAATCGCGAGTGTCCTTATTAAGAAGAACGTTTACACCAAGTTTTAATTGATCACCTAATGAAACAACCACTCTACCTGAATTAGATAAGTATCTATTATATTCAGGAATAACAGAAATATTACTGCCATAAGTCCAAGGATTAGTCAGTGATCCGACCCATGAATAGACTAAAGAATCGAGCTTGCCAAGTCGGGTATCAATCTGGTTGGTTCGATAGCCCACAAAAGAGTGTAAATTAGCTAAATCATTAAAAATATCACCCTCGTATAAAAAGTATGTACCATGACCCGTATTTCCAAAATAGTTCTCTGAAAAATAAAGACGGCTGGCTGATGTGGCAACACTAAAATGATCTTCAGAAGTAGGGGTGGTACTAGGATTTTTTAGGTCATATTGGAGACCCGAGTATATTTTTCCAGAAACTGTTAACGCATGGGCATTTAACGTTAAAAAAGATAAGGCAAAAACTTTGAGATTAAATAATTTATTCATACTATTAATATATCACTAATCAATCATAAATCAATTATTAATAAAATAAATTAATCAAATGGGTTTCAGACCAATGATGTGTAGCGTTTATGATATGGTAACGGTCATTTTATTATGTGCTGATGATTTTAACTTCATTAATTGACAAATCAATGATGGGCTTTAATGATTAAGATTAATGCAAGCGTCTTATTAAGCTAATATCTATGGTTATTATTTTTGGGTCAAATAGACACCGTATAACATGGTTACCATTGCAATAAAGAAGCTCATGGATAACACCTCATGCCCAACAACAATTGCCCATGCCACACCAATTAAAATAGAAAGGTTGCTGGCTTGGCTAGCAAAAACGATATTGGCAATTTGAAGTAGTTTGTAAAAAAATAATTGACCACAAAGATGCATTAAGGCTAATAAAATCATTAACCCTACAATATTTAAGGGTACTTGATTAAATACGTTTAGATCAGAATGAGTTGAAAATAAAATCAATGTAATAAAAATACTTGAGAATACATTTTGATAAAGTACAAGACCAATGACATGTAAATTAAGTTTTGTCCACGATTTGATAACGTTATTGTGAATACTAAAGGCAAGGGGGGTTAATAATATGATAAGATACCATTTGCTTATTCCGGTCTGTGTGAAGACTCCCTTAAAAAATAATATACCGAGTGCTAAAAAGGTAATGAGTGACCCTAGAAGTCGCTGCGTTGACAGTTTGGATTGCTTGCATAGAAGTGCAATAAAATAAGTGAATAAGGGCACTAATCCAATTAAAAGCAACATATGTGCAATTAAAATATGTTTGGTTGTCATGGTCATGATAGGAATAGCAATGCCATAATTTAAAAAAGCACCTGCCATTGCAGTTTTTTTATGCAAAGGGTTGAATAAATCTGGTAGAGGTTTAATGAGTTGATAAATTAAAATACTACAAACGATTATGATGTTTTGAATGAGTACGACTAGGTATGAATTTTGAAAGAGTGTCATAGCTAGTTTAGACAAACTAGGATGAATTCCCCAGCATGCGGAGGCTAGGAAAATAAGTATGTATTTTAGATAAAATTGATCATTCATAATTGTATAAAAAAACCAGGGTAAACCCTGGTTTTTTGTAACTTTCAATTGATTAAATTAAAAAGGAGTTGATATGAATACACCTAAATACTCATCATCACGATTAATGGCAGCTGCTTGCACACCAGCAGCATTGAAGTCGTAGTAATCACTTGTATCAAATTGAGCCATAATACCAACATTTGTATTTTTACTTATTGGTCTTGTATGTTGGAAATTCATCATTTCTTGTGAATCTCTAATACCTGTTTGATATAGAAGCTGATTGTTATTCAATTTCAAACCAACTGAATATGCACTGTCTTCTGATTGTCTACTACTGACAGCAGCAGTTTGCTCAGAATAATCTGCATAAGTAACAAATGCTTCTAAATCCTTTAAGAATCTATTGCTGGTTAGGTTTTTGAAAGCATACTCTAAACTACCTGATGTTGTGTTTCTGTGTAAGTATCCAGTAGTAGAGATGCCATCATTCGCTTCTTGGTGAACGATAGAAAAACCTAGCTTACCAACTTCAAATTTAGCACCTAAATCATAAGTGGTGTAATCGTAAGTAGTACTTTCGTCAAGTACAGCACCTGCGCCTAATGTTACTGAACCAAGTTTGGTTGTAAACTGAATAGAATCATTTACATTTTCATTACTCACTGGAATGATTGCAATGTTGTCTGCATAAAGTTGTTGCTCATTTAAGCTACCGACCCACTGATAGGTCAATGAATCTAATTTACCTAAACGTACATCAAACTTCTTAGCATTATATCCTGCATACGTTTGGCCTGTTGATAATGATGTGGAATCAGCAAGGTCGAAAAATGTTTCAACAAATGCATACGCACCATTACCACCTTTACCACCATCAGTAGCAGCGAATGTAAGATGGCCAAAACCATGTTCACTATTACCACCGTCTACAACAAACATTTTTTCATGTGTCGGACTTGCATGGCTCTTGGCTAGATACTCTAAACCAATCGTTGCGTCACCGCCAACGATTACCCCTGCGTTTGCAGCTGATGCTAATACAGCAGCTAACAAAACTGTTTTATTTAATTTCTTCACTATTAAGCTCCCATTTGATAATCAAATATCCCTATCATACCGTATTTATTAATAGATGCAAGTGTTTTAAATGTAAAATTCTATGGGTTTGCTGACACTTATTGACTAAGTATATGAAATTAATATTATATTTGTTTTTTGACCCATTGTGTGTGTATCAATTCAGTTGTTTGCTACTTGTGATTGTGTGCTAAATACGTATGCCTGGATGTGTTGTTTACGTCATTGAAAAAAACCAGGGCAAGCCCTGGTTTTATAACGTTAGTACTTTATTTAAAGCATATAGGTGACATAGCCAACTACCCACTCCTTTTCGCGTGTTGTTGTATTATCGGTGGCGTTATCTGTTATACCATAATAATTTTTGGAGCCAAATTGAGCTTCCATACCGAGTGTGATGTGTTCATTTATTGGCTTGGTATGCATCACATTCCAACGAGCGCGGTCATGTTCTATGCTTGTTTGATATAATACGGCAGTATGATCTGTTTTAAGCCCTATTGAGTAAGAATTTTCTTCTGATTTTTGACCTGTGGCATTTGCTGTGGTTTGATCCGAGTAATCAGCATAAGTACCCATTAAGGTTAATCCACCTAAGACAGATTGTTTAGATGGTTGCCCCAAGCTATATTCAAGACCGACTGCATTGGTGTTTCGGTAAGCGTATGCATTGGTTGAGGTTGCATCATTAACATCTTGATGGACAAGGCTAATGTCTAATCCAGCTAGTTTTGCCTTTGCACCTAACTCTATATAAGCATAATCATAACTGTTTGCACGATTCATTACTGACTGTATACCTAATTGGACTGGTCCTTGTTGCGTCGTGAACCTTAATACATTTGTATTCCTAACCTGCCATTCTGGTCTTACTGCCATTGGTTCATTATATTTCCATCCATTACCGTTTAAACTACCTACCCAAGTGTAGGTAAGAGAATCCAGTTGTCCTGCACGGACATCGTAGTTTCTATTGGCATAGCCCACATATGCCTCATTAAGCATTAAATTAAATTCAGGATTGACTGATGTGCTACTTCCATTTAAACCCGCATTTGACCCATCAAAATCCGTTAGTGTGCCTAGAAAATAATAATATTTATCATGATTTTTGCCATCGACATGAGATGAAAAATTAAGCGCTGCCATACCATTTGGATCAGCTATGCCAGACTCAACTGAAAACTGATGGTCACGATCACCTTGGGTAGCTTTAACCGTATACATCAGGCCTAAAGTTGCATTACCGTCGATGTCTACATTGGCTGCATTGGCTGCTGAACTGACTAAAGCTGCCATCAGGACTGTTTGATTGAATTTATTCATAAAAATCTCCGTATTCATATACTTTGTATATTATGAAGTAGAGGAAACTGGTTTTCAATCTTAACTAGAGAAAAAAAAAGCCAGCAAAGGCTGGCTTTTTTTAGTATTTAGAATTAGCTTATAATTCGTAGTGAATATACCCTACAACAAATTCATCCTCAACGGTTTTAGTTGTTGCACCATCATTAAAGTATTTATCACCAAACTGAGCTTCAACAGCAAAAGTGGTATTTTTGCTCACAGGAAATTGATACATTAAGTTGTATCTTGCTTGGTCTTTATCTTGGCTTGTTTGATACATGATAGAAGCGTTGTTATATGTTGCTATCAATGAGTAAGCATCGTCTTCACTATTTGAAACACGTTTAGCAGTATAGTTTGCATAAGTACCAGTAACATTTAGTGCTTTGGTGATGTCATAGCTGATGCCCGCACTAGTAGTGTTTCGACCAGCAAACCCAGCTGCGTTATCACCGTTTTCTTGGTGAACTAAACTAAGCTCAGCTTTTCCTAGAGACAATTTTGCACCGATATCATATGCGTTATAGTCGTGGCTATCATCTTCTAACTGAACGTCAGCTGCAACCATGGTTTTACCAAAACGAGTGGTCAGTCTTAACATGTTTGATACATCGGTATTATCAACTGGTACAATAGCAATATTACTTGCATACAACATTTGTTCGTTTTTTGCACCAACCCATTCATACATCAATGAATCTATTTTACCCATACGGATGTCAAACATGCTGGTTCTATAACCGACAAATTCCTGACCTAAAGTAAATGCCAATGAAGAGAAATCACCATCAATGTCTGTCAGTGTTTCCATATATAAATAGGCACCTTGACCACCTTTACCACCTTCTGCAGCTGTAAATCTAAGGTGGGTAAAGCCTTGGTTATCATTACCTGATTCTACAGAAAATTTATCTTCTTGGGTGCTATCAGCATTATCTTTTAATGTGTATTTCAAACCAATGGTGGTATCACCATTGACTAGAACGTTTGCATTGGCAGCTGAAGCGAGTACTGCAGCTAACAATAGTGCTTTATTAAATGTTTTCATTGATTTAAACTCCTTTTTTCAATTTACATTTGGGGTTATTTTTGAGTCATTAGTGAGATGACTCAAAAAAGCTTTGATCAAGTTATAGTACAGATTATATTTTTTGCCAATTTTTTTTATATTTAATAGATATTTATGTATCATATATAAGGTTTACATTTAAAATTCGAGTATGACTAGTATGAAAAATCACCTATTTAATAGCCTAAGTCCTTACCTACAAGACCATGCAAACGATCCAGTTCATTGGTATCCGTGGGGAAATGATGCACTTGATCGAGCAAAAAAAGAGAATAAACCTATTTTTTTATCGATAGGTTATGCCTCATGTCATTGGTGTCATGTGATGGCAAGAGAAAGTTTTCAAGATGAACAAGTTGCAGAGCTTCTAAACCAAAATTTTATTTGTATTAAAGTGGATCGAGAAGAGCGGCCAGATATTGATGACATTTATATGGAAGCTTTAATTGGGCTGAGTGGACATGGTGGTTGGCCAATGAGTTTATTTTTGACCCCAAATCAGCTGCCTTTTTTTGCAGGCACGTATTTTCCAAAATTGCCCCAACAAGGTCATATGGCTTTTGTGGAGCTCATTGGTCGTATTGTCACATTATGGCATCGTCATCGTGGTGATGTTGATAACATTGCCAATGAAATCAAAGCCAATTTAAACCATGAGGTCACACTCAATCAAACCACCGTTAAAATCGATCAATGGTTAAATGAAGTAGACAACTTTATTGATTACAAGCTTGGTGGTCTTGAGGGGGCACCTAAGTTTCCACAGATACCTTTTTGGCAAGGTGTTCTAGTAGGTGCAACCTTACAACAAAAAACAAATATGATTGATGCCTGTTATCTGACTGCTAGTAGCTTACTGATGGGGGGGATTTATGATCATTTAGATGGTGGTATGTCACGATATACTGTAGATGATCAGTGGCACATGCCTCATTTTGAAAAAATGTTATCTGATAATGCCTTACTCTTACATTTTCTTGTCGACTTGTATGGCTACAGATCACATGATTGGTTTAAAGACAAAGCTTATCATGTTAAATCATGGCTTTCTAATCATCTGCTAATAGCAGCAGACGTCTACCTATCTTCTATGGATGCTGAAGCTTTAGGACAAGAAGGTCTGCCATACCTATGGTCTTGGGAAAATTTGGTTGCTATTTTAGGCGAGGATTTAGAAGAAGCAAAACGATATTTTAATTGGCAAAAACCAGACAATATACATCAGCCCTGTATGGTGTTAGACACCATACATCTTGAAGAAAAAGTATTTGATGATAGTGTGATTGAAAGAATCATTCATGCTTTAAAAATTGCAAGACAAGAGATGCCACAGCCACGTGTGGATGATAAGGTGTTATTGGATTGGAATATGGCATTAATTGCAGCTATGGCAAAAGCCAGTGTGATTTTTAAAGACAATGATTGGTTGGCAGTTGCAAAAAAAGCATACAAAGGTTGTTCAAATCTTTTATATCATGATAACCAATGGCACCATGTTGCCAACAATGATCAGTTAGGTGAAAAGTTATTTTTAGATGATTTAGCAAATGTAATGTATGCTCAAATTCAGATTTATGCTGCTTGTAAAGAACAAGTTTTTTTAGATCAAGCTGAAGAAACATATAAGTTGTTGGAGTCTTATTGGAATCATGATGCCAATCTTTATCACATGGATCAGTATCAGAATAATGACTTGATAAAAAATCCTATGCCAATCATAGATAATGCAACGCCCTCTGGAAATGCGTTGATGGCAACCAATTTAGCATTACTTGGCTTATTAACCGGTAATAATGATTATGTGTCGAGGTGTGAAGCGCTTTTAGAAATTGGCTTATCTCAAGCTTCACCTGAAACCATGGGGCAATGGGTTGTAGCAGAGCAGTATTTAACCAATGGTAAGGTCATTAAGGGTAATTGGATTGAGAGACCTAAGGCACTGGTCATCAAACCCAACTGGTTGCTTGTTTTAGATAGCACCATTGAAGGTATTGAGTATTGTGATTTTAAAGGCTGTCACCAAGATAAGACGAGTATGACAGACCTGATTGATAAGACTTAATTTTTATCTTCGAACTTTAATACAGCCATAAAAGCTTCTTGTGGAATTGAAATGCGTCCAAATTGTTTCATACGCTTTTTACCAGCTTTTTGTTTTTCTAACAATTTGCGTTTACGACTGACATCACCACCATAGCATTTGGCTGTGACATTTTTACGCATGGCACTGACTGTTTCACGAGCAATGATGTTGCCACCAATGGTTGCTTGAATAGCAACAGCAAACATTTGCTTGGGTATCAGTGTTTTTAGTTTTTCTGCCAGCTGTCTACCAAAACCATTTGCACGGTCTTTGTGAACAATGCCTGCCAGTGCATCAACTTTGTCACCATTAATTAGAATATCAACTTTTACCATGGGTGCTGCTACAAAGCGTTCAAAGCTATAATCTAAAGACGCATAACCACGACTAATTGATTTAACACGATCAAAAAAGTCTAAAACAATCTCACTCATAGGTAATTCGTAGGTAAGTGCAACTTGGTTTCCTGTAAATTGCATATTTTTTTGTGTCCCACGACGTTCCTCACATAATTTTATAATACCGCCTAAATAAGGCTGCGGTGTTAGGACATGAGTGATGGCAATGGGTTCTTCGATAATTTTTATATGGTTCGGTGATGGGAATGCGCTCGGATTATCGATCATGAAAACATCATTTTTCTGATTGGTTACACGATATTGTACACTAGGCGCTGTCATGATAAGTGCCATATTGTATTCGCGTTCTAGCCGTTCACGAATGATTTCCATATGCAGAAGACCTAAAAAGCCGCATCTAAATCCAAAGCCAAGCGCATCAGAGGTTTCGGGCTCAAATTCAAGTGATGAGTCGTTTAGAGTAAGTTTATCTAATGCTTCTCTAAAATCTTGATAATCATCGGTGTCCATAGGGAAGATACCAGCATACACTTGCGGTTTAACTTTCTGAAATCCTGGTAGTGCCTCTGGTTTTTCACCATGTGTTAGTGTGAGTGTATCTCCCACAGGTGCACCATGAATGGTTTTAATGCTCGCAACCACATATCCAACTTGGCCAGTAGTCAGGGTGTCTTGTTTGGTTCGCTTAGGTGTAAATATGCCAATGTCATCAGCGGTATAATCTTTACCCGTTGACATCACGCGGATTTTGTCACCTTTTTTTAGTGTCCCTTGGACAACTCGAATCAATGAGACGACACCCAGATAATTATCAAACCACGAATCAACGATTAAGGCTTGTAAAGGTGCGTCTGCAGAACCAGTGGGTGCTGGAATTTGGTGGATGATTTCCTCTAAAATCTCGTCAATGCCAATGCCTTGTTTGGCACTGACACTAATGGCATCTTCACCAGGTAAACCAACAATGTCTGTGATTTCCTCTTTGACTTTATCAGGATCTGCTTGGGGTAGGTCAATCTTATTAAGCACAGGTAAAACTTCTAAGTCTTGTTCAATGGCTGTATAACAAACAGCGACAGTTTGTGCCTCAACCCCTTGCGCGGCATCTACAACTAACAAGGCACCCTCGCAAGCAGCTAAGGATCTAGATACTTCATAGGCAAAATCAACATGTCCCGGTGTATCGATAAAATTAAGTTGGTAGGTTTCACCTGATTTGGATTCGTAATGTAATGTGACGGATTGAGCCTTAATGGTGATGCCTCGTTCACGCTCAATATCCATACTATCTAAGACTTGTGACTGCATTTCACGCTCACTTAGTCCACCGCATCGTTGAATGAAGCGATCTGAAAGCGTTGATTTGCCATGATCGATATGGGCTATGATAGAAAAATTTCGAATACAATTCTGTTTTATTGTCATGCAAACATATTAACGATCTTTACTTAAAATCACCAGAAAAACTTAATATTTATTGGAACCTGGACTGTTTTTTACCGGTGACAAAAATTCACCGATAGTTTCGAACATGCTTGCTTGACGAGGCATTGGAGTATTCGTATTAAGTTTATTTTTCGATAAATCTAATCGTTCTTTTTTATCTTCTAAAGACTCTGGGTGTTGTTGAAGCGTCTTGATTGCGTGAAGTGATAAATTACAGATATCGTTTAATAAATCAGACTTCTGAAATTCTGGATCTACTTTGACGGTGCGCTTGCCAACATTCAGTGCTGAGTAGGAAGCTTTATTAATTTTAGTGATTTGTTCATTTAAAAAAGTGACCTTTTTTTCGAGTTGTCGAATTGTTTTTTCGCTCAATTCAGCATAACGTGAAAATTTCTCAGGTGATTCACTGACTTTAAGTAATAAACCTTTGAGTGCTGTATAGTGTTGTGTTGTGATCACAATTTTACCTTTACCATGATCTCTTAAGGTGTTGCTTGTGTAGATAAGCGCATTTTTAATCTGTGCCAGTTTTTCATTATCTGTATGTTGTAAGATTTTAATCAAGGCATCATGTAACTCAGAAACCATTCTTTCAGATTGTGAATCTTTTTCAGAGTTATCATGTACAATGGTTTTCAAACATTCAAGTTCTGATTTAAGACTGCTATTTTTTTCAATTAAAGAGGTTGTTTCTGCTCTTTTTTGCTTAAGTGATTCTGTATTAGACGTGATGGTCTCATTTAGCGACTGAATTTTTTGACAACCGATGACTTGTTTTTGTCTACAATTTTCAGCATGTGCAATGTAGTTAATCGTTTCAAAAAAATCTTGAACAATTGCAAATTGAATAATACCCACAATAGAAAATGCAAAAGAGATTTGTTGCATTAATGTAATGCCTACAACAGTTGCATAAATCAACGTACTTATAGGCAATGTAAGCATTAAAAATGAAAATATAAACAAACTGTTTTGTTTCCATGTTGACTTAGCCATCCAGTAAGCTAATTTGGGTTTAGCTCCTAAAGTGTTAACGGCTTCAAAATTATATGTAACCCCTTGTTCCTTTGCCATAATCAGAGTATCCTTACTTAATGTTAGATGAAGTATAGTATAAATTTGGAAAATCGCGTGAAAAATATTTTAGACCAATTATCTACCACCTACGAAAACTGTTATCCGGATGGTGGCTTGCAAGAAAAACTTGATGAAAAAAGACCACTGATCATTAAATTAGGTGTGGATCCCACAAGACCAGACATTCATATTGGTCATAGCATTGTATTAAATCAATTAAGGCACTTTCAAGACTTAGGCCATAAGGTGGTTTTTTTAATTGGGGATTTCACTGCCATGATAGGCGACCCATCGGGTAGAGATGTCACACGTCCAGCACTAGACGAACAAACGGTTGTAGAAAACGCAAAGAGTTATGTTGAGCAGGTCAGTAAAATACTTAATAGGGACAAGCTAGAAATTAGATATAACTCAGAATGGCTAGCAAAATTATCGCCTCAAGCCATGATTCAGCTAGCAAGTCTTCATACCGTTGCAAGAATGTTAGAGCGTGATGATTTTTCAAAACGCTATAAGTCCAATCAATCTATTGCCATTCATGAATTTCTATATCCATTACTTCAAGGTTATGACTCAGTTGCCCTTGAAGCAGATATTGAACTAGGTGGTACCGATCAAACATTTAACTTATTGATGGGTAGAGAGTTACAACGACACTATGGCCAAAAGCAACAAGTCGTCCTAACCTATCCACTGTTAGAGGGTCTGGATGGTGTGAAAAAAATGTCTAAATCTCATGACAACACGATTGGTTTAAATGATTCTCCTGTGGAGATGTTTGGTAAAATGATGTCGATCAGTGATACATTAATGTGGCGTTATATGGATTTATTAAATCTAGATATGCCCAAAAGTATGGATGATTATAAACATGATGTTGAATCTGGTGAGAATCCTAAAGACATCAAAATGGCTTTAGCTAAAGCACTGGTTAAAACCTACTATGATGACGCTCAAGCAGAGCAAGCAGAAGCTGCTTTTGTATCCAGATTTCAAAAAGGCATGATTCCTGAAGATAGGCCAATTCATCGTTTAACCAAAGAAGAATCTGAGCTACCCGTTGCACAATTATTAAAATTGGCAGGGTTAACCCAAAGTACTTCCGAAAGTTTAAGGATGTTAAAACAAAATGCAGTCAAAATCTCTGGGGAGGTTGTCACCTCAAATGAACCCATCCAGGAATTTCCTGCGATCGTGACAGTCGGCAAGAAAAGAGTTGCTGAATTTATCTTATCTAGCTAGTCGTGCATGCCATAAATAATACTATGGTGCCAAAAGTAACGACCACGCTTTAAATGATTGATTTTTTAAATCAATCTACAATCTAATCAATTATTCATTTTTCTATAGAAATGTTATCATAATTTTAAAGCAATATTATTGTTAAATTCAAAAAATTGAGTTAATTGTATGAAAAGAAAAAAGCACAGTATTCATGAAATACCTGATAGTTATAGCGATTTATTTGGTGGTTTCGTTGCAGAAATGGCATCTAAAGTTAGTATCTTTGTTGATATAGACCAAGGTAGCCTATCAAAAGAAGTATTTTTTAAAAAATATAATTTTTTAGAAAGCGCTACGCTTGATGATATCGAAAACGAATCTAATTTTACGCCTTTGATGTGGGCAGTTTATCACAATAGAATAGCGTATGTAGAAGCGCTCATTGAGTTAGGTGCTGATATTAATGACCAAAGCAATATCATGCTGTCTAAAGAAGTAATCAGATCTAGAACATCTATGCAAGTACCGTTGTTTTCTTCTACTTATATTAAAAACTGTCATGCTGAAAGATATGTCACTTATGATGGTTGGCATACCCCTTTATCATTAGCAATTCAATGCGGTTATGAAGAGATCTTTGATTTATTATTAAGTGCTAAAGCTGACATTCATGCGCTGATTTATAAAGATAAAGAAGATCAAAATAATACAAATGTACAAGATTCCCTTGGTATCAATGCATTTAGCTACGCTGTTATTTTTGAAAGGGTTGCAATGGTTCAAAAGCTGATTAATTCTTGTGAAACCGATGAAATAAAACAAACGATGATCAACCAAAAGACAGACGATCTTTGTAAATTAGGCACAGATGATTTTAATGGTGCGATCTTTAATGGTGGCTATCCATTATTTTACGCTGTAAGAGCAATGCTTGAGAAAGACTTTGATATTTTAAACATCCTGTTGGCCAATGGTGCCAATACATCGTTATCAATTAGATTAAATAAACGTGCTGGGAGTTCTCAGGACCCAAAAAGTTATGAAGTTTCTCTGAAAGACTATGTGCTACTCTACCCAAATTTTTTGGAAATGTTTCAGATTATTGAACGCTACGTGCCTTTAGCTGATATTCAAAAAGATGACTTGAAAGCTTTCCATATGTTACATAAAGATGCTTACGATTTCATGATTTGGGAATGTGAAGTGGCTTCTAATTGGATGCGACTTAATATTTATCAATATTTTAACTTTTCAGACCAATTGACTTTCACATACAACGAAAGCACATACGATGGTCATTTGATCTATAGTATTTTATCATCTTTGCTTAAATTATCTTCTAATTTACCAGTCCTAACTTTTCTGGGTAAAAATTTCTTACCAACTTTATTTAATGACTATGAATTAGCCAAGCATCAAGGCAGTGTCTCACCCTTAAATATATCAATTTTTGAGGAGGATAGAGCAAGTATTGCCTTTTGTTTAAGAAATCAGTTTACGCCACTTGAATATGAAACATTAAAAAGTCTTTTTAGTCAGTCTCTAAGTAATATTTTGTATGATTATAAAAAACAACATGACGCATTTCATGCATCGAATGAAAAAATCATACAATCATGTGCGAGGCGATTGTTAGGCCAGGTTTTGACAAATAATGTAAGTGGTCAAACCATTTTCTTTTACACAGAAAAAAACGAAGGGTCTGATGACGACTCAGACCTTGAAGATGACGATGGTGACGATTTTTATGAGGCAAACTCAGAAACTGATCTGATTCCTTATGTTTTAATGTTGCAGAAAAAAGAAGTATTGGAAAGAGTAAATGATGTTTTAGTTGCATTTAGTAACACAGATTATAAAAAGAAATTTTTATTTCGGATTCACACGCTTACAGATCAAATATTGAAGGAAGAAGTAACGCTAGAGGATAAGCCAAATACAGATGCAATGCTTGCTTTAGTAAGTGATTTCCCATGGTTGTTTAATGCCTCTGCTATTTTAAAGTATCCAGATGTAAGAAAAGTATATCAACAATATCTAACACACAGTCATACTAACCCAGATAGCTATTCGCCTGTCCTGGGTTATATCATTGACCTAATGCATGAAGAAAGAAGGTTATTTTACTACGATGATACAAAGCAATTTTTAGTTAATCTCATGATGGAGCATTGTCATCATCATCATCTTTGGGATGTCTTTCCAGATATTAAGGCAGGGATGAAGCACTTTAGTACTATTATTCCAGACGCCATAAATGATAGTCTCATATTAAACAAAATCATTAGTTATTACGGTCCATCTGTGAGTATGTTTGAATCAATAAAGAAGATTGTACCTTGTTCGAATATTGATGCGTTAAACAGCTCACAAGCCATTAAAAACGATTTTAGGGCATTTATTGAGGATTCTATTGTTAATAATGGTCAATTGGATAACTTTGTATTGCGTTACTATGCAACGAAGTCTCAATACAATGTCTCTTCAGAGATGAATGATATTATTATCGAATATGCAGAGCATTATAATAGAAGTGAAATACTCAATTACTTGCAAACCAAAGAACAGCCAACAGCCAACAGCGATCGTGCATTTACCTAGAAGCTAGGTTAACAATAGATTTTTAAAAATTAATTTTATTTGAGAAGGTGCTTTTATCTGATGAATGCATTTCTGAATATAAATTTGAATATTTATGTGTTGTTGTGTCTTTGGTTAAACATTCAAGTTTATTAATGATTAAGTCAATGCTTCTATCATCAAAATAAGTTTCATTGGATTGATAACGGTGATAATTGGTTGCTCGGATCCTCTCGAGACATAAATTGGTATCTTTAAGTACGTATGCTTTAAAGTGATCTGCAATGCAATTTAATGCATTGTTTTCACGTGATGAGTCAAATGATGACGAAAGACATTTACTTGTATCATCTATGGCTTTTTGTTTATGGACGAGCATGGTTTGTACTAAAATTTCTAAATAAGTAGAAAATAAGACTAACGTCTTATCATTGGCCGTTCTTGGATTTTCACCATATAGCATGGCAATACCCCAATAGACTTGATTATGTGATGGATGAGCAAATTTAATCGATAAACCACAATGCTGAGACATGACGGCAATAAAAGGGTGAAAAATAAGCTCATTAATATCTAAATCTATAACGCAACTATCTTGTGGCAAGCTAGTATGATAAGAAGACATAAACTGCAAATATGTTTCGATTGAATCGGTATCCGTTAATGGAAAGTTATTTTCTTTAATCAGTGAATTAAGAAATTTACTCCATTCGATTATTATTTTATGACACTTCTTTTCTTTAAATACTTTATTTTTATGATACTCATCGAATTATTTAATATCGGTGTGGTATATAACAAAAGTAACTAAATTAAGAGGATTGACCATGTAAATGGATAGTAATTTAGTTATTGCATTCACTAAATATTCAGTGTGGGGACCATAAAACTCAATGTAAGATACAATTGCTAATTTAAATTGTAAATCATTATTCACTTCATTAATGATGTCTTGTTTATTTGTTTTTTCTGCCAATGCTTTAAAAGTTTTTTCTATGATTGATATAAAACAGTTCATTGTAAGCTGCTATTTAATATTTATTTGATAAAAAGTTACCTTAACAGAAAAAAAATAATATGCCTATCTTTAATGCTTATTTTGATAATAAAATGAAGTGTTTGCGATAGATATAGCCTATATGTTAAAATTAAAAAATGAAAATATAGAGGAAAATCATGGTTGAAATTCAAAATAAACTTCCGGTAACCGTATTATCTGGTTTTCTTGGCGCAGGAAAAACTACTCTTTTAAATCATATTCTACATAATCGTGAAGGCAAAAAAGTTGCTGTCATTGTAAATGATATGAGTGAAGTCAATATCGATGCTGGCTTAGTCGAAGGGGGTGGCAGTGACCTTTCCAGAACTGAAGAAAAGCTGGTGGAAATGAGTAATGGCTGTATTTGTTGTACATTACGTGAAGATTTATTAATTCAAGTTAGAGACCTAGCCATATCAGGAAAATTTGATTATCTATTAATTGAATCTACTGGTATTTCTGAGCCATTGCCAGTTGCCACAACTTTTGACTTTAGAGATGAAGATGGTGACAGTTTATCTGATGTTTCTGAGTTAGATACCATGGTTACAGTTGTTGATGCAGCCAATTTAATCAATAATTATAGTTCGACTGATTTTTTAAGAGACAAAGGCGAAAGTTTAGGTGAAGAAGACGATCGAACGTTAGTTGATTTACTTGTAGAACAGATTGAATTTGCAAATGTCATTATCCTGAATAAAATAGATCTCATATCTAAAGAAGAATTAAAGATTGTTAAGGCAATCATCAAAAGTTTAAATGCAAAAGCAAAAGTGATTGAAACGTCGCAATCTAAAGTCGATATCAATGAAGTGATGGATACAGGTTTATTTAATATTGAGGAAGCTGAAGAACATCCGCTTTGGGCACAGGAGCTATATAATTTTAAAGATCACACACCAGAAACCGAAGAATATGGCATTACAAGCTTTGTATATCGTGCATCTGAACCATTCGATCCAGAAAAAATTTATGCTTTTTTTAACCAGGCATGGCCAGGGGTTGTTAGAGCAAAAGGCTTTTTTTGGTTGGCAACACGTCCAGGATTTGTGGGCGAGCTCTCAAAAGCAGGCGCATTTATTTCCCATCAAGGATTTGGTCGTTGGTGGGCAGCAGTTCCACGAGAAGATTGGCCAGATAGTAAGGATTTTGATGACCATGTCAGAAAATATTGGACCGAAGAATACGGTGATCGTAGGCAAGAAATTGTTTTTATTGGTCTCAGTGATGATATGGATGAAAAGCATATTCGTAGTGAATTAGATCAATGTTTAATAAAAGATTTTGCTCAAAGCCCTAACAAATATCAAGATATATCCGATCCATTCCCAGGATGGTTCCAAGAGGAAGGTTAACGGAAATTTTTTAGCTAATCATTTTATCCACTGAATGAAAGTTGGAACTCAGGTGATTTTTTATTGTTCGGCATATCTAAGTCATGCGGTAATTGTGTTGTATTAGTTAATTTCGCATGCTTACTGAATGTGAGTTCTAGCACAAGCGGCAATCGATCATCGGTTCGAATTTGAGAGTAGTTATTGGCATGTATATGAACTAAATTAAGTTTAAAAAGTTCTATAAATTGTTTGATTTTATCTAAATGTATATCACAATCATGAAACTCAATGACTAATCCATTAATGCGACTCTGGTTTTTAATGAGAGTGTCAAGCATTCTGTATTCAGAACTTTCTATGTCTATTTTAAAAAATATATTTTTAGAAGATGTTCTTTCTATTACTGTTTCGAGAGAACAATATTGTTCACAGGATGAGTTAAAGCCAACAAATTGTTGAATATGTTGATGATTAGATTCGGAAAAAAATGATTTATAGTTAAATAGGATTTTTGCCCAATGAATAAATTCGCTAGGTCTATTAAGTATTTTGATTAATGATTTTCTTAGACGCCTGGAAAAATACTTGAACCCTACGCTTGCATCATATACGAAAATTTCGACTTTTTTAAGTTTTGAAAAATCATTTTCAAAACTCCAATCATCACTCATTCCCAAGCCAATAAGTACGTCTGACTGCTCTATATCTGCTTTTGATACCAAATACCCACCATCACATTTCCTACCTAATCTTATTAAATCTTTGGCCGTTTTAAAGTTGAGGAATGGAGGTAGGTTACACTTCATAATAAATCCTTAAATTATTATACCTTAATCTAATAGACTATTTAAAAAATGTAAACAACTAAATATATGATTCTACTTATTAGAAAAACAGTTGTATTTGTAACATTGTTAAGAAAATAGGCGATGTTCAAATCGACGTGCATCACCTTAGCTATTTATATGGCTAGTTAAAATATCAATGATGATATTTTATTCAAAGCATATTCGTAGTGAGTTAGATCAATGTATAATAAAAGACTTTGCCCAAAGCCCCAACAAATATCAAGATATATCCGATCCATTCCCAGGATGGTTCCAAGAGGAAGGTTAACGGAAATTTTTTAGCTAATCATTTTATCCACTGAATGAAAGTTGGAATTCAGGTCTCCTTTTTTTGTTCGGCATGTCTAAGTCATGTGGTAATTGTGTTGTATTAGTTAATTCAGCATGCTTGCTAAATGTGAGTTCTAGCACAAGCGGCAATTGATCATCAGCTCGAATTTGAGAGTTATTATTAGCATGTATATGAACTAAATTAAGTTTGAAAAGTTCTATAAATTGTTCAATTTTATCTAAATGTATATCACAATCATGAAATTCAATGACTAATCCATTAATGCGACTCTGGTTTTTAATGAGAGTGTCAAGTATTCTGTATTCCGAGCCTTCTATGTCTATTTTGAAAAATATATTTTCAGAAGATGTTTTTTCAAAAACTGTTTTGAGTGAGCAATGGTGTTTACACGTTGAGTTGAAGCCTACAAACTGTTTGATATGCTGATGATTAGAATCTGAAAAAAATGATTTATAGTTCAATATTACTTTTATCCAATGTATAATTTTCATAGGTTTGACAAGTATATTAATTAATGAGTTTCTTAAACGTTTAAAAAAATACTTGAGCCCTACGCTTGCATCGTATGCGAAAATTTTAATTTTTTTAAGTTTTGAAAAATCATTTTCAAAACTCCAATCATCACTGATCCCTAGGCCTATGAGTACGTCTGACTGGTCAACATCCGATTTTGATACTAAATATCCACCATCATTATTTTTACCTAATCTAATTAAATCTTTAGCAGTTTTAAAGCTAAAGAATGGAGGTAAGTTGCAGTTCATAATAAATCCTCAAATTATTGTATTTTAATTTAATAGACAATTTGCAAGAAGTAAACACCGTAATATGTTGTTATAGAAAATACTTGTACTTGTAACAATGTTAAGAAAATAGATGATGTTCCAATCGACCAGCATCACCTTAGCTATTTATATGTCTTGATAAAAATATCAATGGTGATATTTTGTTCCACGAGGAACATATTTTGCAAGGTTTGTTGTCATAATATTAGATATGGTAAAGAAAAACATTTCTTGATAAGATAAAGCTTTATTTTGAGGTGAATATGAAGAACATTTCTGCAGGTAAAAATGCACCGGACGTTGTCAACGTCATCATTGAAATTCCTGCCAATAGCACACCTGTTAAATACGAAGTGTGTAAAGATTCGGGTTTATTAGAAGTAGATCGTTTTTTAACAACGGCGATGCATTATCCATGTGATTATGGTTATGTGCCTAAAACATTATGTGACGATGGCGACCCCATTGATGTTTGTGTATTAGCACCATTCCCAATTATATCAGGTGCCTTGGTTGCTTGCAGGCCATTAGGTGTTTTAACGATGGAAGATGAAAAGGGCGGAGATGATAAGCTATTGGCTGTGCCTGATATTAAAATTGCACCTGAGTATGCACATTATCAAACGTTAACCGACGTGCCGCAAATTATTTTAGATCGAATTGGACATTTCTTTGCTCATTACAAAGACCTCGAAAAAAATAAGTGGGCTAAAGTAAAAGAATGGCATGGGATAGATCAAGCCAAAGCCATCATTCAATCTAGTATTGATGCTTATAAAGAATAATGATATCAGCTGGATGGCTAGGGCCATCCAGCAAGCTAAGATCGCTAAAGAATATAATGAAGTACCTATTGGAGCCGTTATTGTATATAAAGACGAGCTTATCGCTGAGGCATTTAACCAACCACGTTCTTTATCTGATCCATCGGCACATGCTGAAATCAATGCGCTAAGACAGGCTGGTAAATACCTTAACAATTATCGTTTAAATGATGCCACAATGTACGTTACGCTAGAGCCTTGTATCATGTGTTTAGGTGCTATGGTGCATGCGCGTATCAAAAAGTTAGTTTATGCAGCAAAAGATCCCAAAAAAGACAGTGTTACACTATTTGCGCAACTGGCATCAAACTTAAACCATTCTATGGATATTCATGGAGGTGTTTTGGAAGATGAGGCTGGCAAATTAATAAAAGATTTTTTTAAAGAAAAAAGATAACAAAAAAGCCCTTGTACTAAGGGCTTGTTTGGATTCACGACATTGGGTCTACGCCATAAATTCTCATTGATAATAGCATTTAATCGTCAGTGATCAAAGGGTTTTTAGATCATCTAAAACGTTAAGAGTACAATGATATGAATTTTATACATTTTTTATTTTTGATTTTCTTTGTAGGCACGGTCTTGACTACGTTTCCATTCTTTTTCTTTTAAACTTGCTCTTTTGTCATAAAGTTTTTTTCCCTTGCCCAATG
Source organism: Pseudomonadota bacterium (assembly GCA_036337715.1). GTDB lineage: Bacteria > Pseudomonadota > Gammaproteobacteria > Comchoanobacterales > Comchoanobacteraceae > JAURNZ01. The sequence goes on along the minus strand of JAYZDS010000004.1, from coordinate 200,962 downwards.
CAAGTGTCATTTTAACTTTATTATTGTGCCAATAAAGTTCTAGAGGAATCAGTGTGTAACCTTTTTGTTGTACCTGACCGATTAATTTATCTAACTCTCTTCGATGCATTAATATTTTTCTAGATCTTGTTGGGTCTGCTTTAGTATATGTACATGTTGTTTTTGGAATGGAAAAATGTGCGCTACTTAAAAAAGCCTCTCCACGCTTAAAGTGAACATGGCTGTCTTTTAGTTGAATGGTTTTAGCACGCGCACTTTTGACTTCCCAACCTTTAAGAACTAAACCTACCTCATAGGTATCCTCAATGTGGAAATCATGTTTTGCTTTACGATTGCTAGCAATCGTTTTATCATTAGACTTTGCCATGAGTGTATTATCTACCATAAATTCAAAGGTCGTCAACTAATGATCAAAGTAAAGCGTCAAAGTACTGTAACTTATACCCCTAAACAAATGTATGATTTGGTTAATGATGTTGATAAGTATAAAGAATTTGTTCCTTACTGTACTGATAGCTCAGTTATTTCCAGGCAAGAGGATCACATGATTGCTTCGTTAACCTTTAGTTTAGGGCCTTTGCAACAAACATTTACAACGCGTAATACATTAACGCCTAATCGTCGCGTGGAACTTAGCTTGGTGTCTGGGCCATTTAAATCATTGAAAGGTTACTGGGCATTCATCCCTTTGGGAGATGAGACCAGTATTGAAATGGATATAGAGTTTGAAATAGTGTTATCTGCTGCCGGATGGATGATTAAGCCCATTCTTCATTCAACCATCGATAAGTTAGTTGATACTTTTGTAAAAAGAGCCAACGTGATTTATGGAAAATAAAAAATTTGTTGAGGTCATTTGGTTTTATGGAAAAAATCAATATTATTGGGCTGCTATCCCATTAGTTGATGAAATAAATACCGTACAAACAATGATTGATTCATTACCGTGGCCCATTGACTTAGAAAATTATAAGGTTGGTATTTGGGGCAAGCAAGTCAAACTTGATGATGTGGTATCAACCGGAGATCGAATAGAGATTACTCAGCCGTTAAAGTTAACACCCAACGAGATTAGACTGAGAAGAAAAAAATCAAACTGATTGATTAGGCTTGATCGTCTTAAGTATGTGGTCTTGGAACACAAGTTTATAGACAAGTGGTTGCTTATACGCTTTATTGTCTATCATATAATACCACTGATTGTCGTGAAAAACGTGTTTAAAGCTTGGCTGTCCGACAGTTGCAATGATGGTTTGTTCATCATCACCCGTATGAATTTTTTTAAACTCAGCTGTATTTATGGGGGTGCCTTGTTCAACATCAGGCATATACGGAAAGTTTGAACATCCTGCAAGCAAAGTAAGTAAAAAACATGTTATAATTGATTTCATACGTCATATTTTAGCGAACATTGTTAATAAGAACAACAATCTTCTTGAACTTATTGGTTGATTAGCTAAAATGACTCAATAAAGTGAGTGTACTATGTCATATAAATTTAAACGAATTCTTATTTATTCAATTCAAGGAAAATCTGTGCCGGTTGTCAAATCAATGATTGATTGGCTAGAAACAAAATCATTTGAAGTTTTTATTCATCATGATACAGCTGAATTGATGCATATCCAATCAGTTCAGAAAATGGCTGATGCTGAGATCAAAAATATTGATTTATTGATTGTAGTAGGAGGCGATGGCTCAATGCTGTCTGCAGCAAATAAAATCATTCACAAAGATATTCCCATTTTAGGTATTAATACCGGAAAACTTGGCTTTCTAGTTGATCATAGCCCAGGCGATTTCGCTAGCATAGATGCTGCGTTAAAAGGCGATTATTTAGAGGAAAAAAGAACCTTATTAAGCATAGCGCACGGAGATGAACAAACACTGGCAATGAATGAACTGATTATTTCTCGTCAAGAAATTGGTAAAATCATGTCCATGACGCTTTATATTAATGATGCATGTGTGTGTCAATATTTAGCAGATGGTTTGATCATTGCAACCCCAACAGGGTCCACTGCGCATGCAATGAGTGCGGGCGGTGCCATCATTCACCCAGAGTCAAAGTCATTTTTGCTTATACCAGTCTGTCCCAACAAATTAAATTCTAGACCCATAGTCATTCCAGAAAATGAAAAAATCTCAATTGAAGTTTCTGATAACAAACATATTACACCGACTATGTCCTCTGATGGTAGAGACTCAGAGGCAATCAATGCTGGTTTACCTATTAATATTGCTGCTTTTAAAAAGCCCATTAGGTTGATTCATCAAAAGAATTACTCATTTTATGAGACTTTAAAACAAAAGCTACATTGGGAGAAGACATTGGATGCTTAAATGGTTAAGCATTGATAATTATATTCTGATAGATTCATTGAAACTTGATTTTCAATTAGGTTTTAATGTTTTAACAGGACCTACTGGTTCAGGTAAGTCTATGATAACAGGTGCTTTGGGTATACTATTTGGTGCCAGAACACCAAGTGATGTTGCATTAGATGAGTCAAAACCAATTGTTATCAGTGCTTGTTTGCAAGCTAGTAAACAACTGCCAGCGGATCTAGACATGTTTCTTAATGAAGATCAATGTTTTATCCTAGAAAGAACAATCAAAAAAGGAAAATCAATCTATAAATGTGGTGGAAAATCAATCAAGTTAGTTGACATCATTAGAATTAGGGAAGCACATTTTTGTCATCGTCAGCAACACCAACAGCTCGATTTATTTAATGATGAATTACATTTAGATTGGTTGGATGATTTTGGGCGTATTCAAAGAGAACAAATAGAAGAAGCATATCTGCATTGGCAAAAATGTAAACATCAATTGACATTGCTTCGTCAGTTGAAAAGCAGTCATGATGAGGTTACTATTGAGCACTTTTATCAAGAGTTGGCAGATTTTTTTCAAAATATGTACACGTATGATGAATTAAATCAACAGCTTGATATAGAGGTACAAAAAAAAAGAACCTTAGATATGATACAAAGCATATATCGTGAGTTTAGTAGTGCTGATTTAGAAAATAAAATTACTCAAATTAAGACAGTCTATCCAGATGAGCCAATCAGTGATGCGTTGATGAAATACGCTGATGTCCAGGATAAAACTCTGATGCAAATAGACGCGTTCATACAGGAAAATGGTGACCAAAGTAGACATGATTCTTTACAAGAAACCCTACATTCATGGCACGAGTTGTCTAGGAAGCACCGTTGTCAGCCATACGAGTTACATGATGTATTTTCACAAATCGAAGAGACAATGCAGACGTTATCCAATTTAGATGAAAATCAGGCTCATGATGCGTGTCAAAAAGCAGAACGTAATTATCAGGGATTGGCTGATGAGTTAACTAAACAAAGACAATCTATTGCCATTGAGTTAGCAAAAAATATGACAGTCTCAATACAAGCGCTTGGGATGCAGCACGCTTTATTTTTCATCAATATCAAGCAGGGTGATCCCAGTAAAAGGGGATCTGACCAATGCCAATTCTTGATGAGTACCAATCCAGGTCAAATGCCTCAGTCACTCAAAGAAACTTTGTCAGGTGGTGAGCTTTCGCGAGTTGGGCTTGCCCTACAAGAGCATTGTCCTTCTAATATGAAGCCTATTCAGCTCTTAGATGAGGTAGATGTTGGTATCAGTGGTCATGTTGCAGAACAGGTGGCCTACTTGTTATTTAAACGTTCAAAAAAGCATCAAATCATTGCCATTTCACATTTGCCACAAATGGCTATGATGGCAGATCAACATGGCTATATCTCAAAAAATGTCGTTGAGGAGCAGGCTAGGATAGGATTTAAATGGCTCAATTCAAAAGAGCGCATTGATGCACTTGCTGAACTCTTAGCAGGTAAAAAGATTAATCAAGCTGCCAAAGAACACGCTAAAGAGCTGCTTTTTTCTGCAAATCAAGAAAAAGAGGCATTAGTATAAACTTTTTGCGTTTGTTTCTTTAACAAACAATATACATGTTACTAACCCAATTAGTGTGCATATGGGCATCAAAATAAAGGCTGCTTGGAAATCACCCAAATTAAATACGGTTTGTGAACTAGCTGGATTTGCAGTAGAAACATAGTCCAAAAGTAAACTAACCAGTGGCTGTAAAATTATACCCCCAGCGATGACGGCCATGTTGTTGAGGCCGATGGCAGTACCAATGACATTACGTGGGTTATTATCACTAACCAGACCAAATGTCACACACTGAGCTGCTGAGGCAAAGCCAAAGAAAAATAAATAAATATCGATAATGAAACCATTATTAATGGGCACATAGACGAGTAAATAAGTAATTACGAGCATTAAAGTATAACTAATATAAATGGGTTTTTTTCTAGAGCATATTCGATTGGATAGCCATCCAAAAACAGGTCCCCCTAATGCAACACCAACCCAGACCCAACTCATCATTAAGCTAGCATTTGTTATTGAGATACCGTAAGTTTGTGTGATGAATGAACGTCCCCAAAGTTCAGCAAATACTGTCATAGGTGCCCAGTAACAAAATCCCATGATAGCAATAAACCATGTTTGGTGATTTTTAACGACGACTTTTAGCCTATTGATTTCATTCATTTGCTGCATGGCATGATGATGCCTTTGTGGTTGGGTAGGTTTATCACGGACAACCAACCAAATGATTAATGCCAACATAAGCCCAAATAAACCTGATTGATAGCAGGTTTGTCGCCATCCTATGCTCTGCGTTAAATAGGCTACGGGTTCATTGCCTATAATGGCACCCAATGCCCCAAGGGCTTGGATGCAGCCACCGATCATGGCAAATCGACTGGAAGGAAACCAAAATTTAGCAACCAGAAGTGGACAAGCATATGCAAATGATGAACCAAACCCAATTAAAAACCGACTTAAACCAGCCATCAATTGATTATCAGCACTGCCTGATAATATGGTCGAAAAAGCACATATTATGGTTGCAATAGTCAATAATCTCCTCGGTCCAAAACGATCAACCAGTAAGCCCGCAGGTATTTGCATTAGTGTATAAGAAACGTAGAAAAGTGATGAAATGACACCCAATTGATGTGCATTAATATTAAGGTCTCTCATTAACTCTTGAGTGATGACACTGGGGATGACTCTTAAATAGAATTCATAGACATAAAGTAATGATGCTACGATAAGAATGATGATGGCAATAGAGGCTTGATGCTTTTTTGGCATATAAAATTCTCAGTGATGACAGCGTTTACAATGCGTTTCTTGTAAAAGAAATAAACTTGCTAACAACCCAACAACGCTACACAAAGGTAAAATCCACATAGCGTCATGGTATTCAATAGCAGTATAAAGTCTTACTCCATTGCTTGCTTGCTGCCCTGTCCAAAAAACATCTAAAATCCATCCAAAAAGAGGTTGTAATACCACTCCCCCAAAAATAACTAACATATTATTAAAACTAATTGCTGTTCCTGCAACGGATGCTGGATTCTGGTCCTTGATCAGTCCAAATGTGATAGGTTGTGCAGCGGCTGAGCTACCCAATAAAAATAAAGTAAAGTCAAAAAACAAGGATGATAAATGATGACTTACGTTTAAGATGACTGTTGCAACGATGCCAAGGCTAAAACACAAAATTAAAGGGATGCGCCTACTTTTAATATAATCTGACCACCAACCAATAATTGGGCTCATAATCCCAATGCTAACCCAAACCCATAGCAGATGTGTTGCAGCGCTTTGATTAGATAACTGATACATATGTGTGATTGACTGTACGCCCCAAAGTTCTGCAAAAACAGCGATGGGACCCCAACAACAAAATCCAATCATGCCAATGATCCAGTTTTGTTTTTTAGTAATGATTTTACATAATCGTTGCCATTCATTGGTGATGCGATGATCATCTCCCAGTGTATGGGCATGACAAGCTTTAAGCCAAAGCTGAGTTTCTTCATCTTTAGGCTTGTTTTTTAGAAAAAATAAAACAAGGCAGGATAAAGCAATGCCGATCAGTCCTGCGTAACTGAGCGTAGTTCGCCAGCCATATTGATTGACGAGAACAGCCAATGGTCCACCACCAAAGATGGCCCCTAAACATCCCATTGTTTGGATGATTCCGGCAATCAAGGCGAAGTATTGTGATGGAAACCAATTTGAGGTTAAGACTAGGGGGCATATGAAAGCAAACGCAGACATAGCACCACTGATAAACCTTGCAACACTAATGGATGCTGCCGAGTGAGTGCTACCAAAAAAAATGGTTGCTAGACCACATCCAAATAAACCGACTATCAAAAGTCTTTTGGGCCCAAATCGATCGCACATTAAGCCTGAAGGGATTTGCATGGCTGTGTAGGCATAGTAAAAAAGCGATGATATAAAGCCAAGCATAGATGCATTGAGTGAAAATTCATGCATCAGTTCGTTAGTAATAACGCTTGGAATGACCCTAATAAAGAATTCATATATATAAAATAATGACCCTAGTCCAACCATGAAAACCGATATGTAGGGGTGGGGTATTTTATGGATGACAGATTTAGAAAGAATATGGATCATGGTTAGCTGCTGGATTTATCTAAAATAAAGTGTCTGCTGCAGTAAGGGCATGTGTATTCGTCTGTCTGATCAAGGGGGATATAGACTTTCGGATGCAGGCTCCAAGCTTCGTCATCTGGCAAGGGGCATGAAATTGGCAGGTCAGATTTTGAGACAACTAACCTTTTTCTCGTGTCATATTCCATATACTGACTATGACACATTTATCTGTTTGAAGTCAAGAAAGTTGCCAGGGGTAGTCTTTGAGATAAGCTATGAAATGAGCTACTTTGCTGGGGTCAATATGCGGCATTAAGCCGTGACCTAGAGAAGGAAGATAGTTTTTATGGTCTTTGATTGGTTGTAAGGATTGATCCACAATGGCATTAATAGAAGTATTGTCAGCAAGTAAGATGGATGGATCGAAATTACCTTGAAGTAGTATATTTTTTTTCTGGCATAGCATTAGAGTTTCTTGTAAAGGACAAGTCCAATCAACACAGATGCCAGCTGGCTTGGTAGCTAAAATCGCATTTAAATTAGCATAACTCCAGCGCGAAAATAAAAAAACGGGATATGGTCTTAAGGCATCTAAAATTTGTGCTTGAAAAGATAGTGACCACTGTTTAAACATATCATTGGCAAGATAGCCGCCCCAAGTATCAAATATAACAATGCAATCACATCCGGCATCGATTTGTTGCTGGGCAAATTGGATTGCAGATTGTGTAAAATGATTAAGCAGTATGTTTAAGGTTTGTGGATCTTGGTAAAGTAAGCGTTTAATGTGTTTGAGGTCTTTTGTGATTTTCCCTTCTACAGCATAGCAAGCAAGTGTCCAGGGACTACCAACAAATCCAATCATGCCTTTTTCTGGTGCGTTTTCTTTGATTAATTGTATGGTTTTTAGAACACTATCAAGTTTATGATCTAGCGGTTTAAGCCTTTCACCATCAATTAATGTTCTGAAGGGTTTTGTGACAACAGGACCAACATTTTCGTGAAACTCAACCTCAATACCGCAAGCCTCAACCAAATTTAGAATATCTGCAAACACAATGGCTGCATCTAGATCAAATCTTTTTAAAGGTTGAAGCACAACTTCACAAGCGAGTTGTGAATCATAGCAGAGGTTTTTAAACGATTGCGCTTTTTCTCTTGTAGCAAGGTATTCAGGTAAATACCTACCAGCTTGCCTCATTAACCAAACTGGTGGACGATCGACAGGTTTGTGATTTAAGAAATTTAAAAAACGTTCTCTTGCTTTCATCATGGGTGAGGTAACCAGCCTTGACTACTCATCAAACTTAAAATGGCAAATAAAATACCAAACATTAAAACAACACTAACGACTGGCCAACCACCAGGTAGAATAAATTCGGCAGTATTGTTTGCCATTCTGTTTTTAATAACTACTAGTGCTGGAATAATGCAGTAAAGAATAGCTATGAATAAACCTGCAAAATTTAAAGTTAACGTAAATGCACTTTGAGAAAATATTGCAAATAATAAGGGTGGAACAATAGATAAACTAAGTAACATGAGTCTAATTTTAAAAGTTTTTTCTGTGATTTTAAAACCATCGGCTAAAAAGTCGTTCAAGCTTAGTAATACACCAAGAAAAGAAGTTGTGATTGCAAACAAGAAAAATAATTCAGTGATGGTACCTATCATGTATAAACGATGCTTGATAATCAAAAAGTCTAAAAAGTCACCTATAGGAGAGCGAGTAGTTGCAAAGCCTAAAAGCGAGTATTGTCCTTTCACCTCAGCAATGCCAATAACAGCTGTTTGCCACATAATATAAAGAATCAAGGGAATAAGGCTGCCAATCAATAAGATGCGTTTTAAGCTTCTAGTATTTTGAATATATGCACGAACGCTTGGTAACACAAGGTGTGAAGTGAATGCGGCAGCAATGATCGGAAAAGCATTAGGAACATATTTAATTTGACCGCTAAGGGATAGTTTTTTTAAAGATAGAAAAGGTGTCATTAAACCAACGATCATTATAAAGGTTACAATCAGGCCAAGCATTAATATGCGGTTCATTTTGTCAATGGACGATACGCCAAATAATACAATGGTTCCAAAAATTACAGAAAAAATAAACATACACGTTTCAATGCTTAATGGAAAAGTAAATTCAAGCATCTCACTCATAAGGTCAGCACCAGCATTGATGTATGAAGCAATGACAGCGTACAGTAATAACATAAAACATATCCAGCAAACGGCTGACCAAATCGGGCCAAGGTGCTCCCTAGAAAGGCTGATAATGTTTGCGTAAGGATCTTTGCAGTATAGTGTTGCCTCGAGTAGCAAAAATAAATTTGCTAGCATTAAAACAAAACAAAAAAGGATAAGACAAATAGAGAGAAAGTAGCCACAGACACCAGAAACGATTGGCATACCTAACATGCCAGCACCTATGGCTGTGCCAGCAATTAACATCGTTGCGCCGACTTTTTGAGCTTTTGTGGGTGTCATTACATCTCGCCTCGTTAAGGTCAATACTATGAATTAAAATAGGTGAACTTGCAAGAAATTTGCTTGCATAGAAAATCGTTGCCAGGGTATATTGCTAGAGTTGACTAATATTTGAGGAGACGAAAATTGTTTGGATATGTCATCAAACGATTACTGTTGGTAATACCTACCTTACTTGGGATTTTAACGCTTAATTTTTTTATCATTCAGATTGTCCCTGGTGGACCGGTTGAGCAAGCAATCGCTAAACTCAATGGTTATGGTCAAGAAGGTCGCCTAACCAGTTCGCAAAGTGACTTTATGCCTCAAAATGGTTCTAGCTCAGCAAACGGTTACGAAGTCAGTAAGAGTATTGATTCAAAAATCATTGAATCAATAAAAAAACGTTATGGCTTTGATAAATCTTTAGGTGAGCGTTATTGGATTTTATTGAAGCAATATGCCGTATTTGATTTAGGCACTAGTTTTTATCAGCACGAATCAGTGATTAATTTGATTAAATCAAAAATACCTGTTTCTGCATCTTTGGGTATTTGGTCAACGTTACTAATGTATTTGATTTCAATTCCATTAGGGGTGTATAAGGCTGTGAGACATGGTAGCCGTTTTGATGTGCTCTCTTCAACTTTTATCATTGTTGGTAATGCCATTCCAACGTTTTTATTGGCCATATTGCTATTAATTTTATTTGCCGGTGGCAATTATTTAGATTGGTTTCCGATGCGTGGTTTATTTGTGGATCATTTTGATCAATTAACGACTATGCAAAAAATATCAAGTTACTTTTGGCATCTGACCTTACCTTTAATCTCAATTGTCGTCAGTAGCATAGCAGGAATGAGTCTTTTAACAAAAAATGCTTTTTTAGAAGAAATCAATAAACAATATGTGAGTTTGGCTAGAGCGAAAGGGCTTAGTGAACGTAAAGTGCTTTATGGACATGTCTTTAGAAATGCCATGCTTGTCATAATCTCTAGTTTTCCGGCAGCTTTTGTCGGGATGTTTTTTACAGGGTCACTATTAATTGAGATAATTTTTTCTCTCGATGGGTTAGGGTTACTTGGTTATCAAGCAACCATCCAACGAGATTATCCAGTTGTGTTTGGAACGTTATATTTATTTACAATACTTGGTTTAGTTGTGAATCTAATTAGTGACTTATGTTATACCTGGGTTGATAGACGCATTCACTTTGGTGAAAGTGGATGAGCGTAGATACTTTTAAGTACAAGTTTCGTTTTAATCGAAGAGCTGTTTGGTCACTGAGAATTTTTGTAGTTTTGGTGTTAGTGAGTATCTTTGCGCCATTGATTGCTAATGACAGACCTTGGGTTGTTTGCTTGCCAAAGCAATGTTACGTCCCCGTGTTGAAAAATTACACTGAGAAAGATTATGGTGGTTATTTTCAAACATCTATGAATTACAAAACAAGTTTCTTTTCAGACTTGGTTGCAGATAAAGATGGTTGGGCAATTTGGCCACCAATAAGATTTAGCTATGATACGCATAACTTGAATTTGAAAGAACCTGCGCCATCCAAACCAACCTGGCAAAATATATTAGGAACAGACGATCAAGGTAGAGATATATTGGCAAATCTTATTTATGGCATTCGGTTGTCACTGTTGTTTGGATTCTTATTAACCTTGATATCTTCTGTGCTTGGTATATTCATAGGTGCATGTCAGGGGTATTTTGGTGGTAAGTTCGATTTATTTGGTCAGCGTTTTTTGGAGGTTTGGTCGGGGCTACCTTCACTATACATTATAATGATTTTAGCTAGTTTAATAGCGCCTTCTTTTTGGACATTATTGTTCGTCATGATGCTTTTTGCATGGCCAGGACTTGTAGGTCGGGTTAGAGCTGAGTTTTTAAGAGAACGTAATCTTGATTATGTTAAATCGGCGCAAGTTATGGGACTTAATAATTTAAGTATCATATTTAGACATATTCTTCCTAATGCTTTGGTAACAACCATGACATTGCTGCCATTTTTATTGACAGAAAATATTGTGGCACTTAGTTCGTTAGACTTTTTGGGGTTTGGTATGCCAATTGGCTCGCCCTCATTAGGCTTATTACTTGCTCAAGCTAAAGACAATCTACATGCCCCATGGATTGGAATCAGTGTATTTATAACGATGTCTGTTTTGCTCAGTGTACTTGTATTTATTGGTGAAGGCTTGAGAGATGCTATGGATCCAAGGTTGGCCCAGTCATGATTAAGGTTGAAGGACTTAATATTTTTCATCATTTAAATGGCAAAAAAACTCAATTGGTTAAAAATTTGCAGTTTGAGCTTGCTGAATCATCAAGCCTCGCCATAGTAGGCGAAAGCGGAAGCGGTAAAACGTTATCAATTCTTTCGTTAATGGGCTTGTTACCACCAAACATAAAAGTAGATGCAAAAAAACTTGCCTTTTTTGATCAAAATATCTTGTCACTGACGCCTCAAGATTGGTGTCATTTAAGGGGTAGTGACATCAGTATGGTTTTTCAAGAACCATTGAGTGCTCTTAACCCACTACAATCTGTTGAAAAACAATTAAGAGAAGCCATTGTCACGCACCGACCCGATGCAGACTGGTTTCAAGAATCAATCCATCTACTTGAACAAGTTGAGTTAAAAAATCCAAAAGCTTTAATGAAAGCATTGCCACATGAGCTAAGTGGTGGCCAAAGGCAAAGAATTGTCATTGCTATGGCCATTGCCAACAAACCTAAGTTATTAATAGCTGACGAGCCGACGACTGCCTTGGATGTTATGGTGCAAATGCAAATATTAAGGTTGTTGAAAAAGCTTCAGATAAACTTGGGGATGAGTTTGATTTTAGTGACTCACGATTTACCTATTGTAAGATATTTATGTGATGAAGTGTTAGTCATGCGTATGGGAAAGGTCGAGGGTTTTGATAAAACCAAACAATTGTTTCTTAAGCCACCGACTTTGTATACAAAGGCTTTATTACAACCTTATTCATGTAGGCCAAATCCCAGTCAAGCGACAAAGAAACACTGTCTAGAAGTGAAAAATTTAGAAGTCAATTTTACCAAGGGACATTTTTGGCAAAAAATATCTCAAAATATCATCAAAGACATCAATTTCAATGTTATGGATGGTGAGTCATTAGGCATCATTGGTGAAAGTGGGAGTGGTAAAACAACTTTAGCTATGGCTTTGTGTCGTTTAATGGCAGCCTCGGGCCAAGTCATCTTTAATGACTATGATTGGCTTCAGTTAAAGAAAAAGGTATTAAATATACTCAGGCCAAATATTCAGATGGTGTTTCAAGATCCTTTCTCTAGTTTGCCACCACGAATGAATGTCGGCGCTATCATAGGTGAAGGGATTGAAAGGCAACATAAGAAAGACTCTAAGCTATGGATTGAGGCGGTTGAGCAAGCGCTCCGTGATGTAAAACTATCTCCAAAAGATCGATTTAAATATCCAAATGAATTTTCGGGCGGTCAAAGACAGCGTATCGCGATAGCTCGTGCCATCATTATGAAGCCTAGGTTATTAATATTAGATGAGCCTACGTCGGCATTGGATCAAAGTATTCGTGATCAAATCTTGAATCTTTTGGCTAAATTGCAAATAGAAAAAAAGTTAAGTTACATTTTGATTACACATGATTTAAGGGTAATTGAGGCATTATGTCATCGAGTCATTGTAATGAATCAGGGTAAAATAGTTGAAAAAAATACTGTTCCCGAATTATTGAAAAAACCTAAGCATACCTATACAAAAAAATTAATTGAGGCACACTTGGCGCTTGTCGAAGGCGATATTCTTCTATAGACTAATTTTTATGAGAAGAATTTTGATATTTTTATTATTGATTGTTCCAGCTTATGCAGATTGTGTGCATGCCATATCCAAATACGGAGAGCCTAAATATAATAAAACCTTCAAACATTTTTCTTATGCCAATCCAAATGCCCCCAAAGGTGGTAAAATGGTTCAGCATCATATTGGTTCTTTTGATACGTTTAATCAATTTGTTTCAAAGGGTACGCCAGCAGCTGGACTAGGACTTCTATATGACACCCTTATGGTATCGTCTAGTGATGAGCCAAGCTCACAATACGGATTAGTTGCAAAATGCATAGAGATTGCCGATGACAACAAATCCGTAATTTTTGAACTTAATCCAAATGCTAAGTTTAGTGATGGTTCAGCCATTAAACCAGCAGATGTTGCTTTTACATTTAATTTGCTCATGCAATATGGCGCACCTAGTATACGTCACTATTATCAAGATGTCAGTCATGTGGAGATGCTGGGCGATAATCGAGTTAAGTTTTATCTCAATTCATCAAAAAATCAAGAGCTTCCAAAGATTTTAGGGCAATTGCCAGTATTTTCAAAGTCGTTTTGGTCCGGAAAGGACTTTGAGTCAAGTCAGTTTGAAGCACCCCTCAGCAGTGGGCCTTATACAATAAGTAGTTATCAACCCGGAAAATTTATTCAATATCAAAGGAATGATCATTACTGGGCTAAAGATCATCCTGCAAGAAAAGGATTGTATAATTTTGACGTGATGCGCTGGGACTATTATATGAATGACACCGTTGCATTTGAGGCTTTTAAATCACATGAATATGATTTTCGTCAAGAAGTATCATCGAAACTATGGGTCACAGGTTACCCGGAAGAATTAGTTAAGCCAACAAAAATCATTAAAAATCGGATGATAAATAGACAACCACAAGGGATGCAAGGCTTTATTTTCAATACACGCAGACATATTTTTCAAGACAGAGCGGTAAGGCAGGCCATTGCGACTGCTTTTGATTTTAATTGGACTAATGAGAATTTATTTTATTCTCAATATCAAAGAAGTTATAGTTATTTTAATAACAGTGAATTGGCAGCACCAGTAAGTTTATCTGGATCTGAAAGGGAAATTCTTAACGGTTTAAATACTAAACTACCTGAGGCGTTTTTCAAAAGTCCTCGTTCAAGAAGTTATCCAATGAATCAACAGGAATTTAGGGCTGCATTAATTGAAGCAGATAAACAGCTGACTCAAGCCGGCTGGGTGATTTCACATGGAAAAAGGGTTAATAAGCTCACCAGGCAACCCCTTGAGTTTGAGATTTTAATAGTTATGCCAGCATTTGAAAGGGTTATATTGCCTTTTAAGCAAAATCTGAAACAGTTAGGGATTGATGTCAAGATTCGTTTGGTTGACCCCTCTCAATATGTTGACCGGTTGAGGCAATTTGATTTTGATATGACCGTTTACACTTATGCGGTAGGTTTGACCCCTGGCAATGAATTGAGGGATTATTGGCACTCATCCACTGCAGATATCAAAGGTAGTCAAAATTTATCAGGGATCAAAAATTCTGCAGTCGATACACTGATTACACAAATTATTCAGGCCAAAGATAGACAATCAATGAAGAATCATGTGCATGCGTTAGACAGAGTGCTAATGTGGGAATATTATTTAATTCCCCAATGGTATTTGGATGCGTATCGGGTGGCCTATTGGGATAAATTTGCTTTACCAAGTGTGCAACCGCCATATTCATTAGGCATAGAAGCTTGGTGGTCAAAATCTCCTAGTTAAGGTAATTTTAATGTTTTAAAGCTAACATTATAATAGAATTTATTAGATTTCATATTATTGACTAAATAAAAATAAAAACTTGTAAGGTTTTTTTAATAATTGTATATTATAATAATAATATAAGTAGAGATAAATTATGTCTAATAAATTAACATTTGATGAGTATTTACGGAGTTCAGAAGAAGCACATGATGCTGCTAAAGAACTTGGTGGTGTAAATGGTTTTGTGGAGGGTGCTAATAACCTTCAAGAAAAGCTCAACAATAATGATCAAATTAATGACAGTTCTTCCAACTCTTCTAAAAATCTATAGACTATAAATCATATGAGCTCAGATATTGAATTCGAAAATGAATTGATTAAAAAAGACTCTGAGAAATATAAAAAGTTACTAAAAATTAAGGATTATGAAGTGTGGCAGTCAACAAATGTCATGCAGCTTTATTATAAAAAATACTTAAACTTACTCGAAAAATATAAAAACTTACATGAAATGGGCCAAGCATATAAAGCTGAGCGTGATGGTGCTTTTAGATCTGAATCAAGACCAGGGTATCAAACGCTATATGTTGTTTTGTTTCAAGTAGACTCCGACAATATGCTTCGTTGGGAAATAGTGTTGAAAGCCATTAAAACCGTCAATACTGGTAGGCCTATCTTTAATAATGAAGCTGCTGCACAAAAAGCTACCGTAGAACAGGGTAATTTGAAAATGGGTTATGCAGCAATTTGGGTATCTGAAGTTGATGTGATCCAAACTCAGTCAGCTTTAGCGATGAAAGACGCATTTGGGAACCAAATAGTTGTTTTGCAGCCTAATGCATTAAAAGCATCTAATATTCGTTATTTTGTTCATGGTAACGGTAAAAAATATGACTATATTGATTATAAGTTAGTACCGTCGGCTGAATAATAATCACTCTCATTTTGTAACAATCTTTTCATGGTTGCAGAAGCAATTATCGTGTATTTCTTTATAAAAAAATTACTATGGTTTGAATTTGCTTAAGATCTAAATGTCAATTTTTTCTCAAGAATATAAAATTCCCTTTTTTATTAATTTTAGCATGTTATAATGAACCATTAGGTTAGTAACATGAAAGGTCAGCAAAATAATCAGCAACAACCAAACTCAGGTATGGATATCATCTATATCGTTGGTTTTTTTATGGCATTATTTGTTGCTGCCTGGTATTTCTTTCATCCTACGTTGGTTAGATATTTATTTGCTTACAGGCTTATACTTGCTGGTTTTATAAAAGATTGTGTTGAGATATTAAATGGATTGCTTAGTGTTGTCTTCTTGCCAACCATTAGTTTGGATAATTTGAACTTTGCGATTGAAAATATGTCGGGCTCAGATGTGACTCAAATTTCATTTGAGCAAGTTGTCATTGTATCTAATCAAGTAAATGGTTACTTAACAGTGCCCTCTGTTATTTTGGCAATGGTTCTTTGTGGTCATCTTGTGTTTTTTAAAGCATCTTCAAGATTTAAGGAAGTATATAATATGTCGACATTAAGAGGGCAAGAGAAGGCAAACTGGCCTGAAATTGTACCTGTAGTTAATACCAACTTAATAAAGACTGATATTGATAAAACCCCCTGGAATATGTCTGTTCAGCCCATTGACTTCGCAAAGCATCATAAGCTACTGGATAGGAAAATCATTGACAATCGTCCTGGTGCAGAAGTGAATAAAGGTCGGGCTTTTGAGGTATTTTCTTCACAGCTCGGTAGGCGATGGTCTAGCTTGCAAGATTTTAAAATCCATGAACTAGCTTTGTTTGCTGTGTTTGCAGCAAGAATTGCTGGTAATGATCAGGCGGCTAAAAAGTTACTAAATCAAATGTCTTTGAGTGGTGGTTCTGGTAAAGTTAACTTTAATGGTACCTACCCACTACTTCGTAAGCATGTACAACATAAGGCGGTTGGTAAAGCTGTATCACCACATGCCTATGTATTAACAGCGCTTTCATCTTTATTAGAGGTTGCAAGAGCAACCGGTGTTCTAGCGTCAGCAGATTTTATTTGGTTAAAAAGAGTTGATCGTAAACTATGGTATATGCTGAGCTCAGTGGGGCGTCAAACCCCCTTTCCAGAAGTGGCAGGTCCTTTTTCGCACTGGATTGTTGAAAAAAAATTGAGAAGGCCGCTTAAAGTGCCTGCAGTAAACGAGGCTGTCATTGCACTTGATACAGCTGTCAAGGAAGTGCTTTATAACCCGGATGAAGACTGATGTATACACAACGTGGTTTAAATAAAAATCAAGAACAGGTCTCCTCGCAATTAATTAGAGATGTCCGCCCACTTGGTCAGCGCATTAAAGATTTTTTATCAAAACCAGCTAATAATGCGATAGCCATTGCTACATTAAGTATCGTCACTTTTATTTTGCCAAGTATCGCAGATTTCCTGATTTTATCTATGATCACTTTATACATCGTTGGCAACGTGCAAAATTACAGTTTGCCATTTAGAATGCCCATGCGATCTGGTGAAAAAGATTATAATGACATCGGTCCTGACGGTCAACCAGGTAAAGCAGCCGGTATTTATCATTTTGGTAATGAAAAGACTACGCAGGACGAACTGTGGTTTACGAATTCAGATATGAGAACACACGTTTTATTATTTGGTTCAACAGGTTCAGGTAAAACAGAACTGCTTCTTGGTCTGGCATATAATGCACTCGTCCAATCTAGTGGATTTATTTTTGTTGACGGTAAGGGTGACAATGCCATCTATGCAAAAATCTTTTCAATGGTTCGCTACATGGGTAGAGAAGATGATTTTCTTTTAGTGAACTTTATGACGGGTGCCAGAGATATTATTGGGCCTCAAGAAAAACGATTGTCTAACACGCTTAATCCATTTGCTACTGGTTCATCGAGTATGTTATCAAACCTGGTTGTTGGGTTAATGGATTCATCATCATCTAGTAATGATGGCGATATGTGGAAAGGTCGAGCGATTGCATTCATTGAAGCGCTGATGAAAATCATGGTAGCCATGCGTGATTCTGGCCATATCCTTCTGGATGCGAATACCATCAGGAATTACTTTACACTTGAAAGAATTGAGGCCATGGTCATTGACAAAACATTCATCCGAGATGGACAATATGCCATTGGTATGGACTTCTTACCAGAAGTTGTTTTGCAGCCTTTACAAAATTACTTGTTCACTTTGCCTGGCTATAATAAAGAAAGAAAAGGAAAGCAGGTTTCACAGGTGTTTGAGCAGCATGGTTACATTACCATGCAGTTAACAAGGCAGTTTAGTTCATTAGCCGATACATATGGGCATATCTTAAGAACAAAATTAGCAGAGGTGGATTTAAGAGATGTAGTATTAAATAGACGTATTATGGCGGTGTTATTGCCAGCACTAGAAAAGTCACCTGATGAATTAGCCAACTTAGGTAAAATCATTATTTCATCATTAAGAGTAGTGATGTCATCTGGTTTGGGTGACGCGGTCGAGGGAAGATTTAAAGATCTTATTGAGAGTAAACCAACTTCAGCACCGTCGCCGTATTTATGTATTCTTGACGAGTATGGTTATTATGCTGTCAAAGGCTTTGCCGTTGTGCCTGCACAGGCTCGTTCACTCGGTTTTTCAATTGTTTTTGCTGGACAAGATTTGCCAGCTTTTCAAAAGGCTTCCAAAGAAGAGGCTGCATCGATTGGTGCTAACACAAATATAAAAATCTGTATGAAGCTTGAAGATCCTACTGAGACCTGGGAATTCTTCATGAAAGGTGCGGCTGAATCATATGTAACCATGGTTGATAGTTTCTCAGCAAATCCATCAGGTATGACAAATGCCTATCAGGACACGCGTTCTGCAAAGACAGAGAAGCGTTCACGGATCGATTTACTGGATTTAAAGGAACAGGGGCCTGGTGAAATGCACATATTTTTTAAATCGAAGATTGTTAGAGCAACTTCTTTTTATCCTAATCCGCCTTCCGTTGAAAAAATGCGCCTGAACCAATTTTTGAAAGTTGATCTGCCAAAAGATACAGAACTTTACGAATTAGTAAAGGGTATTGAAGATATGGAAGAGCATTATAAGAATGATTTTAAATTTGCTCCAGCTGAAGAAGATCAAGAGATTATTATGTTAAGTGAGAGACTTAGTTCATTCGACAGTGCTGAAGATAGTGTTGAGAGAGCATTGTCTACTTTAATGGATCTTCACGATGAAGAGGAATCAAGAAAAGCAACAGTCATTGATCAGATAAAACAGGATGATCTTGAAGAAGTCGCTTTTCAGCCTACTGAGTCTGTTGATGACGATGGCACATTTGGTATATTTACACGGGTATCAATACCAGATGATTTAGCTAAAGTCATACAGTCAGATGATTTAGATAGTTTCCAGCAGCCTATTATTGCCAGGAAGAAAATTCAAAACCAACTAGAATTTATCTTAAGATTAATGGGGTATGATCGAACTACGGCATTAACACAAATCGACAAGCTTGCAATAAAAATGCAGCAAAGTACAAGCTATCCAGTACCTGATTTGAGTAATGTAAATAAAGCATCCTTAATTGATGCGGCGAAAAGTATTGAAAAAACAATTGATCAATTGGAGGGTAATTAATCATGTTTAAATATATCGTTTATCTGTTTGTTTTGGTGCTGGTAAATCCAGTATTTGCAGATGATTTTAAGTACGATCAAGCAAAAAACTTAGTGAGTTACTTAAATAGCCAAAATGTTAAAATCATATTGGATGGTCAATCTTTTTCAGTTTTTATACCGGTTGAACAATTATTTGTGCCAGGTAGTACAAATATGAAAGCGTCACCGCATTTTTTGAGGCGGTTAAGAGCATTTATAGAACAATATGACCCTGATAATGTTACAGTTCTTGGAAGATATGACTTTGATGTTGCTCCAAAAGAGCAAGATTTAATCAGGGAGCAGGCTATATTGCTTATGAGAGGTTTAGACTTAAAGGCGCCAGGTAGAATTGTTTCGACTGGTTCAGAAGGCATTTATAAAAACAGTCAATTAAAATTTTGGCAGGAAGTTAAAACAACACAATTGATTGAGATTCGTTGGGATTCAGAGTTAGACATGGATTATATGGTGTTGAATGCAAGAGAAGATACAAACCAATAGGTCAGAGTTCTTTAAAGACAAAGTCTATACGCAGTTATTAACTATCTTCGTTCTTTGCTTTGTGTTTTTAATCATGTCTCTGGCCATGTATAGGGCATTAGTCTTGAGACCTGGGGAAGTATATTTTAAAACAGATGATTCAGTGAGTGTTTTTCTCACAGTTAGTAACAAAGATCCTCTTGGATTATCAAAAGCTGATATAAATTATTGGGCATCTCAAACAACGGCAGAGTTATTTGACGTCAACTACATTAATATAACCAACCAAATTGAAATGAAGGCAAACAATTTTGACGAACTGGGTTGGCAGCGTTTTAAGCGACTTTTGGTTGATAATAAATTATTGGGTCCAGTGGTAAATGATAGGCAAGTGATGCATGGTACGCCATCGGGTGTTCCGGTGCTCAGTAGTTCCGGGATTGTGAATGGTGTTTATAGATGGTCTGTTTTGGTGCCACTGCAAATATCATATAGTGGTAAGGGCAGATACCCTACAAAAAAATCAATGAAATTGGCAATTGAAATCGCTAGAACAAATATTAATCAAGAAAGTCCCCAGGGAATTGTGATACATAACATCCAACTTGTGTCTGAAAGTGGTAAAAAAGCTTGAGATAAATAACTTGATCATGTCATAATCTGATTTGTAGGAGGAGCTATGAAACAACGTGGAGAAGCATTGCAGCTAGTGCTGGAAAGAAATGCATTCTATCGAAACAATTATAGGCGTTTCGTTGCAATACTTTTTATTCAAAGTATTCTCTTGCTAGTGGTCAGTGTCGTCTTATATTATTCCGTTGTCATAAAGCCTACTACGACTTACTTTGCGTCTACGCCAGATGGTGTATTGATAAGGTTGGAGCCACTTACTCAGCCACTTAAATCAAATAAATTTGTTGCTCAATGGGCAGCTAAATCTGCTCAGGAAGTATTTAGTTTTGACTGGATTAACTTTAGATCCCAATTAGCTTCAGCCTCAGAAAACTTTACAAATGATGGTTATAATAGCCTGATTAAATCAATGAACGCTAACAGATATTTTGATCTAGTCAAAGAAAGAAAAATGATTGTTAGTGCAGTTGTCACAGATCCCCCTATTGTGCTTAGTGCAAAAAGTATTGCGGGTATATTCACCTGGCAAATTAGTATGAGAATGCTAGTAAAGTACCAGGGCATTAATGAAAGCGATAGCCTGACTGTCCCAATGACAATACAGATGACTGTAAAACGTGTAAGCCAAAAAGAAAACATTAAAGGTATTGGTATTAATGAATTCCAGGCGATACAAGGAGCATAGTAATGAGAGTTAAGTCAATAATTTTTTTCATCGTACTCAATATGTGTTTAGCAATATCTTTCGCACAATACAGTGATGCTCAAAAAGATCCTGCTGCAGATCAGTTGCAAATGATGTCAACAGACCCAGTAGACAGTGATGATTTAAGAAAACAAGCATTTGATGAATTGCCACAATCACTATTCCCTTTGGATGTTGATGAAATAAAAACATTACGTAGGAAGTTTAACTCAACACAAAGAGCAAATAGCTTTGTTGAAGATACGCCTGCAAGACCAACTAGCACCTCATTGGTTGTCGACCTATCTCCTGGTGCAACCCCACCAATTATTCGTCTAGGTCAAGGTTTTGTCACGTCATTAATTTTTCTTGACTCCACTGGTCAACCTTGGCCAATCAAAGGTTATGATATTGGTAATCCTTCTGCTTTTAATATTATTCAACCAACAGCTGGTGCAGCCCAGAAGGGCGGTAATACGCTTTTAATTCAGTCTTCAACAATGTATAAACAGGCTAACCTAGCAGTTATTTTACAAGGTTTAAATACACCTATTATGATCACATTGCTACCAGGTCAAAAAGCAGTGGATTACAGAGTAGATATGCAGATTCCAAGGTCTGGACCAAATGCAACTGTTGGAGCAAACCAATCCTTGCCCGGTACGATTAACTCAATTATGTTGGATATCGTCAATCATGTCATCCCCAAAGAAGCAAAAAAATTGCATGTTAACGGTGCTCAAGCAGAAGCATGGATGTATCAGTCAAAACTATATTTAAGAACGCCTTTAACACTGATATCACCAGGCTGGACATCCAAGCTTGCAGGTTCAGATAGTACTATCTTCGTTTACGAGGTTAGTGACCCAGTATCTAAGATTATCCTACTTGATGGTGGGAAAATGAAACATGCAACATTAGAGGGAATTTAAATATGTCAGGATTTAATGAAGTATTTTCAGACGGAAGAAATAGATTACTATTATTTTTTGCTTTTGTGGTCATCACATTACTTTTTGTTTTTGTTGGTTATAGAGGTTACGATGCGATTTCACCAACATCAGCAGATAATGTACAGACGCCAAAAGCCCCCAAAGAAGTTGGTAAGAGCACAGCGGGAGACTTCGTAAACCCAGAAGCAGCTAAATTAGTAAATAAGCAAAACGAATCTAACTTAGAAGCGGCAAAACAAAAGGGTGATTCAGTTGTACCAATTTTAGTGGGTAAAGATTTTAGTTCTCCGGGTGAAATGAATACACAAAAATCAGTTACCAATGAAAATTGTTCTGAAGAAAATGTGAAAAGATCGTTACAGTCTGGTGTCAGCGCATTTGAAATGAGATGTTTAGGTTGTACAGCAGCTGAATTAAAAGCCGGAGGTTATTCTGCAGGGGCTTTAAAAGAGGCTGGTTTTAGCGCGGCTGCTCTAAAAGCTGCAGGGTTTAGCGCTAAAGAGCTCAGAGATGCAGGGTTTAGTGCCAAAGAATTGTTGGCTTCAGGATTCACCCCTAAGGATTTACTAGAGGCAGGGTTTTCAGCAGGTGAGTTGAGAGCAGCTGGGGTTACATCCAATGCATTAAAGAATTTAGGATTAAGCGCTGATCAATTAAGGCAAGCAGGTTTTACAGCTGAGGATTTAGCAAAAGCAGGGTTTACACCAGATCAGCTTAAAAAGGCTGGCTACAGTGACGCTGATATTGAGAAAGCAGGCTATACAGCTGCTGAATTAGATAGTGCGGGCATAAAACCATATACACCACAAAACCAAAAAACATCCGGTGTTTGTAATGTTGAAAATCTCAAAAAAGAAAGGGCAAAGGGTGTTTTAGCAAAGACATTCAGGGACCAAGGTTGTAGTGCAGATGCACTTAGACGAGCAGGCTACACTGCGGGTGAATTAAAAGATGCTGGGTTTACTGCCAAGGAATTAAAAGCAGCAGGATTTTCTGCTAGAGACCTTAAAAATGCAGGCTTTTCACTTAAAGATTTAAAAGATGCGGGCTTTAATGCTAAGGACCTTAAGGATGCGGGTTATTCATCTAAACAATTATTAGATGCTGGGTTTACACCAGGTGATCTTAAAAAAGCAGGCTTTACCGCAGCTGAAATGAAAGCAGCTGGAGTCAGTGCTGACGCTCTTAAGAAAGCAGGCTACTCTGCTAAAGAATTGCTAGATGCTGGATACAGCCCAACTGAACTTAAATCAGCTGGTTTCACTGCAGGTGAATTAAAGGCAGCCGGTGCTTCTGCGAATGACTTGAAAAAAGCTGGTTTTAGTGCAAGTTCGTTAAGAGCAGCTGGATATAAAGCTGACGATCTAGCTAAAGCTGGTTTTAGTAAAGATGAACTAGAAGCAGCTGGATATACTCCAGGAGAACTCTATCGTGCTGGAGCAACCGATACGCAAAGTTTACCAAGTTCAGATAGCGAAGATTCAACAAGTGACATATGTCGTGCTGAAGTTCTTAAACAGGCTTATGAAAAAGGTGTTTCAGCAGCTTCACTACAAAAAAGAGGGTGCTCGAATAGTCAGTTAGAAGCAGCTGGGTATGATGTTGACGATAAATCAACTCAAGGCGCATCATGTAGCAAAGAAGATTTACAAAAAGCATTTAAAAACGGTACATCGGTCGAGACCCTTAAGAAAAGAGGATGTAAAGCAGCACAAATAATGAATGCTGGTTATAGTGCAGCAGCATTAAAAAGAGCAGGCTTTAGTGATGATCAGTTGACAAAAGCTGGAGTGGATCTCAATAAGTTAAAAGAAAAGTGTGATGTTGAATCTGCCAAAAAAGCGAAGGCAGATGGTGTATCAGCTTCAGAGCTTTATAAGAAAGGGTGCCCAGCTTCAGTACTAAAAGAAGCTGGATATTCCGCTAAAGAACTTAAAGATGCAGGTTATAGTGCCAAAGAGCTTAAAGATGCAGGGTTTAGTGCAGCTCAATTAAAAGATGCGGGATATGATGCAACCGCCCTAAAAGATGCAGGCTTTTCAGCAGGTGAATTAAAGGATGCAGGTTTTTCTCCACAAGATTTAAAATCTACAGGATATGATGCAGATGAGTTATTATCAGCAGGATTTACTCCTTCTCAGTTAGAAGCAGCAGGCTACAGTGCAGAAGAACTTAAAGATGCTGGTGTCAGTGCTGAGGATTTAAAGCAGGCAGGCTTTAGTGATGATGCTATTAAAAAAGCAGGTTTCTCTGATGATCAATTAAGTAAAGCTGGGATTGATCCAGCGGTTGATGCTGAAAATAAAATAGATACTGCACAAACTGTTGTTGATAAAAGTAAGCGTCCAGAAAGAACAACCACTTCAAAAACAAACGGAACGAGTAGTTTGCAATCAAGACAGCAACAAATATTGTCTCAACAGGCAAAACAAACGAAACTAAATGAGATGAAATCAACTATGAAAACAGTTGCTAACTCCATTATCAGCTCCTGGACTAAGAATGATATTCAGCTGTTCAGAGAAGCACCTATTGATAATGACACATCAAGTTCGATGAATGGTAACCAAAGAGTTGGTAGTAGACGCATAAGTAATTTATCAGCTACGGACAAAGGATTTAGTACACAATTAGCCGATTCATCAAAAGTACTTAAACCTGGTCAAGAAATGGTATTTCTTCCTATGGGTACGATGATGTATGCAGTTCTTGAAACAGGTATAGATAGTGATGAACCATCACCTGTCTTAGCAACTATTGTCAGTGGTCCATTAAAAGGATCTAAGATAATATCATCCTCTGGTGCAACATTAACCGGTTTTGATGATAGACAAGCCTCATTAGAATTTACAAATATCGTTTTACCAGGCCAACAAAAATCACAATCCATATCGGCAATCGCAATAGATGAAAATACTGCAAGAGCCGCTTTGAACGGGAAGGTTGATGAACATTTTTGGAGAAGATACGGTTCGATGATGGCTGCATCATTTGTATCAGGTGTTTCTGATGCCATTATTACTTCTGGTGAAACATCATATAGCTCAAGCACTGGTACAACAACGAGTTTAAACGATGAACTTTCAAACCCTGACATATTCCTTGTTGGTTTAGGTCAAGTTGGAGATGATTTTGTAGAGTACCTAAGCAAATACTCTGATATAGACCCAACTGTGACATTGGCTGCAGGTAAGGGTATAGGTATTTTATTAACAGGCGATATTAACCTAATTAAGGGAGGAGATGAATATGGCGGACAATGATACATATCAATATCAAGAAGATGATGCTGTAAAAAGCTCAAGAAGTTATGAAGATTATGTAGAGGATACACCAAACAGTGGCGCTCAAACCTTACTTAATAATCCCAAGTTTATTGGCCTTGCCTCACTTGTCATTGGGGTATATTTAGTCGGTTATATTGTTTCGATGTTTTATGAGACAACATCAACACAACAAAAACCTGTTGTAACACAGACAATGCCAGAACCAAAAAATGATCAAATGGATCAGCTATCTGAAACTGTGTTAAAACAACAAAAATTAATTCAGCAGCTTTCAACATCCAATCAGCAATTAAATATTGCTGTCAGTGACCTTAAAAAAGATATATCGGCTTTGAAAAATAGCCAAGGAAGCCAATCTTACGTGAAAGCAGAAGTTGAAAAGAGTGATCTGAATAAACTAAGTAATCAATTGGCTGATTTGAGAGATAGAGTCATAAGCACTGAAAAAGCACTTAAAGCAATGGAGCCTAAGCCGGCAAAAAAACCTTTAGCGCAATATTACCTAAGAGGCATTATAGATGGAAGAGCTTGGGTGACTGGTCCTAAAGGGAATAATCAAACTGTTAGAATAGGTGACTCATTACCAGACTATGGTAAGATTACTGGCGTTTTTCCAGATGCAGGCTTTATAATGACTGAATCAAAACGAAAAATTACATTCTCCAAGGGCGATAGTTGATCAAATACATTAACATCATAATTTTTCTTATGATGCAAATTGCAGTTGCACAAACTGAAGACGATTCAGGTACTTCACCTGTTTCTGTAGACACTATATTTGCTAATTTATCTACTAGTCTTGGTGGTGTATCACAGTTTTTAACGGCACTTGCTTATGTTATGGGTATATACCTTACTGTAAGTGCTGTTTTTAAGTTCAAAAAATTTGGACACAGAACTGCGTTTATGCATGTCGAAGCCGGTATGTTTGGTCCAATTATGCAGTTTTTTATTGGCGTTGCTATGCTATATATGCCAACTTTCATTGGTGTACTAAATGCTACAGTTTTTGGTGATTCTGCCATTGATGACGTTATGGCGTATACATCATCTGGATCATCTCCAGATTGGGCAAATGCGATATCGCCCATGTATCAAGCAATTCAAATTATAGGAATGATAGCTTTTTTAAGAGGATGGTTAATATTATCTAAATCTGTTCAAAAGGATGGCGGTAATCAACCAGGCCAAATAACAAAGGGTGTTATTCATATTATTGGTGGTGTATTAGCTATGAACATCACTAGGTCAATAGAAATATTAACAGCGACTTTTGGATTAACCTAAAGTCGCTGTTAAAGAGCTTAAGTAATTTGTTAGTTAGCTTAATTCTTGCTGCCGCCGCCGCTGCCAGAATCGTTATCGCCAGGTAATGTTGAAATATCCCCTGAAGCACCAGCTGACTGGTTATTAAAGAATACACCTGTTAAGTTTAAAAATCCTGGTAAGAAAACAGCCAAAACTGATAAAGCAAATAATGTTAATGGTTGACCTACTGGTACTTGTTGCGGCGCTTCCCTATGTTGTCTGAACTTAAATATCGCACCAACAAAAAGCATTAGACCTGCAACGTAAGCTGCGCCGGTAAAGATAGCAGCAATTTGCGTATATAAATTAGCTACAGCCTCCAGCGAACCCGTTAAAGTCATGTCATCATCTGCAAGCACAACAGACATGCCCAAAATAAAAATAGTTTTTAGTAAAATGTTTCTCATGTATGATCCCTCAAATGTTTCGTTGCAATAATTATAGTATATTTCAGAAAAACGTGTTAAATTTTAAAAAAAACTTGAAAAATATGATTTTGGTCTTATAAAAGAGACATAGTAAAGGAGATTTATAATGACAGCAAAAACTAAAAACTTTAGTGCCGATGTTGAAAGTGTAAGAGATATTGTAATAAATGCACTCTATACAAACGATGAAATATTTCTGAGAGAATTATTGTCTAATGCGTCAGATGCACTTGAGAAAAGAAGACATGCTGCATTAGAAGATGAAAGTAAATCTGCAAAATTAGGTATTGAAATAAAATTTGATACAGATTCTATTGAAGTCATAGATAATGGCATTGGTATGGATCAAGATGACCTTGTGAAAAATCTTGGTCAAATCGCACACTCAGGTACAAAAGCACTGTTATCAAAGTTAAAAGAAGGCAAAGATAAAAGCCAATTGATAGGACAATTTGGTGTTGGATTTTATTCATCCTTTGTGGTTGCAAAAGAAGTAATTGTCAAATCTAAGAAAGTAGGTGAGAAAACGGGTTGGGTATGGCGAACCAAAACATCAGAAAATAAATATAGTATTGAACAAGATGATTCTGTTGAAGAAGGCACATCTGTAAAATTAATTTTGAAAGAGGATAAGCAGTCGCAGTTTAACTCTTTTTGGAGTTTAAAAAATATTGTTACTAAACATTCCAATTTCATTGCTTTCCCCATTACAATGTACGAACCACCTATTGAGTCAGAGGAAAATAAAAAAGATAAAAAAAGTAATGATCCTCAGCCGGTAGTTGTCAATGATGCGAAGGCACTATGGACTATTAATAAAAAAAATATTTCCCAGGAACAATACGATCAATTTTATCAACATTTATCTCATCATGATCCAAGCCCACCTTTGCTCACAGGTGATTTTAGGGTAGAAGGTAAAACAAGCTTCAATAGTATTGTATTCATACCCAAAGAGCCTCCATTTGATCTTTGGAATAGAGAAATGGCCCACGGATTAAAATTATATGTTCAACGTGTGTTTATATTAGATCAGCAAGATGCCTTTTTGCCGCTATATTTAAGATTCATCAAAGGTATGGTAGATAGTGAAGACCTTTCATTAAATGTCTCGCGTGAAATGCTTCAGAAAAATGCTATTGTTAATCAAATTAAAACTGCAATAACTAAAAAGATTATTGGCTTACTAACCGATTTGGCAAAAGATGATAAGGAAAAATATGAAGATTTTTGGTCCAAGTATGGTTCTTTATTAAAAGAGGGGGTTGTGGAAGACTTCCAAAATAAAGACGCACTGGTCAATCTATTAAGATTTAAAACATCCCTCAAAGACGAATGGGTCAGTTTTGCCGAATATAAGGCTAATATGAAGGATGATCAAAAGAAAATTTATTATATTACTTGTGATCATAGAGCATCTGCAAATCAGAGTCCTCATTTGGAAATTTTCAATCAAAAAGGAATTGAAGTCCTTGTTCTTGATGAGCGCATAGACGAATGGATGATTGGACAGTTAAATCAATATGAAGGCATAGACTTGCAATCAGTCGTCCACGCTGAGCTTGATGCGCCAGAAGCGAAGGATGAAGACAAAAAAGCTAAATCTGACAATGATGAAAACGATGCTGTCTTAAAACATGTTGAAACAGTTTTAAAAGAACAAGTTAAAAGTGTCAAAGCTTCATCGAGATTAACTGAGTCACCATGTTGTTTAGTAAGTGAATCAAATGAGATGTCTAGTCATCTCAAGCGTATGCTAGAGCAAGCGGGTCAAGAGGTACCAGATGCAAAGCCAATTTTAGAGTTAAATATGTCACATCCAATTGTAAAAAGAATGGTTGAAGAACAAAATGATGCACAATTTGCTAATTGGGCAAAGTTATTAATGGGGCAAGCACAATTAATGGATGGTGAAAATATTGAACATCCTGCAAATTTTGTTAAACTCGTAAATGAATTAATGTTGGTTGAAGCCAACAGTAGTTAATGATAAGCTTATTTTATAAGGTGTGAATATGTATAGATTATTATTTCTTTTGGGCAGTGTTTCTTCTGCCTTTGCATCCAACCAACTAGGACTTGGGAGGCTTGCTGTAGGTTTGTTAGAACAATATAAGTACTTCGCTATGCTGATTGTAGGTACTGCTTTTATTGCAGGCGTTTGTTTCTTTGTTGCCGCCATATTTAAGTTTAAACAACACAAAGATAATCCCTCCCAAATCACCATAGGAACTCCATTTGCTATGGTAGCAATTTCAGTTGCATTGATCTTTCTGCCTGGATTTATAAAGCCAGCCGGTGAGAGCTTATTTGGTGAAGATTCTATGTCTGCTGGTGTCTCTGGATCTATTTCTGAATTGCCAGGCAATAAGGCTGAAGCAGTCAGCAATGTCCCTGGCCATTACATTTAACCTTAAGTACTTCAGTTGTCTATCAGAGAGGTAATCATGCATAGATTTATTTTGCTAACTTTTTTCTTAGTAACCGCAGTGATGTCTTATGCCGATGACTGTCACCCTGAGGTTAAAGATAAAGCATACATTGTTGGTTATGGCTCTCTTTTAGATGAAGATTCGCTTCGTTCAACAATTGGAGATGTTCCACCTTTTGCTTCAGCCTTAGCTAAGGTTAAAGGTTTTACAAGACATTTTAATTTATTTTATGAAGTATTTGGCTTAAAATCTGCAGCCCTACTTGCAACCCCCAAGGAAAACTCAGTGATAAACGCTTTACTTTTTGAACTGGATTCGGCCTCTATATACAAGCTAGATGAACGCGAAAAAGGGTATTGTCGAAGACCAGTCAGTAAGAACAATGTGGTCTTTTACAATGAAATTGACGCGTTTAATGATAAGGATGTGGCGTATATTTACTTATTAAAAGATAAATTGCCAATTGTTGTCGGAAAGTTAACAGATCAAGCAAATGATAGCCAGTCAATTGAAGAAGTCACTCAACAACCCACTGCAATAGACCCTTCTGAATATATGGTTAGCCAAGTTTATATAGATTTATTTTTAGGTGGTTGTATAAAGTTGGAGCAAAAATTTAAGACTGAAAATTTTGCCAAAGATTGTGTCTTAACTACTGAAGGTTGGACTGAAATGAGTGTTGTCAATGATCGATTAGTGCCAAGAAGACCATGGCAATATCAGCCATTGGCTATGAAAATTGATGGTTTATTAGCATCATTCGCACCAGGTATGATTGAAAAAAGAAAACTAGAATCATGATTAGAGATAAACAGAGGTCCTTAGATCAACTAAGAGATTTTCATATTGAAACGCCTGCCTACGGTTACGGTGAAGGTAGTTGCTTAATAAAAATGGGTAATACAACTGTGCTTTGTAATGTCAGCATTACAGATAGTGTGCCTAAGTTTTTAAAAGACCAGAAGAAAGGGTGGTTAACTTGCGAATATGCAATGTTGCCAAGAGCAACTCATACAAGAAGTGATCGTGAATCTGCTAGAGGTAAACAGGCAGCAAGAAGTATTGAAATACAACGACTGATTAGTCGGTCACTTAGACAAAGCATAGACTTAGAACAATTAGGTGAAAGAACAATTCAGATTGATTGCGACGTACTTCAGGCCGATGGTGGGACTAGGGTAGCTGCTATCAATGGTGCTATGGTCGCATTAACCTTTGCGTTAAGGAAATTACAATATGACAAGGTCTTGTTAAAAGATCCATTACGCACATTTATATCAGCTGTCTCTGTTGGCTATAAAGATAATCAGTTTTTCTTAGATCTTGATTATAAAGAAGATAGCTCTATGGATGTAGATTTAAATCTTGTCATGAACGATCAGAACGAGGTTGTAGAAATACAAGGTACTGCTGAAAATAAAGCCATTAATCGGCAACAACTTAATACAATGATTGATTTGGCTCAAGAAGGTATTGAGAAAATACGTGCAGCACAACAAAAAGCATTAAGTTAGGTTGATTTTGTCTTTCAATTAGTCTAATATAATGTTTTTGTGAGAATTACTATGAGTGCTTATGCAATCGTTGAGACAGGTGGTAAACAAATTAAGTTTATGCCTGGTAAAACATATAATATAGAAAAATTAGAGTCTGAAGAAGGTAAAACAGTTAATTTCGATCGCGTTTTAGTTGGTCTTTCTGAGAAAGGTGAGTTTAAAATTGGTCAACCATATCTAGCCAAAGTAACCGTTAAAGCGACAGTGGTTAAGCAGTTTAAAGACAAGAAAATACGTGTGGTTAAATTTAAGAGACGTAAAAACTACTTAAGAACACATGGTCATCGTCAGATGTTGACACAAGTCAAGATTGAGAAAATAGAGGGTTTATAATGGCACATAAAAAAGCTGGTGGTAGTACCAAAAACGGAAGAGATTCGAATCCTAAGTATCTAGGTGTAAAGAGGCAGGATGGTCAATTAGTATTGGCAGGTGAGATCATAGTACGCCAACGAGGATATACTTACCATGCTGGAAAGTATGTTGGTGTTGGAAGAGACTATACTGTTTATGCACTTAAAGCTGGTATTGTCAGATATACGCGAAAAGGTTCTAAACAGGTTGTCATTGCCATAGATCCTCTTCAAGAGAAAGCAGCTTAATTTAAGTCTTTTTTTATAGGGAGGCTATGCCTCCCTTTTTTTTTAGGTATTTTATGAAGTTTTTAGATGAAGTAACCATACAAGTCATTGCTGGTAAAGGTGGCAATGGGTGTATGAGTTTCCGTAGAGAAAAGTTCATACCTTTTGGCGGGCCTGATGGCGGTAATGGCGGTAGAGGCGGTCATGTCATTATTAAAGCCAAAGGGAATAGACACACTTTAATGGATCTACGCTATAAAAGTATCATTCGTGCGCAATCTGGTCAGCATGGCAAGGGTTCTATGCTAACAGGCGCAAAGGGTAAAGACGAAGTCATTGAAGTTCCTGTTGGCACACTGATTTTTGAAAATACAACAAATGAATTGGTTGTAGATTTAAATGAAGAGGATCAAGAAATTGTAATAGCTTCTGGAGGAGATCCCGGCTTTGGGAATGCACACTATAAATCAAGCACCAATAGAGCACCAAGAAAAACAACGAAAGGATTTCCTGGTGAGGCTTATGACTTACGCTTAGAATTACGTCTTCTCGCAAACGCAGGCTTACTTGGGATGCCTAATGCAGGTAAATCTTCCTTGCTAAGAGCAATTTCTGCTGCAAAACCCAAAGTTGCTAACTACCCATTTACGACGTTAACACCACAATTAGGCGTGGTTCAAACTGCTGAGAATCCTATAGTGGTCGCAGATATTCCAGGTTTGATTGAGTTAGCATCGCAAGGCGCAGGGTTAGGTTTTCAATTTTTGAGACATTTGTCTCGCTGTGAATTGCTTCTTCATATAGTAGACATCTCTAGTGGTGATTTAGAACAAGTTCAATCGCAAATAGATACCATTGAAGCAGAGCTTGCGACGTACAGTGATGAATTAGCGCAAAAGCCATGTTGGTTACTGCTAAATAAAATAGATACTATGCCTGATCAATTATCTTGGCTTGATGATCTTAGGTTGAATAGAAAGTATGATTACACATTTAAAATATCTGCCATAACTAAGGAGAATGTCCCAATACTGTTAGACACTCTGAAGTCCTGGTG
Organism: Pseudomonadota bacterium; assembly: GCA_036337715.1. GTDB lineage: Bacteria > Pseudomonadota > Gammaproteobacteria > Comchoanobacterales > Comchoanobacteraceae > JAURNZ01. The sequence goes on along the minus strand of JAYZDS010000004.1, from coordinate 168,333 downwards.
GATAGAAAGAGATAACTAATTATGCTTTGCTTGCTAATTTAAGTTTTAAATTTAGACGTTTTTTTAAACGAGCAGCTTTGTTCGCATGTATAAGCCTCTTGCCAGCCATGTTATCAATTTTTGAAAATACATCGTTAGACTGCTTTTTAGCCTGGTCTAATTGGTTATCTTCTATGTTTTTTATAAATTGCTTGATTGCTGTTCGCATGGAAGAGCGTTGACTCATATTAGATGATCGACGCTTGTTGGCTTGTTTTACTCTTTTTCGTGCTTGTGCTGTGTTTGCCATATTTTCCTCAAAAATAAAAAACTATATTATCATAAATTACTTATCTTTCAAATGTTTTTTTTAAATATTAGGAAATATTGTCTTCACAACAACAGTTGTTAAACTATAAAGCACAAAGCCCCATATAGTATCTAGTAACATCAATTCGATTGTCCATGGTTGTAATATCGCATAATTAGTCATCGCGAATACCCCATAAACAATTAGGCCAAATAAACCTGAATAGCCTATGGTTGCTAATGTATTTAGACCATGTACTTTCGGAATGACAAAAACCATTAGACCAGTGACCATCAATGCATATACTGCCACAACAACACAAATAATTAGTATGTTTTGATCAAAACTCCTTAAGAGTTGACCAATTGTATTGGCATATGCTGGGTGTGCAACACAGGAAATCCATATAGCATCGAGAAATAGCATCATGCCCATTGCAGTGAGTGTAGGTAAGTATTGATTCATATTAGTTTCTCCTTAATGGTAATGGTATCAGTTTTGATGTTGTTTGTTGATATTTTTTGTATGCAGTTTTGTTTTTTTTGAGGGCATATTCTTCGGTAACGGGAATGGTTACCTTAAGCATAAGTAAAACTAATAAAGCCGGTGAAATGACAGTAAGATACCCATACGGTTTAGCAATGACATAACCAGTAAAAGCGCACCACATAACAATTTCAAAAAAATAATTTGGGTGTCTACTTAATCGCCACCAGCCTTCTTGTAAAATACCTTTATTAGATTTTCTAAAGACATGTCTTTGCCAGTCTGTTCTTGCTTCGTTTACCCAACCAAAAAGAAAAATCAGCGTACATAAGGATACTGTCATTAAATTGAGGTTTAAAGGTGCTAATAGTGATATATAAAATGGCGCCATTAAAATATAAATTAACGTCACTTGAAGCGTGATTTGCTTTAAAAATTGAGTATTAGAACTTTGACCGTGTTGTTTAAAAAGTTCATCGTATCTTTGTTCAATGTGTTTGAGATCATAAACTCTAGTGAAGTAAATATAAAGAGACAGTCGAAATGCCCAAAGTGATAACGCCACATAGACGATAAAGTTATAAATGGTTGGATTTGGATTATGACTCAATAACCAGCTCCCTATTAGCCAATGGCCTAAGCTCCAGCAAGTGTCTAAAACAGCAGTTGTTTTTTTTAGTAAAAAGAAAGCATAAATTAATATTATGAGGGCAACATATATACTAAAAGCTTCGATATAAAAATTGTTCATTAGATTTTCTCCTCTTTGAAATAGCGTTTGATTTCAATTAAATCTTGATCCATTTGATGAACCAATGCTTCAGTTTGGTTAAATGTTTTTTGATCCCTTATTTTTTTGTGAAAAACAACATTTAATCGTTTGCCATATAAGTCCTCATTAAAATCGATTAGATAGGATTCTAATAAGCCATAATTAATTGGTTTGAAAGGCCTATAGCCAATACTGACAGCACTTTCAATAAACCTTCTATCGGGTAAGATGGTTGTTGCAGCATAAATACCTGCAAGAGGATGACTAACGGCATGAAGATTTGCAGTGGGATATCCTAATTGTCTACCTAGTTGTTGTCCTTTTCTAACAATGCCACTGATGTGAAAAGGGCGTCCTAATTGTTCTTCAAGATCAGATAAATTGCCATTTTTAAGCAGTATTCTACACTGAGTACTACTTATTTTAGTATCTTTGATCGTATGAATGTTATGAGCGTATACATTAAAAAACTTTTTCAAAGTGTCTGTATTGCCTTGTCGGTTTTTCCCAAAATGAAAATCTGCGCCAACATGAATCATCAAAGGGCCAATAGGCTTAATGATATCTTGTATAAAAGATTCTGGTGATAAATTTGCAATGCTATCATTAAAATTAATGATGTAGAGAATATCAATGCCATAAGCCTTTAACGTCAACCATTGGTCATAAGGTGTTTGAATCGACTGGTGATCTAGACCAAAAAAAGCTCTTGGATGAGGATTAAAAATCATACATGCTAATTTAGATTGATCGTGATTAGCGAATTTCTTTGCTGCCTTAATGATTTGTTGGTGACCAAGGTGAACACCATCAAAATTACCAATCAATAGATGGCAGCCATGTATAAGTTTTGTTGGTTCACGGTAAATGTTCATAATTTTAATTGTTTCTTGAGGCCTATAAACTTTAATTGTAAAAAATAATTTCCTAAAAAGATAATGCATATCAACGTAAGTAATTCAAATCTATAAATAGTTGCATGTTGAAGCCACCAGGACGTATGGGGTGAAACAAGTTTAATTAACCATAATGTAATAACTGATCCTAGAAACGATAAGCACCATTTTTTAAAAAGTGTACCATCGATTTGGATCCAATCATTCTTAAATGCAAAGTGAAATAAAGTTAAACACTGTATCCATGCCGAAATACTTGATGTTAGGGCAATACCAACATGATGATATAAAGGTACGAGTACTATATTTAAGCAAATAGAAAAAATTGCGCAAAAACAAGCAATGTAAGTTGGTCTTTTTATTTGTTTATGTGCATAAAAAATGGTGTTTAGTAATTTATTAAACATAAATGCAGGTAAGCCAATTGCCATTGCCATTAAAGCCATAGAGGTCATATGAACATCATTATTTGAAAATGTACCGTGAAAAAATAAACAGATGACGATTTGTTTCCCAAATAAAGCTAGCATTGTGACACAAGGAATTGTCCCGACTAATATCATTTGAATGCCCCACTGAATTTGTTTTCTAACCAAAGGTTTGTCTTTGTTATTGATAGAAGAGGAGAGTTTTGGCAATAAAAGTGTTGAGATAGATACGGCAACGACACCAATAGGTAAGTGATTCAAACGATCTGCATAATATAGCCATGAAATACTTCCTCTTGGGAGAAAAGATGCAAAGATAGTGTCAAAAATAGTATTGATTTGTGAAAATGTTGCGCCACCAAGAATGATTGCCATCCCTAAAAATATTTTTTTTAAAGTTGGCCAATCCCAGTTTCTGTCATAACTTAAAAATTTAGATGCACCCATATAAGCTATTGTCAACTGTATGATACCAGCTAGTGAAACTGACATGGCCACCTTTAGTCCAAGTGAAATATTTGATATTGGACTTAATGCGGCAGTGATTAAAGTGATATTCAAAATTGTCGGTAAAAAAGCTGGAAGGCTAAAAATGTTATGTGTGTTCATCACTCCTGAAAAGAGTGTTGTTAAGGCAATACAAAACAAAAAGGGAAATGTCCATTGTATCATTTGACAGGCAAGATTAAATCGTTCTGGATCGTATATTAGACCCCAGGCAAAAAGCTGGATAAACCATTGAGGTTTTAAGATAACAATGGCTGTTAAAAGTAATAAGAAAGTACCCAGTAACAATGCTGTTTGAGTTGCAATTGCTTTAGCTTTGTTAGTATTTATGCCAAGAATATTTGTATAGATTGGAATAAAAGCCTGCGTGAGTGCGCCTTCTGAAAAAAAACGACGCATATAATTTGGAATTTTAAAAGCCACTAAAAAAGCATCTAGTACAGGTCCTGCACCAAAAAAATTTGCAAAAACCAAGTCTCGTATAAATCCGAGTATTCTTGAAATCATCGTCCAGGAGGCAATTTTCCCAGAAGTGCGAAGGTATGTTGATACAGATGACTTTTTCATAGTAATGCCTATAGATTAGCAAAAAAAGTGAAATTATGGTACCTTATAAAACAACCAGGGGGACACCATGGAGCATTGTTGGCCTAATAAAAATATTATCTTAAAACATTGTAATCTTACTTGGTTTGATTACATATCCCGATCAGCTATTAGAAAAAACTTAATATTGTTGCTATTGCCCTTATTGATCTTATTGCTTTTTGCACTCAGTCAAGCAGGCACATCGTTATTTTTATTAACTCGTTTTGGGTTTTCTCACCCAGTATCTATTTTATTTGCAAGTATGGTATGTATTTGTCTTACAGCAGTTTATTTCCAGAAAATTTCGATTAATTTTAGGAAAAAATATTTCAAAAACTTTGATAGCTATAAATCATTTAAAGATTTATATAGAAGCTTCAATAGTGTGACTCAAGCGGATAATTCGATCAGCCATTTAGAAAAAATTCAAGTGATGTGGCTACTGATGCAGCATCGACATATTGTCAAAAAATTTAGAATTGAAGCTGACAAAGTAGACAACATTGATGTATGGTTTAAAAAACAAGTTTTATTGGCACAGCATCAATTAGGTGGTGAGCGATTCAAACTTAAATTATATGACCTCAACTCTAATATTTATGCTTGGAGTAATGCATACATCCATTTAGAAAAAAACTTAATTAATTTATTTAAAAAGTATGAAATCAATGCCGACAAAGATAGACAGAGAATCAAAAGCACCTTAGCGCTATACCATTGGCGTTGTTTAGAAAGCTCAAAAAGAAATCAATCTGACATCATTGAGATACTTAGATCTCACGCAGCCAATGTGCCCGAAAAAGATTGGCAAACGCATTTAGGAAAAATCAGTGATTGTGAGCATAAGTTTTTAAAGGCTACAACCAAATATATGAAAGATGACACAAATTGGTTTGAAAAAATCAAATTTCAGCGTGTCAATATAGATCACAAACTCAATCCAGATCCAGATTTATTTGCGCTTGCAATGTTTTTTGCTACCTTTGGTGGCATTGGTAATATGGTTGTGGGTAATAATTTAATAGGCTTATATGGTTCAATTGCAGGTGTTGCAGCATTGATATCCTTTTATCCTATTCTCCATTTATCGATCACGGTGAAGATTGTTGTTGCTTTGTTTGGTTGTCTTTCAGCAGCATTTGCTTCATTTTCATTGACGTGGCCGATGCTAATAAAACTATTAAAGCAATTTACGCGATGGCGAATGCGTCGCAAAGCAAGGTCCTTGTTAGGACAAAATACTTTTACATGGCTTTCTAGTCGATCGGTTGATTGGCGCATCTTGGTATGTTTCCTTTTTGCAGGGGTTGTCACTTTATCGGCAGTTAATTTTAATATGTATGCAACCTGGCATCTTACAAATCGATTGATCGCGCTGTTTCCTGGGACCCCTTTAGCAAGGTATTTGGCTCATATGCCCTGGATTTTAAAATTTATCTTAACATCCATACAAGCCATCATTTCTTTTCTTTGTGCAGGCGCAATATATTTCACCTCATGTTTTAATCAATATGTTGGGCAGTCAGGAAAGACTAAGTTAAAAACAATCAGTGTGTTAGATAAAATTTATAAATATTTTCAACAAAGAAGTTGGTCTAAAGTGATTCAATTAGTTATTGTTGTTTCCTGTAGTGCCCTAGCAGCATTTGCACAAACCATTATTTGGTTTCACGGTGTTACCTCAAATCCCATATATTTCATTCTTTTAACGTTTCCCTCAGCGTTAGCGTTTTTTGCTACATTTTGTGAAGCGGCACTCGCTTGTTTGGATAGTGAGACAAGTTTTAATTGGGTTAGTAATGATTGTTTAAAGGGGTGGTTAAGTTTACCAAACCAACAAGTCAAGCCAATTAGTTTTATAGATAGATCAAAAATGCAAATTAGATCAAATATCAATCTTGCAGATAATGATGATAACAATTCAAATGGTTTATCAATAGAGACTTAATTACGAGACCATCTGATTTAAGCAAAAAATATGCTGTTCATTGATATCTAAATAAGAAACATTATGTTCTTTGTTATTACCCGCCATCCATTCATCTAAAACGATACGTTTTATTTGACCATTAACATGAATGCCAGGCATATGAATATGCCCATGAATGATAACGTTAACCTGATGGAGGTTGCACAACTTTTCTACGCTAGGCTCGTCGATGGCGTATTTATTAAGAAAGACATCTTTTTGTTTGTTATTTCTAATTTGTTTGAAAATAAACTTTCTGATGGCTTTGGGGAGATTAAGAAACAAAGATCGAGTGAAATGATTGCGAGTTATACGTCTGAAAATCTGGTAATTTTTATCATTGAGGCATAATTGATCGCCATGTGTCAGCATGATGTCCTTATCATTTATACATATTTTGGCAGGGTCACTTAACTTGATGAGATTAGTGTCTTTCAGCCAAGTATCCTCGATAAGGAAATCTCTATTGCCTGGCAAAAAAAAGATGGGGCAGTGAAAAGACTTTAACTTGTCTTGAAGATTTTGATATTCAGATTGATGAATATCTAAACCAATCCAATAGTCAAAAAAATCACCAAGAATAAATAGTCCTTTACAGGTTTTTGGTAATGAGTTAAGAAAAAGATAAAACGTATCTAATCTTTTTTCAGCAGGTGTTAAGTGAAGATCAGAAATGAATCGAATAAATTCATGCTTATTAAGTAACAAATTCATACAATATCTTTCCTAAGCTTTTGTGGTCATCACTCATACTTTGTTGTCTGAGTACATTAAGCTGACTGACCATGTCTAATCTACATGATTGTGTATTTAAAATTTTCAATACTTCTTTGGTTATATTATTTGCTGTCATTTTATTTTGGAGTAATTCTGGCACGACAGTTCGCATAGCAATTAAGTTTGGTAGGCTTACCCACATTGGTTTAAAGAGCCATTCTTTTATAATGTAATAATTAAATTTATGAGATGTACGATAAACAACCACCATAGGCGTTTTTAGAAGCATTAGTTCATATGTGAGTGTTCCAGAGGTTGCGATGGCCACATCAACTTTTGCAAGATATTTTTTTTGGTCATTTTCAATAAATTCAATATTTAAAGGATGATTTTGTTCACATATGGTCTTTATCAATTGTTTAAGTCGTTTGGATGCGATGACTAATCCAAATTTTGCGTTTGGAACTTGTTTTAAAATTAATTTACACGCGTCAAGCATTTGCGGCAGGTTGTCTTTGATTTCACTGACCCTACTTCCTGGACAAATAGCAATGAGTCCTTTGACATAAGATCTACTTGGGCTATATAGATGATTGCGTGGGTGTTGTATCGAAATAGCTGAGATATTATGACTATTATAAAAATCGGTTTCAAAAGAATATAGGCAACCTAATTGATGACAGTATCGATCAATTTTCTTTAAGCGCCAAGATGCCCAAGCCCAAACCTTTGGGGGAATTAAATATAAAACGGGTATATTTCTCATATGGGCTGCTTTCGCAAGTCTTAAATTAAAACTACTAGAATCAATTAAAACGACAGCTTTAGGCTGATGCTTGTCTAAAGCATCAATTAAAGTATTTAATAATTGTCTAAAAATTTTAATTTTTTTTATAATATCAAGAAAATTCATGGTTGCATGATTTTTAAAATGCGCAGTTAAATGCATGCCGGCTTTAAATGACTGATCTCCACCAAGACCAATGAATGAGGTGTTGGGGTCAATTGTTTTATATTGTTCGATAAGCCAACCAGCATATTCGTCACCACTTATTTCAAGTGAGGAAATTAAAATAAGATTATTTCTTTGCATTTTTATTTATGTCGTCTTTATTTATGAGAGAATCTTTATCATTCTCTAGCTTATTAAACTTAGCTTGTTCATGAGAGAACAAACTAGCTGATTTTAATTGCATCTCATTATTTGTTTTCACAATTTTAGGTATTTCGTGAGCAATTGGTATATTGGCCCACTTGTAACAGATGGTTGCAATGCCAGCAATTAAAATAGCTGGCACCATACAGTAAATTTGAAATATATTTAAACTATAAGCCCAAATCGGAATAGAGATGGCAATACCATATGAAAGCCCCATTAAAGTTGATGCCAATATAGTTGGCATACGAACGGCTAAAAAGGTTAATTGCATTTCTAAATTTTCTAATAGTTCTAGCATTAATTGGTTAGCATTATGGGCAAACGATGAATAATGATTTTTTTCTTCGTTCATAATTTGATTAAGTTGTTTAAATAAACTCGATTTTTGCTTCAATGTTTTAACGAACATCGATTTAGGATTTAACTTGCTTGATTCTATAAGATAAAACCACATCAAGGATAGTAGTGAAGTAATCAATGTTGATAAAATCATTAACCCGAATATGAGCCAAGATTTGTAAGCAATAAGAATACTGATTGAAATGATCAAAACGATACTTGTGAGACCAAAAATCAGTGCTTTAAATTGATTGGCTAGAATTTGATTATGTAGCGTAAGTTCATTTTGAATTTCAATTAGACCATGACTTGATTGGTGTAGAGTGAATAACCAGGTGAATATCTCGTCAATAGGTTCCTTTTTTTCACTTTGTAGACTAATGTAGAATCCTGTGAGTTTATTTATAAATTCTAAAGATGTAACAATTTCGTCATCGTCTACCTGTTCAATATAGGCTTTGGCCGTGTCAGGTAATCCACCAGGTCTGTCTTGAAACGCTTTAAATATTCTTATAAGTTGGAGTTTCCACAAATCAACTGCTGTTTTATCTTCTTGTATGAGAATGTTTTCCGAAATATTATGTATGAGATTCATTAATTTCGTATTAAAAGATTGTTGTGCCTCATTTGTACTATCATCTGAAATATATCCAAGCTTTGCTGTCAGACTTTCTATAATAAAGACAGATAAACTTTTAGAATTTAATAAATTTAATATGAAATCTATGACATTTGCATCTTGCTTCGTTAAAAAGTTGTGAATTTTTTCTCGATTTACTTTATATTCTTGTTTTATTACTTTGAGACAATCTTTATCATTCTGAAAACGTTCTTTGCCAAAGAAAAAATCAATTAAGCCCTCAGAAATCTTTTCATGACCAGTGTCAGTAATGATTGATTGATTACTTTTTTCTGAAAGTTTCTCTAATAAGTCATCAAATCGAAATTCATCTTTTTGATTTTTATTTTTGTGACTCGGTGCTAAAAATCTTAAAAGAGATTCTGATCTAAAGTCTTTAGTTTCTAGATTGAGATGTTTTGCAAAATAGTTAATGATAACGAATATGATACGCTTATTAGGATGATCTTTTAGTGACTCTACAATAAATTTTTTATTTTCTTCGTCATTTATGATTTGCTCTATTTTTTTGATATTTTCAATGGTTTCTTGGTTAAGTAAGTTATCTTGATTTGAATAGATGATTGCTAATATTTCAGATGAAATAAAACATTTTTCTTTTTTATATATATCCTCAATATTATCATTTTGTAAAAAATTAAATAATTTAAGGAGTTCTGTCGAATATAAGTTAAACTTTTCAAGAATCCCAGTAATATTATTCTTTTTTTCTGTCAAGGCCGGAAGGATTTTATTTACATAATAGAAAACATTTTTGGTTTTTTGTAAAAACGTTATTGCTGATCCGTCTGCATCATCACTTTGCCCATCATTTTTTTTGTTGACTAATTCTTGATTATCATCATCTATACGGAAGTGTTTATAAATACTTTCTACTATTTTATCATTATCACATTGCTCACAATTTTTTAACTCATTATGAAATAATGATAATTGCTCTTGGTTGATAGCAGCTATGACATCCGAAGATATAAAATCTGACAATAATGAATTGACATTTGTTTGGTCGCCCTGACAAATTTTATCAATAATTTCATCTACATAAGATAGAAGTATGTTTTCTTGTGCCTTGACTGAAAGTGACATACCCATATTGTATGGTTAAACTTATTGATTTTCAATCAATTGATAGTTAATTGGCACTTAGTTCTGTTGGATTATCATCAACCATGCTTTGACGTATTGATTGTTTATGACTTTTGATTGGGTCTATTTTTGGGAAAAATTGACTTGTAAACTTTGAGCTTGCTATACCTGGGGAGTGATATTGATAATTTTTGAACTGTGGAACAGAATAATATTTTTCGAATAATACATTGAATATGATTGCAGTTAATATAGCAGCGCCCATAGCGGCGATCATCAGTGGACCAATGTGAGTCATAGAAAAAGCAATGATCCCTAATATAATAATCCCAATTATTATGGTTATGGTTGTTAATTGACGCAGACTATTTCTTGCTGTTGCGAAAATATCACTAACAGATTTGAAGTTTTCACTTAGAAGTGGGGACAAGAAGGCATCAGCCTTAATGTCTTTATCTGCCTCATTGGCAACTTCTTTTAAATTATCAAATGCTAGTTCGTTAGCCCCAGTTATTTTATCAGAGTTATTTGTGAGCCAAGGGATTAAAAATAGTCCACCAATCAATAAAGATATGACAATGGGTAGTGCAATACCAAGTGGGGTCATAGATAACAACATTATACTGACAACAATGATACTTGGGAAATAAACTTTTGGAATATGCTTCCAACAGTATCGATAGTGAGCAACAAACTCATACTGGGTGTCTTCAGTATATTTGATGTCTTCGATCATGATACTATAGCGTATTAAAAAATCTCTAACTTGATTTTCTATCTTTGTTAACTGACGCTTTTGATACAGCGCATCTTGGGTGATTTCCAAAAAGCCCTGGATAATATTTAAAATGGGATCATTTCTAACGGTAGAAGATGTGGTTTCTTGGCCAAGAAGACATTTAGCCGAAAAAACAATTTTTTCATGCCATTGTCTTCGATAATTATATTTTTCACTTTTCGGGCCGCTAAGTTTTATTTTTTCATCAAATTTTAATATGCCTTGTGCAAGTTCATGGAACCACTCAATTTGATCATTTGATGGGGCTACTAAGAATGCTTGTATATCTTTTGCAAAAAGATGTATCGATGTTTTATCAACTTCGGGATAACATAGGGTTAAACAGCTTTCAACATTGCTTTGTATTTGATCTGTTCCAGCTATGATTCTTAGCGAATATGGTAAGGTTAAACGGAATAACGTTCTAGAAAAATCTGTGAAGTTAGCAGGTGGGCGTTCTAGGCTATGAAGCTCAATAATATGATCAAAAATGTTTGCAATACTTTTGTTAAACAATGAATCCCGTGGTAATTGGCTAGATGCTTTTTCAGCAATTAATCTCAGTTTTTTATGTGTTTCTTTAGTTGCCACACCCTTGTCCAATTCATCCCATAGTGGTAGTGATTCAATGAGTGCATTACCGACCAAAGGGTGCATGGGTAAAATTTGAGAAATAATAAACCTTGACCAACTATTTTTAAATAACCAATTTTGAAGTGGTTTTTCAGAATTAAGAAAAGTAATTAAAAATAAAATACAGGACACTTTTAGCGTATTAGAAGTATGCTCAAGTGAAAGTGGCTCAATTTCATTTAATGGTTGTTTTTCAACGATTTCATCGACATCGTTATGTACTAACTTAATTTCAGATTGTTTTTCAAACTTAGGTATATTTTGTAGAAACTGGATAAGGCCAATGCCAACAATGGTGGCAATCATGAAACCAATTAGCAACGGTAATACATGAATACTGAAAAAAATGATTGGAAATGCCACAACACAAGCTAATAATGTTGAGAAGATTAATCCATACAGTATTTTGTTAATTAAATTTTCATAAAAAATGATTGTTGATCCAATATGGTTTAAAAGGCTATCTAGCTCGTAGTCTCTTTCATATTCAGAAATATGTCTTTCCCTGGCAGATTTGATTAAAGCTTTTTCGCTATTACCTAATTGTTTTTTACTTAAAGGATTTGGTGCTAATAGGGTATACAATGCGGTCAGTACTGGTATGGCAGCCAGACACGATACAATGGTTATACTAACCATTGGATTAACTGTTGTAGATAACAAACATATGCTGATGCAGGTAACGATAATGCTATATACTAGTAGGTAATAAGCGATTTTATAAATGAGATGATTGATGGTTTGATCGTGATTTTCTATATAAGCCTCGATCAATTTCATTGAAATATTCACATCATCGCTTGTTCTTTTGAGGAACACTTCAAGATTTAGTGATTGATGATCATGAATAATCAAACTTGAGAGTAAATCTGTAATGCCAATCGTTAACAAAAGACCGTTGCTAGTATCTGCAAATTCACTTTCCTTAATATGAGGTGTTTCTTCAGTTATATAGACATTAGTGCTTTCAATAAGGCTTCTAAAAATGCCTGCCATATTTCGTGCATCATGATATTTAAATGAACTGGGTGTGTTAGCGTTCTCTAAATAAAGTGTTTCTAACCATCTTGATGATAAATGAAATAATCTATAAATATTAATTTCTGAATCATCCACTAAAATACGTTTCATTTCTAGTATTAAATTTTGTAGATGTAGCCAATGCCATTTCATTGCATTGGATGAAAACTGATCTGCTTGAATCGCTTTAGCGATATCTAATTTCGTTTGATAAGGGATAACCGTATCCTTATGAAACATTAACATAGATAATAGGGTATTAAATTTATTAAAAAATTGGTCGTCGTTATATACGTTTAAAACATTATGATTAAAACCCAGTAAGTTATACTCTAAATAAGGATTAATAACGACGTTAATATATTTTAAGAGAGTCTGGTTAAATGTCATTGGGATGGTTTCAGTAGAGGCAATGACATCTACCCATGGTATACAAAAAGCAAGGGTGCTTTGTTTTGTTTTTTCAATAAAATCATTTATGTGACTATTGACGTAACCAATAAAGCTAGACGCTTGATTGTTATAATAACGTAATCTATTCATGCAGGTGGATAGTGAACTGCTGAAATTAAAATAATGATAAGCGTTTAATGTTTCAAAAAACGTTTGTTGGTTATGAGCGTTAAGATGAATTTGATTTTGACTGGGTTCAATTTGAACTGTTGGAAGGGACAACATGTCCATATTTTGATCGTTAGGCGCATCGTCGCTTGTTATGGTTTGAGGCATCAATTTTAAAAGTTGTTTTTGATTCAAATAAGCAATGCTACACATGACTAAAAATGTGCAAGCCAACGGTTGCTTATTGAATATCTCAATAAAATGCTCTGTGGTAGATTTTAGTAAGCTTTGAAGCAGCGGTGGAATATGGTCAGGCATAACAAACGGTTTGGGTTCTTTTTTCTTATTATTATAGTCATGCTATCTTATGAGAAGATTAAGATATAATTGCTTTTTTGAATCACTTGTTTTGCTCATGATAGCATTGGTAAATCAATGAAATATCATGTAAAATAAAATCAATGTCTGAAAAAAATATCATTGTTGGCGTAGATGAAGCCGGTAGGGGGCCTTTAGCAGGTCCGGTCATTGCTGCAGCAGTGATTTTGTCTGATAAAGATAACAATGAATACGTAGATTCCAAACAATGTAGTGATGCAACTAGACAAATGATGGCTGCAAATATTATTAATCATTCAATAGCTTGGTCTATTGGCGTGGTAACGCCTAATATTGTTGACCAAATAAATATATTACAGGCCACAATGTTGGCTATGAAAAAAGCAGTAGACGCCATCACTATCCCATTTGATTTAATTTTAGTTGACGGAAACCGTACGCCTGAGTGGCCATATCAATCAAGACCTGAAGTAAAAGGCGACCAACGTTTTCGATCTATTGCTGCAGCATCAATCATTGCCAAAGTATTTCGAGACCAAATTATGTTATCTATTGATGATCAATATCCTGAGTATGGCTTTAAAGGTCACAAAGGATATCCAACCGTCAAGCATATGAATGCCATTGAAACACATGGTGTCACTAAAGAGCACCGACTAACATTTAAGCCCGTTGCAAGGGTTCTAAAAAAAATCACTTTATAACTGGATCTTCAAGAAGATTTTTCGTTATAATAAAACCTGATTGGAGTTACATTATGAAGAAATTAATTGTTTTGAGTATCAGTTTAATCAATCTGGCTCATGCAGGGTTTTATTTTAGTGGTGGTCTTGGTATGACACATAATAATGATAAGCTTTATTCTAGTAGCTCAAATTATATTAATGGTGGTGAAGCACAGTATACAGGGTCGCTCAATATGGGGTATCAACCAGTGAGCAACACAGCAACCGGAGGAGGTTATTTCTTCGACTTTGGTTTAGGCATTGAAACTGGCGATAATTTAATGCAAAGCAGCAATAATGCAGAAGTGAAAAAAGATTTTCAGTTGCTTATGAGAGTTGGTTCAATGTTTCAAGCAAGCCAAAGAACATTTCCTTACGTGTTTGTTGCGGGTTTATATAATATGGATGTTGATTTGGAAAGTTCTAATTTATCTACCAAGACGACAAAAGATATCTTCGGCATGGGTGGAGGCGTTGGTATTAGGGCATTCGCTGGCCAAAATGGATTCTATGACTTTAGTTACCTATACTACACAGCTGATGAAGAATCATTAGGTACCTATTCTGATAGCTCAAACGCCAATTATACACTTTCAAATGGTGTATTTACTGCTGCAATTGGCTATATGTTCTAATTTTTCGTGTCTGAGTTTTGTCATTTAAGGGTCTATACTGAATATAGTCTCAAAATAAGTATTAATCATATTGATGACATTGTTGGTGTGGCTGCAACTGATGATGGTATGTCGTCAATTGCTTTATCGGATCTTGACCATGTATATGCTGCAGTAAAATTTTATAAAAAATGTATTGGAAAAAAAATTAGGCCAATTTTAGGTTCAGATGTTGCTATCCAGCATCCAGATGGTACTCAAGGTCGAATCATAATATTGTGTAAAAATTGGCTTGGGTTTCAAGAGTTATCTTCTTTGCTTACTAAAGCAGAATTCACAGATAATAAAATAATACCATTTGAGTGGTTTAGTAGTAATAATTCAAAAAACATTATCGTTTTATCTGGAGGCTGGCAGGCAGATTGGATGCAAGAGTCACTGTCTGACGAAAAAAAGAAATCCATCCTTCATCAATGGCAGACACTATTTAAAGATAGGTATTATTTAGAGATACATCGTTTAGGTTTGGATGATGACGATTTGAAAATCCAACAAACCTTAACAATGGCTGAGACTTTTTCATTGCCATTGGTTGCTACAAATCCTGTTTGTTTCTTACATTCAGACGACCATGATGCACATCAGGCAAGGGAGTGTATTAATCAAGGTAGATTGTTGTCAGAAGGACAAACCACCATTCCAGAATCTTGCTATTTTAAAACATCTGCTGAAATGATTCAGCTTTTTAAAGATTTTCCAGATGCAATTCAAAATACAGTTTATATCAGTCAAAGGTGTGCTTGTGAATTGCCTTTAGATAAAATCAATTTACCTATTTTTGAAAAAAAACCTGAGTCTCAGGTTGCCGAGTTACTGGTAAAGAAATCAGAATCAGGGCTCGAGAGTCGCGTAGGTGATATTAATGATATTTATCGTCAAAGGCTTGACTTTGAGCTTAATATTATAAAAAAAATGGGCTTTTCAAGTTATTTTTTAATTGTTGCAGACTTTATTCAATGGGCAAAAAATCAAGGAATTCCTGTTGGACCTGGACGAGGTTCAGGCGCAGGTTCAATCATTGCTTATGCATTGGGTATTACAGATTTAGACCCCATTATACATGGTTTACTATTTGAACGATTTTTAAATCCTGAAAGGGTATCGATGCCAGATTTTGATATCGATTTTTGTATGGATAAACGTGATCAGGTAATAGATTATGTTGCTAATCATTATGGTAAAGATCATGTCGCACAAATCATTACGTTTGGCACCATGGCTGCCAAAGCCGTTGTGAGAGATGTTGGCCGGGTGATGGGTTTGCCTTATGGTATGGTGGATGGGATTGCAAAACTCATCCCATTTGAATTGGGGATAACGTTAGAAAAAGCTATTGAGCAAGAACCTCAGCTCAAGTCGCGTATTAAAGAAGAAACAGAAGTGGCTAATTTGTTTAAATTGGCGAGAAAACTTGAGGGCGTTGTTAGAAATGTTGGGAAGCATGCTGGTGGTGTTGTCATTGCACCCAAAGCCATTGATCAGTTTATGCCAATCTATCAAGATCCAGCGAATGAACAGCCGGTTACACAGTTTGATAAAGATGATGTAGAGGCTATGGGGCTAGTGAAGTTCGATTTCCTCGGTTTGCGTACATTAACCATCATCGATTGGACGATTCAAATTTTAAAACAGTCATCAAGTGAATATAAGCATCTTTCTATTAACGACATCCCCTTAGACGATGAGGCAACTTACAAGTATCTTCAAACCACATCAAGTACAGCAATCTTTCAGCTTGAATCTAGAGGGATGCAAGAGCTTGTTTTTAAACTTCAGCCAGATCGTTTTGAAGATTTAGTTGCGTTAGTAGCGCTTTATCGCCCAGGTCCATTGCAATCGGGTATGGTGGATGACTTTGTGGATCGTAAACATGGTCGTAGTCAGATAGAATATTTGCATAATGATTTAGCCCCTATTTTAGATGACACATATGGTGTTATCTTGTATCAAGAGCAGGTCATGAAAATCGCACAAGACCTTGCCGGGTATACTTTGGGTGGCGCGGATTTATTAAGACGAGCCATGGGTAAGAAAAAACCTGAAGAAATGGCAAAGCAACGTGAGATTTTTGTCAATGGTGCTAAGGAAAAACAGATTCCAGAAAAAATCTCCTCAGCACTCTTTGATTTAATCGAAAAGTTTGCGGGTTATGGTTTTAACAAGTCTCACTCAGCAGCTTATGCCTTATTAACTTATCAGACTGCATGGTTAAAAACACATCATCCAGCTGCTTTTATGTCAGCGGTACTGTCTTCTGATTTGGATAATACAGATAAAATAATGATGATTCTGCAGGACTGCAAAAAAAATCAACTTGAGGTTTTAGCGCCTTGTGTTCAAACAAGTCGTGCTAAATTTGCTGTTAAAGATGATAATACAATTTTATATGGGCTTGCAGCAGTAAAGGGGGTTGGTATGGCTGTTGCCGAGCGCATCGAGCAAGAGCAAACAAAAGGATTGTTTAAAGATCTAGGTGATTTTTGTTATAGACTACATAAGAAATTAAGCCGAAAAGTTCTGGAAGCATTGACTGGATCAGGCGCCTTGGATGGTTTTGCAATGGATAGGGGCGTTATATTTGCATCCATTGAAAAAGCACTTAATTTGGCAGATTTAAAGGTTCAGAATGAGTCTCAGGGACAACAAGATTTGTTTAGTTCGCAAGATGCTTCTATTGATGCGTTCGAATATGTGCAAGCCCCAGTTTGGTTAAGCAACGAAAAGCTCCAGTATGAAAAAGAAAGTCTTGGCTTTTATTTGTCAGGTCATCCGATTGATCGTTTTAGAGATGAACTTAAAGCTTTTACCATTGAAGCCATCTCAAAACCAGGCTCAAGTAATAAAATCATCACCATTGCTGGATATATGTCAGGTATTAGGGTACTGACTGGCAAACGAGGTGGTCGTTTCGCATTTATGCAGCTTGAGGGACTAGATGGACAGTGTGATTGTGCATTTTTTAATGATACTTATGACCAATTTGCTCCTGCTTTAAATAAAGACAGTGTTTTAATTGTCAAGGGGAAGGTCACAGTAGATAACTACACTAACCAACCTAGAGTTGAAGTGGCTCAGGTCATGGATTTGGCAAAGTTTCGTACTGAACAAAAAGTGGTTGTTAAGATTAAGCTTGATCAATCAATTTCTAGCGATGATTTAATGGTATTGAAAAGTACTTTAATAGAGCATAAAGGTTACTGCCAAGTGATGGTGTACGTCAATATTGATGCTAAAGAGAGTACGCTTTTATTGCCAATTAGGGTTTCGCCATCAGAGCAAATGTGCGATACAATTATGGGTTTAAAGCACGTTGCAGATATTTGTGTGGTTTACCCAAGTAAAGGTTAAGATACACTTCAATTTTAAAAAAAGTATTTTTTGAACTAGATAAGATTTGCCTAAAAATTTGAAAGTAAATAATCTGAGGTTTTAAGTTTATGTTCAATTATTTTAAAATCCAATGATGACAAGTAATTTAATGCCTTATGATTAGTTGTTTCTAGAACTATAAGACATTTGTTTTTCTTAAGTAATTTTTCAGAACCTTTAAGAGCTTCTAATTCTGAGCGTTCAATGTCCATTTTGATCACTATTTTTGAATTAGATATGTTAACTAAATTATCAATTGAGTTTTGTGGCACATTTATTTTGAAAGTGCCATTTAAATCCTTTGCAAAGTTAGGTGAGTGCTTTTCATTCACTGAAAAGACTGCCATCTTTTCTTCTGATCCAATTGCATAGTTAAAGGTTTTAATATTATTGATATCGTTTGAATTAGCCATTTCTTGAAGTCTATTAATATTACTCTTGAAAACATCAAACGCATAAACTTGGAGGTCTGGATTTGCATTGGCAACTTGTAAGCTGTAAAGTCCCCAGCATGATCCTATGTCCAAAAAATAATTACAATTTTTTGATTTGCAGAAAGTATTTATATGTTCGATTACGTCTTCATCATATCCATGTAGAAAAAATCTTCTATCTACTAGATACTTCAAATCTAAACGGAATTTGATATTGTTATATGTATAAATATAACCTTTAAGATTAAGTCGTTTAATAATTGAGGGAACTATTCTCTTTAAAATTGGTAGTTTAGCAGCATATTTTATCATACATTCAATATAATATATATTAAGATGTTAAAGTGCAATAAGCTCTACACGATAATTTCATAATCTTCTTCCCATCTAATCATATTTTTACCTTGCATTTTTAATAACTCATTGGTTTTTGAAAAATGTCCACAACCAAGAAAGCCTCTATGTGCTGAAAGTGGTGAAGGGTGAGAGGAGGTTAAGATATGATGCTTTTCTTTATCTATCAAGTGAGCATGTTTTTGGGCATGGCTGCCCCAAAGGAGAAAAATGGTCCCTGATGTATGTTCGTTGATGAGTGATAAGACTTTGTGAATGAATGTTGACCAGCCCCAGGTTTGATGGGATCCAGCTTGACCACCTTCAACAGTTAAAGATTCATTTAACAATAAAACACCTTGTTTAGACCAATGGTCAAGACAGCCATGTTCTGGAATGGGGATGTTTAAGTCTCTATTTAGTTCTTTAAATATATTAACCAAAGAGGGTGGTTTCTTAATGCCTTTTTTAACTGAAAAGCACAAGCCATGTGCTTGATTTGGACCATGATAAGGGTCTTGCCCCATAATGACGACTTTTATTTGGTCAAAAGGTGTTAGTTTAAAAGCATTGAAAATATTTTGGTTCTCGGGATAAATGATTTTGCCACTCATTTGCGCTTCTTTTAATTTTGTAAGAATACTTTGGAAATAATCTTGTTGCTTTTCTGTTTTAAGCAGTGTTTCCCATGTTTTAGCCATTATTCAGTATCCTAAAAACAATCATTTTATCATACCTATAATTATGCTACTATCCTAAAAATGAGAAAAGGACAAATATTTGTTATATCAGCGCCTTCAGGTGCTGGGAAAACTAGCTTGGTTAATAATGTTGTAAATAACATTGATGATTTGAAGGTTTCAATTTCTTATACCACGCGACAACCAAGGCCATCTGAAACAAAAAATACGTCATATCATTATGTGACCAAAGCGGTCTTCGAAGAAAAAATACATCAAGGTGATTTCGCAGAATATGCAGAAGTTTATGGCGAATGGTATGGTACTGACTGGCAACAATTGGCAAATGCACGAGCAGAAGGTTTTGATGTTATACTAGAAATTGATTGTCAAGGCGCGAGAATCATTAAAGATAAAATACCAGAAGCGCATTTGATTTTTATTTTACCACCTAGTATGGATGAGCTGCAAAAACGACTAAACAATAGAAACGAAGATAGTGAAGCGGTGATTCACGCTAGGTTAGAGAAGGCAGCCGATGAAATACAGCAAAGCATCTCATTCGACTACATCATTTTTAATGATCAATTTAAAGTTGCATGTGAAGATTTAATTTCAATTATACGTACACATCGACTAAAAATGGATCATTTATCTGAGGAACAACGAATAAAACTGGAAAAAATGATACACTTATAGTACAATGTAGGTTTTTAAGGATAATTTTATGGCAAGAGTCACAATAGAAGATTGTTTAAAACAAGTAAATGACAGATTTAAGATTGTTCTGGCAGCGTCCAGACGTGCTAAAGAAATTAAACTTGGCGCATCAACTCAATTAGATCCTGAGAATGATAAGGCAACTGTAATTGCTTTAAGAGAAATTGCTGCAGGATTTGATATATCTCAGAAGGCTAATCCACTCATGGATGATCGTGATGAGATAGAAGACCTTTCTTCCACTGAGAGATAGATCTTGATTAGGGGTGCGGATTCATTTGAGGTTCTTCGCCCACATTTAAATTACCTGACTGTAGAGCAGATTGAAAAAATAAAACTAGCTTTTATGTTAGCTAAACAGGCGCATGAAGGTCAAACGAGAGTTTCTGGCGAAGCTTATATCATTCATCCCATCGAAGTTACAAAAATCCTATGTTCCTACTTAATGGATCACAATAGTATTATTGCTGGTTTGATGCACGATACCATCGAAGATACGTATATTACTAAAACAATGATCGAAAAAGATTTTGGTCAAGAAGTTAGCGATCTTGTCGATGGATTAAGTAAGTTGAAGAAGGCTGAGTTTAAGAACAGGCAAGCAGCACAAGGTGAGAATTTTAGAAAAATGCTTTTAGCGATGGCTAAAGACATTAGAGTAATTATAATCAAACTTGCTGATCGCCTTCATAATATGAGAACAATCAGTGTTTTATCAAAAGAAAGAAAGTTGCGTATAGCAACAGAGACATTAGATATTTTCTCGCCTATTGCCCGTCGTCTTGGTATGCACTCTGTATCACTTGAGTTAGAGTCACTTGCATTTCAGGCCATTTATCCAAAAAGATTTCTTGTTATTGAAAGGGCTTTAAAAAGGGTTGAACGTCAACATCATAAGGTTATGGATAAAATCTTAAATAAAATAAGGAATCAGCTTAAAGAGGCGAAAATTAAGGTTGTAGATTTAGAATCACGAAAGAAAAATATTTACAGTATTTATAGAAAGATGAAGCGTAAAGGAGAAACCTTTGCTCAATTAACTGATGTTTATGGTGCAAGAATTGTTGTTGAAGACGATACAGATTGTTATCAGGTTTTGGGTTTACTTCATCAATTATACATTCCTGTTTCTGAAAAATTTAAAGATTATATTGCTGTCCCAAAGCCAAATGGTTATCAGTCGATACATACGGTTTTATTGGGCCCATCAGGGGTACCGATTGAAATACAGATCAGAACACGAGGGAT
The DNA here is from genome assembly GCA_036337715.1 of Pseudomonadota bacterium. Taxonomy (GTDB): domain Bacteria; phylum Pseudomonadota; class Gammaproteobacteria; order Comchoanobacterales; family Comchoanobacteraceae; genus JAURNZ01. The sequence goes on along the minus strand of JAYZDS010000004.1, from coordinate 146,943 downwards.
GGACGATACTGCATCTAACGGTATTGCCTCGCACTGGATATATAAATCAGATAACTTAGATGAAAAAGAGCATAAATGGTTATCAAGCTTGATAGATATTCAATCTTTTACAAAAAATCCTGAGGAATTTATTGAGCGTGTGAAGCTAGATTTATTTAATGACGAGGTGTATGCGTTTACGCCCGCAGGTGAGATCATTGAATTACCATCCAACGCAACCGCAATGGATTTTGCATATGCCGTTCATACAGAAATTGGAAATCATTGCGTGGCAGCTAAAGTTGATAGGCAGTTGGCACCACTTTCAGCAATTCTATCCAATGGTCAAACAGTTGAAATCATCACTTCTAAGCATGCACAACCATCGGCAGTTTGGTTGGATGTTGTTGTGACTGTTAAGGCAAAAAACTGTATAAACAATTTTCTGAAAAATCAACATAAAAATGAGTCAATTACACTTGGGAAGCAACTATTTCATCATGCACTTAAACAATATGAAGAAAATTTTAACGATATTAATAAAGAGATAATCAACCTATTTTTACAAAAACATCGTTATAAAAAAATAGATGAACTTTACGCAAGTATTGGTATGGGTGTGCTATCTGCAGGTGACGAAGTAAAGAACTTGCTTTCCTTTGTGGACATGAAAAAAAATATCACCAAAAAAGCATTAACACTCAGGCCCATAAAAGACACTGCATCGATGTCTATTTCTGGTTGTGAAGGTAAAATCATTAAATTCGCAAATTGCTGTCTTCCTATCCCTGGAGATCCCATCATGGGGATGATTACTTCATCTCAAGGTTTGGTGATTCATAATGAAAATTGTATGCGTTTACTTAAGTTTAGAGAGGGCAGTGATAAGTGTATACATATACATTGGTCTCCTGAAGTGCAAGGCGACTTTAAAGCTAGACTTCACATTAAAGTAAAAGACAAACAGGGTATGATTGCTGATATGACAGCAGTATTATCAAGTTTAAAAATAAATATTGTAGATTTAAAGATTAGATTTTTAGCATCACCTTATGTTGAATTTCTTTTAGAGATTGAAGTTTCTGATAGAAAGGCGCTCGCTTTAGTGATAAGAAACTTACGTAAGCTTAGCAATATCATGAAGATTAGTCGTAGTGAGGAGAAATAGTGGAAATTATTGATGGTAAAGCGTGTTCGTTATCTTTATTAAATCAACTAAAGCCAATCATTACGCTTTTCCAAAAAAAGCATTCTCGTAAACCGAGTTTGAAAATCATTCGCGTCAGTGATGATTTTGCTTCAATTATATATACAGAGAATAAAATAAAAGTCGCTGAATCAATTGGCATTTCAGCTGAGATCGTAGTTCTACCCAAAGACATCAAATCAGAAGAATTGACTAAAGTGATTATGTCGCTAAACGAAGATGACCAAACCGATGGTATTATAATGCAGTTACCATTACCAGGCCATTTGTCTAAGGAAAGATTATTAAATGAAATTTCACCTGAAAAAGATGTTGATGGGATAACTGCGTTAAATATGGGTAGCCTTATTCAAGGTAGCCCATTGTTTGTTCCCTGTACGCCTCAAGGCATTATGCGGCTTATAAAGCATATTGGGCTGGATCTCAAAGGTTTAAATGCAGTGATATTAGGGCAATCTTTGATTGTTGGTCGACCAGTAGCAATGTGTTTGTTAAATTCTGGTGCAACAGTTACTATTTGTCACCGTGCAACAAAGGATCTCGAAGCAAAGATAAAATCTGCAGATGTGCTTGTATCAGCAATGGGTGCGCCTGGCGTTGTCAGTGCGCAGTGGATTAAACCAGGCGCAACTGTCTTTGATGTTGGTATTAATCGTTCAGAAGCAAATAAAATCATTGGTGACATTGAGTATGATCAGTGTAAGCACGTTGGCTTCATTACCCCAGTTCCAGGTGGTATAGGGCCCATGACTGTGGCTTGTTTGCAGTTTAATACGGTATTGGCAGCATTAACCAGAGTAAATGACAAAACATTGTTGGATGAATTGTCACTCATTTGAACTAATCGTATAGCAGATCATCCAATGAAATTGAAAGGCCGTCGCCCATTTTGCTCATTTCTACAATTTGATCTTTAATAAATAACATTGCAGCTAAAGATAATTGGTCATTTTCAAAACTTACACTTTTGCCAAGCGTGCTTTCTTTCTCTTCAGAAAAAGTTGCACCCAAATCTACGCCTGCGCATAGAAGTGCAAGTTGATTTGCTTTTTTCACTATACCAGGCAACAACCCTTTTTCTGAGAATACCTCTTCATGGGTGATGGCTGAGCCTTTGAGTTTAAAACGCCAATCCATGTGTTTGGCTAAAGCGATGCATTGCTCGGTAAAAGGTTTCATTATGCCCACCACGAAATGGCACTTTTGCGTGGGCCGGAAATAAGGTTTCTGATCAGGCGACCAAACACCCTAAGTGTAAATCCGTAATAGCTTAAAATAGATAAGAAACATACAGTGGCCAATGCCAAAGAAATGGTCCAAATTTGGATGTTGTATAACGCAAGTAAAATTGGAAAAATAGTGTAGGCTTCAAACACCCAAAATTTAGCTGGTCTGGATGAATCACGCCATGCGGCATCTGGTGGAGGAATACTAGCCATATTTTAAATCTCTATATTAGTTTATATATTAGCTAAAGATTGATATATTGTAAATATTCCAAGTCAATAGAGTATTTTATGAGAGATATGTAAATGGCGAATAGTAAAAATTTTTTCCCATTATTAACATCGCCAATTTGGGAAAAACAAAAACAATATTATGAACAACAAGGTGAAACCGCGTGGAATTACGTCCCATTTCTTTACACTTCTAATAAATTTATGGCTTGCTGGATTGCAGACATCATTATGAATTTGTCGCAAACGCACCCTGATAAAAAAATTCAAATTATTGAATTAGGATCAGGTCATGGTATGTTTAGTTACTTTCTTTATCATCGATTACAATCGCTAAATGTTGACTTTAGTTTGACGGTTACGGATCTTATACAGGCTAATTTAGATTATCTGAGTGCTTTGCCACAATGGCAAGGTTTACAAGTAAATTGGTTACAGATGTCGCAACTAGAGGAGCTCAAGACAATTTCAGGTTTTGATGGTGTCAATTTTGTCATTGCAAATTATTTTTTTGACTCCTTACCCAATGACGGTTATGAGTTAGTTGGTGATGATTGGCAAAAAGCCTACTTGTTAACAAAAAATAAAAAAAATCAGTCTGAGGGTTTCGTGGATATTGATCTGAGCTTTATCTCAAAGCCGTGTCAGTTGTTGGATGAAGATGAAAAGCTATTGAATCGCTACAAAGGGATTGCCGATCATGTGTTAATTCCAACAGCAGTCAAAGAAATTATGCATATTTTTCATGAGTCCACTAATCCATCCTATTTCTTTGTAAACGATAAGGGCTTTCTTGATATCAATCAAATGAATTATGGTGATAATTATGCCTATAACTGTGATGGCGCTATGTCGACGATGGTCAATTTCGACGCAATCAAATATTGGGCTGAAGATTTCTTTGATGGCTTTTTAATTGCCAATGATAATGACCATGATGGGTCTCATTTTATGATTTTTTCAATAAATAGTTTAGGGCAACAGCAGCAAAATTTAGTAAAAATGGCATTATCTGGCGCATCGTGGAATATGATTTTCAAACTATTCATGGTGTTTGAAGAGCAGCCTGAGATGTCGTTTGATGATGTCTCTTTTTATGTACAATCGTCACGCTACGATGAAGCAATGTTATCAAGGATTTCTGGTTATGTTTTCAATCAGATCAAAGAAGAAGGGTCTTTGATTAATCAGTTAAAACCAATGCTTAATAAAATAATGGAGACCTTCTATTGGCATCCAGCAAGAATGATGTACTATTTTACAATGATTGATCTTTTTACGTTGTGTGGTGAATATCAGAAATCACAGAACTTAATCAATCAATATAAACACCTTGTTCATTCTCAATATGATATTCTCTTAAGAGAGGGTGTGATACTTTATAAAATGCAACAACATGATCTAGCAATAGAAAAATTTAACAAAGCATTAAAAATTAACTCGAAATGTCAAGAGTCTAGACGATATTTAGAATTATTGGCCTAGTGATTATATTAATATGTGCTTGACACAGTGCCGCCTTCTTGATTCAATAATGTGTATAAAAGGAAGGTGCATTCGGATGAAAGGTTGGATTCTTGGTACAGTCTTGTTGCTTACAGGTTGTGGTATATTACCAAAGGAAACTAAAACATCATATAATATTGATGATCTTAGGCAACCAGTGATTGAAAGCGTTTCAAAAGCGCGTAATGACCGCAGTGAATTAGAATATCGCAATCTCATTAGTGAAACAGCTATGTCTTCATCTAATGCAATTCAAACCCTTGCAGAGGTTGAGAAGGCTTCCAAGCCAGTCATTAATAGAAAAGCTGCACCAAATCCAGTTAAGGTAGGCATGGATCAAATGGTTTCAATTGATTGGGTCGGTCCAGTCGAGCCGATTTTGAAATCTTTAGCCAAGAAAAGCCACTACCGTGTCAACACACTTGGTGAAAGTCCAGTTGTCCCTATCTTAGTTAATGTTAATAGACAAAATGCCTACTTATCAGATATCGTTCAGGATTTGACTTTCCAAATCCAAAATCATGCCGAGTTAACCCTAAATCCCGCCGAAAAATTGATTGAACTAAGGTATTTATAATGTACAAACAGCTTGCAGCGATTTTGGTCATAATGTTTCTGGCTGGCTGTTCATCTACTTCAAATGTACAAGAAGGGCAAGGTGTTGTCCGTAAAGCAACCATGGAAGAAGCTGCATTGTCTTATGGTGCGCAAAGTGCCTTAGCCTATTATGGTTCAAAATTTAACCAAGTTGTTTTAGATACAGCCCCACAAATGGATCAAATATATAATTTCAACAGATTTATCTTGTCGAATAATGTTTTGCCACCAGTCATAAGACAAAGTCGAAAGGAAATGGCAGCTGATGGATATGAATCATTAAGATTAGCAGACAGAACCATCCAAATTTTAAAACCTGCGAGATTTGTGACAACGCCACCATCCTGGAGAGATTATGTTGTAATTAATATTCAGCGTCCTGATTTACCTGATGAACGATTGTGGCCTTCAACAGCCGATGAATATGATCAGTGGGTTAAATCAGTCGAGAAGGGTTGGATGCAAGGTAAACAACAGATGATGGATATTGCTGTTCAAAAGCTCAGTTTATTACAACAAGATTATACGGGTATCATTCTTTATCATGAATTGCTTGCTCAAAATATGGTTTCTGAACCTGCGGTTGGAAGAGATAAGCTTGGTGTAACAGGTGATAAATCATCCTTGAGACTCAACGATCAAGTATTGAGAATCACAGCACGTTCTGATTTAAATACCACGCCAAAAAACTGGAAGCCAGTGGTAGTTAAGGGTAACGAAAAGCCAAGTAGATTCCCACCTGTAAAAACAACTGGCAAATAACGATGCCTGATATTAAAGACTTTCTGATTTCAAATGAGCCTGTTCGCATCCAAACCAAAGAAGATTTAGATGTCATTTTGGCACATTGCTGCGATCTCAATGCCTCGGATGTTACGATCCAAACTGGTGAAGTAATCTATGCCGAGATATTTGGAAAATTAAGAAAAATCACAAATAGAATTTTAAGTAATAATGAAGTTGGTCAATTACTAAATGCCATATATGGTCCCAATGGAACGACGCAATTATTAACAGGGATCGATATTGATACTCAGTATGAGTTTAGACCTAATCGTTACATGCGCTTTCGGTTTAGAGTTAACGGGACAGCATGTTTAGTCAACGGACATGATGGTATTCAGGTCACTTTAAGAAGCATTCCTACGGATCCTCCAGAATTAAATACATTGGATTTGCCGCAAAACATTATTGATGCCATTAAGCCTCAAGATGGCGTAGTATATGTTACTGGAACGACTGGTTCTGGTAAAAGTACGTTGTTGGCTTCGATTATAAGGGACATTGTCGAAGACCCTGACTCAAATAGAAAGGTGTTGACTTATGAGGCGCCCATTGAATTTGTATTCGATAATGTTAGCAAGCTTTCATCTATTGTGAGCCAATCTGAGGTGCCAAAGCATATTCCAACTTTTGCTGCAGGGGTTCGAAATGCCTTAAGAAGAAAGCCTAGATTGATTCTAGTTGGTGAAAGTAGAGATTCCGAAACGATTAACGCTGTTTTAGAAGCTGCACTGACAGGTCACCCAGTTTATACAACGGTTCATAGTAACGGTGTTGGTGAAACGGTTAGAAGGCTAGTCAGTAGTTTTGAACAACAAGAACGTTATGCAAAAAGTATTGATATCATTGAAACAACTCGTCTTATTGTTTGGCAAATGCTTGTGCCTGCAACCAATGGTGAAAGGGTTGCGCTCAGAGAATACCTAGTATTAGACCAGGCAGTGAGAGATCAATTACTGGCGAGCGACGTTGATCGTGTTGCTGATGTTGCAAGGCAAATTGTGACTGATAAAAAACAAACCATTGTTGATGATGCAAAGAGACGTCTTGATGACGGTTTAATTTCTGAACGAACTTTTAAATTATTAGAAAAAGGTTTTAGTACCTAAGGATAAATGCATGAAAAAGATTTTGATTTGTTGCTGTTTACTGTTTCAAGCATTTGCGGATGATATTTCTGAAAAAGAAGCACAATATGGTATGATTGTTGATCAAACTCAAGTAATTGCTGAGGAGATTAAGTTAAAATTAGACAAAGACGCATTAAATGAAAACGAAATCTATACTTTGTTATCCAGCCTTGTTTCATTTGATACACGCATTTGGAGTGCTGCATTGGCATTTACGCCCAGTTTGATTGATGACTTAGAAAAAGCACAATGGGCAGGTTTTGAAAAGCCTTGGCATTACTACAATTTGAGCGATGGTAAAAAAGTTTATGCCCCTTATGTATGGCGATCTAATAATAATTTACTTCATGCTGATAATATAGCCAATCCTGAGTCTAAGTTTGGTTATGATTATACGAATGGTGAGTGGGAATGGTGGTCGAAACCAATTGAATCTGGATCTGCAGCTTGGCAAAAGCCAGTTTATTCAAATTTAACTGGTGATAGAATGATTACTTACAGCTACCCCATTAATCGAGATGCAGTGCTTATTTTCAATGTATATTATGGTGTTTAGTCTTTAAACCCTAGATTTTAAAGTATGCCATGGGCATAATATAAAATAATGAATAGGGTAACTAAACTTCTTCTTCTATTGCTGATTGGTTTGTCAGCTGCTCAAACAGTTGACCCAACAGACTACCTGGTGCCACCTACTCAGGACCTATCTATTAGTTTTTTAACTGATATGTTTGGTGGTGTTGGCTCGGTTTTGCTCGGGCCACAAACCATCGCGGGTATGTTGTTCGAAATTTTCAATTTAGGTATCTTAGTCGTTGCTATGTATCTCCTGGCTTATACGATTAGTTTTAACCTAATTAATGATATGGGTAGTGGACAGCCTATCGCACATCAATATGATATTTGGACAATATCAAGAGTCATTGTCGGTAATAGCTTTTTACTTCCCAGTTACAGTGGTTATTCATTGATACAAATTATGGTAATGCAAGTAGCGATTTATGGTGTTGGTTTGGCTGATTCAGTTTGGACGACTGCCATTAACAATATCAGTGTATTTGGTTCGCCAACGTCACCACCACTGACACAAAATGAAACCGAGTATGTCAATAGTATTTTAGGGGATGGAACAAAATCTGCGACGAGCGCAGCAGCTGCCGGCCAATCAGCAACCGTTGATATACTTTGGGAGATGTCGGTTTGTGCAGAGGCACAATTTCAGCATGATACAATTCTTAATAAAGCATCGAGTCGTCAAGATTATACATGGCGTATTAAAGACAATACTGCATATATTGGAAAAACAATCAATGGCAAAAGTTGCGGTTCAGTTTCCTTAAATATAAATGGTTTAACTGATGACCAAGCTTTGGCAGCGCAAAATAGTTTTTATAACACAGTCATAACTTTGCAAGGTTACGCACAATCCATTTTTGATAACGCGCTTAAAAGAGATCCAACTTTATTTTACGATGTTTTGATTTGTCCTCCAGATGGTCCACCCTCAAATTGTCAACAGGGACCTGAAATCGCACAAATAGCAAGCTTATACTATGGTTCTTTAAAGCCTTTTGCACTATCGACCAGCGATTCATCAGATACAGATGATTCGATTGTTTCATCCGATGTATTGGAAAAAGGTTGGGCAGCTGGTTCATTTTATATTGCAAGTTTAATTGATTCAGAAGACAGTGATTTAAGTTCAGATTCTAGTTCTGTACCAACAGTAGACGAAGCGAAATTAATGTCGATGCTTTACAAGGTGTCAACATTAGTCACATACAAAAGTAATAGTGATGATATATATAATGATGCATCGCAAATTTATTGGATATTATCGCAATGTACTGGCTTAGATGCATGTGGCGAGCCACCTTATGGGCTTAACGACTCAGCAACCATTTCATCTGTTTGGGAAATTACTAAGTCAACATATATTAAGCCTGCATCAGCAATAATCGATGATGCATATATGCCTTCATCGAGCTCAACAACGTATTGTTCTGGTAATCGTTATTTAGATGTGGCATCCGCAACACTTTATATGAATTGGCTTAAATGGGACAAAAATGATGGTGTTTTTAAAGATATGGACTTGGATGCATTGTCAATTCTATTTAAGAATGACGCCTCAGGTGGATTTGATGATGTTTATGTTGGTTTTAATCAGAGAAATTTATATGTGTTGCTTAATAAAATCATGTCAGATATCACCGGAGTAAGGTATTTTAGTGATATGAACAAAAGTGATTATGACAGCGCCACCCATAATAGTGCTATAGATGATGTATCAGGAAAATGTGATGATAAGAGTGATGTTACGGGTTGTTTCTGTGCTATGGCCGCAAATGCCAATCTTGTGACCCCTGGTAGGGGTTTAATGGGGGGATTTGCAGGAAATGTCACATCCTCAGGACAATTTTTAACTGTCAATCCAATTAGTTTGTTAAGGCATATGGGGCTTGATATTTTCAAACACAGCATTGATACTATGGTTCAATCCATTTTTGATGCATTAAATACAACACGACAGTTAGCAACAGAGTATTTTAATGTCATGCTTACACTACAAATACCGTTTACAGCTTTTGGTTTCACCTTATCAGTTTTTGAGCAAGAAGATGCTTCTAATTTATTTAACAGCTTTACAACTCTTGTGAATTCTTTTTACACAGTGTTTCAATTTTTGCAGTTGTTAGATTTTCAGGAGATGGAACTGTATAGAGGTATCTTAAATACGTTCACCTCAATAACGCCTATGATTGGTTTTACTTTAGGTATTTACTTGCCATTAATTCCATCCTTTTATTATTTGTTTGCAGTGATGGGTTGGTTTATTGCTGTTATCGAAGCAATGATAGCAGCGCCGATCATTGCCTTAGGGATAACTTATCCCAAAGGTCACGACTTATTGGGTAATAGCGAGCAGGGTATAATATTGCTCATGCAGTTATTTATTAGGCCAGTGTCTATTGTATTTGGTTTGATGGCAGGTATATTGCTATCCAGTATATTATTTCAGTTATTTAATTATATGATGATAGGCTTTTTAGCAGGGTATGCATCGTCATTCTCAGATTTTGGCACGGATAAAACAAGTTCACTCATTGGTGTGGCATTAATTGTGTTGTCTTATGCCTATATTGCCATTGTAATTGTCTCTAATAGTTTCACATTAATTTATAGACTGCCAGAAAGGGTCTTACGCTGGATTGGGGCACCAATTGATCCAGTTGGGGTTGGTGAAATGGTTAATGAAGTCAGACGTGGTGCAAGTGATGCAATGTCAAAAGGGCTCAGAGCTGGTGCACAAACTCGTGGTGATATGACATCAGTAGAGTCATCTAGATTTAATCTTGGTAGTTCGCCTATGCCAGACAAACTAGCCGGAAAGAAAAAACCAAACGAATAAAAAACAAATAAAATCAAAAGATACTAATTAACGTTGTTTTTGTTAGCATAACACAATATAATTGAACCATGGCTCGAGAAGGTAAAAGAGGTTTTTTTAGAAGACATTTCAATGTGACAGAGTGGATGGGCTTGAATGATGTGTTTTCAAGAATGCAAACATTGCCTAATATGTTTTCTGGATTAACAACAGTAAAAAAAAGTCTCCATAAAGAAACATTTGAAGAAGCAGTGTCTAGGCTAAATCTAACAAAAGCAGATATTGAACAAAAGCAAAAATCGTTCCTTAATGCAGCGATTATATTTTTTGTGTGTGGACTTTTGTCTGTCACCTATGCATCCACATTTCTTATGACAAAAAAATGGCAAGGCTGTATTTTAGCCACCATGGTTGCCATGATCTTTTTTGCTCATGCTTTTCAAACACATTTTTGGTATACGCAAATGCGTAGACGGCGTCTTGGTTTAACTGTTAGAGAATGGCTATGCGCCTTATTTGGTTATTAGCATTATTGCCTGGTTTTGCTTTAGCTGATACTTCATCGGGATCCTTTCCGATGTTATTTGATATTGCTCAAAATGATTTATCTATTTCGTACCTAAAGATTTTATTTGGTCAGGTTGGGTCAGTGCTGCTCGGTCCTCCAAATACGCTAGTACAAGAAATTTTTACGATTTTCAATCTTGGCATTATGACACTAGCTGGTGTATTGATGTGTTATACAGTAGTATTGTCTGTCGTTAACACATCCCAAGAAGGTAATCCAATGGGGCACAAGATGAGCCCTTGGGTTGTAGTTAGAATTGTGACAGGTTCTGCATTTATGATGCCAATGTCGACTGGCTATGCGATGATACAGGTCATTACCATGTGGATGGTGATCCAAGGCATTGGTTTTGCAGATATGATCTGGTCAAAAGCAGTGGATGTTATTAGTTCCTCCCCCACGGGTGTCTATCCAACTTCTGCAGGAGATAATAACCCTTATTTAGATATTTATAACTCAAAATTATTAGATGCTTTTCCTCCTACAACCGATAATCCATCAGGCGAAAATCTCAAAACGACTATTGCTAATTTTTTTGCATCGAGTGTCTGTTTAAGAGCTTCTTTCCAAAAAGACATTGCAGCTAAACCTGATTCAACGATGCAGAGTGATTATTATATTTCAATAGGTTCAAATAGCGATGGTCAAAGTGTTGATACTAATTCTTGTGATTATATAAATAATCTTTGTTTTATTACTCCCAATGACAGTGTGCCAGGTGATGTTTGTGGAAGATATATAGCGCCAATCCCAGCTGATACTGAGGCTCAGTTTGCTGCTGTAAATGCAGCTTATGCTGCTGCATTAGCCGTTAATTCATATGTGGAGAGTATTTTTGATGATGCTCTAACGAAGATCCAACAAGATCCTGTCTCAGATGAGCCAATTGAGTCAGAGGTTGCAAGAGGTTTGGCGTGTTTGGATGGAACTTTTAACTCGTCACCACAAGATCAGCAGCAGTATTGGGAAAGCTGCGCTCAAACAGCAGTTTTAGATGGTATCGCAGCTTCTTATTTAGGCGCATTGGGTTCGTATGCATATAAAACATCTACCGATGACTCATCTGATACTGATGATGCGGATTGGGCTCAGGAAGCGAAGAGCTATGGTTGGTTATCAGCTGGTGCATATTATACGTCGATTAGCGCATCTGATACTGGTACAATCGATACTGGCTCAACCACGGCTGAGATTAATCCATTATTGTACTCTAAGGTGTCAGAGACATTTGCTTTCCAAGCAGGCGATGATTTTGCAAGTACAATATTTAATATATTTGATATCTTTAAATACGAAGATGGAAAGTTTGTAAAATCAAATAACTATCCTAATTCTTTTTCTTTCCTGAATAGTTATTTCATGAGTTACGCGAAAGGTGAAATGTATGCACTGGCTAATGCGTCTGACATTAGTAGCGATAATGGTGCATCAGGTGATTGTGAATTTGATAGTGCATTGACGACAACGCTAGACAATTCTATTAAATTGCTGGCGAAATATTGGTTGAAATGGAGTGGTGGTCAAGGGAGCGATGGTGCAGATGATTGTAGCGATTGGACGATATCTTCTAATTTATGCTCAAGTAATTCAGACAACCCATTCCAAAAAATGAAATTATGGTCACGGGCTCAGCTCAGCATCTCTGAAGCGGAAAACAGTAAGGTCTTTTTTATCGGAGCGCCACAAAGATCATTGTATGTCTTGCTTAATAGGTCTTTATCAGAGCTTTTAGGGGTTAAGTATTTTTCAGATTTTGCTCATAATGCCAGTGATTCATTTGGAGCAGGCTATGGTGATCAGAGTGGTAACCCTCAAGGCGGGCATTCTGATTGGAGCGATGTTAACACTTTTGCTGATGCATGTAATGCTGATTTAATTTCATCAAGTGGCCATGGCCTTTATGGCGAAGTTCTGGCTACGATGCGTGGTTTAGGCTATCAGCCATTAGCTCAGATGAGATTTATGGGCCTAAATTTGATGAGGTATGGTGTTGACTATTTTAGTACAACAATTGCAGAGCTAATTAATATGTATTCGCGTGTAGGTTTGGCTTATTGGGGGTTGAGTGCTGCCTTTGCCACAGTACTATCGGCTGGTACAGGTGCTGTCATTTATTTTTATGCATTGGCAGAAGTGCCAAGTACTGTTCCTGCAGCAGTTGCAGCAGTAGCGCAAATGGCGTCCAATGTATTTAATTCTGGTATGAATATACTTTATCAAGTTGATCAGATTAATATTTCTCTTTGGCAGCCGCTGGCAGCGGCTATGGCTGTGACATACACAATTCTTGGTTTTATCATGGGTGTCTATATGGCTAACGTTCCAGCCATTATCTTTGTTTTTGCGGCTATCAGCTTTTTCATGTATGTCATTGAAGCAATGATAGCCAGTGTCTTAGTTGCTTTGGGCTTAACGCATCCTGAAGGTCATGATCTACTTGGAAAGGCAGAGCAATCCATTATGCTTTTTTTAGCTGCATTTATTAGACCTGCAGCAATGATTATGGGGCTTATATTTTCTATGTTGCTTATGATACCAGCATTTAGGTTGTTGAATTTTACATTCATAGGATTCATTGGTGAATATTTTAGCTTTTTCTCAGATGGTGATAAAGGCAGTATTGTTCCATTGATTGGCGCCATAGGGGTTGCTTTCCTCTATGCATACTTAGCAATGGGTATCATTAATAACTGCTTTAGTTTAATTTATCAAATACCAGATCGGTTATTACGATGGTTAGGCGCACCAACAGAGCCTTCTATGATTCAACAAATGGTTAATGAGGTTAAAGGTTCAGTTTCTGAAGCTGCTAAATCTGCCGGTGGTGGTGCTGAAGCAGCGTCTGGTTCTGCTAAGGTTAGTGCTCAAGCAAGCATCAGCCCAATCACAGCCTCTAACACCCCAGGAACAAAGAAACCTGAGGATAAAAAAGCTCCAATTGTTAAGAATAAAAAGGATGAAGAAGAATAAACGTTTTATGTTTTTTAGGCTATTGTCATCTCTGATTCTATTAAGTCTGATTAACTCATTTGCTTTAGCTGAAACCTCTGGTGTAGATCCTTTTACGACCGTACAAGATTTTTTGTCTGAGCCGTCTTCTACAACGCGCGAAAGTGTCATTGAGATGACGAGAAGTATGTTTACGAAACCATATTCGACTTATAGTCCAGAGATTTATGCGCCGAGTAGTAATGCTGAGGATCTATCAATATCTTACTTAGAACAGATTTTCGGCACTGTCCCAGGTGTTTTATCAGGTAGTACAACCACATTGTTGAGTCAAATGTTTTATGTGTTTAACTTAGGTGTTTTTGCGGTTGTTGGCTTTATTTTAAGTATAGTAGTCATAAACAATACTGTGAATACAGGTGCCCAAGGGCAATTTATGGGAAGACGAAATCAAAATCCGTATTGGATTTGGTTTAGAAGTTTCACAGGGGTATCTATTTTAATGCCTTCATATAATGGTTATTCATTAATTCAGGTAATGATTATGTGGGTTGCTGTACAAGGCATCGGCTTATCCAATGCGATATGGGCCGAAGTTCAAAACATTGTATACAATACGAATTCCATTTTAAGTTATGTCAAGCTTGTTGACTCAGATGTCAATACTAATGCAGCAGGGATCAGTCCTTCAGTAGAAGCGACACAAAAAGCATACGATCGTTGTGCTTATATTGATACACAAGCGTGTACTGCTGGAAGTGCGTTCATTTCTAATAGTTCGGTTGATAATGCACTTAATATGACACAAATGCTATTAATTTATCAGTCGTGTCTTTCATATAATCTGAAGCAATGGGAGGCAGATTATCAAGCTTGTATGAAGGTTGCAGGTAATTATGATAATATCAGTTGCTATCCACCAAAAAAAGAAAATTTATACCAAATTAATTACAGTAATTATAGTATTTCGTATGTTGGTCCATCCAGTTCCAAAACAACCTTTGGCTGTGGCAATATTCAAATGACGCCTACATGTACCGATAAATCAACATGTGAAGATTATCAAGCTGATTATGATAAAAAAGTATTTGATGCTCTAATCACATTTTTTAACAAAGCAGATGAACCGGCCAATCAGATATTTCAATACTATGATGGTTGTAACGAAGAGGATGAAAATCAATCTTGCTATAGACCACCTAATGAAGAGTATTCAGGCAATTGTATTGAAAGTGATGGTTCAATAAATTCGAACTGTTATATTACTGAAGCTAGTTTGAATGCAATGGATGATTTTACAAATAAAGTCATTGCGTATCAAATGGAATATGCAGATAACAGTGAAATTACTGCTATGGATGCTGGTGAAGCTCAAACCGGTTATGCAGATGCGCTTGGTTTTATGGATGGTGGATGGATTTTAGCAGGCAATTCATATAGTACAATGGTTTTTTATGGTGCTAAAGTGGATGACATGTCCTTACCCATGATGAACCCTTTTACCGCAACGTTAGCAAAATCATCTTTACCGGATTCATTAAAGTTGGTTTACAACTATTTAACGCCTTACACTGGTTCTGTTATAGATTCTGCAACTAGTTCTAGCTCAGCCAATTATTTATCATCAAACCTTACCCTTCAGCAGAGTTTGTTTGATTGGTCAAATCCAATCAGCGCGGATGAAATTGCACAAGCGCAACAACAAACAGATGATGTTCAAACGAGTAGTGACGATGACACAGTGATAACAGCCGCACCTATAAGTCAGTGTTTAACAGGTGATTATTATTATAAAGATGGTAAAGCAATTGCTTGTAATGAGGTTTTAGGCGGTGAGCCACCAAGCTCAGAAGCACCATCTGTCGATGCGCTTGATTGTGGAAAAAATGACTTTTCTATTCGTTATTTATCTTGCCTTGTTTACTATAATTTGAGTGGCAGAGATATTAGAGGGGGTGACGAAGATGGAAAAAGTCATTACAATAGATTCTTATTTAATGCCAGTGTCGAAGATGATAACAGCAACAATAATTGGATGAATTTTTTGTCACCAACCTATGATATTGGAATGCCTACACTGTTTGGAGGAGATGCGCCTGATTGGCAAAAGATATCAACGGACTATTTTAAAGGCATACATCAAGCTTGGGTTATTGGTATGTTTGGTGGTAATGATGTGAGAGATATTATAGATCCTGTTTATCGAATGCGTCAAATGGGTGTTCAGCTGATTGACTATAGTACCGAGTATGTGAAAAGTGTTGTTGGCGATGCTCTGGATTATGTACAACAAGTTGTTTGGGAATTTTATTTTGGGTATGCTATGGTCCAACTAACAACATTTATGTATTTAAATTTTTTTGCAGTTATGTTAGGAAATGCCCAGGCTTACATAGACATGGCTTTTCTAGATTTATATATATTTCTTGCAGAAACCCCCTTTGCGTTTCTAATTCCAGTTTTTAAAGCGATTAATATATTCATTAATGTTATATTCTCAACCATATATTTTATTTTCAATACTGTGGGTGTGTTGGCTGATATCGTTGCACAATTAATACCTATGCTTGCTCAAATTATTATTTTATCTGGTACCCAGTTTTTTACGTTATATTTGGCAATAGCGATCCCAATTCTTATTTTAGGTGGGTATTTAGCTGGTTATTTATCAATGCTACCATACTTGGTTTATTTGGTTACAGTTGCTGGATGGTTTCTACTTATTTTAGAGTCTATCATTGCTGCGCCATTAATTGCTTTAGGTGTAACTTATCCACAGGGGCATGATTTTTTTGGACGAGCAGAGCAACTTCTTTCGATGATACTAAGTATCTTTTTGCGACCTGCCTGTATATTAATAGGTTTTATTTTTGGGATTCTTATGGCTTCGATGTCACTATTTTTATTAAACGCAATACTTTTCCCTGTTTTAATAAATTATATGGGTCTGATTATTGGTAGTGATTTTTTAAGCATCACTTTAACCAATTACATTCAAGGCATATCATCAGCATCTCCATTTAAATCTTATTCTGGCGGCATCACTGATACCTTTATTTATTTTTCATTGATGTTATTATATGCATATGCTGCGAGTAGCGTTTTGATCTATTCATTTAGCCTGACTTATATGATTCCATATCAATTGACAAGATGGGTTGATCCGAGGGCAGCAGAATCACCTGAAGAGGTTAGAGGTAGTATGGATGAGATTAAACAATCATTTGTTGCAGAGGTAATTGGGGGAATGGCTAATGCATTGACATCCTTGTTTACGTTAACATCGTTGTTTGCTCAGACAGCCCAATTTGCACCATCTGGTTCTGGTAGAGTCCAAATAAATTCTCAGCAGAAACTCGAAGAGATAGCCAGATCAAAAAATGCTTCTGTTGGAAAAAAGTAAGTCTTTAAAATCAATGTTTAAAAATGTAATGTGAGGTAAATATGAAAATTGGCATTCCAAAAGAAATAAAGATGAATGAAAGCCGTGTTGGGTTGACTCCTGACTCTGTTCGTGAACTACATGACCATGGTCACGAAGTTTATGTTGAAACTAATGCGGGAAAAGAAATCGGTTGTTTTGATGATGCATATAAAGCAGCTGGTGCTAAGATTTTAGACACAGCTAAGGCAGTTTTTGATACCGCCGATATGATTGTAAAAGTCAAAGAGCCACAACCAGCAGAATGTAAGATGCTTTCATCAGGGCAAATTTTGTTTACCTATTTGCACTTAGCCGCAGATGTTATTCAAGCTAAATTATTAAAAGAATCAAAATGCACTGCCATTGCCTATGAGACAGTAACTGACAGTTTCGGTGGTTTACCATTGCTGGCTCCAATGAGTGAAGTTGCTGGTCGTTTTTCAATTCAAGCTGGTGCGAGATGCTTAGAAAGACCACAGGGTGGTTCTGGGGTTCTTTTAGGTGGTGTTCCAGGTGTAGATAAGGGAAAAGTGGTTATCATAGGAGGTGGTGTTGTCGGCACAAATGCTGCTGTGATGGCGTTAGGGAAAGGCGCACACGTAACCATATTAGATAAATCTAACCGAAGACTATCAGAGCTAAGTTTAGAGTTTCGCGATACATTAGATACCATATATGCCAGTGCTGCAAATATTGAACGATATGTTTTAGATGCAGATTTAGTTGTTGGTGCAGTTTTGATTCCAGGTGATTCAGCACCTAAGTTAGTTAAGCGCGCTTGGCTATCAAAGATGAGACCTGGTAGTGTTTTAGTGGATGTTGCTATCGACCAAGGGGGTTGTTTTGAAACTTCAAAACCAACCACACACCAAGAACCTACTTATGTTATCGATGATGTCATTCATTATTGTGTAGCCAACATGCCTGGCGCTGTGCCAAGAACATCAGCGTTTGCTCTTAATAATGTGACAATGCCACATGTGCTAGCCATTGCTAATTTAGGACTTGAAGGTGCTTTTAAAAAGGATCCTCATTTGATCAATGGATTAAATGTTTGTCAGGGTGAAATTTCACATCCTGCAGTAGCGCATGCATTGAAGATGGATTATGCCAATCCAAAACAATTTTTTAATTTGGGAGTTGAGTCACTATGATTACCATCCAACTCGTTTCATCAACTTCATTAAAAAAAATAAAGCTAACTTCATTTGATCGTAAGCAATTAGAGAGCTATGGTTTCACTGCAAAGTCAGGCGAGCACATAAACTTACTTAATGAAGAGGGCGACTTATATAAAGTATTTTTTGGTTTCAATGATGGGGATTCTATTTGGAATGTTGCCTCAGTCACAAAGAACTTACCGCAAGGTACTTATCGATTTGAGACGGAGTTAAAAGGCTATGATTTATTGCTACTACACTTAGTTTGGTATCTTAGTTTATATCGATTTGATCGTTATAAAACCCAAGTACCTCAAAAGCTACACTTGATCGATGCTGAAGCGGTTGAGGCTTCTAGGTTACAAATCATTATGAGGTCTATTAATTGGTTAAGAGATATGGTTAACACCCCTGCAGAAGATATGGGGCCAGATGAAATGCAATTATCCATAGAGCAATTAGCAAAGACATGTGGTGCAACCATACATACGATTATCGGTGAGGATTGTATCAGCGAGGGCTATCCATTGACGCATGCTGTGGGTCGAGCAAGTGAGCGTCAGCCAAGAGTCATAGAGCTTAAGTGGGGCAAAGTTGGTGACAAAAAAGTGACGATTGTTGGTAAAGGCGTCTGTTTTGATACTGGCGGTTTGGATTTGAAAACAGCAGCAGGCATGCGAATGATGAAAAAAGATATGTCTGGTGCAGCACATGCCCTCGCGTTAGGTAATTTAATCATGGGATTAGAATTACCAATAGATTTAAGGGTCATCGTCCCGATTGTAGATAATAACCTTGGGTCCAGAAGTTATCGGCCTGGTGATGTCTTTATCTCCAGAAATGGAAAAAGCATTGAAATTGGGAATACTGATGCTGAGGGGCGCTTAATTCTTGCGGATGCCTTAACGGCTGCATGTGAAAGGAAGCCTGATTTACTTATTGATTTTGCAACCCTGACAGGTAATAGAGCTTTAGGTTCAGTCGTTTCTTGTTACAGTAAACATGTTGAGCTTACTCAGTCACTCCAAAAACATGGTGCCATGGTTTCTGACCCTGTGTGGTCAATGCCATTGGTTGATGAGTATGTTGATTTATTTAAATCAGATATCGCCGATTTAGTAAATATAACAAACGTACCTATTGATGCTGGTACCACAACTGCAGCAGCTTTCTTAAGTGAGTTTGTTGCAGAAGAAATTACATGGGTCCACTGCGATATTCTTGGCTATAATGTAAAGTCTTATCCTGGTAAGCCAAAGGGTGCGGAGGCAATGGGACTAAGGGCTTGGTTAAGCTTTATTGAAACATGGTTAAAGCAAAAATGATGAAAAAAATCATTACTAGACTGAGTTTACTGGGTTTAGTAATGTTTTTCACCTTTGCTATTTCAGCACCGCAGTCTAAAAGTCTTCGAAAATCCTTCTATGGTTGGCAAAACATATCTGGTACTTGTCGCAATCAGCGACACGAAATACTAATGCAGCGTAGTCAAATTCCTGTAACATTTAAAACAGACGCTGAGTGCCGAGTAGTATCTGGAAGTTGGATTGATTATTATACAGACGAAAATCACTACCTTGCTGAAGATGTAACTATGGATCATGTCGTCAGTCTAAAGTATGCATATGACCACGGAGCAAAGCAGTGGCCAAAAAAAATGCGTTCAGCATTCTATAACGATGAAGCTAATTTAGTACTCACAGCTAGAGAAGTTAATGCATCAAAAAATCATTATGCGCCAGATAAATGGCTTCCAGATAATAAAGATGCGCAATGTAAATACACAGAAAAGTGGCAAAATATTGCGAATAAGTATGATTTAGAAATAGAGGAGGGTTTAGCAAATACGCTTAGAACCATTCATTCGATATGCACGCCCGGAGAGACTCGAACTCCCGACCACCTGGTTCGAAGCCAGGCACTCTATCCAACTGAGCTACGGGCGCAATAGGTTTACTATAATAAATCATAAGACATAAATAAATGTTTTTTTTATTTGGCAGGGTTTTCAGACAACTCAGTCAATTTATTTTCTTTTTTAGCCCACTCATCTGCATCTTCCGGAGGGGTTTTCTTATGATCAATCACAGGCCATTGTTGAGATAGGCGTTCGTTGATCTCAATAAATTGTTTTTGGTCTTCAGGGACGTCATCCTCAGCATAAATGGCATCTACAGGACAATGATCAACGCACAAATTACAATCGATACACTCTTCAGGGTCAATGACTAAAAAATTCTCACCTTCTCTAAAGCAGTCGACAGGACAGACTTCAACACAGTCCATATATTTGCATCGAATGCAAGATTCTGTAACAACGTATGTCATTTCTCACCCTTAAAGAAAATATTATAATTAAATAAAGGCCTATTGCAAAGCAATATTATAATATTAATTTAACATTACAAGCCTTTATATGGTAATATATATTATTATGTTCGATAAAAATGAAATAGAAAAAGCTTTAGTGAATGCCTTTAAAGATGGCAAAGTAATTGTGGAAGGAGACGATGGTGTCCATTTTCATGCAACAATCATCAGTGAAGCATTTAAAGGGAAAACCCGTATTCAGCAACACCAAATGGTTTATGGGGTATTGGGGGATAAAGTTGGCAATGAGATCCATGCTTTAGGCTTAACAACACAAATACCGGAGACAAACAATGACAACGAATGAGATAATTGCTGAACAGTTAGCAGCTGATACCATAGTGCTTTATATGAAAGGCGAGCCAATGATGCCAATGTGTGGCTTTTCTGCTACAGTGGTCGATATTTTATCTAAATATGATGTGCCATTTCAGTCGTATAATATATTACTTGATAATGAATTAAGACAAGGTTTGAAAGACTATAGCCAATGGCCTACATTTCCACAATTATATGTTGGCGGAGAGCTTATTGGGGGCTGTGATATCATCGGTGAACTGCATCAGTCGGGAGAGTTGAAAGAAATTCTAAATCAAAGTCAATGATATCAATCTTGAGGCCAATTATTCTTTGAAGTTTGGCTTTGTGTTGCTTGATCTCTTTTTTTGGCAATGTTTTTCGATTTTTCAATTTCTTTTTTTTGTGATTTGCTAGATGAATGTGATTGATCAAAATTTTGGAGAAAACTATCCATGCTACTTACAAATGATTTATTCATCTTTTTAAAAATTTTTTTCATCGGAGGCCTTTAAATTGTTCATTAATGATTCATATTGTTACAATAAAAGGGCTTTTTTGCAAGCTTGGTCGACGAGGTGGTAAGTAAAACATGTCTTTTAATGGTAAATATTTTGAGATAGAAGGAAATCATCTTTCGTATAAAGATACCTATACACATCAAGGTTTATCTGCCATTGACCGTGCTTTTCTAAATAGTATTGAGTCTGAAAACATCATAACTGCAATAAGAAACGGTGAATTGGTCGATTCAGAACGACTGATTGAATTATCTTTAGTGTTAGAATCATGGTTAATAGATTTGTATGGTATTCGTGACGAATATACAAAATGGCAAGCCAATTGGCGTTTGCAAGACCCGTTAAGTGGACTAAAACAGTTATTTTTCAAGAAAGGAAGAAGGGTAAACATTGACGAAGATCAATGCAACAAACTGTGGTTAGAAATGCCTCCAGCAGTCAAACAAGGCTGTGAACAATTAGGTGAAATATACCTAGCTAACTATTTAAATGATCATCCTGAATTAACATCCGAAGTGACTCAATGGCTATATTTATTTTGGAAAAGAGGATTTTACTGGGGCGCTTTTGAGCTGCCTGAAAAAAGAGATCATACTTCGCTTGTCAAACACGCCAAAGATGGTGATAAGATCATCGGTGAAAAAGAAAAAAAACGTGATGGCTTTAACTGGACTGAAACACCTTCTACGGATCGTGAAATCTATTATGAAACAGATTATTGTATTTATTGCCATACATCAGGCACTGATTTTTGTCGATCAGGTTTTCCGGTCAAAAAAGGCCTATCTGAGATCAAAAAAGACGTATTTAATGAATATTTAACAGGATGTCCTTTAGACGAAAAAATATCTGAGATGAACTGGTTGATGTCTCATGGTTCACCATTGGCTGCTTTCATCATGGTTATGATTGATAATCCAATGGTGCCTGCGACTGGACATCGTATTTGTAATGAATGTATGCGTTCATGTATATATCAAAAACAAAACCCTGTAAACATCCCCAAAATTGAGTCGTTTGTTTTAGACCAAGTGTTATCATTACCATGGGGTGTGGAAATTTATGATTTATTATGCCGTTGGCATCCTTTGAGACCAAGTCAGTGGATTATGAAACCACCGCAAAATAAACATGTTTTCGTGATGGGCATGGGGCCTGCAGGTTTTTCCTTGTCTCATCATTTACTCATGGAAGGTTGTGATGTATTTGGTGCTGATGGCTTAAAAATAGAAGCATTGCCTGCAAAATGGATTAACAAACCAATTAAAAATTATAAAGATATTTATGAAGCAGGTGAGGATAGAAAATGTCGAGGTTTTGGTGGTGTAAGCGAGTATGGGATTACTGCCCGATGGGATAAAAACTATTTAAAACTCATTCAAATAGCTTTGCTCAGAAGACGCTTTAAATTAAGAGGCAGTATACGGTTTGGTGGTAATTTAACGGTTGAAGATGTATGGCAGCTTGGGTTTGATCATTTAACCATTGCACTTGGTGCAGGTTTGCCAAGAGGGTTGCCTATCCCTAATAGTTTGGCACCAGGCATGCGACAAGCCAATGACTTTTTAATGGCTTTGCACCAAGGCGCATATCAAAAAATAGGTAATTTAGAAGTTAGACTTCCAGCTATTATTATTGGTAGTGGCTTAACTGCTATTGATACAGCAACTGAGCTTCAAGCTTACTATATTCGTCAGATTGAGCGTTTAAAAATGCAGTGTGATTATATTAAGTCTCGTGGTGAATTTGATGCCAGTTTTCAGTTATTGACCCCAAGACAACAAGTGACCCTTGAAACGATGTTGGTTCATGCCAATCAAGCAGCGGAAGTTAAACAGCAAGCAATAGCAAATAATGAAAAGCCTTATTATGGCAAGTTGATTCAGTCATGGGGTGGTGTCACTGTGGTCTATCGAAGAGCCATGCAGGCCTCACCAGCATATCGATTAAATCCAGAAGAAATTGAACAAGGCCTTAATGAAGGTATTTTATATCGAGAGCATTTGACGCCTGATGAAGTAAAGTTGGATGAAGATGGCCATGTGTCTAGTTTAATTGTGACGAATATACACGAAGAAGTTGAGTCACTCGATGCGGGATCTATTTTTGTTGCAACCGGGGCTGCCCCCAATATTGCATATACCTTTGAGCATCAGGGTATATTTGAAAAATCAGAGGGCTTTTATGCTACTTTTGATTTTAAAGACGGTCAACTCCATCAAGTAAAACCAGGGGTGCATTGTAAAGACGGTGAGTTAATGCCATTTACCAGTTATCAAAAAGATAATCACTTAGTATCGGTGGTTGGTGATGGTCAAAAAGCATTCCACGGCAGCGTTGTTAGAGCCATTGCGTCAGCAAAAAGAGCATACTCGCAAATTTACTCAGTAATCAATAGCAGTAAGGATAAAGTAAAATATAAAAAAGTTTTTGATTGGTTTGGATCAAAATTTGTCAGTTCGCAATGTGTATTTGCAGATTGGTATGAGGTAGTGATACACGCACCAAGTGTTGCCAATGCTTGGTTGCCGGGCAATATGATTAGAATTGAATCTGAAAATAAACCGTCTATGGTTGAGTTTCCAACTAAAATAGAAGGTGACAATGTGGTTTTCTATCATAAAGGGGAATTTGCTTTAAAAGGTGTATCAATCATGGGCCCAAGCGGTGTGAGGTTCAGTATGCCAAAATTAAATAAAGCCAATGTGTTAATTGATGTTGATGACAAAGGATTAAATGCATGTATTGCTTTAATCAACGCACTTCAAAAGCAAGGCCATGACTTATCGATAGTAGCCAGCGATGAAACCATCCCAATGCTACGTCATTTGTATAAGAATGTGAATATTCAATCCCAACATACACCAGTTCCTTCACTGTCGTTTACACATGTATGGGTTTTGGCTCATCCAGATAGGGTAAAAGCCATTGATGCTTTAAAACAAGTACCCAGTGTATTTACAAATGATACTGTATTCACAGCTGCAACGTATGGCCCGATGCAGTGTATGTTAAAAGGCGTTTGTGCACAATGCCTTCAATGGCAGATAGACCCGCAAACTGGTCGTCGCACAAAAGCAGTTTATGCTTGTTCATGGCAACATCAACCAATGTCTTTGGTTGATTGGGATCATGCAAAGTCAAGACAATCATGGAATCCCATAGTTGATCAAATGAATCAATTATGGTTTAAATCACAACAACGGAGACAGACTAAATGATGGATTATATTTTTAACTTAGATCAATACCTTATAGAAATGATTCCTATATGGGGTAACTATATATATTTGATGATTGCAGCAGTAATTTTTCTTGAGTCAGCGTGTATTTTAACGCCATTTTTACCTGGCGATGGCCTTCTGTTTGTTTTAGGGTTATTTTCAGCTCAACATTTTTTAAATGTGGAAGTAACGTTGCCACTTGTTTTTATCGCAACACTTTCTGGTTATGCCATTAATTATTGGTTAGGAAAAAAAATTGGTTTAAAGTTAATGCCCTGGATGAAACGCAGAGGGTTTGAAAAATCTTTGCAGGATTCAGAGAGTTATTACCAAAGATATGGTGTTAAAGCGCTTGTTATGGCAAGGTTTATTCCAGTTGTAAGAACATTTTTACCGCTTGTGATGGGGCTGCTGAATTTATCTGTAGTAAAGTTCTGGATCGCAAATTTGGTAGGCGCAACCCTCTGGGTCAGTATTCTCATAGGTTCTGGTTGGTTTTTTGGCAAGCTAGGGATGGTTAGTTCGAACATTTCATTTGTGATATATGGCATTATGTTTTTAAGCATATTACCCATTATTTATGAATCGATGAAATTTCGTTGGAAAAAGAATGTTTAGCATTATTGGTAATGGTCATTGGGGAACTGCATTAGCTTACTATTTGAGTCAACAATATCCAGTTGAATTGATTGGTAGGCGATGTAAAGAAAGCTTATATAACCAAGTAGATATCCCTCAAAAAACATCATGGGAACAAGCTAGTTATGATCATTTGATTTACGCAGGTCCTACTATGGCAGCTAAATCAATATTGAAGCCTATTCTTGGTGGGGACTATAAACCTAGTTCGTGTATCATTGCTTCAAAAGGATTAATTGAGGATGAACAAGGTTTAATCATCACATTACCAGATTTTGTCTCAAACTATTTAAAACGTGTTGCTTTAATATCAGGCCCATCGTTTGCTAATGAGTTACTAGATAATAAACCAACGTTTCTAATGGGTGCAACATCGGATGCTACTTTAGCTAACGACCTTGATACATGGTTTAATCATGGGCCGATTCATTTTTCTCAAAGTGATGATTATTTAGGTGTTGCTTTTACAGGAGCATTCAAAAACCCAATTGCTATATTAATAGGCTACGTCGATGCATTATTAATGAGCGCAAATATGCGGTTCGCTTTAATTACCTCAGTCAACCAAGTTTTGGCTAACTTGTTATCAAAAATAGGTGCCGATCCATCAACAGCATATAGTATTGCAGGACAGGGTGATTTATTTATGACCTGTTCGATAGATATTTCAAGGAATAGACAAATGGGGCAACTTTTGGCTCAGGGTTATTCAGTAGACGTAGCACAAACAAAAATAGGTTCTATTGTAGAAGGGATTGCTTCATTAAAGCATTTATTGGCGTATTGTAAGCAAAAAAATATACACGTGCCTTTATTCGAATTTATCAATGATTTAATTTCTGGTAAAATTGAAAAGAAGGTGGTTTTTAAACGTTTGATTGCGTTAATCGAAAACCCTGCTATAGAAAATTTGCAAAACCTTGATGTCTAAGCGTTTCGTATAGCACAATTGCAACACTGTTTGATAAATTTAAACTTCTTTGATGGCTTGCCATAGGAATGCGTGCACACAAAATTTGATTTTTTATGTCATCTGGCAAACCACGAGTTTCTGGACCAAAAATCAGGGCAGTTGGTTTATCTAACTGGCATTCATAAAAAGATTGCTGGGTTTTAGTTGTAAGGCCAATGGCACATATGTCTGGGTTAGTTTGTAACCAAGAGTCCCAATTTGGATAGCGTTTTATTGAGGTGAACTCATGATAGTCTAGTCCAGCACGTATTAACTTTTTATCGTCCATAGAAAAGCCAAGCGGCTCGATAAGACTTAATTCAGTATTGGTATTTGCGCAAAGCCTGACAATGTTTCCCGTATTAGCAGGTATTTCAGGCTGGAAAAGAACAATTTGGTTACTAACTATTGAGTTCATTAAATAGTTGATTACGCCAATTCTCGTATGCGTGTTTCATGGCTATGTACGGATCTAGTTGTAGTTGTATCAATTGCTCATATTTAAGGGCATTTGCACGCTTATTAACCGCATTTAATATAGAATATCTATTTATGCTTGAACTGACTGTATCTTGCGAACCATATTCACCTTCTTCATAATTCTCATTAGATGTAATTACCATGGTAGTGATATCGCCAAGTGTATCTCTGATGTTCGAAGGGCCAATAAATGGAATCATAAAATAGGGTGTTGGTGCATTATTTGTATAATAAGCAAAAGTCATTCCCATATCTTGTTGTCTTAAAGGAATGTGAGTTACTTCATCTGCAAAGTCAAAGAAGCCAAAGAAACCAAAGGTGGTATTATATGTCATTCGTTCCATGTCATTGAATGCTTTGCCGAATTTAAATTGTAATAAATCATTTAAGGCACGTAATGGTTCACTAAGGTTATTGAAGAAGTTGGTTACCATCATTCTACCATCCGGACCTACAACAGCTGAGTAGCCTTTTGCAACAGGTATTGCAATATACTTATCTAATGTATTGTTAAAACTAAACACAGCTCGATTGTATGGTTCAAACGGGTCATCTGGATTTTCAGAACTACAACCAACTAGAAATAAAAATAATATAAAAATGTATAAATTTTGTACCTTCATATTATCGATTGTAAACCAATTTACTTTGATTTGGAATGATGAATTTATTTTGATTTTTGTCATAAATAAAATCAAAGCCGGTAAAAGTTTGATTATTATTTTTTAATACAGTAAAGCCTTTACTTTCGTACGAATCTATTTTTTTTCTTATTATAAGGTGGTTTGATTTAAGTTCAGACATGGTTGGTTCAGCAGAATCATTGGTTTTATTTTCAAAAATTAACGTTGTATCACCGTTGCACTCATATTCTTCTTCATTTTTTCTTACAATAAGATGTTGTGTCTTAAGTTCAGACATTGCAGGATCCGATGACTGGCCGTTCACATTGTCAAATAGTTCAATTATGTTACTATGTTCTTTCATAATGCCCATATCAGCTGTGATTGTCGTTTTTTTTAAGTTATATTCATCCTCATTAATGATAGGATTTTTGGCTTGCCAAATATCTCTATCAAGCTCTGTTAAATTGGTTGCTTTCAGGTGTGTAGATTTCGTTTTGGATAATTTTAACAGATCAAAGTTTTTAAAGTGGGTTTTTTGATAAATTTTTTGTCCAAAATTCATAGGTTTGCTAGTAACATAGAAAGGTAAGCATATACCTAATATGAATAAAAAGACTATGACGACTCGGAGCATTTAGTTAATCTCAAAATATCATGAATGTGTACTAGGCCAACCCAAGCTTGTTTTTCATCAGTGACAATCAGTGCAGTAATTTCGTGATTGCGCATTTTTGTGAGAGCATCTTTTGCAAGCTCATTTTTTTGACAAGTATGGTATTTTGCGTTGGCAAAGTGTTTAAGTGGTTTGTAAAGATTGTCTGGGTCATCTAATGCACGCCTTAAATCACCGTCTGTAAATATACCGTAGAGGTTTTCCTGCTCATCAAGTAACATGATTGATCCACAATGTCCAGACGTTATCATTGGTAGTGCTTTAATAAGACTTGTCTCTAATGTTGTACTGGGAAGCTTTTCTTTGGGTCTCATTATGGTTTCGACTGTCATGAACATATCTCTACCTATTTGTCCGCCTGGATGATTGGCTGAAAAGTGGTTTTTATTTATCCCTTTTAGCTCACAGTAAGTCATTGCCAACGTATTGATTACAAACATGAACAATACATTGCTATGTGTTGGCAAGCAATGTAGTGGATAGGACTCTTGAGATTTGTGCATTTCAATATCGATATTCACATCTGCTTTTTCACCCACGGCAGAATGCTTATTGCTTGAAATTAAGATAGCGGGTAAGTTGATTTGATTGATTAAAAAAAGATGTTCATCGCCATTGCCTGAAAAACTTATGAAAACAAAAACATCCTTTTCACGGTCTATCATGCCCATATCACCGTGCAGTGCTTCGTTCGCATGTAGAAACTGGCATTTAATTCCAAGGCTTGAAAAAAGCGATGATGCATAATTTGCAATATGGCCAGTTTTACCCAAGCCACAGAATATAATTTTGCCTTTACAATGAATTAAAAGTTCAATTGCGTCATCAAAATCATTTGAAATGATTTTTTTTAAATGATTAAAACATGCTTCTACCTCAGAAAAGGTAGTATCTAAAATAGATGCTGTTTTTGGGGTTGATAGAATGCTTGCCATAGTCAATTTAAATAAGTTATGCTCTCTAAGAGTGTTATGTTAAATAAATATAGATCATCTGAGGTAAAAAAACCAGGTCCAATTTCTCTGAAAAATGTGACGTTTTCCCGTAGCGGTCGTAAAATTCTAGATGACATAACCATTTCAATCCCAACAGGGAAAATTATCGCAATCATGGGCCCAAGTGGAACAGGTAAAAGTACGCTTTTGAAGTTGATGACTGGAGAGCTTAAGCCTGATGATGGTGACATTACTTTTAAAGATCAACAGATTTCGAATTTTACCAGTCATGCACTATACGAATATCGAAAAGAAATAGGGGTTATGTTACAAAGCAATGCACTTTTTAATGAATTGAGTGTATTTGAAAATGTTGCCTTTCCACTCAGAGAACATTTTGAACTACCAGAAGATTTTTTAAATGTCTTGGTAAGATTGAAATTAGAAAAAGTTGGTTTAAGGAACGCATCTGAATTAATGCCAAGCGAACTTTCTGGTGGGATGTCCCGACGCGTGGCTTTGGCCAGAGCAATCGTCAGAGACCCATCTATCATGTTTTATGATGAGCCTTTCACAGGTCAAGACCCAATTACGAGATGGGTCTTGTTGGAATTAATTCGTCGTCTACACAATACTTTGAGTATGACCAGTATATTGGTTTCTCATCAGGTTGAAATGATGACTCAACTTGCAGACGTTGTTTATATTTTATCTGAGGGGAAAATCATCGCTTCAGGCAAACCTAAAACTGTATTTAATGATAAAAACCCGCTTGTAAGAAAGTTCGTGGACGGCTATTCAGATGGTTCAAAAGACATGATTCATCATCCTGGTCAAAATCTTGTGGAGGATTTATTTCAATGAAATATATTGAGTCTATAGGGTCTAAAGCGATGTTTGCGATTGCAGGTATTGGTCAAGGTAGTTGGTTATTGTTACATGGATTTATTCGTTTTTTTTACAACAAAAGAAATTGGCAAACTTTGATTGCACAAATTTCTTTTGCGGGGATTATGTCGCTGCCTTTAATAACTATGTCTGCTGTATTTATTGGTATGGTTTTTACGATTCAAAGCTATTGGGTGCTTGAAGGATTTGGTGCAGCCAGCGAGGTTGGGGTTGTGTTGGGATTGTCAGTATTTCGAGAATTAGGCCCAGTAATAACTGCTTTATTGTACACGGGTCGTGTTGGGTCCTCTATCACTGCGGAATTAGGTCTAATGAAAACCAGTGAACAATTTACATCCATGGAGTTAATGTCAGTCGACCCAATATCAAGAGTGATTGGTCCAAGACTCTTTGCGATGATGGTTACTTTACCTTTGCTAACAATGTACTTTAACTGGGTTGCGTTGTTAGGAAGTTCATTTGTTGCAAGTAAACTAATCGGTCTAGATAGTGGCATATTCTGGTCTAATTTGAAAAATGGTGTTTTATTTTATTCTGATGTTTTGCCTGGTTTATTAAAAAGTATGGTATTTGGCTTGCTTATTGCTGCTATATCTTTGTATCATGGATACTTTGGCAATCCAACACCAACAGGTGTTGCAAAAAATTCGACAAGAACCGTTGTGCAAGGGTCTATGTTAGTACTGGTTTTTGATTATATTTTAGTTGCTTTAATGAGGTAGTTTATGCAGAAAAGTATAAATTTTGTAGTTGGTTTATTTGTTGTATTCGCTTTTGTGTGTTTGGGTCTTGTTGCCATTAGAGCCAGCATGGTCGAACCGATTATGAATAAAAATAATTACAGGCTAACTGCTCGTTTTGATGATGTTTCTGGGCTAAATGTCCATGCCCCAATTCGTATCGCAGGTGTAAAGATTGGTGTGGTTGAATCCATTGAGCTATTGCCTAAAACGTATCAAGCTAAAGTAATCTTAATGATAGATGATAGGTTTAAAAATTTACCTATGGATACTAGCGTATCTGTCTCAACTGAGGGTTTGTTGGGTATGAAGTATTTAGAAGTTACACCTGGGTTTGAAGACGCATTTATAAAATCTGGTGGCGAAATCACACAAACAGTATCTTCAGTTAGTTTGGAAAAACTGATTGGTAAATTGGCAACCTCATTTGTAATGGAGAAATAATTATGAGATCAAAGCATGTATTCATTTTTTTATTGACACTTCTATTTGGCTTTGCGTCAGCACAAGAACCGGTAGCCTTCTTAAAATCTAAGATGAATCCGATGATTGAAGCAGTGAGTCAGTCATCTAAACAATCTAAGTCGCTTGATGCTTTAGTCGACCAATTGGGCAAAATGGTTTATCCGATTATCGACGAGCGAGGACTTGCCCAACAAGTAACCGGCAAATATTGGAAAACAGCAACCCCACAGCAACAAGACGAATTTACAAAACTTTTTGTGCGTCTTGTGATAAGGTCATTCATTGCTTATGTTGCCATTGGTCAAGATATCCAAATTAAATTTAGACCAGTGTCTAACCCTGGTGATACTGTGTTGGTCAACAGTCAGGTTTCATTTGCTAGTGGTGATAAATGGAAGGTTGATTACTTGCTCAAAAAAGATGGAGAAAGTTGGTTAGTATCGGATATTATTGTTGATGGCTTAAGTTTAGTAACAAGTTATAGAGAGCAATTTAAATCCATATTGAAGCAATCAGGTTTTTCTGGGCTGATTAAAAGTGTTAAACGAGTTGCAGGTTAATGCTTGAAATAATACTGCCATCACACTTAGGCTTTAGTGAGATAAGTGATTATCTCAAAACTACCTCGGAAAGAATAGATTCAGCTTCCTCTGTTCAACTAAACTTCAGAGATGTTCAAAGAATCAATACCATTCTAGTCGCATTTTTGGTGTGTGTAATTAATCAAGTTGATGAAAAAAGAATTAGTTTAAAATTATTAGGGGTAACAAAAGAATTGTTCAGTTATATAGATGATTCTGAGTTAGAAAAAAAAATTAAGACATTTTGTAGCTAGTAATCAAAATGTATATTCGTTAGGATAATATCATCATGCATCAGTTAGTTATTAATGGTCCTTGTCGATTGAAAGGAGAAACCTGGGTTTCTGGATCTAAAAACTCCGCGTTACCAATCTTAGCGGCTACATTGCTGTGCGATTCTGGAAGTGTTATTCATGGTATTCCCCATTTAAAAGATGTCACTTCGATGATTTCCTTATTAAGTACATTAGGGATGGTTTATAGTATTGATGATAAACTATCATTGACAGTCGAGAATAATCAATTGCATATGACTCAGCCGCCATCTGATCTAGTGAAGTCGATGCGCGCTTCAATTTTAATCCTTGGGCCAATGGTTAGTCGGTATGGTGAAGTAACAATTGATATGCCAGGTGGTTGTGCCATCGGTGCAAGGCCAATAGATCTTCATTTAGATATGATTAAAGCGATGGGAGCGACAGTTAATTTGACTGATGATCAAGTCACCATCAAAGCTGAAAAATTAAAGGGAACTACCATTGATTTTAGAAAACAAACGGTCACTGGCACAGAAAATGCCATTATGGCTGCAGTGTGTGCTGACGGCGTTACAATATTGAATAATGCTGCTATGGAGCCAGAGGTATCAGATCTTTGTGATTTTTTAAGAAAATGTGGTGCAAAAATTAGTGGTGATGGGACACAATCAATTAAAATCGAGGGTGTGAGTAAATTATCATCGTGTGAACATACGATTGTGCCAGATAGGATAGAAGCTGGGACGTTGTTAATCGCGGCAGCTATGACAAAAGGTGATGTAACTATTCATGATTGTGAGCCTTCGCACTTAAATGCTGCAATTAATCTTTTGCAACAAGCAGGGGCGCATTTAAAGGTGTTTGAAAAGAGTATTCAGGTTTCGTTAAACGCAGATCTGAAGCCAGTCTCATTGGTAACTCAAGTTTATCCAGGTGTGCCAACTGATTTACAGGCACAATTTATTGCGATGAATGCCATTGCCAAAGGTGCGGCTACCATTGAAGAAACTATATTTGAAAATCGTTTCAGGCATGTTGCAGAGTTAAAGCGTATGGGGGCTAATATCACTATTTTGGGTAATAAAGCACACGTCATAGGTGTGAACGTATTAAATGGTAGCACCGTAAAAGCAACCGACTTAAGGGCCTCAGCAGCGTTAATACTAGCTGCATTATGTGCCGAAGGTGAGAGTGTATTAGAGAGTATTCATCACATTGACAGAGGTTACTCAAATATTGAAGAAAAACTAAGCATATTAGGTGCGAAAATTAGAAGGCATCCGAATTATATGGTGTTGTGATGTATTTGTGGTATCTTGCCATGTATTCTCTTTTATTTGTTGGCTGTAGTATGACTAATCAACCTAGCTCATCAGTTCCGGTGCTAGATTTATCCTATAATCGATCCTTATTTCAGTATCATCCATATCAAAAAACAGATTCTCTGCTCGCCATAGCAAATGCCTATGATGTTTCTGTCGATCAGATCATAAAAGTAAATCAATTGGATAAGAATAAGGTAATACATGAAGGACAGGTATTAAAAATCCCACTGTTAATTGTAGACGCAAAAAAACAGCCAAAACTGTCCGTAAAAAATAAACCAATGATGTTAAGCGGTTGGTCTAAGCCAGTTAGGGTATCCCATAAAATTAATCGAGATCAACATGGTGGCTGGATGATTTATCCTAAAGTAGCTTGTAATGTTAGAGCGGTAAGTAAAGGTAAGGTCGTTTATGTTGGGAAACGTAATAAGGATCTTGGCACGCAGGTGATCCTGCAACACGCTGGCAATCAATCAACAATGTATGCTCTGATCAGTGATGTAAAAGTAAAAAAAGGTCAGACGGTCAACCGGGGGCAGCTCTTAGGGATGGCTAGTTTAGGTAAAAATATGAAGCCAAACGTATACTTTGATAGAATCAAAACATGATATCTGATTTCAGAAGAAATCATTTTAAAATGCAAAAGTTGTTTGTAAAAGATTGCTTAGTTAATAAAAAATTAATATAAAACATTAACTTATGTCTAATTGTCATAATTTGTGTAAATAAGTGTTGCATTATTAATTTATTTAATTCATGATGTAATCAAATGGAATTTTTACAGTCATCAAGGAGGATAGTATGGCACTTACAACTGAATTTCAAACAAAACTCAACTCTAACTTTAAGTCTAGTGACGCAGACGCAACAAATTTGTATTTAAAAGAGATAGGACATATCTCTTTATTAAATGCAAAACAAGAAGTTGAACTATCTAAGAAAGCCCAATCTGGAGATCTAAAATCTAGAAATGAAATGATAGAAGCAAATTTACGTCTCGTCGTAAAAATTGCACGATCATATATTGATAGAGGATTAGCGTTCTTGGATTTAATTGAAGAAGGTAATATTGGTTTAATGCACGCATTAGATAAATTTGATCCAGACAAGGGTTTTAGGTTTTCAACTTATGCAACTTGGTGGATTAAGCAATATATTGAACGAGCTATTATGAACCAAAGTAGAACCATTCGTCTACCTGTTCATGTCATCAAGCAATTAAATATTTGTCTAAGAAAATATCAAGAGTTAAAAACCAAACAAGGTGGTAGAGTAGAGCCTGAAGATGTTGCCAAATCACTAGATAAACCTATCGAAGAGGTAAGATGGCTACTTGGCTTGAAAAATGATTCGATTTCATTAGATCTACAAGTATATGAAGATTCAGAAGGTTCACTTGTAGATACCGTAGAAAGTGATGCTCCGAACCCTGTTGATTTTATCGGAGAAGATAGTTTAAAAGGTTTATTGGAAAAATGGTTAAAGCATTTATCACAGTTAGAAAAAGACGTAATTATAAGACGCTATGGACTATTGGGTCAAGATGCTGCTACATTAGAAGTTGTTGGTCAAACCTTAGGATTGACTCGTGAGAGAATTCGTCAGATTCAAATGCGTGCGTTAACTCATTTAAAAAGATTGATGTTAAATGATGGCATTTCACCTGATGAACTGAATGACTAATTTAGATATGGGTTTATTAAAATGACTGTAGACTTAGATTATTTGAAAGAAATTATTGCAGTAGCAAAAGAGAGTGGCTTGAGTGAGATTGAAGTAACTGAAGGGGAAAGAACGTATCGTTGTGTCATTCAGTCTGCAACACCTCAATTGATGCCAGTCGCTCAAACTAAGCCAATAGAAGTTTTCGAAGAAGTTAACAAGGTTGAACCAAAAGCAAATTATCACCAGGTTAAGTCACCAATGGTTGGGACAGTATATTTAGCTGCATCCCCAGGTGATCCACCATTTGTTAAAGAAGGTCAAATGGTCAAACAAGGTGATGTGCTTTGTCTGATTGAAGCAATGAAAATGTTTAATAAAGTTAAGGCTGACCGTGCAGGAACCATCAAATCTTGTTTGATCAAAGATGGCGGATGTGCAGAGTTTGACCAGGTTTTATATGAGATTGACTAAATATGACCAGTGTATTAATTGCTAATCGTGGTGAAATTGCTTTAAGGGTCTTAAGGGCTTGTAAAGTATTAGGGTTACATACCATTGCTGTATATTCAAAAGCTGATAAAGATTTACTTCATTTACGTTTAGCAGATGAGACCATATGCATTGGTAGTGCAGACGCACAATCAAGTTATTTATCCATACCAGCCATCATAAGTGCTGCTGAAATTTCTGGTGCTGACTACATTCATCCTGGATATGGCTTTCTTTCGGAAAATCATGCTTTTGCCAAACAACTTGAGCACAGTGGTTTTAAACTGATTGGGCCAAGCGCAGACGTGATAAAATTAATGGGTGATAAAATCCATGCAAAAAAAGCCATGCGTGAAGCTGGGTTACCATGTGTGCCTGGTTCTAAGGATGCTATTTTAACACTTAATCAAGCCAAAAGTATTATTGAAGAAATTGGTTTTCCTATTTTAATTAAAGCATCTGCAGGTGGCGGTGGCAGAGGGATGAGAGTCGTTAAAGCAGAGTCCGAATTAGAAACGGCCCTAGAAGAAGTTCAGAAAGAGGCGGGATTACTATTTAAAGATGAACGTGTGTTTATTGAAAGGTATCTTGATCAGCCAAGACATATTGAGTTTCAGGTCCTTGCTGATCAACATGGTCATGCAATTTGTCTCGGCGATAGGGACTGTTCAATACAAAGAAGACATCAAAAAATCATAGAAGAGGCGCCAGCATTTGGTATTTCAACCAAACAACGTGACGAAATCATGCATTTATGTGTTGATGCATGTAAAAAAATTGGTTATGTCGGTGTTGGCACGTTTGAATTTTTATACGATGGAAAAGAGTTTTACTTTATTGAGATGAACACGCGTATTCAAGTAGAGCATCCTGTAACTGAACTTATAACAGGTATTGACTTAATTGAACAACAAATTAAAGTTGCGTTAGGTGATAAGTTAAAGATTAAGCAAGAGGATGTTAAGTTTAATGGACATGCTATTGAGTGTCGAATTAATGCTGAAAACCCTAAGACAATGTTGCCTTCGCCTGGTTTGATTACTGATTATCATGCGGCTTCTGGTCCAGGCATTAGGGTAGATTCACATATCTATTCTGGGTATCGTGTGCCTCATCAATATGATTCGCTCATCGCAAAAGTCATTGCGCATGGTGACGATCGACATCATGTTATACATCGTTTAAAAAATGCTTTGATGGAAATGATTATTGAAGGTGTTTCCACGAATACCTCCTTACATTGTGACATTTTAGACGACCCTAGGTTCCAGAGCGAAAACATTTCAATTCATTTTCTAAACGAATTTATTGGTTGTTAAAGGCATCTCAGTTAAACGTTCATTGACATCGATCTTTTTTTAGTGCATAAGACACTTATGCATACCCAAAAAGAACAATCAAAGCTTTGGTCCAATATCATTTCTTTAGTAGCAAGTCTATTAATAGGACTGGACATTTTTGTTTTCTTTTATTTATTTAGCTTTAAAGTAATCGGTGTCATTCCTGCTATTTTTATATCCACTTGTGGGTTTTTGTTAAACACATATCTCTATTATATCGATGGTCCTAAAAGTTTGATAGACTTTTGGCTAACTTCTGAAAAATCCTTTTGGTCAAGTTTTTTCGATTTGATTTCATTCTTGGGTGCGCTGCTTATATTCGTTTTTACATATTATGTTTATGCAGAAATGATTTTTATTTATCCTGCACTGGCTTTTTGGTTCACGCCCTTTTTAGTGACCATTATGGCAATTTCTGATGGTCTTGGCACCTTAACAATGAATAAAAGTGGCTTTTTACACATGTTAAATGACTATCCTGCAAAAGGTTTTATGGATGCCCTAAGTGTTTGGTACCATGCCTTTAAACAATTTTGCACAGATGTAATCTATGCAGGTAAGCCACATTTTGATATGAGTTCTCTTAAAAGAGCACTTGTTAATATCATATTTCCAATTACGATGGGCTTTATTGTTACTTTTTCATTTACCAAGATTTATTTATTTGGTGCTTTGGCAATTATGCACGGCTCTTTTTATTCTTTTTTAGTTGTCCCATTTTTGTGGGTATCAGCCATTGCTTTTTTCATAGGTGAATTTTATTTTGTGTGCGAACAGAATATCCAGCTAATGCGCTCACCGAACATGACTTATCAAGATAACTGGTGGCACTTAGTTAATCTTGGCATTGATTTATTGATTGTAGCAAACGCGATTGCAAACGGATTCATTGCATTAGAAAGTAGTATATTTTTAAGCACATGGGGCATCATTAGATTTGCTGCTACTTGTTTTCAAAACTATTATGTTATAAAAAATAAACGTAATCAATTTCCCGGGTTTGAAGAAATGAATAATAATCAATCTGGCTACATATTACCTCGAACACTGATCATTCTAGTTTGTTTATTACTGGTTTATATTGCTCAACTTCCTTTTGCTAACTTATTTTTTCCAGGCTGTGGTATGTTGCCTATTTTTGTGGTGACGATTGCGATTTCTTTTTTCCTAGGGATATCATGTTTAGGTGTTGAGTTTTTAGCACCATCAATATCATTGTCCACAAAGCCAACCCCGATAATGTCAAATGGCGTATTAACTTATAAAAATCCAAAAGACATCAATAACGACGTTTCAGTAGAGGAAGATCTTGATAAGAACAAGCCTTTAGACCTAAGACCTATACGAAAAAACCAATTATAATTGGCAGTTTGCCAAGATCATGTTAATATCTTCACTTAAGAGGTCTAAAAATTGAGTTCAGAAAACACACATTTACCGTTTATTTACTATCCTATTTCGTTAATAGCAGCAATTTTTGTTGGTTTTGATGTTGCGATCGTGTCTTATTTGTATACATACACTGCATTAGGGGTATTTGGGGGGATTACTATCGCATTGAGTGGTTTTTTGCTTAACACATATGTATACCATGAAGAAGGACCAGCAACCATAAGCCATTTATTAGCTGTTAAATCTAATTGGTGGTCTGTAACAATAGATGTCATCAGTATTCTGGGTGGTCTTTTAATACTATTCTTCACTTATTACGCATATGCAGCTCTGACCTTGCAGTACGCTTTTTTAAAAATGTGGTTTATTCCATTTTTTGTTAACGTGATGGCTGTCTCTTATCTCATTGCGACGTTTGCACTTAATAAAAGTGGATTTTTACAACTATTAGAAGAGAGTCAAAAATCGAATCAAGTAAAAAAAGGTTATGTAGAGCAATTAGTAGATTGGGTTCAGCAATTTAATGGGTTTATGAACAGTCACTGGCAAAAAGGGTTTGGTCATTTTTGTATTAATGTCATTGTTCCGCTGTTTGTGGCAACGGTCGTCACATATGCTTACACACATGTTTTTATGTTGGGGGCATTGGCTTTAGGCGCAAATTGGCATTATAAAATGTTATATCAATGTCTTATATGGGTATCGTCGGCATCTTTCTTCATTGGGGAGCTGTATTTTAATTCTAAGCAAAATCTAAGTTTTATGAAAAACTGTGGCAATCTCCTTGGATCAAGATCTATGTATGTCATAGGCTTGGCCTTGGTAATTTTAGCCAATGCTGTTGCCAATGCATTTATTGCCTTAGATGCGTCATTGGTCACATTAACACTATGGGGTGGGCTAAGATTTTTCTGTGGCGGCATTCAATCTTTTTGCACCATGTCAGCGCGTTGTATATTAGAGTTTAAGGAAGATGGGTGGTCAAAGTTCACAGGTAACAATGCTTATGATCTTATTTGGTGGACAAGTATGGTGTTAACTGTGTGTGCAATTGTATATTTATGTCAAGTTTCCTACGTCTTACCATTGTATCAAGACCCAATGGTTTATAGTATGTGTTTGTTGTTTGGTTTAATGCTTACTTGGCCAAAAAATAATCCACCTACAAACCTCAATCTTTCACAACGTAACGGTGAGGGTAATCCACAGTCATCTAAGTTGTTAACACCAAAAAAAGTAAAGCAATTACCAGATGGATTAAAAATATTGCCTAAACCAAATGATGCCAATAATTTGAAAGTATAAAAAAATTAAATTTAGACTAAGTATAAATAAAATCAATTAGTGTATAAATATAATCTTTGGTATTATTAAACCTATAAAAAATAACAATAATTATGAAAAATAATCAAGTCATTAATAGATCGTTTTATTCAACCTCACTCGTAGCCTCTCTTATGATCGGACTCGATTGTTTTGTGATTGGTTTTATTTTTTTGTATCCTTTTTTAGGCTTAATACCATCTTTGATCATTGCGAGTGGTGGCTGGGTATTAAATACCTTTGTTTATTACAAAGATGGTCCAGCCAACATTCAAGAATTGATACAATCTAAAGAGAAAAGATCATGGGTGTCGTGGTTGATCAATATTATTGCATTGCTTGGTGCTTTATTTGTTTTATTATTTACCATTTTTGCCTACCTAACATTAGGCGCAACTTTTCCGGTATTAGCAATGTGGGTAACGCCATTTCTCATTGCAACTATGGCAATAGCTTATTTTATTGGTACATTTACGTTAAATAAAAGTGAATTGACCAAAGATTTGTTAACTGATGATGAAAGAAGTTGGTTTACAATGTTTAGAGAAGCCATTCTAAGTAGACTAGGTTATACAAATACCAATCAAAGCTATAGTGAATTTTCATGGCGATTTTTTATCCGAATCTTATTGCCTATGTTTGTTGCATTGGTTGTGTCTTTTGCTATGACTGTTTGTTTTTATAGTGGTTGTTTGACGTTGTTAGCTGGTTGTGGTTTAGCGTCACTCAATCCAATTTTAATGATACTTGCGATATCTTTTTTTCTAGCAGAATTTTATTTCAATTCTAAACAAAATATCGAATTAGTCGATAAAGTTTATGATAAGACCAATGATGAAAATAAATCCACCAAGTGGTTTACACCTGGTATGATTGGTATATTTATAATGGTTTCGGCAAACGCTGTCACCAATGGCTTCATTGCCATGGATGCATCGCTTATAGTCATTAGTTCGATTGCTATTATCAAGTTTATCACAGGTACTATGCAATCATTTTGTACAATGTTAAATAGTACAACTAGTTTTATGGATGATGAAAAATTATCATTTGATTCACTTAATGGTAATCAAACAAAGGCTGTTATGACAGAATGTTCTCTTGTCATGGCGGGTCTAGTTGGCTTATACCTTATCAGTGTATTTTCACCAGTGGGTCTAATTTCGGTTTGTCCTGTCATAATTGTCTTGATCATTTTTAAATCTTATGAACATAAATATACAGATTTAATGGTTACAAATACTCAACGATTAGCCAAGACAGAGTGGTCTGAAATACAAAGAAATGATCAAAAAGATAGTATCAATCAGAATAAAGGTGGCTTCAAGAATTTTACAGAACTTTTAACTTACTTCGAAGATTCAGCTATTAAATCAAGTACCCGATTTACAAAGCGATAGCTTTCATCTGGGCCAAAGCGGTGAGCCAAACTAGTTGC
Organism: Pseudomonadota bacterium; assembly: GCA_036337715.1. GTDB lineage: Bacteria > Pseudomonadota > Gammaproteobacteria > Comchoanobacterales > Comchoanobacteraceae > JAURNZ01. The sequence continues at coordinate 106,152 of JAYZDS010000004.1, read as the reverse complement.
TTCGGTAATGCTTACTTTATAAGGTACGTCAATACGATGGCGTATCTCATATGCCCCAAGCCTTAATATTGCAAGTTCTATTGGGGTAATTTCTTCAATGGGTCGGCCTGCAGCAATAACGATTTCATCATCAAGCGTGTTAACATTTTCAACAACGCCCAGTAAAGTTTGCCTGAAAAAGTCGACATCAATGCTATTAGATTTTTTATCACTCAGGTGATTAAGAATGAGCTCTTTAACATCAGTTTTATCAAAATGCCATTGGTAAAGTGCTTGAACAACAGTCTGTCGGGCATGCTGTCTGATTGACATTATTGTTTTTCCTCAAGGCCTAATATAATATTTTTGAAAGCTGCGATGTCTTGAAATTTCAGATAAACAGAAGCAAATCTTAGGTAAGCAACTTCGTCAAAGTGTTTTAAATGTTCTAGTACGACTTCCCCAATTTTAGCGGTTGTGATTTCCCTTTCAGGTGCTTGACAAATTTTATATTGAATTTGATCAAACAGCTTTTCTAAAGATTCTAAGTTAGCAGGGCGTTTTTCCAAAGCACGCATAATGCCGTTTTTTAGTTTGACTTCATTAAATTGACACGTTTCCCCAGAGCGTTTAACCACTCTAGGGTAACTAAATTGAAGTGTTTCGAACGTTGTAAACCGAGATCCACAAATGGGGCATTCTCTTCTTCGTTTGATGTTATTTTGAGGTAACATAATTCTAGAATCAACAACCCGTGTATCGTCATGTTTACAATAGGGACAATGCATTAGCTCAAGTAATCCGTAGAAATTGGGAATGTCATTGCAAGTTCAGCAACCAATGCTTTAAGCGCTTTTGGATCGTAATCTTGATTAATGACTTTAGCGATGATTTCGCCCACTGCAATGACCTCATTGTCTTTCATACCACGAGTAGTAATGGCAGGAGTGCCTAAACGAATACCACTTGTTACAAAAGGAGACTGAGTATCATTTGGAACACTATTTTTATTACAAATGATATCGATGTCCTCAAGCTCTTGCTGAATTTGTTTCCCTGTTAAGCCATTAGGCATCAGGTTAATTAAAACCAAATGATTTAACGTTTGATTTGAGACAATGGAAACATTGTTTTTCTTTAATGTCTCTGCGAGTAAAGAGGCATTTTTGACTACTTGATTTTGATATTCTTTAAAGGCAGGTGATAAAGCTTCCTTGAATGCTACGGCTTTGGCAGCAATGATATGCATCATAGGGCCACCTTGAACACCTGGAAAAATACCAGAATTAAGTTTTTTAAATAAATCAGGATTTCTTTTTGCCATAATCAAACCACCACGAGGACCTCTTAGCGTCTTGTGTGTCGTTGTAGTGATGACATCTGCATAGTCAGCTGGAGATGGAAAACACCCAGTAGCAACCAGACCTGCCACGTGAGCAATGTCTGCAAGTAAATATGCACCAACTTCGTCGGCAATCGATCTAAACTTTTCCCAATCAAGGATACCAGCATAGGCTGAAAACCCAGCAATGATTAGCTTTGGTTTATGTTCAATCGCTAATGCTCTAACGACATCATAATCAATGATGCCATCATCATTCACGCCATAAGCCACTGCGTGATACGTTTTTCCTGAAGAGTTAACAGGACAGCCATGAGTTAAATGGCCACCTGCAGCAAGATCCATCCCTAATATCGTGTCACCCGGGGAGAGTAATGCATGAAAAACACCTTGGTTAGCTGTCGATCCTGAATGTGGTTGTACATTAACATAATCCACATTGAACAGGGCCTTAGCGCGCTCAATAGCAAGATTTTCAACAATATCTGCATATTCGCAGCCGGCATAATACCTTTTGCCAGGATAGCCTTCGGCATATTTGTTGGTTAGCGCATTATTACTGGTTAAAACAACCATCGGGCTAGCATAATTTTCTGATGCTATGAGATTGATTTGTTTGTTTTGACGGATGGACTCTTGATGTAAACACTTAACGATTTCAGGATCAAAGTGAGTAAGTTGGTCTAATAGATTCATATTTTTGAAAGCAATTCTCCTAAATATTCTAAATAATACCAAGATTGCATAAATATTGCCAGAAAGTCTTTTTTAAAGCGCCATTAGTACGCATAATATTAAGCTTAGGACAGTAAAGTAGTTGACGGATTTGCTTTGTACGACCTGTTTGAAAAAAATTAAGTTCATCATCTGTGAAAGCGATGCCGTAATCAATCATTTTTAATTTTTCTTGTGTTTTTTTTAGTTGGCATGTTTGACAAAAATGTTGGAAGAGGCGATCATTTTCGGCGGTTGTGTCTAAAAATAGAATGGATTGACTTTGGGTGTTTTTCCAAATAATTGGTGTGATAATTGGTTTTGTCCATACGACAGTGTTAGATACATCAGAAAAAGTTGTCATGAAATCCACTTTATCATTCTAAATGAGATAATCCAAATTAACTCGTGTCAATTACCTTTTTTTTCGGCATAATATATATTCAGGTTAATTATGGCTAATAAATATCGTATTATCATTCTTGTATTTTTATTGAGTGTCAACCACGTAATAGCAACAACTGAATTTATTATTAATAGGTACCATATAAGCCTTAATTCCAATTTAAAAGAAGCTAATACCAACGTCATTAACGGTTTAAAAAATTATTTTTCGAGATACGATAAACTCAGTCAGACTATGCTTGATTCAGTGGTAGATGATTCTCAAGATAACATTAGAAAATCATTAGAAGTTTTTGGATTTTTTTCACCATCGATAAAATATCATTACAAGCAATCTAATGGTAAAATTTTTATTTCCTACGATATAAAAAAAGGGCAACAAGTGATTGTAAACGGTCTAGACATTACCATTTCCGATCAAATTATAAAAAAAGCTGGTTTACAAAAAGACCTAAAAGCACTTCATGCTTTGAACAACAAACCATATGACGGCATAGAATTATCAAATATTAAAGATAATATTCTTGAAAAGGTTAGACGTAATGGGTATCCATTCGCTGAATTTAATGAAGCTGCAATGTCGTTCATAAATCCAATTAAAATTGTACTCAAATTTAAACTTAACCTTAATAAATATTATTCGTTTGGTGATATTACGATAGTAGACTCAAAAAACTTAAAAGACTCATTTATAAAAAGTTATGCAAATTTTAAAAAAGGTGATGACTACGACACTCTACTGATCGGACAGTTTCAAAAAGACCTTATAAGTTCTGGTTTTTTTGATCAGGTTAATGTTTACCCTATCAACTGGCTTGATCAAACCACAGAAGTCCCGATTACTGTATCTGTTGTGGACGCAAAGCCATGGAGCAGAAGTTATTCTATCGGTTACGATGATAAGTACCATATTGGGGGCAGCGTTGGTTACCAAGTTAAACCATATAACAGTAGGGGTCATATCCTTGAATTTTTCTTGCGATTGGCTACCAACGATTATATTCAATTAAAAACAAATTACATTGTTCCAAGTGCTAGACCGTTAGAAAGAATTTATTTATATTCTTCACAAATTATTACACAAAATTTAAATGTTGGTGAAGCAGAAAGTGGATTACTTACTGCTGCTTTGCAACAAAAATATAAGGATTGGCTCGTTATTCCAGGTATCAATATGTTTATTGAACATTCAATGCCTAATAATGAATCTAATTACACAACCAAATTAATTTATCCCCAACTTAACTTATTATATAAAGTGAAGAATCCTTATGCTTGGTTGGATCGTTTTCAATTTAGCACCAGCGCCATTGCAACTGATAAAGGCGCGTTTTCTGGCATCTCTTTGAGTCGTGGGACCATAAAAAGTGAAGCATTGTTTCCGGTCGCAGATAGGCTTAATTTCTTGCTCACAGGGGGTGTTGGAGCATTATCTAGCTCAAGCTTAGATGACGTTCCTTTAAGTTTGAAATTTTATGCTGGTGGTCCAGATAGTATTCGTGGTTATGCATTTAATGAATTTGGTCCCGGTAAATATGAAAAAAATCTCAGTTATGAGCTACAATATTCTTTAAGTAGTCTTGTTGAACCATTTTGTTTCATTGACCAAGGTAGTGCAAGTGACAAGTGGGACGACAAAATGAAATCAAGTATAGGTATTGGTATTATGTTTAACTTTAAAGTCGTTGGATTAAAATTTTCTTTAGCACGTGGATTGGATGAGGAAGCAGATCCTTACAAAATTCAGTTTTCTGTGCAATCAATGAGCTGATCATGAAACACAAAAGTATCATATTAATACTGGTGGGGTTCATTGCATTGATTTTATACCTGCCTACCATATCAGGCTTTATGACAAGTACTTATCTTGATCATTATTTTGATGATGCTTTTAACATACGTGGGTTACAAATAAACTTTACGCACATGCGTGCAGAAAAAATCAATTTTTCATATGCCAATAAAGACATAGAAATTCATGAAGTAAAACTCAATTATAATATATTAGGCTGGATTACTAAGGGCATTCGTTTTAAAGACTTGAAAATTGATAGTGTGATGATAGATGACCATATGTCCAAAAATAATTCTGACGAAAAAGCTTCCAATCAAATGTCTACGTTTTGGTTTCCACTAAAACACATGTTAATAAATGATTTAGTCATTGATAAACAGAGCCTCGGGAAAGTTGACATGACATGGCATAAAAAGCTTTTGGGAAGCAACAAAATTGTATTTAGCTTCCTAGACTTACAAGATGCAAAGATAGAAATCGAGTCAAAAACAGACCAGTTTAATGATTTTAATTTTGAGTTTAGCGTCATGGAACAAGCTATTTCTGGAAAGGTCACATCAAAAAACACCGATATCATTCTACATCTTGATAATTTTAAGGATGTATACCCTGAAGGGATATTGGTACAAAATGAAGATAATCAATGGGTGTTGAAAAATAAAAATGACCCTGATATGTATCTTGCCAAGCTTGGTAAAACAAAAGGATTTTTTAATATATATAATTCAAAAATTGATTTTTCTTATCGGTATGACCATCAAAAATGGCTATTAAAATCAAAAAGTAGGCATTTAGAAGTGGATGTTAATTCGAATCAAACCACACAAGGTCTGATTAAATTTAATCAATATCCGTGGATGGATAAGCTACTAACAGGTACATTATTTGTAGAAAAAAAGAAAAATACATTAGTAGCTAAAAGCCGATTAAATATTTTTCAATATCAATCTAAGGATTTACTAACATCTCAAATATCTATCGTTGACTCAAGCAGTATCAAAGGTAAAGTAAATTATTATTTTGAAAATGGTGACAAGATTGAAATCAATGTGAAAACACTTGAGCCAAAAACATTTTTATTATCCCAAACTGGTATTTTAAATAAAACTAAGTTTAGTGCAAAACAAACAATAAAAAAACAATCTAATGTTTATGACATACAATGGATGCCCATTCAATATGGAAAATATATTTGGAAAAATAATCAAAATACAGAATTGGTAGTGGATTATAGTCAGTTTGAATTCGCACCAGAATGTTTTTTTAATGAACAAAGAGGGAAGGTATGTTTTTCGTTAGATATTGCAAAACATAAACAAAAAAGTGCTTTAAGTTTAAGTTATATTGCAAATGAGAAAACAAACTTGTCTGATTGGTTACCAAAACAATTTATCGTATCAGACTTGATTTTTAAGGGGGGCGTTCATTTTAAATATTTTTTAAATGAAACTTATCCAAAAATCAACATCGAAATAGAAGATGTGAATTTTAAGTTTGATCCATTGGTTTCAATGGATATTCCAATATCAACATTCTCATTGATAAACCGAGGGGAAGGTCAATTGTCTTTTGATCAGGGTTTATGGAAATATCACCTCATATTAAATTCAAATGACGGTAAATTCATTTTAGACAGTACCCAGGAAAAGCAAATTCAGTGGACAAATATTCTAGGTGGCTATGAAGAAGATTCATATGTGATTTCAAATGGTTCCGGTACTTGGGATCAAAGTAATCAGCAAGCTTATATTGATGTGTCTGTTCAAAAAGGGCAAATCAATTTGCTTGACTATTATAAAAAAATATCAAATCCCGTCAAAATTAATCGTTTTAATCTTCCCATTGTTTTTAATGTGAACCTCAATAATACATCACCCATCGGTATAAATATTTTAGGTATTGAGGGACTTGTAGATATTAATATAACTGTTGATGAAAAAGAATCTGTATGGATTGCAAATGGTGAGATATCCATGTTGCCAGGTGGTATATTTAGAAAAAATGTTGAACCAATAAACATCAAAGAAGGGAAGATTATTTATTATAACAACGATGTATTAGATCCATTTATTAGATTAACTTTGGAAAAAACACAAACGTTATTAACAAGAGATAACCAAGTTTCCAATTACAAAGACGAAACTTTGGGCGTGCGTTTTTATGGCAAATTACAAAATTATCAAATGCAAACTTATTCGACGCCTTCAGGTATCAATGAATTTGTCATTTTACAAACGATATTAATTAATCCGATACTATACTCAAGTCAGAGTAGTAACGAGCCAAAAAACCTATTTGGCGCGCTTGCAGGGTCAGTTAGAGAGTTGCGTCAACTATTACCGGTTGACCAAATTACTTTTAGACCTGCAGAAAAGAAAGATACGTTAATGGATCCGTATCAAGAATCTTCAACAGTCTCAATGATGAAAAAAATCAGTCGGTATATTGGTCTATATGCTCGCATAGGATCACTGCCTCAGGATAATATATTTAGTTTGATATATAGACATCCTAAACGTGAAGTGGGTACTCAAATATATTCTAATTATGAGTCACAGGGTGTTAACTTAGTTTATTCGCATTAAAAAGCAATGTGAGATAAATGAGGATTTTCCTGATACTTACTAACAATGGTTGATACCATTTTTCTTAGAATATCTTTTTGTTGCTGTTCATCAATGAATCCAGTCGTTTCTTTGGATTCATTCAATAAACGCTCAATCGTCTTTTTAGCTGTGCCTGAAGGGAATAATTTTGCTAAAACCCTACGTGCTTCTTTAGAGCCAATTCGATCATATAAAAGATTTCTTAAGGTTGTATCTTCAACGGTTGTACTAAACGCCCACAGTTCAATTGGGCCCAATGTTAGGGTTAGTAACTGTGTATTGTTACCGGATTTTGTAGAGAATTGACAAAGAATGTTAGCACCACTTTCACTTGGCCCGCTCACATGATTTCTGAGCGCAGATTGTGCAGTTTGTCCTAGGCCAAATACGCTTGCAGTTCTTTGAACAGCTTGTTCTGGGCCAGCATCCATAATAAATATTGATGTTGCAAACTCAACCATGGTTTTATCAAAGTCATCAATAGATTGAGAAATCAGTGATACTTGTACATTCCACTTACGACCTTCACGCATATCAACCACTATTTGATCGCGAACAGCGGCTGCTTTTGACGTTCGGTGAAATTCATCGTATACAAGCCTTTTTTTATCCTCACGAATCTCTTTTGCTCTTGATTCATGATATAAATGATAGGATTCAGGGGCATGTTTAAGATTTTCGATATTGAGATAATAATCTTTTGCTGCAACGTACCGAGCAAGCATATACATTACTGCAGTTTGTCTATCAGCGGCATCACCTCCAGTTTTGGCGACTTCATCCAGATCAAGGGATAAAATCTTTGCGCCTGAGATATCAAATTTAGTCGGGGATGCAAGAATAGGGTATTCTCGAATGGCACTGGATATCATTCTTGAAAATGCATCAACAAGGGTTTCACCTGTATTGATATTAATTTTACCATACAGGTCAGTTACTACATTTGTTCTTGCAAGAGAGGTTAAATCAGATAAGATTGGCACAGCATATCTTTGTGCTTCAGCAGCGCGATGAGGTTTACCTGCTAAAAATAGTGCATCCGTCACTTCCCACCAGGTTGTTTTTGGATCAAAAATAAAACCAATGTCCTTCAGTTCTGCATCGATTAATTCTGAAACACCTTCATTGTAGACATTTGGATTACCTTGATCAGAATGCTGCTTGTATGCCTCATCAATAATCAAACCAGCCATTTCAGCAACGCCTTCATATGTATGCTTGGCATTAACAGGGGTTGCTAATAAACAAATAAAATTAACTAAAAATGAACGTTCTAAAGGCATCGGTGTTCGACAACCTAATTGAGTATCAAACGGATTAATGCCGTATTCTTCAGTCATTTGCAGTCTATGATATTGAACCTCGTTACGTCGGTTATCAGGTAACGCATCTTGAAGTAGTCTAACCAAACCGCTACTTGAAGGACCAATATCGATAATGGATATTCTAGGAAGCCGAGTAATACCGGCTGAAAGTACTAAGGCAAGGTTAAGGGCATTAGACAATACAGATTTACCAGAACCTGGTCTTGCATAGATCATATCAATCCAAACAGTTTGTGCTGACGAGCCAGGTTGATAAGGCCAAAGTTTACCATCCATGGATCTAAACAATAGTGAACCATATTTCCAAGGGGAGGCAGGTCTAAATAAAGGTAGCATATACAACGTGTCAGATAGAGGTGCAACTGTAGCAGTTGCCACACAATTGGTGCTTACAGCTAGCATACTTGAAGCAACACCTTCAAAAGCATCCCCACAAACTTCAGATACATCACATGATCCCCAGCCTTGAATCGCACGAGAAAGCTGGGCAATTCTGACCCTTAATAACCCTGGATCATTTTCTGGTGCCCAAGTTGCTGCGGATACCCTTAGTCTAACCACTGCATCATCTGAATTTAACTCAATGTAGTCCAATAGATTAACAGCTTTGTTGATAAGTCTGTTTTGATTTGATGAAAAAGATAAAATAGAACTGAGTACTCTTTTAACCTTTAAACTGGATATCCCACCACTTTCAATCATGAAAGCGATGCGCCAAGGGATTTGATGGTTAAGGGTTCTAGCAAATAATTGAGCAAATGTTTGCACTTCTCTAGGAAATAAATCGATAAATGTTGAAGCCCAGATTCGATCACCAATCTGACAAGTTTTGATGTCGATGTTTTTGGCATCTCTTGGAAATAATTGTCTAGCCAGAGAGGGCCACAAGAGGTCAGAAACATCCCCACGAAATTGTCTCGCAAGCTTTACTTTGATTGGATCGCCAGGAAGAACAGGTTGCCAATTTCTATCTGTGAAGCTTAAATCAATCGTATCCCTAATGGCTTTAATGGCTTCATGGACATTAAGGATTTCGTTTGAAATACCAACATTTTCTAAGGAAGTTGAGGTTGCTCTGACAAACGAATTATGAGCGTCTCTTAGGTCAGGGATAGCAGCCATAATATTTTGTGTATATCTAAAGTCTGGAATTTTATCTGCTCGAATGGCTTTAACTTTTTCATTGTGAGCTCTTTTTTGATGTTCTTTTGTAAGGCTGAAAGGTCTAGTCCAAAGCGCGATATAAGTTTTTTCTTCCGAGCAATAATGACTCAGGTTTTCAATCCTTTCTTCCATCAAATCATTAACATCAAGTTCTATGTTTTTTGCAGTTTCCATGGAACCAACAAAATTACTACGAATTAATGAGTTGATGTTATCTTTGTTGTATCCAAAAAAGACTTGAATGGAATATCCAGGCCTGGAAAGCATGCTACTTAGTGCTGTTTGAATTCTTTGATGAACATCATTGAATTCTTGTTGTCCTAGAAGAGCAGAGTAACCATGGACTTCAATAATGGATAATAATGAGCCATCATGATTGACTAGTGTTGTCGGACTATCCGCAGTTTGAATTTCACAGTAAGATTCAGCTGTTTGTTTGGTCGAGTAAGCCATCCATGCTAATAAGGTATCAAACCCATCCAAAATCTCTTGACTATATATAAGTCCAATAGCAATGGCGATGATCAGTAACAAAATGGTAATGGTCATGGTTTAATCCTCTATATCAGTTTCTTCACTCCAAGCAATGATTTGATCTTTGTACATCATTGGGTCAGGTAAAAATCGTATGCTTTTCTTTAACGCAGACATCAACTTTTTATGATCTTTTACTGGTGTGTCAATCATAAGTTTCCCAAGTAAGTCTGGTTTACTTAGGCCCTTGCCAAGATTTTTTTCTACGTATTTTGCTCTCAGTTTTAAGGTGCTAAAGATATTATCACTAATGCTTTGGTATGTTTCAGTAGTTTGTTTTGCACAAAAAGCGGTATGGGTCAAACCAATTAAGTCATTTTGGGATATTTCAGGCAGATATATCATAACCCCACCACCAAATGTTGTTTTGCCAGTCATTTCTAAAAACATTGAATGACGACACAGTGGGCAAGAAGTGACTAGATTTGTTGATTTATTGTTTTTGTAGTTATGATCTAGGTTAACAACTTCCATATGACTTTTCGCAACAAAGCCACAGAATTGACACTTATGTTTGTCTCGAGCCAAGATTGATTTTTTTATGTTTGCAAAGCGAGGGTCTTTAGCCCTTATATTGTAAAGGCGCCAATTGTCTTCTTGTGCATGGATATGAAGGTCAAACATATATCTAGTTCCTAATTGGCCTCACTCAAATTTTCATCACCAAAATTAAATAAATCTGTTCCGTAAATACCAGCACTTTCAGCACCATCACCAAAAATAGTCATCCCTGTTTGGCTATAAAGGCCAGGTAAAAAGATAAGTATGACAGAAATACCAAACAAAGCAAAAGCTGTTCCGATAGGAATTTGTGTTGAGTTATCTTTGTATTGCTTAAATTTGAAAACGGCAGATATGAACATTAAAATACCGCCTACATACGCACCACCAATAACAAGTTGTGTGAAAGGACAAAATACATTCACAAAACACAATGCCATGTCCCCGATGGTCACAATGTCATCAGAAGAACAAGCTGATGTGGCACCAGTGCACAGATCATTCGCCATAACGGTGTCAAAAAAAATTATAAAGAAAATTAGCCAAACCTTCATCACATGCATGTTAACATAATAAAGATAGATTAGGCTATAGTTTATAATACTAAAATTGATGTAGGATTTCGTTGATACCAGTTTTTTGTTTTGTTTCCAAAGTAACCTGCTTAACTATGATTGCTGCGTTGAGATGACAGTGACCAGTGGATGATGGGACACTTCCAGGTACCACAACAGAACCAGGTGGAATATGGTTTAAGAACTGATCATTGATACGGTCGTATATTTTGGTGGATTGACCAATTTTTGTACCCATACCAATGACGCTACCTTCGCCAACAACGATGCCCTCAGCAATCTCACATCTAGCGCCAATGAAACAGTGGTCTTCAATGATGGTTGGGTTGGCTTGTAATGGTTCTAAAACACCACCAATACCTGACCCACCACCAACGTGGACATGGTTGCCGATTTGGGCGCAGCTACCAATGGTACATTGTGCATCAATCATGCTGTTGCTGCCAACATAAGCACCAATATTGATAAAGCAGGGCATTAAAACAGTTTTAGGGGCTATGAATGAGCCATATCGTACCATCGCGCCAGGCACAATTCGAATGTTTAGTTCTTCGATTTCAGCTTCACTCATGCCTGAAAACTTTAAAGGTACTTTGTCGAAGTAGTGATTTGGTGCTGAGGCGGTATGAGCCATGGGTTTAATTTTGAAATAATCCAAAATCGCTTGTTTAGCTTCGGTATCTACGACCCAAGTATCATTGATTTTGTTTGCTATTCTTCTTTTACCATCGTTGATACTTTTTAGGATGTCGATTGTTTTGTGTGAGTTGGTTTCATTCATGATTTAAAACTTATCATGTATCTCATGCCATCGCAATTCATTTGGGCTCAGTGCTTGTCTTTTTTTTGTCATTTGTTATAATCTCTTCATTCGGGGTATAGCGCAGTCTGGTAGCGCGCCTGCTTTGGGAGCAGGATGTCGGGGGTTCAAATCCCTCTACCCCGAAAAGTGCGTCCGTAGCTCAGCTGGATAGAGCAACAGCCTTCTAAGCTGTGGGTCACAGGTTCGAATCCTGTCGGACGTGCCAACTTTATCTATTTATTATTTCACTTCTATTTTTAAATGTTTGGTCTTGTTTCCAAAATATCAGGTAAGTCATTTGCAATAAGAATGGTGTCATTTGTTTTGACGTGACCGTTTAACCAACGGTGTGCATCACTAAAGCTCAGAGCTTTAATAATGATTTGGTCGTTTTTTTGTAGAAGCTCGCAAGTTTGTAAAAAAGTCTTAATTCTATGGTGTGCAACAACGATCACGACGTCTACGTTAGACATGGCGTGCTTTGCCAGTTGCGCATGTATTTCGTCATGCTGGTCACCGAGTTCAATAACGCCAGGTGTGACTAATATTTTACGACCATGCTTGTGGTCTCCAAATTGTTTTAGTAGATTAATACCTTCTTTAAATCCTTCAGGATTGGCATTAAAGCCATCATTAATCCATGTAATATTTTGTGGAGCATCTTTGACTTCAAGTCTTGCTGGAACCTGTTTAAGTGATAATAAAGCGCTTTTAATAAGTTCCATTGGTGTGCCAAGCTTACGTGCCACTGTTATGGCTAAAACAATGTTGTCTGCTTGATGGAGACCAAATATAGGGGCTTTTATGGCTATTTGTTGTTCATTTTCTTTAATTTTCAGTTCTATCCCATGAACCGTTTGTTTTTTTTCAATACATTCAATGGTTGGCATCATTAATTTAGAATTAAAAAAAGTCTTAAAAGGAGTTAGTTTGGATATTGATGTGGGGAAGCTGAAGCCAATGGGGTGTTTATTTTGCTCGACGGCACTCAACAGTTCAGACTTAGCCGATGCAATGTTTTCCATTGAGCCAAATCGTTCTAAATGACAAGGTCCGATTGATGTGACAGCGCCAAAGTTAGGTGGTGTTAATGAGCAAATCTTTGCAATGGACCCAATGTGATATGCGCCCATTTCAACGATGAAAAATTTGTGATCAGGCGATAATTTTTTTTGAATGATGCTACAAATACCCATTGGTGTGTTAACGCTGCCAGGCGTAAAAAGCGTGGGTTGGTATTTCTGAAGGATATGACCCAAAATATGTTTCATCGATGTTTTTCCAAAGGAACCAGTGATCCCAATGATTATTGGGTTAACGTTGTTTAATGTGTTTTTGGCTTGTTGGATATATTTTTTTTGAATTATGGATTCAAATGGTAAAGTAAGCATGTTGCCAATCACTAATGCAAATGGGATACTCTGTATGGTTAATATTAGCGTGAAAAGGTGATCATCTTGAATAAAAATAAATGGGATGAATATTACACAACTGGTTATTAATATTCTAGTTGCCCGGTGGGTTAGGACTAGAAGCTTTTTAGCATCAGCCAACGGTGATTTTTCAATCAAGGCTAGAAAGAAGACAATGGCAAGTGTCACTGATTTTGATAAAAAATAATCAAGGTCAACACCAAACATCCAATTGAGTAAAATGCATATAAAAATTACAGAAGTCATATATCTGTCGTAAGCTCTGTTTTGAAAAAACCAAACAAGAAAGCGTTTCGAATTATAATTATCTTGTTGTAAAATATGTAGATACGTTAATAACCGTTTAAAGACTACATAACTCACTAAGCAAATATATACATAGTGAAATTTGGAAAATAGCAGAAGTCCTGTGCCATCAAAGTAATTATTTATCATTCTAATTCCTTGGAAAAATTCATTAATTTGTGAATGATCTGGTACTGGCCATCGGTTAAAATAGAGTTATGATCAAAATATCTAAGTACTGAGCTGGTTGCATGTTTACAATGTGATTGAATGTGTTTGCTTAATTCTGGTGGGGTCATCTCGTCATTTTCTGCAAATACCAATGTTAAAGGCATTGTCAGTTGACTGAGTATGAAACCTGAGTCCTCGTTGACTATTTGTTTGAATAGCTCGCGCATATGACCTGAATCTACGTAATCTTTGCTTGCAAACCAAGGAAGTATGCTTTTACGGGGCATTCCAAGTAAAATTAATAGCTTATATAGAAATTGTTTTGACGATTTGAAGATATATTTATAGTGCCAATGACGACGTGTGTTGTATGGCGGGCATATGAAAAACAAAGCTTTGATTTTTTCCGGACAATGTCTGCCGATGTGAGAGCCGATTCTGCATCCAAATGAATGACCAACCCAAATAATTGGTTTATCTATAGATCGAACGAATTCAATTATCGGTAATAAGTATTCATCAATTGTGAGGTTGGCGCTTGAAGCACAAGTATCTCCATGTGCTGGTAAATCGATAAGATATTGGTCGCCGAGGTCAGTGATCTGACTTGCTATTGCCTTAAAATCCTCATGTGTTCTCCGCCATCCATGAGCCATGACAAAACATACATTGGATGGCTTTGTTGCGGGGAGGTGATTAATGTTAATGATTTTTTTGGTCTGTTTTAACTTTGAATTCATAGCATAATCGTAGCTAATTTTTTTGAAAATACCAAGGTTTTAAGAACAACATTAAAAATAACTGGACTTATTTATGACTTGTGCAATATTGTATTTATAATAGTAAATTTAATGAGGCAGTTAAGGCTGGATACCAATGAATCGTAAAAAAATAGCTGTGATTTTTGGGGGGATTTCTCCAGAACATGATGTAAGCATTCTAACGGGTGTTCAGGCATGCCACTCTTTAGATCAAGATAAATATGAGGCCATTCCTGTTTATGTAGACGTAAAAGGTGTTTGGTGGGCTGGAGAAAGTTTATTAAAAAATCATGCATCTTTAGTAAATGGCTGTCAGTTTAAAGGTGTTAAGCGCGTTGATTTATCTCGTGGCGGTTTATATTGCAATAATCAATTATATTGTGCCGTTGATATATGCTTGATTGCACTTCATGGTGGTGATGGTGAAGATGGTACGATTCAAGGTATTTGTGAAGCCAATCAAATGCCATACACAGGCATGCGGCGAACGGGTGCCACAGTTGCTATGAATAAATGGGTAACAAAAAAAATGCTTAGTTCAATCGGGGTTAAAGTATTACCTGATCATTTGCTTCATAAATTGCCTAGTGGGCAGTTTTATAGTAAGGACATGTTAACTGAGTTAAATATCAAGTTTCCAGTTTGTGTGAAACCCTGTTCTTTGGGTAGTAGTGTTGGTGTTGGCTTTGCCGACGATTTAGACACATTGCAAGCATTGTTATTAGATTTATTTGATTATGATGATGCAGTATTAATTGAGCCTGCCGTTCAGTCTTTGAAAGAATTTAACGTTGCAGTTAGGAAAGACGAATCAGGTGAGGTTGTGTTGTCAGCCATTGAGTCGCCAAAAACAAACGATTGGTTAGACTTTCAACAAAAATATTGTCAAGGCAGTGGGCATAAGAAACAATCTGCCCATGGGCTGATCAACCTTTCTCGGGACATTAACCCATCTATGCCAACATCCATGCTAGATGAGCTTGTTTTTTCTGCTAAAGTGGCATTTGAGGCGCTTGGTGGCTTTGGGATGCCTAGGATAGATTTCATCGCCGATATGTCTCAGAAAAAAATATGGCTTAATGAAGTGAATACAACACCTGGCTCATTTGGTCATTACCTTTGGGCTGCAAAAAATCAAAATAATGGTTACGTTTGGGTGTTGAATCATTTACTTGAAGAAGCAAATAGGTGTTTTTCGAATTCAAGCCTAGGGGATCCAGTCCCCAAAACTGCTCGTTTGTTCAAGCGAAACCCAGCTTGACTCTGATGCGTTTTTCGTGTTCAATCTAAGGATCATGGTGAGCGTAGCTCAGTTGGTAGAGCCCCGGATTGTGATTCCGGTTGTCGTGGGTTCGAGTCCCATCGTTCACCCATCACTTTAAAAGTAAGAAAAGTCTATGTGACAGTTTGTAATTAATGCTTATTGTTGCTAGTATTAGCTTAGTATCTGCGAGAGTGGCGGAATTGGTAGACGCGCTGGATTTAGGTTCCAGTAGGGTAACCTGTGAGAGTTCGAGTCTCTCCTCTCGTATTCATTACATAGGCTATGAGAGAAATAAATGAGTTCATTAAATATAGACGGCTTAAAATGTACTGCTCAACTAGATGTGAGTGCAGACGTTGCCGATAAAATACGTCACCAAAAAATAGAAGAGTTAAAGAAAAACGTTCAAGTTCCTGGCTATAGACCAAATAAAGTTCCAAATTCATATATCATAAAACGATTTGGAGATAAACTTGATAAAGATGTCTTAGATGAAGTCGTTAGTAAGTCTTTTGGCGAACTACTTTCTGAGCATAATGTCATTCCAGCAGAAGAGCCTAAGGAAACCATTGATTCTAAAGAAATTGGTAAGCCGATAAAAATTAAGTTTGAGTTTGAATGTCTGCCACAGTTTAAATTACTTGGTAAAGATGATATGCAGTTAGATATGCCTGTTGTGAAAGTAACAGATGAGCTGGTTAAAAAGGAAATTGATGAATTAAAGCTAGCGTTTCCATTGTGGTCTCCATCCAAAGAAAAAGCAAAAAATGATGATCGTATTAAAATAACTTATACATGTCAGGTTGATGGCGAGCCTTTTAATAATGGCGAAATGATGAAAGCAGATGCTGTTTTAGGGAAAGAGACGCTATATCCAGAGTTAGAAAAAGCATTAGTAGGATTAAAGTCAGGCGATGTCAAAGAAATTAAATTAAAATTTGAAGATGATTACCCAAATCCAAGCCTTGCAGGTAAAAATGCTGAATTCAATGTCACTGTGACCGAAGTTGAAAAAAGTAGTCCTACAAAAGTAGACGAAGCTTTCATCGAACGGGCTTTAGGCCAAAAAAAGAGTGAAAAAGAATTCAATGAAGTAATCAATTCACGCATTGAAAAGCAAATCAAGGATTTGCTTGATGGGGTCATGGTTGATCGTCTCCAAGATTTGCTTATGGATAAATACGACTTTCAGTTACCTGAGACATTATTCAAAAATGAATTAGAAGCACGCGCATCAAGCAAGCCAGATGACGAGAAAGAGAAGCTTTTGAAATTAACGATGTCAAGCAAGGATAAAGAAGTCAAAGACATCATCAAAGCATTAAGACTTGGCTTAGTAGCTGCGCAATATTCAGAAGAAAATAAATTAGACATCACTGAGAAAGAGCTAGCAGATTTTATCGTTGCGTTTGCTTCAAACTCAGGAAAATCTGAAGATTTCTTAAGATGGTTCATCGAAGATGAGCGTCGAGTCATGGACGCACGTAATCGTCTCCTACACCAAAAATCAGTTGAACATATGATTAAAGCATATTCAAAAGAAGGTAAGGAATTAACGATGTCAGCTTTAGAAAAGTTAGCAAAGGAAACACAAAGTAAGGAGAGTTAAAATGGCTTATAATGGATATTTGGTACCAACAGTTATCGAGAGTACTGCAAAAGGTGAGCGTGCATTCGATATCTATTCGAGGTTATTAAAGGAAAGAATCATATTTTTAGTTGGTGAAATTGAACAACATATGGCAAATCTTGTCGTTGCTCAATTACTTTTCTTAGAATCCGAAGATCCTAATAAAGACATTTCCCTGTATATTAACTCCCCAGGTGGCGTTGTTAGTGCTGGATTAGCTATTTATGATACCATGCGTTTTATTAAACCAGATGTCAGCACACTTTGTATTGGTCAAGCAGCTAGTGCAGGGGCCTTATTATTGTGTTCAGGTACAAAAGGTAAAAGACATTGCTTACCTCATGCAACAGTCATGATTCACCAAGTACTCGGTGGTTATCAGGGCCAGGGTTCTGATATTGAAATTCATGCCAAAGAAACCATGAGAATTGGTTCTTTGGTTACTGAAATCATAGCAAATAATACTGGAAAACCTACCAGCGTCATCAAAAAGGATACCGATAGAGACAATTTCATGACCGCAGAACAATCCGTTGAATATGGTTTAATTGATTCTGTTATTGAGAAAAGAGCTTGAATTATAAATTTTTAGCCTTATATCTAAGATACAAGTGGATTAAGTTTTTACGTGTGACCAAGGAGCTTTATTATGGCTGATGAACTATTGAATTGTTCATTTTGTGGGAAAAATCAAGATGAGGTTAAAAAATTAATAGCTGGACCACCAGGCCTCTATATCTGTGATGAATGTGTCGAATTATGCTCAGACATTCTCTCTGACGACAAGGAAGTTGATCAAAAAGAAGAGAGTAAAGAGAAATTACCAACTCCCAAAGAATTAAAACGTTTTCTTGATCAATATGTCATTGGTCAATCGGATGCAAAAAAAGTACTATCAGTAGCTGTTTACAACCATTACAAACGTGTTGAGTTCATGTCCAAACATGATGATCGTACTGTTGCTATTGGTAAAAGTAATATTTTGATGCTTGGGCCAACAGGTTGTGGTAAAACACTTCTAGCTCAATCGCTTGCTAATAAACTTAATGTTCCCTTTGCTATTGTAGATGCAACAACATTAACGGAAGCAGGCTACGTTGGTGAAGATGTTGAAAACATTGTGCAAAAGTTGCTTCAGAACTGTGATTATGATGTTCAAAAGGCAGAAAGAGGCATTATTTACATAGATGAAATAGACAAAATTTCCAGAAAAAATGATGGGCCATCCATTACACGTGACGTGTCTGGTGAAGGTGTGCAACAAGCGCTGCTAAAATTAATTGAAGGCTCAGTCGTTTCTGTGCCACCTCAAGGTGGTAGAAAACACCCAAATCAGGAATATATTCAAGTAGATACAACCAACGTATTATTTATATGTGCAGGTGCTTTTGCTGATCTTGATCGCATCATTATGCAAAGAAGTTCAAAAAGTGGTATTGGTTTCGGTGCTAGTGTCAGAGATGATAAAAATAAAAATTCTTTATCTGAGTATTTGCAGAAGGTTCAAACAGAAGATTTGATCAGATATGGCCTTATTCCTGAGTTTCTTGGTAGGCTACCTGTCATGGCAATTTTAGAGGAATTAGACCATGGTGCACTAGTTAGAATAATGAGTGAGCCAAAAAATGCTATACTTAAACAATATGAGGAGTTATTTGCCTTAGATAACGTTGAAGTCGAGTTTACAAAGGATGCTGTAAACGAAATTGCAAAGAAAGCAATTGAGCGTAAATTAGGCGCACGAGGACTAAGGTCTCTTACAGAAAAGATCCTGATGGATACCATGTATGAGATCCCATCAATGAAGCATGTTAAAAAGGTGGTCATTGATGAAAACGTTGTCAACCAAGAAGCGGATCCGTTATTGGTTCTGGCAGGTAACCAGGAGAAAAATAAAAAAGAAGGTTAGGTAAAAGTTATGATTGCAAATCCATTTATTAGCGAAAAAACAGAGTTTGTAACGCTACCATTACGTGATGCGGTCCTTTTCCCTAATATGGTAGTACCATTGTTTATTGGAAGAGATAAGTCGATTGCTGCCCTTGAGCATGCAGTAGAAAGAGATCTAGATATATTTGTTGTGACTCAAAAGGATGTGGGTATAGAAGAACCCAATCAGAATGATTTACATGACATTGGTACGATTGCAAAAGTCTTACAAATGCTTAAATTACCCGATGGTACCTTGAAAGTATTGATAGAGGGAAATCAAAGGGGACAATTAGAATCATTAATAGCTGGTGAGAACAAATTTATACTCTCAGAAGTATCGCCCATTAATGATGATGAGTTTGCACAAGTTCAAGAAGGTCATTTAAAGAAGAGTGATGGGTCTTTTGTCGAAGTGGAAGTTTTGTTGCGTGCATTAGAAAATCAGTTTTCTGAATATGCTAGTCTCAACGAAAAGTTATCTACAGACATCATAGCCTCTATGAGAGGATTAAGTTATCCGGGTCGACTTGCTGATTTAATTTCGATTCACTTGCCTTTGACCATAGATCAAAAGCAATCAATCCTAGAAACTGTAGAAATACATGCTCGAGTTGAGTTGGTGTTAAGTTTCCTACAAAAAGAAAAAGAATGGTTAAAAGTTGAAAAAAACATTCAAAAGAAAGTCAGAGATCAAATTGCTGAGGATCAAAAACGATATTTTAATAGAGAAAAACTCAAAGCCATCCAACAAGAATTAGGAGAAATGGAAGGAGAAGGTAATGATGTTGATAATATCTTAAGTAAGATTAAAAAACTTAAGTTAAGTAAAGATGCTTATGAAAAGGTTGAATCTGAAGTCAATAAACTGAACCTAATGCCTCCTATGTCTGCAGAAGCAACAGTGATCAGGAATTGGGTTGATTGGGTGATTGATATCCCATGGCAAAAGAAAAAAGCAACAAAAATTAGTTTAGAAGATGCTCAAAAGCGATTAGATGCTGAACATTATGGATTAGAGAAAGTAAAAGAGCGCATTGTTGAATACCTTGCTGTATTGAAGAAGGTTAAAAAAGTTAGAGGTTCTATCATTTGTTTGGTTGGTCCTCCAGGTGTTGGGAAGACATCGTTAGGACAATCTATTGCTAACGCCTTAGGTCGATCTTTTGTGAGAATTTCATTGGGTGGTGTTCGAGATGAAGCAGAAATCAGAGGGCATAGAAAAACCTATATTGGTGCTATGCCGGGTCGAATCATCAAAGCCATGAAACGCGCTAAAGTCCGTAATCCCTTAATCATGTTAGATGAAATTGATAAGATGGGTATGGACTACCGTGGTGATCCAGCCTCTGCATTACTTGAGGTGTTGGACCAAGAGCAAAACCATTCATTCAATGATCATTACTTAGAACTTGACTATGATTTATCTGATGTCATGTTTATTACCACAGCAAACTCGTTAGATATCCCAGCGCCATTATTGGATCGTATGGAAATCATTAGGATTGCAGGTTATACCGAAAAAGAGAAAGCAAAAATTGCGCAAAAATACCTCTTGCCCAAATGTCTTTCAGCATGTGGTTTGAAGAAAAATGAGATCGTGTTTTCTGAAAGCGTTATTTATGAAGTCATCCAAAGATATACTAGAGAAGCAGGGGTTAGAGAATTAGATCGATTGTTATTAACAGTCTGTCGTAAAGCCCTCAAGAGAGAAATGGATAATCATAAGCCAATTGGTAAAATCGATAAAAATACCATTCATGATTTCTTAGGGGTGCCTAAGTTTGATCATGGTGTTGTTGAAGAGAAAAATCAAATTGGTCTTGTCAGAGGACTTGCCTGGACGCAAGTGGGTGGCGATTTACTTGTCATTGAAGCTATTTTACTAAACGGTAAAGGTGAGTTGATCTTTACCGGTAGTTTGGGCGATGTCATGAAAGAATCCATTCAGACTGCAAAATCTGTAACAAGGTCATTGGCATTAAAAGATAATCCAAAATTTTATCAAGACCATGATATTCATGTTCATGTACCAGAGGGGGCTACCCCAAAAGATGGTCCAAGTGCGGGTATTACAATGTGTACGGCAATGGTTTCAGTTGTGACAGAGCAACCCATTAGGTCTGATGTGGCTATGACAGGTGAAATCACATTGAGGGGTGATGTATTACCCATCGGTGGGCTTAAGGAAAAACTTTTAGCTGCTCATCGCGGTGGCGTCAAAACTGTCATTATTCCTAAGAAAAATGAACGTGATTTAAAAGAAATACCTAAAGATATTTTGCAAGGTTTAGAAATCAAACCAGTCAGTAAAATTGCTGAAGTATTGGAAATTGCATTAGTGAAATCTTAAAGCTTAGTTAAGGTTTAAGACCGCCACGTCTTTCTCCTTCACCGTCTTTATCTTCATCATCTGTGCCTTCACCTTCACCCTCTTCATCATCATGATTTTGGTCTATAGGGGTCGGAACGTCTTTTGTGAGTGCCATATCATCAAATAAATTTTCTTTTTTATCTGTAGATTGTTGTTCGGGTGCACTATCCACTGAAGAGCTATCGTTTGATGCATCGTCTTCATCTGAGGTGTTATCGTTTGACGTATTATCCTCAACTGAGGTGTTGTCATGGTCACTTTGTGCTTCAGAGGGATGAATTGTTGCATGCTCCTCCGTTTTGTTTTCATTGCTTGATGACGTTTCAGTAAGGTTACTTTCATCACCCGTGGTTACATCGGTTTGTTCAGGCGCTATGTCATTCAAAGTGGGTTGTATTTCTTCGTGAGGTATATTTTTATCTAATATATCGTCTTCATTTGGAATGGTTTTTACTTTGTCTTCTTCGTTGATCTGTGTATCAGTGGTTGATTCAATGTGTGTGAGTATAGATGCTCGTGTGGCATTTTCGTCTGTCAAATCAGGGTGAAGACCATGGGTGTCAGGTTGTTCATTTGCTTCATCGAGTAAGTTTTTTAATTTAGCTTCGAGATTGTTAACTTCTTCTGTTTGCTTTTTAGTAACAAAGCGCTTTAATAAGACTGCCATAACAAATACAATAGGGATCCCTAGTCCTAAAAAGAATGGATTAAATGCAATTGCGCCCACAACCGTTGAAAATATAATAACCATCATAATAAAGGCAATGTAGGTTGACGATATGCCAATGATCATATTTTTCTTTTTAACATCTCGAGCTTCATTAAAGGTAAATACAATAATTCCCGCCAAAGCGCAGGAGAACAGTGGCCAAAATAAGATTGATATGGCCGCACCTGTTAATAGCCCTGTCCCAATCAAAATATGAATGGTTAAAGATGACCCAATTAAAAAAGCATCTAAATAGAGTCTGACTGGGATTTGTTTAAATGTTGGTTGATTAATTTGTTTTAATTTGGTTTCAATTTCTATTAATTGATAAAGTTTAAACAAATTATCATCAGTGATTGCTTCATTGTCATCTTGAAACAATTCTTTAATTTTCCCAAGACAATGTTCACTCAGTTCCTTTGAAGGCTTTTGTGCATGACTGTCATCACTGATAGCGCCTGCTATACCCCTGAGATATAGCATCAGTTTTGTACTATTGGTTTGTTCATTTATCACAGAAACTAATCCATTTATGCTATTGAAGTTTTCATTTATGAATTGTGCATCATCTTGATTATTTTCTCTAAATGCTTCGAATTTAATTTTTTCAGTCACTGCTTTAAAAATGTTTTGAGCATCTTGTTTGTTCATGATTTCTTGGAGTTTTTCTAGTGTTAACTTTTCAGGTACTTTCATTAATGCGATTAAAGCTTCTTGTTTCTCAAGTGTTAGATCTGTTTGTATGTTTTCTAGTAATGAATTGATATTTCCGGATTTTAGTTGATCTACTTGAATGAAATTATTATCCAATTCTATCATTTGTTTAAAATAGTTATTGTATGCCTCGTAAGTTTTTAAATTTTTAAATGATTTATAAGCTAAAAATATAATATATATCGATAAACAAATGGATAATATACCAACAAATGAGGCTAAAAAGTTAAATGTCTCAAAAGGATCAAAGTTTGATTCAAAAAATTCAGTAAAATTATAAAATACAACTTCGGTAGTGACAGCAATACTTAATAAAAGTTTACTAAGCTCAATAGGTTGATTAAAAAGGTCTGTGGTACCAAAATGTTGAATGAAATTTTTTCCTATAAAGGCAATGGATAAGCCGAGTAATACATAGGCACTTCCGATAATTAAGCCGGCTGGATTAATTAAAGCAATCAATATCAATAGTGAGCCAACAAAACAAAAAAGACCATAAGCCATGTTTTCACGACAATAATGTATATTTTTACAGGGCAAAGATTGATACCGTTTATCAATAAGCTTGATGGAAGCATCGATGGCAATTTGCAATGATTTCTCTTCATTATCTTTCGCTTTTAGCATTAAAACATTTAATAAAACATTAAGTTGCTGCTGATCTTTTGCTTTGTTGACTTCTTCTTTAATGAATGAAAAAAGTACATCGGCATCGTTAATTTGATTTATCTCGTCTGCAAGGTGACTTTTTAGTATTTCTGCCATACATAAATTATAGTTGAATATATGACGTTATGTGCCTTAAACACACGTATTTTCTTGAAAATTTGATATTTTTATTGTCAAAACCATTGAAAATAGATTAAATTATGAAAATGCATGAATTAAATGATCATATTGACAATCAATCCGACCTTTTTAAATCAAATAAAGCTTTTTTATTAAAGCAACTCGAAGAAATGCATGCTGATTATCAATTGCTTGGGTGTCATGATGTGACTGATTCTGCAGAGGACACAAAAACAAAATCTCAAAGTATCCGCAAACGTTTAAAATGGCTTTTTGATGATAACCAACCTTTTTTGGAAATAGGCGCATTGGCTGCAAAAGGGACCGATCAACCCCTCGGCGGCGGTGCAGTTGCTGGCATTGGTTTCGTCTCAGGTCAATTGGTGGTTGTATTTGGTAACGATCATCAAGTCAAAGGGGGTACTTTAAATGTATATGCCTATAAAAAGTGGCAGAGAGCTTTAGAAATCGCCTTAAAGCATCATTTACCATATATCAGTTTGGTACAGTCAGCAGGGTACGACCTAGATTTAGAAAAACAAGCTAAATCTAATGGCTTAGCTATGCCTCACTTCGCATCATCTGGTAAAGAATTTCACATGATGTGTCAATTATCAAAAAAGAATATTCCAACCATTTGTCTGGTGTTTGGATCGTGTACTGCAGGTGGGGCGTATCAACCGGCTTTATCTGATTACACAATTTTTGTTAAGAATGAAGCAAAAGTATATCTAGCTGGACCTCCTTTAGTAAAAATGGCGACGGGGGAAGAAAAAACACATGAACAGTTGGGTGGTGCAACCATGCATGCAACCGAATCTGGGTTGGCTGATTTTTTAGCAGATAACGATTACGAAGCATGTATGCAGTGCAGACAATTGGTATCACAGGTTGTCTCCCAAACCAATAAAAAGCATATTCAGTTTGATGCACCAAAATATGATTCAGAAAGTTTATTAGGTTGGTTAGATCCGGCTTTAAAATATTCAGTTGATATGGGTGCATTGCTAGCAAGAATTTTAGATCACCAAACCTGGTTTGCTTATAAGCCTGATTACGGTAGAAACCTTATGTGCGGTTGGGGAAGCATCATGGGTTTTCCTGTTGCATTGATCGCAAATAATGGTAATTTAACCAAAGACTCGGCATTGAAGGGCGCTTCATTCATACAATTGGCGAATCAACAATCAAAACCAATCATATTTATTCATAATAATACGGGTTTTATGGTGGGCGAGGATGCTGAAAAAGCAGGCATCATTAAGTCTGGTGCTGCATTCATCAAAGCCATGAGTAATTCTACAGTTCCCCACGTTGCTCTTTTAGTTGGCGCCTCTTATGGTGCAGGTACTTATGCCATGTGTGGACCTGGCTTTGAGCCAAACTTTTCATTTATGTGGCCAGTAAGTAAATGTAATGTCATGGGACCTACGCAAATGAGTGGTGTGATGTCGTTAATTAAAAAGAAACAACAAGCTCAAAATGATCCAGTCAAAGTGATCGCAGAATCTCAAGAACAAGCGTTTTCATTGGCAAGTGAACTTGCTATTGATGGGGTTATTGATCCAAGAGAAACGCGTTCATTATTGGGTTTTTTAATGTTTGTGTTCTCTTCTAAACCCATAAAAGGCAGTGTTGACATGGGGGCATTTCGCTTCTGATAATGAAACGTCTTTTAATTATCAATCGTGGGGAAATAGCGAAACGGATTGATTGTGCGGCTCAAAAAATAGGTCTTGAAGTTCATTTTATTTATGAATCTAATGATACAAATCATTTGCGTTCTGGTGCTATCTGTCATCATATAGACGATTATTTAGATCAATCGGCGATTATTCGTATTGCCAAAGCCAACCAGATAGACCTCATTCATCCAGGTTATGGTTATTTATCTGAAAATCCAGAATTTGCTGCATGGGTAGTTAAAGAAGGGTTTCAATGGGTCGGTCCTAAAAGTGAGGTTATTGCCACATTTGGAGATAAATTCGCAACCAAAACATTAGCTAAAAAATTAAATGTACCGACATTGAAAACCACAAAAAATATAAATGACTTGAAAGATTGGTCAGGACCAATCATGGTCAAAGCAAGTATGGGCGGTGGTGGCAGGGCCATGCATGTGGCTCGTTCATTTAATGATTGTCATAAAGTCATAGCGCGGGTTAAGCGCGAAGCAAAGTCAATCTTTCAGGATGAACAATTTTATTTTGAACCTTATTTAGAATCAATCAGACATATCGAAGTACAAGTGCTGGCTGATCAATATGGTGAAATAAGGATCATAGGCGATCGAGATTGCTCCATTCAAAGACGTTATCAAAAGATCATTGAAGAGGCGCCAGCTAGAGGGCTGAATGATTCTGTCCGTCAATCAATGTATGCAGATGCAAAAAAATTAGCCAATAGCGTTCAAATAACCTCGTGTGCCACAGTTGAATTTCTATTTGATGAAGCATCGAACCAATACTGGTTAATGGAGGTGAATCCAAGAATACAGGTTGAACATGGTGTGACAGAATTGGTCTATGACATTGATTTGGTTGGTTGGCAGTTAAACATTGCATTAGGTAAAAAAATAAATTTTTCACAAAACGAATTGAAACTGAATGGACATGCCATTCAAGCAAGAATATATGCGGAAGATCCTGCAAACGAATTCAAACCAACCATGGGGCATATCTTGGTATCTAATATTGAGCCATGTGACAATGTGTTTTGGCATACCAGCATTGATTCAGATCAAGCCATTTCTCAAAAATATGATCCAATGATTATCAAGGTATTGGCCAAAGGCGCTAATTTCGATCAAGCTAAAGCTTCACTTTTGACTGGTCTAAGACACTGGCATATGGCAGGTATCATTACAAACCATGCCTGGCTTTTAAGCGCCATCACTGCGATGGAAAAGCATCGTTATTTTAATACACAATGGGCACTTGACCATCAATGTCAATCACCGCAATCATTGGCTTTAACTGATGTTGCTTGTGTGGCAATTCTACTGAGCTATGATCGTTTTCATAAGATGCATGGACTTCCGTTAAACCCGAGTTGGTCAATTACAGGTCAGGTCAATGATGCAGCACATTATGTCATTAACGATAAAAAAGTAACTGTGGGATATCGATGGGTAAATGGTCAAACCATTGAAACTTCTAATGGTCAAAGTATTTCGATTGAAAGCATGTGTGCAGGTAATGTCATTGTCAAAAAAGATAAAAGAAGCATTCATTGTCAGACATCCTATCATCATGACCAAGTTTGGGTTGTGTCTTATCAAGGCCAAGCTTTTATGATTCAAAAAGAAATGGGTCATGATGCTGATAAGTCAAAAGAAAGTCATCATAAGCCTTTTATAAGTCCAATGCCTGGTGTGATGGTTTCATGTTTGGTTAAAGAAGGGGATGTTGTTGAAAAAGGCCAGGTCGTTGCAATCATCGAAGCGATGAAAATGCATCATGAAATCAAAGCGACTCAAGCCGTGAAAATTGTTTCACTCAATTACCAAGAGGGTCAGCATGTTCCTTTGAGTAAATCACTTTTTGAATGGAGGGCACTCGAATATGACATACTTGAAAGTTAATATTAAAGGAGGCGTATATGAGATTCAATTGAATCGTCCTCACAAACACCATGCATTAACCATCGTGATGCTGTCAGAACTATGTGAGACACTTAAACATGCTTTTGAAAATGAATCAATTAAAATCATTACCCTGAAGTCGTCAGGAAAAGTATTTTGCGCTGGGGCAGACCTAACTGAAATGCATGAGCAAACGGAAGGATTGGTTTCAAGTTTAATCATGCTTATTAAAGTCTTACAGCAAAAAAATAAGCCAATCTTTGTCTCTTTGGCTGGTAATATATATGGCGGGGGATCTATCTTGCTTGGTTTTGCTGATGTGATTTTTGCACTTGATAGCGTAAAAGTTGTGATGCCAGAGATTAAATCTGATCTTTGGCCTGTATTATTGTTGCCGATATTAAAAAGGCATTTGCCATCTGCCACTTTAGCTCATATGGCAATGAATGCTGAGCCACTATATGCAAAAAACGCGTATGCCCTCGGATGGTTTAGCGCATTATTCAATGATATTAATCAACTTGAAGATAAACTTGAAGACACGTTGAAACAATATTGCTGCCATTCAAAATTGACTCTCAATGCTTGTTTTGAATGCTATCGAGATACATTTTCAGTAGCTATGAAAGATGAGGATTTAGACAAATTAGGGATGAAATTAATTCAATTAGTACGCGTTAAAGAAACGAATCTGCTTGAAGGAAACTAGTGGGATTAACGCAAAACTTGTGATTGTACAAAGGATGATCATTGTTGAAGACATGGCATATAAGGATGCACCATACGACATCGAACACCATCCTAATAAAGCAGGTAATATAAATTTGCTACAACCATATACCCCAACTACTTGATCGGTAGCCAATTTGGGTTGGCTCATTAACCCAACAATACTACCAGTAAGTAAAAAGCCACTGCCGAAATGTGAA
This sequence comes from Pseudomonadota bacterium, assembly GCA_036337715.1. GTDB lineage: Bacteria > Pseudomonadota > Gammaproteobacteria > Comchoanobacterales > Comchoanobacteraceae > JAURNZ01. The sequence continues at coordinate 77,839 of JAYZDS010000004.1, read as the reverse complement.
ATGGCAGCAAAGACTGTGAAAATCGTTGCGTTAAGCATGTTAAATAGGTTTAAAATGTATACTAAGAACATCATACAAAAAACTAGACTATGGCCAAGGATAATTGTTTTTAAAACCCCAAGTTTTTTGGAGAAAACTGGAAAAATGAAACAGCCCATCATATAAACAATACCAACGACTGAAAAAAAGTAGCCATATAATAATCCAGATGACTCAAAGTTAACAATATAAATATATGAAGAGTGTGATAAAAATAAAAAGTTTAATGTGCCACCCAAAATGCCTGCTAACAATAGATAGGCTAAACTGGCATGCTCGCTAAAGAGTTCTGGCCAAGAGTTTTTTTGTTGATGTGACAGTTGTGCCTCAGACTGTAATGTAGGGAAAATTCGAAGCATTAAGATGCCATGAATGACAACCAAAATCATCATATAGGTGAATGTGAAATGCCAATGTTTATGTTCAATAATCATAGCCCCAAGCACAGGAATTAAAATTGGTGAGATCGCAATGGCTGAGCTTAAGTAACTGCATAAATTTGCACGTAACTTAGAATCTTGAGTAATGTCTCGGACTGATATAAAGCTGATCATAAGGGTGCCAGAACTTCCTGCTGCTTGCAAACAACGTGCAAAAATAAGGGTGAATAAATTGTGGGCTTTAGCGCCTAAAAAACAACCAAGCACGATGGCACAATAGCAAAGTACGGTTAGTGATCTACGTCCAATTAAGATAATCATCGAGCGGATTGATAACTGAGTAAGGCCGCAAATCAATAAGAATAAAGACATAGAATGCTGTAGTAGTGAGGATGATACACCAAAATCGTCGGTTATTATCGGTAATGCTGGAACTATGATGTCCAAACAGAAAGCAAACCAACAAACCATGGGAATTAGTATAATCAGATTAGCCAAAGGCTTATTAAACCATTTTGAAGACATCATTATCAGTATTCCTTTTCATCCCTAACAATGCAAGTCATTCCATTTATTATATTCTATTTTGAGTGGTTGGCACTTGGAGCTGGGTCAAAGTGGGATGCCAAAGTAACGTCAGTGCAATTAGATAGTCTTTATAAGACGTTACGACTTTCCATTCTCCCAATTTTTCACCCGAAATGTATATATCATCGTTATATATGAAGATATCAATGAAACAAATTGTATCAACCATCCCATATGTTTTTTTTAAATAGGTTTTACCTTCTGAACTGATATGGTGTTCTCTTATTAAAATGTTGAAAAAATTAGCGATAAGATTCTTGGTTAAATCCGCCATATTTTTTTGCTGATCCAGTCTATGAATATCTCTGATGTGATCCTCAAATAACGTTATCAATAATGAATATAGGTTATCTTTGTTTTGAATATTATAAAGAAACCTTACTAAATTATCATTTTTATTTTTGATGGCGTAACTGTAAGTTAAATCAAGCAGTCGCTGAGGACAATGTTGATTTAATGATTGTCTGACATATAAGCCTGTGATGAATTGACAATGAAGATGAAAAAAACAATTGCCATCGGTAGGTGTTAATAAGCTTTGTGAGCCTATTGAAAAATGACCACCATGATTTGTCAGGTGTGCTGTGAGCGGGATACTTTGTCTCATCATGGTGCCAGTATTTGGGATTAGACACTGGATACCAAATAAAATACGCATACACTCGAAAAAATAATAAGGGACCGTAGTTCCGTTCTGACACAAAAATAGCCAATCGAAACTACCTGTAGATGATTCAAAAAGTAATCCTGACCTATATTGAAACGGCTCGAAAAACTTTTTTAGGTTTGTAATACATTCGACAACCTCATTGTCTTTGTGATACCAAGATCTATCAGGATGACTAAATATGATTTCTAATGTCTGTATGAAATCTGTTCTGAATGTTTTATGGAGTGTTGGTTCATGAATGTTTGATATGAAGGTATCTGAAGTATAATGAGTTTCTTTGTCTTTCACTAATCGAACAATTTCGTTGAACTGAGAAACTTTTTTTATGATGGTCGTTAGGTTGATACGATCGATATCAATGATTGGAATAATATAAGGCGTTATTTGTTGTTGCGATGTGAAAAAATTATTATAACCGTCCATATGGATATTCTCTTCTAATAAAAAAAAGTGTAACATTATCACTAATTCACTTTCAAATGAGGGTTACATGCATATTATGACGTTCAATGCGAATGGCATTCGTTCTGCGGAACGAAAAGCATTTTTTGATTGGTTTTTAGAGCAAAATGTTGACGTATTATGTGTACAGGAAACCAAAGCTCAAGCACATCAGCTATCAGATCCAATCTACACGCCAAAAGGCTATCAACGATTTTTACTTGATGCTCAAAAACCTGGTTACAGCGGGGTTGCTTTGTACACAAAACAGCCTGTTGATAACGCAGTAGTGCCATTATCAGGCTTATGGACAGATGAAGGGCGATTAATCGGCATTTCCTTAGATCACTTTGATGTCTATTCGCTCTATCTTCCATCTGGTACCTCAGGTGAGGCTAGACAAGCCATCAAGTATGAGATGATGGATGAATTGAATCATTGGATGTCTGGACTAAAAAGACCCAGTATTATTGCAGGTGATTGGAACATTGCGCACAAAAAGATCGATTTGAAAAATTGGCAAGGTAATCAAAAAAACTCAGGGTTTTTACCAGAAGAAAGGGCGTGGTTAGATATGCTGTTTGCTGATGGGACTTGGGTAGATGCGTTTAGAGCATTAGACCAATCTGAAGGAAAATATACCTGGTGGACGTATAGAGGGCAAGCTAGAGCAAAGAATGTTGGCTGGCGGATTGATTATCAGATAGTGAGTAATGCCTTAGTTGATTGCTTAGAAAAAACATGTATTCACCCAAACCCAGTGTTTTCTGATCATGCGCCATTGAGTTTATGGCTAGCTAAAGACAAGCTGGAAAGCCTTCCATCAAATTGATATAATTGCCCTTATGTGGAAATTATTACTGCTCATTTTTATTCAAACTTGTAACGCTATGCCAATGATCATATTGCAGTCGAATCAAGAAGAATTAAAATCGTTATCACAAATCATTCGATCTGACTTAAAATCGTCTAAAGCTAATTATCATGCAGGCAAACTGCAATTATTACTTAAGTCAAAAGAAAATTGGGGGTATTTACAGTGTCGGCTAAGATCTGAAACAAATGATATTTTGATAGAACGTACATTCAAATTTAATTCAAATAATGCCAAGTGGGCAGCACATGGATGTAGTGATATGGTACTTTCGGGTTTGACGGGTAAGTCAGGTTCTTTTTCAGGTAGGGTTGCCTGGGTAACGGTAAAACAGGGCCAATATCAAGTTGAGCAATCTGATAAGAACTTAACTGCGCCAATCCCATTATTCTCAAGTGCTAAGCCCATTGTAAGTTTGGCTTGGACCCCAGATGCTAAATCAATTTACTATATCAAGCAACTTAGTAAAGATAGCTACGATATAAAGCGTTTTGACCGTATCTCAAATACACATCATCTGGTTCATCACTCAAAAACACCTTTGAACGATTTGGTATGGGATGCATCTAAGTCGCAACTGATTTTCACAAAGTCCGTACATGGAATGCAAAAACTTTTTAAAATTGAAAATGATCTAGCAAAGCAGCTTACATTTGGAAAAAGCATTGACGTAGCACCTACAGTCTCAAACGGTAAAATTGTTTTTGTTTCTGACCAAAATAAAACACCTATGCTATTTAAATACCATTCCAGTGGCGTTAAAAGTTATTTACCCCTCGAGGGCGATGCAATGGCTATGCCTATGATGTATCATCATCAACTTTATTGGTATGATGCAAAAAATGGTCAAATCAAAGTATTTGATGCGATTAAAAAAGATACTGAAACATTCTTATCACAAAGTAACGTTCAAGCTTTATCTCCAACGCCTTTCGGGCTTTTGGTCGCGGCCGATAATCATTTAATGTTAGTTAACTTTGATGGAGAAATTATTATTCGCAAGCCAATTCAGGTTAATTTACTTTCAAGTTCTTGGATGGATGTTACATGAGCGCCATGCGCATAGAAAACGCATTCATTTACAGTATTGCTTATTTGTTGAAAGTGCTTGTTCCACTTCGTTGGCGCGTTACTTGTGATAATTTAAAACGGCTTCATCCAAAAGAATGTGTTAAAAGCATCGCTTGGCAAAGTTACAAACATCATGCTCGTTTAATGAGTTACATTCCAAGACTCAAAAGCGTTGTCAATAATAAAACCATTGAGATTGTTGATAACAATCATTTTAAAGCTATGATGAAAGAAAAAGAAGTGTTCCTATTCAGTGGTCATGTTGGTTTATGGGAGTTGGTGCCTTTTGTGCTTAATAAATATAAACTTAAAAAACAAAACTGGTTGTATAAGCACAGTAGGATTAAAATCTTAGACAAATTATTGTTTCATTGTCGTCAGCATCCCGGCATTAATACCTGGGATAGTTTGACACAATTAAAAGATGCACTTAAACATTTTAAAACAGAGGGTCACTTGGGTTTAGCTTCTGATCAGGGGGCAGGCTGTCAAGCTAATTTTTTTGGTATTCCAATGAAATTTCCTATTGGAAGTCAGAAGTTGGTCGACCGGTATCAAGTACCTTGTTATTTTTTTTGTTGTATGTACAAGGATGATAAGATTATTGTACATGTAAAACCTTTGAAAAAAGAGTCTGTTCAGGTATCATATATTGCTGAACTAGAAGCTATTATAAAGCAATACCCGGAACAATACTATTGGATGCATCGATTATGGCAAGTTTAAAACACATATGGCCAAAAAAAACATATGTATTATATTTATGTTATTTTTTCTGTATAGGTGTTTATTTGTCTGGTTGTAGTTCCGATACAATGGTTTCAGAACGTGAATCAGAAAATGCTGTTCATTATGAAGCTTACGCAAAAGACATCGATGCAACACAACAAGCGAAGCTTCTAAAAACCATAGAACAAATGCCTGAGTTAAATAAATCATCCATTATTATTCAAGTACCAAGCCCGCAAACACAGGTTGCAAGTTATGAACGTGCCCTTTGGCAAACAAGGGCAAATCATCTACAACAGTTTTTACGTATGCAAGGCTTAAGTTCAAATCAAATCGCCGTTAAGGAGTGTTTATCATGTACAACAATATTCGTTGGTTAATTATCTTTGTGTTTATGTATTCGTATTGCTTGGCAGAAAGTGATCTTAGTAACGGTGACATAGATGTTGCTGTGCTCGAAAAAAAAATAGAACGCTTAGAGCATCGAATAGACTATTTGTCTGAATTATTAGATCAAGCGAATATTGCTGAGTTAGAAGAAAAAGTAGCACAAATCCAGTCTGTATTAACTAAGAAAAATCAAAGTGTAAATGAACAAGAACCCATGAAAAAGGTTAGCAATGATCAAGATAAAGCTTTTCAAGACATCAAAAACATGCTTGCTAAGCAGGATTATAAACGCGCTCAAGTAGCCCTTAAAAGATTCATTGATCAATATCCAAATTCAAAACATGCTTCAACAGCCATCTTTGAATTAGCAAACATCATGGTATTGCAGGGTGATTTATTAAATGCAGAACCTTTGTTTCTTAAAGTTACAAAACAAAAACATGATTTAAAAGCCCCTGATGCTTTATTACGACTAATGACTATTTATTGGCAAACAGGAAGGCATAAAGAGGCTGAAAATGCATATCAAGATCTAATTGACGGTTATCCAAGGTCACCTGTTGCACAATTGGCACGCGTTCAATATAAGCAATTGATAAATATCCAGCATAATTAGTCTTGATATCATCAAAACTTTGGCGTATTATAAAGTTTTTGGGTCGTTAGCTCAGTTGGTAGAGCATCGGGCTTTTAACCCGCTGGTCGAGCGTTCGAGTCGCTCACGACCCACATCCTAATTTATATAAACGATTATGTTTGAAAAAACATCTTTACTAGAACTGTCTGATACACTGTCTCATCGATTAAACGAGATGAGGGGGTTTCTTTGACTATGCACATCATTTAGATAACATTAAACATGTCCAAACGGCTATGTCTGACGAATCGATTTGGTCGGACCTAGATAAAATGCAATCTTTACAGCAAGGGTTAAAAAAATCTGAACAAATTGTTGCAAGCATCGATGAATTGTCAGCACTGTTAACCGATAGCAATGATCTAATTGAATTGGCTGCCAGTGAAAATGACGACGCTGCCTTGGCAGAAATTGCAAAAGATTTTGAAAAAGCCGATACCTTACTTGCAAACCTTGAGTTTAATCGCATGTTTAGGTTAGAGGAAGATGAGAATGGTGCATTCCTTGATATTCAATCGGGTTCAGGTGGGACTGAAGCGCAAGACTGGGCTGCAATGTTGCTTCGCATGTATGAGCGTTTTTTGGAGCAGAAAGGATTTAAATATACCATTATGTCTCAATCTCCAGGAGATGTTGCAGGCATTAAACATGCCTCACTCAAAGTGGAAGGGGATTATGCCTATGGTTGGTTGAGGTCTGAGTTGGGGGTTCATCGCTTAGTAAGAAAATCACCTTTTGATAGTGGTAACCGTCGGCATACATCTTTTGCCTCCGTTTTTGTCACGCCCGAAATCAAAGACAGTGATGAAGTAACCATTGATCCAAGTCAAATCAGAATTGATACGTTTCGTTCAAGTGGTGCTGGCGGACAGCATGTCAACACGACAGATTCTGCAGTCAGGATTACCCATCTTGAAACAGGCATTGTGGTGCAATGTCAAAATGACCGTTCTCAACATAAAAATAAAGCACAAGCTTTGGCTCAGTTAAAGGCTCGACTTCATCAATTACGTAGACAAGAGCAACTCGATAAACAACAAGCATTAGAATCGTCTAAAACTGATATAAGTTGGGGTGCTCAAATTAGATCGTATGTTTTAGATCAATCAAGAATAAAAGATTTACGAACGGGTGTTGAAAAAACAAATACACAAGCCGTTTTGGATGGTGATTTAACCGATTTTATAGTAGCCTATTTAAAAGAATGTGAGGGATAGAATCCATGAAAGATGATAATCATAGTAATGATCAAAGAGATCAACATTTAATTCGGATGGAAAAATTAAAAGCGTGGCGTGAAGACGATTGCGCCTATCCAATGTCAATAATGCCAACGCATGTGGCACAAGACCTATTAGATACCTATCAAAACTTAGATACATTACCAGAGGATACCATCAGTGTGTGCGGTCGGATGATGACGCGACGCATCATGGGTAAGGCAAGCTTCACTCACATCCAAGACCGTTCAGGACAAATTCAATTGTACGTGACGAAGGATGCGATTGGTGAAGATGATTACAATGCTTTTAAACACTTTGATCTTGGCGATATCATTGAAGTCAAAGGCAAGTTATTTAAAACAAAAAAAGGCGAGCTAACCATTGAAGTGAATCATTTGCGTTTATTGTCCAAGTGTCTTTATGCAATGCCAGATAAATTTCATGGGTTACAAGACAATGAATTAAGATTTAGACAAAGATACCTTGATATCATGGTTAATGAAGAATCAAGGAAAGTTTTTAAAGTCAGATCACAAGTCATTCATTTAATGAGACGTTTCTTTACCGAACAAGATTATATGGAAGTAGAAACGCCTATGTTACATCAAATCAGTGGGGGAGCAACTGCGTTACCATTTAATACACACCACAATGCATTGGATTTACCATTATTTCTAAGGATTGCCCCTGAATTACATTTAAAGCGTTTAATCGTTGGTGGCTTTGATCGTGTTTTTGAAATTAATCGATGTTTCCGTAACGAAGGTTTGTCCACCCGTCACAACCCTGAATTTACTTCATGCGAATTTTATGAAGCCTATGCAAATTATAATCATCTAATGGAGATGATTGAATCGCTTATTCAATCAATTGCTAGCGATGCTTTAGGTTCGCATGAAATTCAAATTGATGATCATACTTATGATCTTTCAAAACCATTCAAACGCATCACGTTAACCCAGGCTGTTTTGGACTATAACCCAGGGCTTGAATCTGAAAAGATGAGAGATCAAGCTTACCTCAGAAATTATTGTGATAAAAATGACATTACTTATACTGATGAAGATGATTGGGGTGCCTTACAATATCATTTATTTGAGAAAACTGTTGAAAGCAATCTCATTGAACCAACTTTCATTACGCTTTATCCCAAAACTGTATCGCCATTAGCAAGGTGCTGTGATGATGAACCTGAACTGGTTGATCGTTTTGAACTTTTCATTGGTGGTAGAGAGCTTGCTAATGGGTTTAACGAATTAAATGATCCAGAAGATCAGGCCAAACGTTTTGAAGCACAAATGGCAAGAAAGCTTGCTGGTGACGGCGAAGCGATGGATTATGATCATGATTATATTGAGGCATTGTCTTATGGTTTGCCGCCTACTGCGGGTGCGGGTATCGGTGTAGACCGTTTGGTGATGTTGTTTACAAATCAGATAAGCATTAAAGAAGTGATTTTATTTCCACAAATGCGACCAAAAGGATCAGCTGAATAAATCAATCAGTTTATCATCAAGGTATAACTCATCAATCAGTTGGTTGGTTACCATATTGAATAAATAAGGTTTTTGTTCAGAGACATTAATGAGTTTGCCACAAACTTTCTTGTGTTTATCGTAGATCACATCTGTTTCAGGTCGTTGATTGATGCTGCCCACACGAAGGCCGCGCTTAACTTTGCCAAGTTGTTCAGCGCGCATGATGATTTCTTGACCCAAATAGCAGCCTTTTTCAAAATCGATTGCACCTGGATGGTTTTGCATGCCAAGCATTTGCGGTATAAACTGACCTGTGGTGTCACTAGTGATGATTGGAAACTTATTGGTAATGGCTTCTTCAAGGCTAGTGACGGCGATGGTAACAAGTGACTCATCAGTAAATTCAACTTTAAATTGATTTCTAAGCGCATGGTGTTGGATGTGTTGAATTAACATATCAACCAATGAATGGTCACAAGTGAAACAATAATCATTAGCTTCTTTACATACCCATGTGGTTGTTATGACCTGACCATTCACATTACAAAAAGCACTCCACTGGGACTTAGCATCTACTTTTTGTAAGTCACTGGTGATTAAATTATTTAACACACGTTCTGAACCGCCAGATAGCCTGAATTGTTTAAGGTTTGATAAGGTGGATTGCTTCATAAAGGATCTACAGGATTACTTTTATTCCAAGGATGACATTTAAGGATACGCACACAAGTTTTATAACAAGCTTGATATACAGGCAATTCATTAAAAGCTTGTTTGGCATATTCAGAGCATGTTGGGTGAAATCGACAGCGTTTCCCCAGCATAGGGGATATGAATGTTTGATAAAAACGGATTATGTAAATAAAAAAATGTTTCATCTTATTCAATAAGATATCATGTATTTTATTGGCTCACAATGCAGTTTTTTCAAAAATGTTGATCGATATGAACTATAGTGTGTATATAGGGAAACCACGATAAGGAAATTGTGATGATGGAAGAACATTTAGAAACAAGTATCCAAAGACAAGAAGCATTTGATTGGTTATATCAATTAGTGTCACCTAAATACATTAGTATGGTCGAGCAAAATTTTGAGCCTGACTCAGATGCAGTCCCAGTATTCAAGGCATTTATTGCATATCGCATTGCCATGGAAACAACCTTATTATACAACGATCCAAACGAATATCATGTCAACACTTGCCATGATTTAAAAAATCAGTTGAATTCGCAAGTCACAAAAATTGCAAGGCGATCCAGTAACCCTTGGTTAAGAAAATGCTTTAATGATGGTTTGAAATTTCAACCTGGTACGGTAGAACTTCAGTTAAGACAAAACATATTACTTGATATACAAAAATCATTTAATTTTTTGAGAGATCAAATTTTATCTCCAGAAATGGAGCAGTTAAAGTCGAGTGAAAAAATAGCATTTTCAGTGCAGCCATGGATGTTTGTTCCAGCAATAGCTTTTTGTATCTTTTTAGCTTTATTTATCAATTTTGGTGGTGCTGCCTTATTGCTTAATAAAGATGTTATTTTAGGCATTAGTACTGCCATTTTATTAGGTGTTGGTGTACGCTGGACCGTTATGTCCGTTCCTGGTTTTTGGCGTTCCCTTCAACTCAGATGGCATTATGGCCAAGGTTTGAGCTCAACAGAAAGAAATCACCTGAGACATTTAGACCCAGATCAATTGGTGGGTGGAATGAGCAACTGGTTAAACTTTTTTAATCATTCAAAAAAATCTAATATTAATGAGACTTGGATTGATCTTGATCAATGGATGTCACAAAACATTGACTTACATAAATTAAATAAACCTCAACAAGAACCGCAAATACTTGCAACACCAGGTAGACCCTCAAGCTGGGGTTCATTGAGATTATTTACAACGGATCAAAAAGTGGATGAAAAACCTGCCAATGATGATGTTGCCATTGATTTCAGTCGGCCCGGTAGATATAGCATCGGTGTATAAGTACTGGATTTTTTAAAAAATAATTCATACACTAAGCTAATGAATTTCTTATGGCAAACCATGGCATCACGCCTTTTAGAATTTAAGTCTTTATTAGGGCCTAATTTTGAACGAATTTTAATCATTGATCAATGTCAACCTGATGCAAAAAAATGGTGGGAAACCGCTTGTAACCAAACTTGTGACGCTTTACTCATTAAAACGGTTAATGATTTTAATCAATTGGGTGATAAAGCCATATACGATTTAATCATTTGGACACTACCGCCCATTCATTTATTTCAAGAACCTGTTGCCAAAGCCGTTTGGTCAAAATTACGCATGCATTCAAAAGGCTTTATGATCTTTGTGACACCGGGGCCTATGTGTGTGCCAGTTTTAAATCAAGCCCTGGGTACTGATGTGCCTAATACAGTATTAGACTTTCATGATATTGGTGATCAATTGGCAGCCACAGGTTGGCAAAGACCCATGTTACAGGGACAATCTTTACCCATTGATTACCATAAACGAACAACCATTTTTGAAGACTGGTCTTGTTTGGGTCATGTGGCATCTCATCCGTTATGGCAAGTTGAGCCCAAGCCAGATCCAGATTTGATGCAGGCACCTATTAAAAATACCATTGTCTTCGACATTACTGTTGGTTTGGTATACAACGGGCCTGATCGTACAGTACAACAACAATTTGATGATGGTACGGTTGCAATTCCAGTGAATCAAATCAAAAAGAAGACTTAATCAGTTGTTTGTTTTGATGCCCAAACTTTGGGTTGTAAGAAAGGTGCCAACGCTTTTTCATCCTCAACAAATGTCTCGTTGATATGATAAGCCCAGCCCGTTGAAGGCGGCATGGACATTAAGATAGACTCAATTCGTCCACCATATTGAAGACCAAAAATTGTGCCCCTGTCGTATAATAAATTAAATTCAGCATACCTTGTTCTTCTATGTTGTTGAAAAGCACGGTGTTTGGTTGTGAATGTCATTGTTTTATTGCGAGCAAGAATGGGTTGGTATGCATTAATCAATGTTTCCCCAAGGGTGTTTACCCATACTTTTAATTTTTCGAAAGAAGGGGTGTTTAAATCATCGAAGAAGATCCCGCCTATGCCGCGCATTTCCTGACGGTGTTTTAAATAAAAATAATCATCACATTGTTCTTTAAATGTGTTATAATAAGTGTCGTTTAATGTGTCACATGCTTCTTTTATGGTTTGATGCCAATGTTTGCAATCAGTTTCATTAGGATAGAAAGGGGTTAAATCCATACCCCCACCAAACCACCATACGGAACCAGATTGAAAAAAGCGTAAGTTTGCATGCACACTTGGGACAAAAGGGTTGTTGGGATGAAAAACCAAAGAGATGCCGGTGACTTGAAAAGGTTTGCCAGCCAGTTCTGGATGACGTTTGGTTGCTGCTGGGGGCAGGGTGTGTCCTTCGATGGTAGAGCATGCAATCCCAGCCTTTTCAAAAACAGTATCCTGCTCTAGTGTCATGATTTGGTTATGGTAATTAGGCTTTGGTGCAAATTGCTCGAAGCGCCACTGAGCGTCAGAAAAAGCCTCAGCCCAGGCAGTTTGGATGTTTTCGAAAATGGTTTGTATTTGGTTAATTTGGTTTAACATTGTCTTTCTAAATAATGGTTTACTAAATTATGAATTGGGTCTGGGTTAGGGAGTTTATCAACCAATTCAAGGGTTTTACCCTGATGTTCTTGAATTAATTGATGACATGCTTTTTCACCTATGTGATGAACTAAGTTGGCTGTATTCGGTTGTTTGGTTTTACCCAAACAGGCTTGATTATAATCAAAAAGGTCGTCTTCAGCTTGAAAATAGATACCAATATGTTTACCAATATTGCCAACCAATGTGAGTGTTTCGTCATCATTGATGTCTGCACTGATTGCACCTAGTAGGCACGAAGATTCGATTAAAGCGCCGGTTTTGAGTTGGTAGCATTCAAGTAAAGCTTGTGTGTTATTGGGTATTTGAATGTCTAGGCTTTGACCAAGGGTCATCCCTTCATGGCCAATGGCCCGTGATAATGTTTGAATCATATGAAGACATTGTTTAGCAGATCCATCTGCATGCGCAAGAATTTCAATGCCTAAGTTAAATAGGGCATCTCCAGCTAAGATGGCTTGTGCATTCCCATAAACCTTATGAACCGATGGTTGGTGCCTACGTTGATCTGCATCATCCATATCAGGTAGGTCATCATGAACCAGTGAAAATGTATGGATACATTCCAGTGCAAGAGCTGCTTGATAGGCTATAGGACTTAATGGCTTAAACGATTGGTGGGTAGCAAGTAAAAGTTTTGGCCGAAAAAGCTTACTTGGTGCCTTTAATAAGTGCATCATTGCTTTAAACAATAAACGTGGTTCACTGATTAGGTTTGGGCTTAAATACGGTAATAAGTCTTTTTCAAAGTTAAGCTGAATCATCTACATCAAAGGGTTCAGTCCCTTTATCTTTAAGTATTTCTATTTGTTGTTGTGCACTATTAAGCTTTTGTTGACAAACTTGTACAAGACGAACGCCTGCTTCATATTGTTTGAGCGATTCGTCTAAAGAAAGCTCGCCTACCTCTAGGGCATTTACAATGTCGTTTAGTTTATTGAGTTGATCTTCAAAAGTGCTAGTGTCTTTACTCATACCTATAGTATACCCCAAAGCAGTTCCAATAGAAAACACATTTTTTTGTGGAAATCAATCATGATCCTGTCTATTATAAAGGTATATCAATCAAAAGGAGTTTATTGTGTCAACCAAAAGCCAAGAAGCTGGCATACATTTTCTAAGAGAGCAACGTTATCCATTTATTAGGCTAGTGTCTCTTGGGACTAAACCAGTTGATGCAGATGTATTTTTTGATAAATATACAAAAAACATATCCATCACTGGTTGGTTAGTTAAATATTGGCCTGAGGATGAATTGACGCCAGCAACCGTCGCATGTTCCCCTTATGATCCTTATGAATCAGGTGCACTGGACAAAGAAATGTGCTTTAACCCATCCAGTGACATCCCGGTGCCACCGTCAGATAGAAATATGTCAACACAATGTTTTAAAACAGCTGGTGAGGTTGTACTCATGGTATTAGAGCAGGGTTGGACAGGTGTGAAAATCATTGAGGGCTCTGAGCTCATGAAATGGTGTATGTGGGCTATGTGTCGTACCAATGGCCTGACTTGTGAAGGTTATGAGCCAAATGATGAAAATGACGCAATGGGACGCTACAACCGCTCCGAATCACTCCTGCAAGCCTATGATCAAAGACAACCATCTTTTGATGCATCTTTAATTCTTAGTTCATCCAGTGGTGGCGATGAAAATAATGACGACGTAGTGCCATTTGATTTCCCAGAAATTACTAATTTCGAAGACCAATCTGAAGAAGATAAGTAGTTGAAATAATTCAATATATTTAACAATAAAACACCTGTCTGCCTAGCATATGCTATAATATTCTTGTGGATAATAAGAAGGAATATTAGATATGGTAGAAGATGACAAAAATAATTCAAATATCCCTGATGTTGAATCGCCTAACGCATCCATAGAGCGACCTGTTCCCTCTAAGCCTGAAGAAAATAAACCAGAAGAACCTGAGCAGAACAATGAAACTAAATCTAGAGCACTACAAGAAATAGAACCGCTAAAAAATAACACTCAACCACTTAATTTAGCAAATACTATAGTCCTATATAAGGATAGTATGTTTGGAAATGGTGGCAAAATTCAAGCACAACAATTGGAAAGGTTAGGTAATGCTCAGAAATATATTAACGCAGTATTGGCTGCCAAAGCTGCTGCTGATACTGAAGCTGCTGCTGGCGATACCAAAGCTACTGGGGCTACCCAAGCCTTCAATGAAGAGGTCAAAGAAGTATCAAAGTTGATTAACCGTTGGCAAATGAATTTCTTAAGTCAGGCAGTTTTTGCAGGGACAGGTCAAAAACATGGCTTAAGTTCGCACGTCAAGAATAATACAGTTGCTAGTTTAGAAACAACCGGTGACATTAAAAGGTATATAAAAGAACAATCAGGTAACAACCAATCTGTTTACAAATTTAGTAAACAATACCTTCATACCATTTCAACAAAAGAATGCGGGCAACTTTTTTCTTATGCCGTCGAGGATGAGGGGCGTGAGTCAAGATTGACAATACGATTTTCGCCTTCCAAAATACATCAAGCTAGAGGCATGCTTGTAGCAGCTGCAGCCATGGGCGCCAACCCACCGGACGTAAAAACTTATGAAGGTATATCGTTAGCTAAATACGATAAGAATGATGAGTATGTTTATAATAATGCAATTCCCACCACATTAAGCGTTAATAGAGGAGCCTTGAATGTTGATGGCATTGACCTAAAACAATATCTATTCTTGGAAACTCCTATGAATCCAGATGATGCATTTATTCAACTAGCGACAGCAGAGGTGGCCATTTCATATCATAGAATGACCAATACCATATATAAATTGGAGAATCTTTCATCGCCGATGGATGCAAAAGGTTTTTTTAGTCTTATATATGAAGCAATTAAAGAAGTTGATGATGCTGCTGCTTTAGTTAACACTGATGGTGTAACAATTGGCGCTAATGATCCTGGTCAACCGCTTAAAAGCCGCAAAGCGTTACTTGCAGAAATAGGTAAAGCTGAGAATAATGAGGCAAAGGCTAAGGTTGAACGCAATTGGAATGAACTTAGAAAAGAAAAAATCATGTATAAATTAATGAACGATGACAAGTTCGACCAATTTAAAGAAGATGGCAATTTTAAAGAAGCATTTACTAACGCACTTGACCCTCTTTTTCAAAAAAAAATAGAAGGCATTGAAGAAATACAACCCAATGGCATTGATTCACATGTCATCAAAGCTTTTATGCAGGAAGCCAATTTCAATTTCGTACCAAAGTGCTTGCTTGAATCTAAATTAGACAATAAAAAAGAATTTCCAATATTTCATATCCAAACAGATGAAGAAGATATAAAACCGGTTTTAGATTTTGTTACTACAACAGGTGTATATGCTAATGATGGGGTTAACGAACTAATACAAATACAGGATTTCCGAAATGTCCTAGATAACGATATTTTAACAAGAAAAGGTTGGCTTGGATATCCAACTTATCCAACAGACAAAGAAGATTTATTTCAGTTAAAAGGTTATATTGGAAACAATGATGATAAAAAAACAAAAAACGTCATTGAGAAACGAGAGCAAAGCATTAAAATCGAAAATGTACTAAAAGTACTGGACTATGTAAATAGCGCTAATTGTAAGTCTAGTAAAGAAAAGTTAAACCAAGATGAGCTTAAAAAATTAAAAGAAGAAGTATGTAAAAAATTGAGTAAAAAGGATCGTGATGGAAAATTCTTTGAATTTAAAGATTCTTATGGTATTAATATGCAGCCGGCAGCGCTTGTTGCGAAAAAAAATAAAAAGGGTGGGCTAGATGTAAATGAAACGTTAGAAGCGAAATACAACGAAACGCTTAAGAACGCATACAAAGAGTACGGAAAATTGCAACAAGAAGCAATGAAACTTAATAAGGACTTTAAAGAAGGTCAAACAGCGTTGAATGAAGATAATAAAAATAAAGTAAAAAAAGGAAATGAAGGAACTGATGTAAATAATGAACAAATAAAAATAAGAAATCAATAAAAGTTAAAAAAATAAACTGCAGCAATGCCAGGATTGAATAAAAAGAGTTTAAAAAAAGGAGCAGCGCTAATGAATAATAAAACAGAAATGGATTTAAGAAAAAAAGAAGAGGAATTAAAAAGAAATATTGAAGAAAGTGCCAAAACAATGGGTGTGCCGACTATAGCGGCGGGCATAATAATGTTGGATAAAAAGGAAGAATTTGACAAAATGGCAAAAGTTTTTGATTTTGGATTAACAATAAAAAGTCATGATAAATTCAAAACATATCGTAAAAAAATACAAAAAAAGCAGAAAAATGAAGATCGCTCTACGGTTTCAATAGATTCAAAAAATGGTAACTTTAAATATATAAGTTTAGTTGATCTTGTTGATGAGCTCATTTTAAATAATCAAGCTGTCTATGATCAAATACAAGTAAATGGCAATGATCAGCCATCGGAAGGTGAAGGTATTTTGATTGAATTTTTACATTTTAAAGAAAACAATCCAAATAAATTGCACTATATGCTTTGTTTAATGATGAAATGTGAAAAGATGTTTCATAAAGATGTAAACATATCAATCAAATTTAACGGTAATGATGAATATACAGGTAAAAGCAGTGACATCATTAAAAAGATAAAAGAAAGTATGAAAATAAGCATTGAAGCAGATGACAAAAAAAATAATACACCAGCAATTAATATTTCTAATAAAGAAACTACACAACCAGAAAAAATTCCAAAAGAAAGTGCTTCCAGTGCGAATGAACAAATTCAAAGAATCGAAGAAAAAATAAATGAGGCGCTTGATCAAGGTATTTCACCTTCACCTAGCCCTTGACCTTTGAAATAACAAGCTCAATAAATATTGAATAAATTAATTATGTCATAGTCCTTGCATTTCTAAAAATATGAAGTTAGAATCACAATATTGATTTTTAAATTACACATTAATAGAGGTGAAAATTATGACAGCTTATGCTTTTCCTAGACTAGTAGTTGGACAGACCGATAACTGGGCTAATAACTACTTGAAATCATTATACGGAAAATTATTAGACGTAGATTTAGATGTTGCTAAGAATAAAGAGGGCGCTGAAGTTGATCTTGTCCTCCAAAAAGGTAAAGATTTTGTGCCTGTAACAGCAACAGGTAACACAGCATTTTTTGGTTGGAATTCTGTTAAAGACAGAGCATTTGAAACAGTTGATCCTGTTTCAGGCTTGTTTTCTGACTTAATTTCATTAAGAGCAAAAACACACGATGGTAAATTAGAAGGCTACAAAAGATTTGTAACTGATACAGGTACTTTCTACAAAAACGTTGTAACAAACATTTGTATTTCATTAGTTAACACTGTTTCAATCTTTTTCTATGCCGCTGCTTACCTTGGTTCAACATTTAGAAGACCAATGCGTAAAGCATGGACCGTGTCAAACGCTTTCTACGGTGTATTAAAGTTATTCGCTGACATCATCTCAATGAGTTTAGTATTAACATCATCTGTAGTAAACTTTGCCCTTACATTAGGTATCGATATAATCAAGTTTGCAAGTGGTTGGTTACTTAAGCCTCTTTCTGCTGTTCTTAATTACTATATTGGTAAAGATCAAGAGCAAGTCGAATTTGATTCCGAAAAAGCCATTGAGTCTGCTGAGGCAATCGCTAAAGCTAATATTGAGACTTGGTTAGTCGAGCGTTCAGAGATTAAGAACTTAAGAGCTGAAGTTAAAGAAGAAGTGCCTGTTGAAGTTGAAGTTGAAGAAGAGCCAGCTCCTGAAGTTAAAGAGCCAACTCTAGATGAGCAAGTTGCAGCTAAACAAGCTGAAATCAAAGCTAAACAAGAAGAAATTGATAGCAGTAAAGGTGCGTTGGTTGAGGCTGAACTTTTTGATCAAGAAAAAGCTGCTGTGAAGGATTTAGCTGAAGATGCTTCCGATGAAAATAAAGCTAAGGTTGAAGCATTCAACAAGCTTTCTGAAGAGATGAAAGCTCTAGATGCTGGTCTAGCTGAACTAAATAAGCAAGTTGAGGAAAGAGACACTAAAGCTAAAGAAGAAGCGGAAAAACTTGAAAAAGCTAAAGCTGAATTAGAAGCGTTGACAGCTGAAATAGTTATAGCTCCTGAAGCTAAAGAAGGTGAAGAGGCTGAAGAAGCTGATGCAGATAAAGTAGTTGAATTCAAGGATGGAGTTGCTAAAGAGCAGATAGAAAGATATGAAGAGTTGAAAGCTATGATTGAGCCTAAAGTTGAGGAAGTAGCTGAAGAGTCTGAAGCTGAAGACGCTAAAGACGCTAAAGACGCTAAAGACGCTAAAGACGCTGATAAAGCTGATGAAAAGGATGCTACGAAGGAGAAGGAAGTTGTTACAACTAACAAAACTGTAGTTGATATCGTTCTAAATAAGCATGATACAAAATTTGCAGGTTACTTGCGAAACAATTTCAGATTGTTCAAGCCTGCAGAAGAATCAGTTGATGCTACTGCAGATAAATCAGTTGATGCTACTGCAGAAAATTCAGTTAAAACTGATGTTGAAGCGCCAACTGCAACTGCTTAATTCAAATAGTTTTTTAACTTTATGAATTAAATCATAAACTATTCTATTAGTGTAAAAAGAGGCCGAAAGGCCTCTTTTTTTTGACTTATAAATATTTATTGTTATTATTAAACGAGTAGTTAGGAGATTATAATGTACAAAGATTACGAATACAAAATGAAGAATATTTTATCTATACCTGAGCGCATACAAAATTCAGAAGATAAGCCTATAGCAGATCGTGATCCTAGTTTTAAGGCCTCTTATTTGTATTCAAGTTTTTTAAATGTATTTCGACCATTCAATGTCATTTTAAGCGATGTTCATAATACCTTGTATCAACCTTCTAAATACGCGGAAAGTTTTAATTTTTCTTGGGACATAATTACATTCTTCGCAGATATTTCATATAATTATTTCGGTAATTTAATGGTTTATTTTTATGATATGCTCGTATACCCAATTGTTTCATTAACATTATATGTATTTTATCATAATTTTATAGAATTATTTGTAAGGCTTATAAGCGGAAGCTTTATGAGCGATTCATTTTGGAAACTGCCATTAGTTAAAGGTCAATCTTGGTTTGGTGCTATAGTAAATTGTTTGTCTTGGGTGTTATTTTTACCATTTGAGTTGGCTGGTTATGTTTCAGATATTGTTTTTGGTGCGCTTTTTGTATTGATTAGTCCAGTAACCATAGGCTTATCTATGTTTTTAAACTCAATTATAGATTTTCCAAACCATAACGAATTAGTTCCTGATTTAAAGGATCTTTCATACGATCTAGTTCCTCCAGTTCCCCCAGCTACCCCGATTTCTGAACCAATAAAATCAAAAAAACTTAATGGTGATTCACCACAAGCTGATATGCATGTTTATAAGAATGTGAAGAAATTAAATCAAGATTTAAATACTATATTTAAAGAGGATGTCTATTATGCCGTCAATAATGAAGTAAAAATTACTGAAACATTTGATAGTAAGATTGATAAGAACTACTTAGATACATTAAAAAAAGATATCAAGAATTTAAAGTCTGAACAAAATCAGAAATATAGTAAATTACTTAAAGACATACAAAATGTTGAAGATGAAGCTGGGTTAAAGCTAGTGTTGACTAATTTTACTTCAAATATTACTTTACAAAGCCTTGATCTGTCCAACCATGATAGCCCACAAGGTCTACCACTAGAACCAGAGGCTCCTGGCAATAAACCAAATCAACCTCGTTCTAGGGCAAGTTCTTTTTCTTCTGATAAGACCTTTGATAGTGTTATTCCTCAGGAAAGTTTAGATGATATTGAAGCAAAAGGTAGTGATCCTGGAGCAGAAAACCCGCAGAGTATTTCTCTTATCGATCCTGATGGTGAAGCTATTCATGGCACGCCAAAAGTTTTAATTGAAGATAGTCAGCCGGTTGATGCGGTTGATGCGGTTAATGCGGAATCAACAGATGATGGTCAATTGAAACCTCGCTTACTTTTTGAACGAGCTGAATGGAAAGATGTTAAGTCAGATGACAATCAAGACAAAAAATTGAAAGATGTTGAGTCAGATGCCGATACCGAAGCCTCAACCGATGATGAGCTAACAAAAAAACCGAAAAATCCTATGAGAAATAATCCATAATGTCTGCAGAATGGCCTGAATTATTTATCAGTTGGGATAACAAAGCTTTTTCTAGCTTCCTCAACGAAAGAAAGCTCTTTGCAAATAATGGCGAGTCAGTATTGTCTACGAGTTGTGTGTTTTTATTAAGTACTGAATATTATCAGGATGAAAATAAAGCAACACTTGTTCGTTATAAGCAAATGTATTTAAAAAACTTTTTTGCAATGAATAGGGTTGGTGAAAGAATTTATGGCATCACCAAACCGATCACTAACCTTGCGGATAATGTTTTAACTGCGGTTTATAAAAC
Organism: Pseudomonadota bacterium; assembly: GCA_036337715.1. Classification (GTDB taxonomy): domain Bacteria; phylum Pseudomonadota; class Gammaproteobacteria; order Comchoanobacterales; family Comchoanobacteraceae; genus JAURNZ01. The sequence continues at coordinate 57,201 of JAYZDS010000004.1, read as the reverse complement.
TAAATATGGTTTTTTTACCAGCTTTGGTAGATATCTGACAAAATATCTTAGACATTTATTTATCGATAGTGTAACTGTTTTTGCACTCGTCGTGTCATTGATCTATGACATAGCGATGAATAAGATATATGATCGGCTCATTCAGCCAAATGAATGGACAGGTGATTTCTTTCTATCTTGGATCATTAGGCTTGTTTTAGACATCATGAGTGTGCCGTTGATTTTACTTGCTGATTTTATTCGACACAGTCTTTCATTGATCATAAGTATTATTTGCCTCTCTTTTAGCTGGCTTCTTCATCCAGTGGGTTATTTTATAAGTGTTTTTTTTAATGCGACACCCCCTCAGTCTCGTGAGAAACCTGAAGTTCAGGAGGTTGATCGTAACATTAGTTCTATAGAGGAAGACATTAAGCGTTTAGCGTTAGAAGCTTTTGAATTAGGTGATGCTGATAAAAAACAGGTGCTCAATGATCTAGACATTCAAGAGCAGGCGAAAGAAGTAGCGGATGCTTTTCTTAAGTCCGAGCCTGACTCATTTCTTGCTTTAGAGGGAGATAACAAAGCCTTAAGAGATAAGATCATTGGTAAGGCGGGTACTTTGTTTAATAGAGATGCTAAACACAATCACAGCGACTTATTTAATCTTAATAGAGAGAAAGTTAATTTAGAGCATGTGAAGAAACTATAATCATGAAATCTTAAGGAAATATTAAATTAATTCTTGCTATTTTTAACCGAATCATATAGCATATAATGTTATGAAAACAATTGAAACCAAACCACAACCAAACTTGCAGTGGCATCACTTTGATGGTGATGGTAAGCGCTTAGGTCGTCTTGCAACACAGGTTGCTATAATCTTACAAGGAAAGCATAAACCAGAGTTCAGTAAGTATCTCGCTAATGGTGATGCTGTTGTTATTACAAATTGTTCAAAGATAGTTTGTACCTCAAAAGACAAGCGATATGATTGGCATACTGGATATCCTGGTGGGATTAAGTCCATAACACATGCAAAAATGCAAGAAAAGCACCCAACCAGAGTATTCATGTTAGCAGTAAAAAGAATGCTACCAAAAGGTCCTCTTGGGTCTGTAATGTTAAAGCGATTAAGACTGTATAATGGATCTGATCATCCTCACACAGCACAAGTAGATGGGAATACGAATGAAAACAAAGCTTAAAGTATCTAAAGACGCAATATATGCAACTGGTGGCCGAAAAGAGGCTACTTCTAGAGTTTATATGCAAAAAGGTAAGGGTAACATCATTGTTAATGGTAAAACTGCCCAAGACTATTTTGGTGAGCAGACATTATGGTTTGATGCAGTCATGGATCCATTTAAGTTGTTAGAGCAAGAAAGTAACTTTGATTGTATTTGTTTTGTTAAAGGTGGCGGTGTCACTGGTCAAGCCGATGCAGTTAGATTAGGTATATCAAAATGCTTAGACATTTACGAAAAAACTGTTTTAAATAGAGCTGTTACAAGTAATGATAAGGCAGTTAGTGAGGAAAGCAGTGAAGAAGCTGAAGTTGAAGCCACTCTCACATGGCGCCAAAAATTAAGAAAAAAAGGCTATTTAACGCGTGACCCTCGTGCGGTCTTAAGAAAGCGTGTTGGTTATGTCAAGGCTCGTAAGAAGCCACAATACTCAAAACGATAATTATGAAAAGAAATTCAATGACACTTTATGTAGGTAATGACATTTATAGTCAACGCTTACACATCACTTTGGCTGAGAAGGCAATTACTGCTGATATCATTCAAGTTAACGAAAACAATGTAGACGCCAGTCTTCTTGAAATAAGCCCTGATGGTAAATTACCTTTACTTATAGATCGAGACTTGGTGTTAGATATAGCATCAGTTATGACTGAGTACCTCGATGAGCGATTCCCTCATCCTCCTTTGTTACCAGTATATCCTGTAGCAAGGGCAAAATCTCGGCTATTGATTGGTAAAATCGAACAAACATGGTTCCCATTAATGGAAGCATTACTTGAAGAAGAAAGTGATGAAAAACTCAATGAATTGATGAATCAGATTTTACAATTAACCCCCTTATTAGAAGATAATACATTCTTTTTAAGCAGTGAGTTTTCTTTAGTTGATTGTGCTGTAGCACCCATCTTATGGCGTCTTCAACAAATGGGTGTAAACTTTTCACAATATTCAAAATTGCTTCAAGCTTATGCTGATAATGTATTTGCAAGAGATAGCTTTCAAGCTTCCTTATCTGAACAAGAAGTCTATTCAGAATTAACTGATGACATCTAATAAGCCTTATTTAATTAGAGCAATGTATGATTGGTTAGTCGCTAACCATGTTACCCCTTATATTTTAATTGATGCATTTGCACCTGGTGTTAATCTACCTGATGCTTGTCATGTTGATGATGATAATTGTGTTTTATTAAATGTATCACCCGATGCAGTCAGCGAATTAAAATTAGGTATCACAGACATTGTATTTTTAGCATCATTTAATCAGACTGTTTATGATGTTCAATTTCCAGTCAATGCTGTAAGGGCCATCTATTGTCTTGATAACGGACAAGGGATGTATTTTGATGATGATGAAAGTTATCTTGATGAAGGTGAAAGTGAAGGTTTGCCGTTACCTGATTCAAGCAAAAAAAACAAATCTCCGTTTAAACTCGTGAAAAAAAATACTGATGAGGCCCAGTAAACAATTAAGCCAAGGCTTACATTTACTTGGATATGACCCCTCTGAGCAACAGATTAAACAATTACTTCATTATCTAGATTTACTATTATATTTGAATCAATCTATTAATTTGACGGCCATTCGCGACCTTCATGAGGCCATAGATCTTCATATTCTAGATAGTCTAACCCTAAGGCCTTGGTTGACTCAAATAGGGTCTGAATCACAGATTCTAGATGTTGGTTCAGGTGCTGGCTTACCGGGTATTCCAATTGCCATTATGTATCCAAATGCTCATGTCACTTTACTTGATGCTAGAAATAAAAAAATGAATGCCTGTCAGCATTTTATTACGTCTTTAGAGCTGAATAATGTGACTACGGTACATGCGCGTATAGAATCTTGGCAGCCAATACAGAACAAACCTATTGATTTAGTGGTTACTCGTGCATTAAGTCATTGTGAGACCATTTTAACTTGGTTGAATCATCTGTCATATCACAAATTATTAATTATGAAAGGTAAGCGTCCTGAAGACGAATTAGTTAACATAAAAAGAAAATCTGAAATGACGCGTGTTTATATTCCCAATCGCAATGATGAAAGACATATTTTAACTTTTTCAAAAAACCTTTGATACGCAAATCTGCTGTAATCTCACAGGTAGGTATTTAGCAAAATAATATAATAATCGGTTATACCAACCAGGGATGTAAAACGTTTTACGTTTTCGCAATTGTTGGATTGTTTTTGCGGCAACAACATCAGCTTGCATCCACCACCGAGATGATATATTTGCCCAATCTGATAATCCATTGGCCGTATGAAATTCTGTTTCAATTAAACCAGGGCAGAGACTAAGACAATGAATGCCAAAGCGTTTGTATTGTGCATGCAGGTTTATGGCCTGGTGATGTTGATAGGCTTTAATGGGACCATATAATGGACCAGGACTGGGCAATAAGCCTGCGATGGAACTTACCATAATGATGTCACCATGTTTTTTCTGCATGAATATTGGTAAATAATGCTGTATAAGTCTATTGTGACTTAGAATCATGCTTGTGATTTGATCAGCTACTTTGTCGTGAGGCGCAACCTCAAAAGCTTCTTTGATTCGGTAACCGGCATTACAAATGAGTAAATCAATGCTCGTTGGTAATTTCTTCAGTACTTGAACAACTTCATTGGATTGACTTAAGTCGACTTGAAAAATCTCACATGGTGTTGAGACTGCTGCTTGAATGACTTTTAGGCGCTCAATGCGTCTTGCCATTAAAATTAATTGATAGCCATCTTTGGCTAACGCATATGCTAATGCTTCTCCAAGGCCACTTGAAGCACCTGTGATTAACGCAATTGGTTTTGAATCATCCATTTTTTTAATTTAACATGTCTTTTTTTAAAAAAGTATATTTTAATTATTTATTTTAATACTTGAAAAATGATGATGACCTATGGCATAAAAGTGATTATGAAACGTCTAATATTTACTTCAATAGCTTTACTTGGTTTATATGGTTGTGAAGGTCTTAATTTTCAAGCCCCTTCGCCATCTGAATCGGATGACCCTCATTATGCCCGTCGGAATATATCCCATATCTTTCGTGATGATGATTTAGCTCACCAGGTTTCAAAAGAAATTAGAGAACAGTATAAACGTTATTCTGATCAGTTGCGGGTAGTGGTATATCAAAATAATATGTTGCTATTAGGACAGGTGCCAAATGGTAAAATAAGAAGTGCGATTGCACGGATTGCCAGTGCTCATGCAGATCATCGACGTATTTTAAATCGTATTACAATCGAAGGGCCTGCTTCGTCTTTAGTAAGAACCAATGACAGTTGGATCAGTACAAAAATTAAAGCACAAATGTTAAGTGACTATAATCTTCATGCGTCAAAGTTTAAAGTTGTTACAGAAAATGGTGTTGTATATCTAATGGGTAAAGTATCTTCTGAAGAAGCAGCCTTAGTGACACAAATAGCCCGCCAGACTACCGGTGTTAGAAAAGTAGTTACAATTTTAGAACGAACTTAATCTTTATACTTATTCATTGCAACAATGGCTGTTGCGCCGCCTAGTAAAAATGCACCTGTGGTACATCCTGTCGTAGAAAAGGCAATGATGCATGAAATGAGCACGATGTTTTTTATATTTTGCATAACTTTATATAAGCATATCAGTCAAATAATTACAACCAACACATTCATTTAGCCATTGTTTAAAGCCAATAATGGGTGCCATGTATTGTCTTGAATGTGATAGGCATTCAAATTGACAATATATTGGTTTTTAATGATTTGTCTTTTTCCAGTAGCCATTGTCATAGGGGTTTTAATGGCGTTGATTTCATCGCCGTAATAAGCCAGTAATAATGCATCGATTCCAATCGCATTGTACCAAGTTTGATTATTTGCATTTAATTTAGACAAAACAGATTGAAAAGGTGAGAATTCTAATGCGTTGTCATTGTTTTGATTGAGCCATGGACTCTTTAACATTACGGTATGTTCATAAAAATGTTTTTGACTTTGACCATCTGGCCCGGTAATGAAAGTTTGGACAGGCTCAAGCATGTATTCATGTGCCACAGTTTGAAGCTCATAAGTATCATTGCCCAACAAAATTAACCCATCGTATTTCAAATTGGTATTAGTTGTTTTGTTGTCTTTGTCATCGATCATCAGAAGTGTTTTTAACGATTCACTTTTAATAGGGATCTGTCCATAGCGCGCAACACTGTTGGGCCAGAAACTTTGCATTTTATTAAATACTGGGTCTGTTAACCAAACCATATGCTCGTGTCCCATTGCTTTTGAAAGAGAGAGCAGTTTTTGTATTTGATATGGATCGTGAACCATATGAATCATATTTTGATTAGCATTATTTGCTGAACCAAATGATATCATAGGGATTGAGCTATTGATTGTAATGGTTTGTAATTCTTGACTGGTTAGTGGGCCTATGACCATGGTTGGACTTGTTTTTAGGGCCTCCTCATAAGCCTTTTGAGGACCATATTGATTGGTATCATGGAAAGACAATGTTGCTTGGCTTAAAAATGGATGTAACGCCAGCATCCCGTCTTGAATTTCTTTACTGACTTGTGCGTACTCACCAGTCAGCGGCAATATCACCGCAATGCGTTTTGCATCATGTTGAGCATTTTTAATTTTATGCCATTTTACAAAATCGTTTGCCCAATGTTGAGGGTTTTGTTCATGCCAAAGTGAAAGGTTCTTAGCCCAGCTAGGTTGAGTAGGGTCTTTGATGAGACTAACCAATTCTTTTAAATGACTGTCGAGGTTTTTTTGACATTGAGGGTTTTCAGTCACTGCTAAAAAGTTAAACTGTTGTTCATGCGTACCTTGCCATTGAGGACAGATATTTAGAATAGTCGCTAATTGCCAGTATAATGACGATGCTGCCATTTGAGATTTTTTAGGAAGATTGCTTAAGTTAATTTCATTAATCATGCGCCAAGCTTGATCATAGTCACCACGATTCGATTGTTGTTGTGTATGCAGCCACTGTCGTAGAGCAAGACTTTCGCCATCAAGATCCCAATTTTCCGAATCCCTTGCAACATCTTTAGCTAGCCTTGGATTATTATAGAGCTTTTGATTAGCAAGTTTCAGTGCTTTTAATTGGTCCTGATTGGTCATCACGGTCTCAGTTGGTTTAACATCAGGTTTCGGTTCGTTTGAGCAGCCGAATATTGAAAAAATTAAAACCACTAAACCCACGCTAAATAAATTGGCAAAGGATAATTTTTTGTTCATAATAAACCTCGTGTCTGGAAAGTTATACATCATTGCAACACCCATCGGTAATTTAAAGGACATTTCATCTAATGCACTTGATGTGCTCAATCAAGTCGATTTAATTGCATGTGAAAATCCAATGCATACCATTAAATTATTGAATCACTATAACATAAAAAAACCCATGGATAAATTTTTTGATCACAATGAAAAAGAAAAATCTAAGTTTTTGTGCTCAATGTTACATCAAGGCAAAAATATTGCGCTTGTAAGTGATGCAGGTACACCATTAATCAGTGATCCTGGCTTTAATTTAGTTCGTCTTGTGAGACAAGAAGGCATTCAAGTGGTGCCCATTGTTGGGCCATGTGCACTCATTGCCGCCTTATCTGTGAGTGGATTAAATACCAATCGTTTTATTTTTGAGGGTTTTTTGCCAGCCAAACATACCATTAGGGTTAAACAACTAGAAAATTTAAAGTATGAAACTGCGACACTGGTTTTTTATGAGTCACCACATCGTATTTTAAAATCATTACAAGATTGTATTTCAGTATTTGGCTTGATGAGGATGGCTGTCATTGCTCGAGAGCTCACCAAACAATATGAAACCATTGAAATGCAACCACTTGGACAATTATATCAATGGATGATTGCAAACAAACAGGACAGGGGTGAAATAGTGCTTCTGATTCAAGGCGCCGAATTGGCTCAGCGTCAACATGAAATGGAGCACGCATTGAATATATTAATGCCTGTGCTTCATGGAAAGCAACTGGTTGATTCAGTTAGACAATTAACCGGGGCATCTAAGCAAAGTATTTATAAAGCCGTTGCCAAAATTACTGATCAAAATGATGAAAGCCATAACTAGTGGGCTTAAAAATTTTATTTTTGTGATAGTAACGAATCAAGGGTTCGTTGTTGCTTTCGGTTATTTTGCCAATTTCATAAAGAGATAGGTTGGATGCTTCAGCAAGTGTCTTGGATCCAATGACCAGTAAGGCATAATCTTCACCCCCGATCATTTTTACTTCTGGTGGGTTTAGTTGTAATGCATGGCAAGCCTGGTCAAATCCTGTATGTTCGGGAATTGAATCAATGTTGATATCCGCGCTCACTTGGTTTAACTGGCATATACGTGCTAAATCCTGTGTTAACCCATCAGTGATATCCATACAAGCATGTACCCATTGTGAAGACAATAACTTTTGTCCAAGTTGGACGTCATGATTTGGTCTAAGATAGGCATTGATGAAGTGGGTATCAATGCGTTTATTCTGTTTGAGGGCATTAAGTCCAAGATATGATCCACCAACTGGTTTTGAAATAAAAATGCTATCACCAGGTAATGCGCCTTGTCTTGATAAAGTTGGTGAGGGGTTGCCAAAATGAAACAAGGTCAATGTGATGCTTAAATGATTGGCACGGCAAGTATCTCCACCGATCAACGTTAGTTGATTGTCTTGACAGAGCTTGGAAAATTCGTTTGCATACGATTTTATCCAAGACATATCCATAGATGGGGGCAGTGATAGGCTTTGTAATAGGTGTGTCCCTGTTAATCCCATGGCTGCCATATCAGAAATATTTGCACACAAAGCCCGATGAGCAATGTCTTTCGGTCCACAAAAAGACAAATCAAAATGGACCCCATCATTTAATGTATCTTGACTAATGGTTATCATGCTGTCTTGATGCTTAATGGTTACGGCATCATCACCCAATAAACCCTTGTTCAATTTAGAACTGAATAAGTCAATGATGTTTTGCTCTGAGAATGTGGATTTTGTCATATCGAATATGTTAGCATTATTTTGAGTTGATTTTCCTATATTTTAACTAATTTGAAGCAATTACATTGATCGATACAGCAATATACATTGGACGTTTTCAGCCTTTTCATCAGGGTCATTTGCAAAATTGTATTCAAGCCTTAAAGCAAGCAAAAAAATTAATTATCCTCATTGGCTCAGCAGGAATAGGGCCAGTGCCAATGAATCCATGGTCTTTTGAGGAAAGGTGTCAAATGATTTTAAGCTCATTGCCCGAACAAGATCAGGCAAGAGTAACGTTGTTACCGCTTTATGATAGTTTATACAATCAAACGGCTTGGGAAAAACGTGTTAAAAAGTTAGTAGACGATCATTCTTCAATTACAGATAGTAAAGCCCTAGTTATCTTTGCAAAAGATGCCTCTTCTTTTTATCTAGATTGTTTTCCCGCATGGCAACAAATCCATTTACCAATGGTTGTAGACCAAGCGCAAGTATGTATCAGTGCGACGCATATCCGTAAACAATTTTTTGAGCACGCTAATGTGACAGAAGATTTAGTGCCCCCATCTGTCCGTGAGATGTTACTAGCATTTAAAACCAACCCTTGTTTTAAAGCTTTAGTTGATGCGCACCAGGCATTCAATCATGATTTAAGCCATCGTAAAACATTATTTACTTTGATCCTTTATAACGAGCAAAATGTTTTGTTATCCAAAAGAACCCAGTCGCTTGGTTTAGGACAATTTGCATTACCGACATTCGCAACACAAAAACAACTTGATGATTTTTTAGATAATCATTTTCCTCATCATGATGTCATAGAAAGTAAAACCATTGAGTCACTCATGTTGAAATTACCTTATAAGCTTACTTATGCTAAGCTCTCAGTATTCAATGCATTGCCAAAAAACTATTCTTTAGGCTCTCATGATACGATCATTCAAGATGACTTATTTGCAGATCATCGATCGATTTTATTTGACCCTATGAAATTAAGTTTTTAAAAAAATAGGCAATTTTTAAAATTTGATCTAAACTTTAGTTATTAGTAAAGGAAATGAATCATGCTTAGATGGATTTTAGTTGGATTACTTTCAATCGTACATGCGCAGTCAACGCAAGTATTACCTGTGGTTTCAGTAATGGATGTCAAAAAACAAGACTTTCAACCTGTCGTTTCAATGCCTGGTAATATTTATGCGATGAACGGTGCAGACTTAGCTTTAGAAAGTACGGGTATCATTACGAATATCAATGTGGTTTCAGGACAGACAGTTAAAGCTGGTGATTTACTCATTGAATTAGACAATAGTTCAGAGAAAGCCTCATATGATGCGGCAGTGACGTCTGCAAAATATGCTGAGGTAGAATTTAATAGACAAAAAGAGTTATTTGCACAAGGTGTCATTTCAGCGGAAACGTATGAAACAGCACAAACCCAATTGGCAGAGGCAATTAGTGGGATGGTAACTGCAAAAGTAGCCCTGGACCATAGAAGTCTATTTGCACCTTTTGATGGACAAATCGGTATTGTTCAATTGAGTGTTGGAGAATACATTAGTGCAGGGACATCGTTGCTATCGCTACTTGATTTAAGTAAAATGCGTGTTGATTTTTCTGTGAGCCAAGAGTTATTTTCACAACTAAAACCAGGTTTGAAATTAAACATTAGAAACCCAATTCAGGACAAATCAGCTGAAACGGTTGCAACCAGTCCAATGGTTGATAGTTCATCAGGTCAAGTGGCGGTACAAGGGTTGTTTGATAATGTTGATCCATTATTACCATCTGGGTTATTAGTCAATGTAGATTTAAAACTGACACCCATTCCTAATCAATTGTTTATCCCAGCTTCTGCAGTCAGTTATAGTTTGTCAGGTGATTATGTTTATGTTGTTGATAATATCCAAACATCTAATGGTAAGACAACAGGGGTTGCTTCCCAAGTTATCGTTACACTTGGACAAATCGGTAATGATCAAATCATCATAAAGTCTGGCCTTAAAGAAGGGCAAAAAGTTGTGTCAGCAGGTGCTGTCAAGTTGTCGGGTAGCGGTGTTAATGTAGAATTAGATACCAGTACTCCATTACCTAATTAAATGAGATAGGAATCAGTTATGGCGTTTACAAATTTTTTCATTGAAAGACCCGTTTTTGCAACGGTTGTAAACATTTTAATCTTTCTTATTGGTGTTGTTTCTATTTCTTCTATTGAATTGCGACAATACCCAGATATTAAAAGAAATTCAATCACTATCACCACCAATTACTATGGTGCAGATGAAGATTTAATCAAAGGTTTCATTACAGATCCCATTACAAGGTCATTGGCCGGCGTAGATGGTGTTGACTATATTTATTCAAGCAGTTTGCCAAGTCAAAGTTTAATTACTGTTCAGTTGGCGATTGGTGTTGACGATAACATCGCCTTTAATGATGTTCAGGCAAGTGTAAACTCAGTGAAGGCTGGCTTACCTTCTGATGCTGAAGACCCCATTATTTTAAAAGTTTCTTCCGCCTCTGCTACTGCTGCCATGTATGTGGCTTTTAGAGATGAGCAATTATCACCCATACAACTGTATGAATTTGTGAATAGAGAGGTGATTCCTAGATTAATGGCCTTGCCAGAAGTTGATCAAATCACACCATCTGGCGCCTCAGAGACAGCCATGCGCATTCGTTTGAAGCCACAGGCTATGGCAACACATGGTGTGGCAGCAGAAGATATTGCTTTGGCTTTGAATGACAATAACTTTTTATCTGCATCAGGTTATCTGAAAACAAATATGATTCAAATTTTCTCAAAATCAACCTCAACAACGCTGTCAACACCCGATGAATTTAAAAGAATCATTGTTGCATCGAGTACTGGCGGTAGCCCCATTTATTTAGAAGATGTTGCTGAAGTAGAATACGGTGCTTACAATGAAGAACAATTGGCAAAATTTAATGGTGAACAAGGGATTGTGTTGCCGATATTTAATACGCCTAATTCAAATGTAATGACTGTGATGGACCGGGTGAAAGATGAGCTTGAATCGATCAAACCCTCTTTGCCAAAAAGTATGGAGTCATTTATCGTTTATGATTCAACCATTGCTATGCAAGAATCTATTGACGAGGTGATTTATACCATATTTGAAGCAAGTATCATCGTTATTTTCGTGATCTTTCTTTTTCTTGGTTCAATCAGAGCAACCTGTATTCCAATCGTAACCATTCCATTGTCGCTTGCAGGGGCATGCATAGGGATCATGGTATTTGGATTTAGTATCAATACTTTAACGTTGTTAGCACTTGTGTTAGCCATCGGTTTGGTGGTTGATGATGCCATTGTTGTGATAGAAAATATTCAACGGCATATGGAAGAGGGGATGCCAACTCTTGAAGCCTCTAAATTAGGTGCTTCAACCATCATTGGTTCAATCATTGCGATGACTATTACATTGGCAGCAGTATTTGCGCCATTAGGGCTTTCTTCTGGGATAACAGGTGCTTTATTTGCTGAATTTGCTTTCACCCTGGCTTTTTCGGTCGTTGTATCAGGCGTAGTCAGTCTTATTTTATCACCTATGATGTGTTCTAAGATTCTTTCTGAAGCCTCTTTACATGGTAAATTTGTTGTGTTGATCAATACTTTTTTTGAAAAAGTACGTGTAGGATATGATGCTATTTTAAATGTTTTATTTAATCAAAAATGGTTAATTCTATTGGTTCCAATTGTTGTCTTAGATATTCTAATTGTACTGGTTGGCATCCCTGCAATTGAGTTGGTACCTCAGGAGTATAATGGTTTTGTCTTTGCACAAGGATATGGCCCATCTTCAGCAAGTTTTAATTATATGAAATTTTATACTGATTTATTAGATGAAAAAATGAAAAAAGTTGATGGTGTAGAGACTTTCTTTAGTAATCCTAATATGATTGGTCCAACGACTTCATTTACTGGTTTAGCACTAAAGCCTTGGACTGAAAGACCCGATGTCACAGATAGAGATGTCATGTTGAAAATGATGCAAGATGTCAACACCATTCCTGGTGTGAAGTATCAGGTACTAATGGCGCCTTCACTACCAATTATGAAAAGTATGGTAAATCAGTTGGTAATCAAGTCTCCTGATAGTCCAGAAAAAATCTATGAGGTTGCAGAAAAAATACGTTTTGAAGCAATGAAAACGGGTAGGTTCTTATTTGTTGATTCTGATTTAAAAATTGACCAGATAAAATATCATATTGATTTAAAGCGTGATCGCATGCACCAATTAGGCATATCAGCAAAAAATGTTGGTAATGCATTGGGTATGATTTTGAGTTCAGGTAAAGTAACTCAGTTTAGCTTTGATCAAATGAGCTATGATGTTATTCCAGAGAGCATTGCCTCATCAAGAATTGACATTGATGATCTAAAAGCGTATCCCATTCAGTTAAGCAATGAAGTTGAATCATTACATTTCCATGTTGATGATTTCACATCTACATATAAAAATTCAGTGCCGTTATCTGAAATTGCAACCATCACAAAAATTGTTGGCCCATTATCTTATCCTCAATTCCAACAACTTAATTCAGCAACATTGTCATATTTACCAGTAGATGTTAAAGATACGGATGTATTAGATGTCTTTATGGACTTAAAAGAAAAGTATATGCCAGCAACGATGTCTTACGACTACGCGGATCAATTACGTTTCGAAGTCAATTCAGGAAATGAAACGGCCTTTGTCTTCTTGGGTGCCTTAGTATTTATTTATTTGATTCTCGCCGCTACGTTTGAAAGTTTTCGTCATCCATTAATTATCATGATGACCATTCCTTTGGCTACCTTGGGTGCGTTCATTCCTATGGCACTTGGTTGGTCATCACTTAATATGTATACACAAATTGCGCTGGTTACCTTGATGGGCTTAATTACAAAACATGGTATTTTAATTGTTGATTTTGCGAACCAACTTTTACCAGATTGTAAAGATGAAGACGAGGCTGCTAGAAAATCAGCAGGGTTAAGGTTAAGACCAATTTTGATGACAACGTTGGCTATGGTTTTAGGTGCATTACCATTGGTATATGCTGAAGGGCCAGGTGCATTTAGCCGCTTTGATTTAGGTATTTTAATTGTCTTTGGGATGACTATTGGAACATTCTTCTCTCTATTTGTCATTCCTGTCCTATATGCCGCTTTAAAAGACTTTAAACGCATATTAAGTTATTTGGCTATATTATTTGGTCAGGCTGCGGCATTTGGGTATGTGTATACCCTTATAACTGGATGATTTGATTGGTTTATTTGTTGGCAACATGCCTTAAGTTCGTTTATGATAGAACTTTAGGTAGTCATTATGAGCCAAATTGTTGTTACAGCACTATATGAATTTGTATCACTTGATAATGTGAGTGAGATCAAACAAGTACTCTTGCAATTTAGTCAGTATGAAGATTTAAAAGGTACACTGATTATTGCAAAAGAGGGCATCAATGGCACAATAGCAGCGTCACAAGCCACTATGTCAGCTGTGCTTCAGTGGTTTAAAGAACACCCAGTATTCAATATTGCCTATAAGCAAAGTTTTTGTGATGACAATCCTTTCTTAAGATACAAAGTAAAAGAAAAAAAAGAGATTGTTACCATTGGAGATCAAACAGTGGATCCTAATTCTGTGGTTGGCAAATATGTTACACCACAACAATGGAATCAGTTGTTACAAGACCCCAATGTGATTGTCATTGACACAAGAAATGATTATGAATGCCAAATCGGACAGTTTAAAGGTGCAGTCAATCCTAAAACAGATACGTTTAAGGCTTTTCCTGAGTATGTTGAAAAGCATTTGGATGCAAACAAACACAAAAAAGTAGCTATGTACTGTACCGGGGGTATACGTTGCGAAAAAGCTTCCTCGTTGATGTTAGCCCGAGGATTTGAAGAGGTTTATCACCTTGAGGGTGGGATACTTAAGTATTTAGAAGAAATTGAGAAAAAAGAAAGTTTATGGGAAGGTGATTGCTTTGTTTTTGATCAAAGAGTGGCAGTCAATCATGATCTAGAACCCAGTGGTCATCAACAATGTTTTGCTTGTAGAACACCGTTAACCATTGCTCAAATGCAAGACGCGTCTTATCAAGCAGGTGTGTCTTGTATACATTGTATTGACAAAACTACATCTGCACAAAAAGCATCTTTTACTGAACGTCAAAAACAGCATCAGTTAGCCAAAAAAAGAGGGCAAAAACATATTGGAGGTACTTAAATGACACAGAAACACCAACTTACATTATATTCCTTTAGACGCTGTCCATATGCTATGCGTGCTCGAATGGCATTAAGTTATGCACGACTTAATTATGAATTAAGAGAAGTTGACCTTAAAAATAAACCAGATGCCATGTTAATGACATCTCCAAAAGGGACTGTCCCAATTTTAATGATCGATACCAATACCATCATTGATGAAAGTCTCGATGTCGTTTCTTGGGTGAGTAAACAGACTGATCATCCATTAGACTATGACATCAACCAAGATGAGTGGGTCCTTAAATTGCATGATGCATTTGTCCCAACCATGCATCGTTATAAGTACCCGGAACGTTACCCAGATGTTGACCAATCCGAAAATTTAACGTTGATTAAAGCTTTTTTATCAGATCTCGATAATTGGCTGGAACAACAAGGCAAGCATTTAAATCCTTGGATTGAAATTGCTTTATTTCCTTTAATTAGACAACTTTGGATCATTGACAATGGATGGCAGCATCAAGCAATTCCACATGTGAGTAAATGGGTTGATGCGACTGCACACTCAGATGCATTTCAGCGTGTGATGCATAAGTATGATGTCTGGAAGCCAACCGACAAACCAACGATCATCAGTAATCAATAAATGATTTTCGTGCCATCCCAGTTAATGAATTGACCATTATTTTCTGGGCCTAGTTGATCAATCACAGCAATAAGTTTGTTGACCGAGTCTTCAGGTTCAAGTAACTTTTCTTTTGGATAGTTGGCAGTAAACGGGTTAGAAAGCTTGGTTGTCACTGTGCCAGGGTGAACTGAAACAACACTATGATTTGGATGGAACCTTTGGAGTTCTATGCCAGCAGTCTTTACTATCATATTCAGCGCTGCCTTTGATGCTCTATAACCGTACCAGCCACCTAGGTAGTTATCACCAATACTGCCTACCTTAGCTGATAAAACAATAATCAAGCTAGGTTCTTTTGCAGGCAACTTTTTACTTAAATGTTTAATAAGTAAAGCAGGGCCTATGGCGTTGATATCAAACGCATGTTGTAAGTTAGCTAAGTTAATATTGGCAAGATTTTTTTCTGGCATCATACTTTCATCATGTAAAATACCAGTTGCAATGATTATTAAATGTGCATCTTCAAGTGATTCCGTGGCACTAATAATGCTTTCTTCATCGGTTATGTCCAGTTGTTTGGATAGAAATTTGGCGTGTTCAATGGGTGTATCGGACCTGGATAATCCTGTGACGCGTTGAACATTGTCAAGAGACAATAGATGATCACAAAACGCTTTACCAATCCCGCCAGAGCTACCAACAACAATAACGTTTAAACCTTCTGTTTCAGATACTAATTTCATAAAAATACCTTCTATATATTATAATTATATACTATATCGAAGTGAGATTCTTAATTAGTTTCATAGATTTGTAAGTCTTTTCTATTAGATATAAAGAGAATTAAGCCAAATATACTAAATAAAATGGCTGGAATAGCCAGTGGTAATGATGAATGAATATGGTTAGCAATGATCAGGCCAACAAACCCAGCAAAGATAAAGCGCATACTGCCACAAAGGGCCGAAGCTAGGCCGGTATTATTTGTAAAAGGCATCATAGCACCTGCGGTAGCGGCACCCATCGTGAAAATGCCACCTGTACCAATGATCAGCATGGGCCAAACAAAATTATTGATTGTTAATCCTGTCATACAATGCCAAACAAACATCCAAATACCACCAATTAAGCTAATGATAAAGCCTAGGACTACTGATCGATAAATCCCAATATACTTGACTAAATTAGCACTCAATAGGCTACCCATTAAAAATGATATGCCCATGAAAGCAAAATAATACCCATATTTAATGACAGGCACCCCAAGTATCTTAATTAAAATGACCGGGGAGGTTGTACAAAATATAAATGCATAACTCATCCCAATGGCTGAAGAAATAGAATAAGGCATAAAAGTTGGGGTCTTAATGACTTTAAAATATTCCAAAAATATTTTTTTATCCCATTTTGACATGTTCACTAAACTCAGTGTTTCACCTAGGATTGGCCAGTAAATAAATAGCGTCATGATTGGAATGATGAGTAGACATATGAAAGTAGACTCCCATCCATAATAAACATCTAAAAATGAACCTATGAAGGGTGCAAACAAAGGTGCAAATGATACCACACCATTTAGGTAACAATATGCAATAGCCAATTCAGTGCCATTATATAAGTCCCGTGTAATTGCCTGACCTAACATTAATAAACCGCTGGCACCTGAAGCTTGAATGATTCTCCCAACGATCAGGGTTGAGACCGTTGGTGCTGATGCACACATGATGCAACCGACCGCGAATAAAAATGAACAGAATAAAGTTGTTTTCAGTCTACCGTAGCTATCAGAAATAGGTCCTATGAATAATTGAAATAAACCGCTTGTTAACATAAAAAGGTTTAAAGTAGCTTGCATGATTGCATCAGAAGTATGAAAAAATTCTGTGATCTTTGGTACTGCAGGTACATAAATATCCATGCCGAAAGGCAAGGCAAGCATCAGTGGAATTAACGCAAATAGTGCAACTGGTAATCTTATTTGTTTCATAACAATAATAAGTGTATAAAAAAAAAATTAAAACAACATTAAACAGACATTGATTAAATTCAAGTATTAATCAACTAGTGTATCAATTTTCTTTGCACATATGAAATCATTTTCACTTAAGCCGTTTATCGCATGAGTAGTGTAACATACTTGACAGCTATTATAACTTACAATTAAATCAGGATGATGGTTTTCAGTGTGTGACACCCATGCAATTGCATTTACAAAAGCAATGGTTGTATAGTGATCTTTAAATTCAAATTTTCTGTAGATGGTTTTAAATTTGTGATCATAGTGCCAATCATCATTTAAATGCTCTAATTGTTTGAATACTTGCTTATCAGTAAGTGGCTTTTCAAAGCCCTCACATGGTTTACATTGTTTCTTTTTCATATAAATTTCCTTTATTTAATATTCCGTGGTATACATTGATAAATCTTCAATACCTTGTTCAAGTAATACTTTTTCATCTATGAAAAATTGGCCTGTTCTGAAATGATCATTTTGAGTAATGATATGATAGGTTGCATCTGCAACAATTTCTGGTTTTCTTGAACCTTTTAATAACCCTGGCATTAAATTTTTAATGGCAGCGGTTGCAATGGCTGTAGATGGCCAAATAGAATTGACTGCAATGTTGTAAGGTTTCAATTCTATGGATAACGTTTTTGTCCAAATACTCATCAAAATTTTTGCACCAACGTAACCAGAGCCCATATTCCCAAAATATTGATCTATTAGTTCAAGCGGTGGTGAGTCATTTAAAATATGTGGATGCTGCGCTTTTTTTAATAATGGGACAGCGTATTTGGCACATAAAAAACTCCCTCGACCATTGATTTGATGCATTAAATCATATTGTTTTGAACTTAATTGCTCGATTGTAAGGGTGTTAATTGCACTTGCATTATTAATGAGCACATCTAGTTTACCAAATTCAGATTCAATTTTCTGAAATGCATCAATAATGTTACTTTCATCTCTAATGTCTATTTTAATGGGCAGGGCTTGTCCACCAGCAGCTTCAACAGCTTTTGCGGCCGTATAGATGGTACCATCAAGTTTTGGGTGTGGTTGATCACTCTTGCCCATAATAATAATGGTTGCTTGATCTTTTGCAGCTCTCAGTGCTGTTGCGAGGCCGATTCCTCGTGAACTTCCTGTGATTGCAATCACTTTATCCTTTAAATGACCCATATTTGTTCTTCCACAATGTATATATATTATAGAAGAGTTTTGTGATTTAGGGTTAATTTATTATTTGAATATAAATTTGGCAAACAAGCATGAGTGCAAAAACTATACTTGCTCGTCTACGAGTTATGAGATAATGGACGGGATAAGCATCTTCCGGAATTAATCTTACATCTATCCAATATAAGAATAAAAGGCCTGTTAGTTGAAAACAAAAAGTGAATATAATATTACTTAATAGTAAACTTGCCCATGCCCAAAGCGAGCATGTAATGCTGAAAATCAAGACCCATAATGAACGTTCAAGCTCAATACTGATACCCCACTGCATACCTGCAATGAACGATAAAATGATAGCTGTATAGTAAGTCATCCATTGTGCCCAAGGGCCTGGGACCCAAATGGACAAAATATTCAAAGCAACTAATGGGATTAGTCCAGCATAAGTTAGCAGCCGAATGATGTTAGTTATCAAATCCATAAAATTAGCATAGAACGTATCTTTAATGTTGGCAAATTTTATCCTTTTTTGGCTTTCAAATGAGCATAAGCGTTGAGTGCCCGATCACGAGATGCCGTCAAATCTATAATTGGTTTTGGGTAATTATCTCCCAGTCTGACATCGGCTTCTTGCAAAACTAACGGCGGGGCAAGCCATGGTTGAAAACAATGCGGTGGTGGTAGTTTTGATAGTTCAGGTACCCATTGATGTATAAAAATACCGTCTTTATCAAATTTTTGGGCTTGTAAAATAGGGTTGAAAATCCTAAAGTAGGGAGCTGCATCAGCACCACATCCTGCAATCCACTGCCAGCCAGCACTGTTATTAGCTATGTCAGCGTCAAATAAACAGTCCCAAAACCAATCTTGTCCGTTATGCCAGTGAAGCGTAAGGTTTTTAACTAAAAAAGACCCTACTACCATGCGTAATCGATTGTGCATGTATCCAGTTGCGTATAATTGTCTCATAGCTGCATCAATGATTGGAAAGCCAGTTTGGCCTTGTTGCCAAGCCTTGAGTAATGCTGGATCTTCATGCCATGGAAAATGATCGAAATTAGGGTTTAAGTTTTCAGTAGTCATTTTTGGAAAGTGGTGTAAAAGATAGTAAGAAAATTCACGCCAACCTAATTCACTTTTAAAGTGATCTAAATCTTTTGGTGGTATCTGTTCTAAAGAATTGAGTTTGTCCCAAATTGAATTGACTGATATCATTCCCCATCTTAAGAAAGGGGATAGTTTCGAAGTATGTCCCAGACCTGGAAAATCCCTCATTATTTTGTATCCAGTGAGTTTATTTGCAATGAAGGTATCCAATCTTTTATGGGCGCCTGCTTCACTAATGTCCCAATATTGTGTGATTTCCTTTCCCCATGGTTTATTGGGTAATAGCGATAACGCTTCTAATGAGGTACTACCACTGATACTTGCGTATTTTGTTGGCTTGGTTAATGGTAGGGGTAGCCTTGGTAGAGGGCCAAATTGAAGACAGCCTTTGCGATAAAAAGGGGTAAATACACGATAGGGTGTACCATCATTTTTATGTATTTCATTTGGGTGCCATAATAACTTGCCATTGAAACTATGAAATCTTTCTTTGCCTAAATGCTTCTCTAATATTTGATGAAGAGAGATCCCATAAGGGTCAAATCGCTCATGGCAAAAAAGGTGTTGAACATCGTGTTGTTCCATGATTTCAGGGATGATCGATTCAGCATCACCTTTAAAAAAATGCATGTTCTCATCAAGTTGTCTATTTAAATCAGACAGGGCGTGGTGTAGCCAAACCTTACCAGCACCACCCACTTGATTAGGATCTTTAGTATCAAGAATATAAACTGGAATGATTTCACCGATATTGACAGCCTCAGCAAGTGGCTGATGGTCGATGCATCTTAGGTCTTCATGAAATAAGACAATGGATTTAGCCATAGTTACCTCCATACATTATTATTATAACAGGTAAGGATGGCTAAATGTAAGTCTAATAAACTATGCTATCAGTGTTATAGGTTCAAATGGACTATTATCTTCCAATAACTTAATGATTTCTTTGACTGGCGTTGACGGTCTAACATCACTGACTTCTTCTACCCCAAAGAATGACACTTCGAATGGCATTGAGGATAGCTTTTCATAAGTATATTCATCTTCAATAGAATCATTGATGGCTAGAATCATCCAAGTCATCAATTGGTTTGCATAATCTTTACATAGTTCGTCAATTTCAGTTAATTGTGTTTTGATGTCCTCAAGGTTCTCTTTTGGATTTTTTTGTAAAAATTTGACCATATCGGGCATCCATTTAATAGCATGATTAGCGCATAAATCAATGTCTTCTAAGGGCGGTAAATGGGCTAATGTTTTTTGATGGCTATATTTGGCTAAACTTAATTTTTTCAATTCTTTAACAAATTTGAGTTCTTCAATGTGTTTAAAATCAAGATTAATCTTTTTCCCATCTATTTCAATATATGCATTTTTATATAGACTTGAATTAACAACATAGCTTTGATAAAGCATGGCTAATAATTTTTTATTTTTTTTCGGATCATTTCTTAGTTGATTAATATTGAAAAGCTGATCAAGTTGCTGCGCTAAGTAATCCAAATTGTTTTCGCAATATTTAATAACTATATTTTCGTTTTTTTCGTATTGCGTGATTTTTTGATTAACAGTTAGTGATTTAAGATTTTTTTCAAAAATACCTTTGGTAATGTCAGCAAAGTCATTCAAGCCAATGTTTTCATAAATCTCAACATATGAAGCTATGTTACTAGCAATGTCAATGGTGTTATCTAAAATATTTAAAACATGAATGTTTTCATATTTTTGGACCATTTCTTCTTTTATTAAGTCTAAGAAAATGATTAGCTCTAGAGTTGGGTTAATGATTAATAATTTATCAGCCATTGATTGAAAAGATTCAATGACATCATTTGTAATATCATTTACTTCCATAATGTCTAAGTAATGACGGTTTAAAGTGCTACCTAAGCTAAGTTGTATCACATTGAACATAGATATCCCTTTAAGCGTTAAAGGGGAATTAGTATGTAATCTCATAATTATTTTACTTCTATTTTAATTGTTTTAAAAAACTATACTACACTAAATATTTATAAAATTCAATGCTATAAGAGTATTTTGGTCTTGAATCGCCATAACTTATCAAGTCCCTTGGTGATGCCTATTCGAGGGAGTCTAATGATTTGATTTGTTTGAAGTGATATTCCATTAGTAAGGTAAAAGCTATTGTCTTGGCATAAACTTTTACCATTTTCATTCATCGTTATGCCTAAAACTTTGGTGAGTTTGCCTGGGCCGTTAATATATGTGTCATTCATTAATATTGCCCTAATAAATACACTGCCTGGTTGTCCACAAGGAAAAGTCGTTATGTTTAGGCACAAATGCATACCATAAATTAGATATATATAGGCAAAACCGGGTTCGCCAAACATGATCTTATTTCTTTTGGTTATACCTTTATATGCATGTGAGGCAGGGTCATTATTTCCTTCATATGCTTCGGTTTCAGTAATGATGGCTTTTTGATCATTGAAAACCAATTGGCTACCTAATATTTTGCGAGCAACGATACTGCTTCTCTCGGCGTAGAAATCAGGTTGGTACATGAATTAAGCGATTTGTTTTTTAAATGACTTACTTTTTTTAGCTGTTTTTTTTGCAGAACTTTTGTTTTTCGACCAAGTTTTTTTATGTGATTGAGTGTTTTTTGTTCCGTCTGACCGTTTAGATTTAGACCAAGTGTTTCTCTTTGGTTGTGAACTTTGTTCACCATCTGATCGTCTAGATTTAGACCAAGTGTTTCTCTTTGGTTGTGAACTTTGTTCACCATCTGATCGTCTAGACTTGGAGCAAAATCCATCTTTTTTTCCACCTCTAAACCTAGATCTTGATTCAGGAAGTGTTTTCTTACCAGCAATGAAGTTTTGAATGTTTTGCCATTTGATTTTGTCTTCTTCTGTAATGAAATTTACAGCTTCACCTTTAGCGTCACCACGAGCAGAGCGACCTATGCGATGGATATAATCCTCGGGTGCTTGGGGTAGGTCATAATTAATGACTCTTTCAATATGAACAATATCAATGCCCCTTGCTGCAACATCAGTTGCCACTAAGGTAGGTGTTAGACCTTCTCGAAATTGCCTTATGATTTTTTGACGTTTTCTATGTGGAATGTCTCCATGTAACATACAGTTTGGCAATTGTGCTTGAGTCAATTTCTCTGAGATGGTTTCAACATGACGTTTTGTATTGACGAAGACAACACTTGTTTGATTAATATCACCAAGGAGGCTTTCAAGTGTTTTAAACTTGTCTTTACCTTTTAAGGATTTATTGGATACTTGGATATTCTTTTTCGGTTGGTTTATTTGCCCAACATGAATTTCTTTGGGTGAATTTAAAATTGATTTGATTTGTGCTAATTTTGATTTAGGCAAAGTTGCCGACAGTAAGATGGTTTGGGGATGATGATCAATATATTCACGTATTTCATCAATTTGTGGCATAAATCCTTGGTCAAGCAGCCTATCTGTTTCATCCAGGACAAGATGTGATATATCATCTAGTCTTAAATTCCTTCTTTGCAAGTGATCAATGATTCGTCCTGGCGTACCTATGACGATATTAGGACGCTTATTAAGTATTTTCTTTTGTAAGTGAAATGGAGCACCACCGATCAGTGCAACGGCTTGAAGAGATGACTTTTTATTATTTAATAATCTTGCTTCGTGTTCAATTTGTTTGGCTAGTTCCCGCGTTGGCACAATAATCAACGTTCGCTTGAGTGTCGATGCTAATTTTATAATGATGGGTGCTAAGTAAGCAATTGTTTTGCCTGATCCAGTCGAGGCAGTCGCCAAAACATCCTTACCATCCATTATATGTGGGATCGTTGCACTTTGGATCTCTGTTGGTTTTGTAATACCATTATTTTCTAATTGTTTCGTCATCCAGCTAGGTAATTGATTAAAGCTGAAATGATCTTTTTTTGGTAAATTGCTATTTTGTGATTTCGACATAAGGGAAGGGTGAGTTAAGAAGTTAAAGACTTACTATGCCTGTTTTTTTCAATTAAATCAATAATTTTAATTTGATCAAGTAAAATTATCCTCATTGCTGACAGAATGTATGTAATAGAAATTCATCATTATTAATTATGAAGACATTGCATATGGAAATTGTAGATGTTATTTTTTAGATGGAATGATGGTGATAACAAGTATATGAATTTAGACTCAGACAATCGCGCAATTAGAAAATTTTTTCACGGTATGTTTGGTGTGTTCCTTAGTTTAATTCCAAGCTTACTTAAATTAATAATTAGAATAAAAAGAGTGCTAATGGTTGAATTGTATAAGTTGCTCTATGCGTTGGGTACGAGATTGGATAATTATCTCATTGCGATTAAATTTCTTTTTAAATTTACTTTTATGGCTTTATGTGGTGCAATTTTTTGTTCCCTAGCAATCTATTATTTTTTTATTTTTCCAGAACTGGCATGTGGCTGCATATTCCTTACTATTACGCTTTTGCCTAATGTCGATTTTGCTGATAGGGTTATGTGGTTTGCTTTAAGCGTTTTTTACTTTTTGCCACTACCTCCTTATTTTTCTGTATCTTTAGTAATTGCCAATGTTCTATCTCAATTATTGTTATTCGTTTTTATTGGTTCCATTGAAACGCTTTCAAAAACGATTTCCGGGTGTGCAAATTTTATGGCAGAACTTCATTATGTCCTGCTTTATCCGGTATTATTTTTGATTTCAACATCATTCAATATTTTATTTAAAATTTATAATTGTTTCTTTCAAGTTATATTTTGTCCTGCACTGTTATATTCATTTAGTAATAAAAAGATCATTGATGATCGAAGTATATCCGATGCGTTGACGTTTTCTTGGGGAGGGATGTTTCATTCTGCATCAATGAATGCAGCTCATTTTTCAAACCCAAAAAATGGCTTGCATATAGCTTATAGTCATAGATTGACACAAAATAAGGATAATTTGATTAAATATTACGTCAAAGACATATTATCGTTGATGAAAGCTTATCCTGAGAAGAAAGAATTAAATTTCTTAGGGTACTCTCTGGGTGGGGCTATTATGGTTGAGGTACTAAATGCGTTGCTTAAGGATAATATGGATTTAAGTGAATATAAAATATCATTAACACTAGATAGGACATTTAAGACAACCTGTGATGTTGTTTTAGATGACTCGTATTATTTACATAAATATCCTTGGCATTTTGTATACAACATTCAAACAGATAAAATAATAAAAGAAATATTAAAAAAAGGAACAAATATTGATATTTATGGTATAACCGCCAATAACGATTGGGCACTGTCTGAGGGTAAGTTATCTTCTAAACATATTCTTGATTCAAATGGTTGTCATCTTTCAAAAAAATGGACAAACGTAGAAAGTCATGTTGGAAATGATTCTAATCCTCATACTGATTTGCCTGGAATGAATTATTATTAGCGAACTAGGTTTAGAAATTATTTAAAAAGAAACCCACCTTAAAAGCGGGTTTCTTTTATAAGTATCTCTTATGAAATCATTAGACTGAGTGAAATTAGCGGGATAATATTGAATAGTAGGATGTGTAATTCATAAACCCCAAGCCAGCCAAGTACAATCATCTCAAAATTAACGTTTTCTTTCTTATTTGGATTGGTGAATTTTAAATAACAATTAAAAAGTTTTTTTCTCATATAAATAAAAGAAAAGAGTGATAATAGATAAATAACCAAATTGATACTTGTCATATAAATGAAAAATTGTATTAGTAATGATAAGTCCATATTTTTTCTCCCAAAGTTTCTAAATTAATCCGTTTTAAAAAATAATTTTAAGTATTAAGCTATGCATCATGAATTTTCTATGAGCTCATTAAATGCAGTGCTAACAATGGTACTAAGTTAAATATTAGTATGAGCACTTTATATCTACCCATAACACGTAATGTGAGTAGCTCCAGCTCATCTTTACTTGTGTCCTTTAATTTCAAGATTCTTATATGAAATCCTATGAATTTTTTTCCATAATTTCTAATTAAGACCATTATGACGACATAGAGTAGGATATTGATTCCAGTCATATACATAAAAAATTCTGATAATAGTGCTAAGTCCATTGTGCTTCTCCTAGGTTGTTATTTTCCAATACCAATTATAGCATATATTACAGTTTTAATTGGTTCCTTTAAGAAAGTAAAAAAAAAGCCCATTATTAACAATGGGCTTTCAAAAATTAAGTTTTTGTAAAAAGTTTTACAACAACATGCTCAGTGCTACATAAGGCACTAGGTTAAACACGATGATGTATAACTTATAGCGTCCAATTAGTCTAATTGAGATTAGCTCTAGTAAGAACGATTTTTTTCCTAGATTTCTATGTATGATCAGTAGTAAAAAGTAAATCAGTATATTAATACCGGTCATATACAGAAAAAATTGCGATAGTAGTAGTAAATCCATAGTATTCTCCTTATTTGTTTTTCCTATAACTTTATTATAGCATAAATCAATCCTTAAGGTTTCATTAACAAAATAAACATATAATAATTTTGTAAGTAATAAGAAAAATAATTATGTTAGATATTTTTAAAATCATCGCCTCCCTAATAAAATCGTTCTATGATTGGTGGTACGGGCAACTGCCTGTATCAAACAACGAAAGGTCAAAATACATTGAAGACCTTATTGATGAGAATAAAAAAAGTGAGCTTAGACACCGTATTGAGCATAACTTTAATCAAAATGATATCAATGTGTTGACGTCCTTAGCAATTAAGAAAAACAAACCTGAAATCATTGATCTTTTGACATTATCTGAGTTTTTGCCAACATTGAGATTTAATGGTGTAAATTTACTCAAAGAGTCTTATAAACAAGTAAAAAAGTGTTTCGATGCGCTCGTTAAACTACTTCTAGAAAAAAACGCACAATTTTCTGATATTGCCGATCAAAATGCCGTTAAACAAACACTAGATGCCATTGTTATGGATGAAGAAAATAAGTTGAATGGCCCTGATCAGATTATGAATAGCCAAGATCAAAAAAGATTGGTCAAAATTCAATATAATAAGATTAAGAGGCATTTAATCAATCTAATGCCATATAAATTTACGATAATAGATGAGGACATCACTTTTGAAAAACTGATTCGTGATTTATATGAAGTTCATACTGAAAAGCTGCGATTAGAAAATACCTTTAAAGTGGATACTCAGTTTAATCGTGAAAGAACACAATTAGCCAATACATTCGTTAATCTTGTTTATGAGGGCAGTAGTGACCAAAGTGATCTTCGTCAAAAACTAAGTTATTTAGATGAAACAATTAATATTGAAGTTGCTTTACAGGATTTAAATGGATATTCATTATTAACAAAAGTACTGGATAGAGAAAATTTAAAAGTAAACGATTTAAAAATGATTGCAGAAATGAGTTCAGGCATTGATCATCGATATATGGACGAAGCTGGTTATGATTTCGATTCGTTTGACACGATGTTTAATAACCTTGCTAAAATCAGTGAACATAAATTAGAAGTTGTATCCGAAGCCAGACGTTATATTATCAAAGCTTTTATTAAATATTGTGATTCTATTGGTTTAAATATAAATGGTGGTATTGATCAAACATTGTTACAACTCAGTCATTCATTTTTATCATCTGAGGATATGCAAACTGCAAAAGATACTTACCTTTATTTACTTGCATCCCATGCACACAGTGCGAATAGAGAAGGGTTATCTGCTGATGTTGTCGATCATATTTTTAGCAACATTGAACAATTTGATGCCAATCAATTCATCAACATCATTCACTTACTGCCTAATGCTAACGTGTTAACAGATCAAGCATTGCAAAACCTATTAGATAATGAAGCATTTGCAGTAGATGTATTAGAACCAGTTTTAAACAATTTCCGAATCAATTCTAATCAGATGATGAAGATTTTAAAGTTCATTCAAGTTAATAAACATGAATACCCAATGTTAGAGTCAAAAATTTATATTTTATGGGGTGTTAAATACAGTGAAAGTTACCAACAAGGCCTGTCAAGCACTGAAATAGATAGCCGTCTTTATGACATTGATAACACTCAATTTGATCAAGAAGACTGGAATACTTTATTTTCTATTAACATAAAGAATTATGAAGTGATTAAAAATCTATATGGGCAATATTTATTTAACCAAGCATTTTTAGATGTCAGTGTTTATAACCCATGCGTGCAGGGTAATTCTTTAACTTTATTAGCATGTGCTATTAATCAAGGATCCTATAAATTTGCAAAGGATGTCTACGAGCAACTTAAAAGTCTTGAACTATTAGGTAATGATGTTGATCAAATAGCTAAACGTTTATCAGGTGTTAATTTAGAGCGCTTAGAAACATTTTTAGTCACAATCAAAAGTAATCAAGTTGATGAGCTACTTTTTGCTGTGGCAAAGCAATACCTAGATTCAAACAAACCAAGCTATGTCGAGGCTGGTCTTACTGAAATGAAAGATCTTTCATTAGGACTCATGGGTAATATCTATGATTACGTTGAAAAAAACAAATTAGATTACAGCAATATTTTAAACATCATTTTTCGTAAACGTATGAAAGAAAGTATTGAGTCGGATTTAAAGCTTTTAGATAAAATTACAAATTATAACAGTGAAGCTGCTTTTAATGGTTTTGAAGTCATACTATTGAATAATAAAACATTGGCTAAATGGTCACAGGAACATTTTGATGTATTGTCCAGTATCTTTGCTAATAAGCCTTTTGCAAGATCTTTGATGTTCAAATTTATGGACAAATATAAAGATGATACTGAAATAAATTTATTAGCCTCAAGATGTATGGCTGGTTTACTAACACCGAAAAATCAAGATTGGTTTCAAGAAATTAGTCATAAAGTTTTAGATCATTACTTATTAAATACTAATGAACAATCAGATACAGTATTTAATGCTGTTGAATATTGGTTGACGGGTATTGAAAAAATTTCAGAGGATGTTTTAAAAACTTTGCTTGAAATGCCAAATATTGACAGCAAAAATAATGATTTCATTCAAAAATTCATTACAGTTTATAATATCGATAATGCTAATTTGAAATATCTTGAAAAGTTTCTATATATATGTAAAAAAAATAAAGTTGATTTATCAAAACTTGCTGGCGGGTTGATACAAAGTGACCTTGGGTTATTAGCAAAAATGACAAATATTGAATCTTATATCGATCAACATAAAAAAAGTATTTATCAAGTTTTTCTATTTGAACTTGTAAGTAAAGCGTCTTTTGATAGTGAGTCTTTGGCTGATATATTAGCAGAGATTTCAGAGTTTATAGATGAAGCTTTCGTAAATGAATTGATAGATTTTGTCATGTTTAATCAACATATGATTCCAGAAATCGATGATGCTAAATTAATGACATTGATAGAAAATTTACCAGAAAAGTTTGTGACAACATATGTTTTTGAAGCTGATAGTATTTCAAGATTAGACCAATTGTTAGATCTTGAAGATGAAGATGATGCCAATATGGCGCATCAGATAAAATGCATGGTATCTTTCTCAGCACTAAAAGCATCAATTTTGAATAACGAAAGTATAGCATCACTGTCATATACGTTAAATGATTATCAATTAGAAAATGTGTTTGGAAATTTAGTTCAAAAACTAGATAAAGGTACCAATAATGACCTTGATAATTTGATATGTTTTATGAAAAATAACTATCAAAAAGATGTCATGAAAACACTATTGACTAAATTCTTCAAAGCACTGCCTGAAAAAAATAATAAATTTTTCAGAATGTTTGTCCTAGGTTTAACCAAAGACGATGAATTATTTGAGGTATTTACTAAAAAATACCTAAATATATTATCTGGTTGGAATATTGGCAATAATTTAAAACAATTCAGTAAAACGTATGACGTAACCCCGATTATCAGGGGCATTGTTAAAAGCATAGAAAAAACACTAAAGGCAAATCGTATCAATGAAGAGCATTTAAATGACTTGTTAAATAAATTGAGGATATTTTCATCAGATTTGGTAAGACCAATTATCGGACAAGAAAAATTACTCAATACCATAATGCAATACGAGATAACCTTGCCTGATCAAGAAATACACTTGATTGGTTATAGTATTTCATATTTATTGGCTGCAATGGATTTAAAGCACATGAATGATTATGAAAAAGCTTTTAGGGAAGCAAATTTGTCTATTGAAGATTTGCATACATTCCTTATTAAGGAAAGAGAAAGGTTCTTGCATGATTACGGTTATGAAAAAAACAATATTGAAGGTTTATTGCCTGAGACTTTTATCATGCGCCCTCAATTGGATAAGCTTTTTTTAGCATCAATTAATTATTCACTACTTCTCGGTAATGAAGAAAATATCATCAATTTATTTGAGTGGCTAGGTTACGATCAAATAGCCAGAAATCATTTATTAGAAAAAAACTTGCATAGAATGGAATTAAACTATGATAAATTGGTTGCAACCTTAAACCTTGCATCCAGTCATTCTAAAGCGTTATCAGAGTCTATTAAGTCAACGTTGTTAACAGCGGAGATAGACAGAGTACAAACCTATGTGAATAATGAATTGAATCTTGAGGCAAATGAAAAGGATAAGCTTATAGAAAAAATTAAACATTTAAATGATTTGAATGACTCAGCACTTGCTAGTAACGAGGACTCTGATACATTACCAAGCCCAGATGTCATATTAAATATTTGTGAAAATAAATTAACTGAGCAAGAAATACTTAAAGCATTATTCAGTCATTTTGAGGGAAGACAGTTATTCCACAGAGGTCATAAATTAGCTACATGTTCGTTTAATGATGAAATAGTCACTACAGCAATCACAAAATATTTGAATGTAAGCCAACAATGTCAGTCTATGATGAACTCCGGTTATAGTGTGGATTTGCATGATAATGATTTGAATCATCTATTATCGGTAAATGATGATGATACCAGTAAATCAAAACCTGAGCTTAAAGATAAAAAAGCATATTTAGATGTATTACTAATCATTATCAGACATATGATGACTTTTAATGTTGTGGAATGCGATAAAATATCATTGTCAGAAAGTGAGAAAGCTTACATGTTAAATGTTTTAGAAGCAAACGGTGCTTATAACTGGAAACAAGACATGCACGGCATATTGCATCATGATACCCTTACAGCAAATAACTATCTTGTTGATAATTGTTATAAGCATAGCCTTTTGAATCTTCAAAAGACAACTGTTTATCAATCCATTCTGTCAGGGAATAAAATTAAAAGCTTATTTGATAACAAGTTTAAATCTAGTAAAGAATCAACGACTAGAAAAAGTATTTTTGATTTTAAATTTTCTTGAATAATTTAATGAATGTTTTTAAAGCTTAAAAAGCTTCTAGCAAAACAGCCAAGCTTATTAAGTGTTAAAAAATAAGTAATAAACAGCAAAATTGGCAAAGGTAGGGGGCTAAAAAAAGCGTCTATTCTATAAACACAATAAAAAGTTAAACTAAAGAAAAGCAAGATTAAAAAATTCATGAATGCCCATTTACCAATTTGATATCCAATTTTGAAAAAATCAACATGCACATCTGCTGCGACAGAAATTAGATTATAGGGGTACCAAGTAAAAGCATAAAGAATATAAATAAGTATTGGTATGTAGATATATATAGAGAATGAAGTTGCTATTGTTGAGCTGAAAAATAAAAATAACAATACATAACTTAAGAACAAATAAGCTTGTTTAAAAAGGTGAAATCCAAAGTAAGAATAGGGGGATTCATTCTTAACGATGAAACGGATGGTTTGAATAATGCCTTTAATGGCATAGAAAAAAATTAACGGTGTAAACACTAGAAAAACTAGGTTTAAAACTAATGTATTAATGTTATGAACATCATAACTGGTCACGGTTTTATCAAAAGCCATGATCAATTCACTAAATGCGAACAAAAAAATCATCGTTGCCAGTGGTGCTAAGAAAATTTTAGCATACGTAGACCTATCTCGGTAAAGAGAGGTGAACTGTTCATTTATAATTTGATAAGTTGCAATAAACACGAGTTATCTCCTATTTAGTTGATTGATGCCATAATTTAAAATTACGGGCATAACATAAAATGAAAAATATACTAATATAAAAGTTTACAATGTTTAGTATTGCGCTGAAGACCAGTTTTCCTATATTGGCGGAATCAGCAAGTAATAAATTGCTTAAATAATTAATAAGTAAGTTGAAAGAAATGTATATGAATTGTAACTGAAAATTTACACTAAAAAACTTTTTAAGTTTATAAACACTGCGATAAAAGGGTATTTCAATGTCTGTTGCTACTGCAATACTATTAAATACCAATAAAGCACTAATTAAGGCATAGGAGAATATGAAAATTAGATAGTCGAAGATAACTAAATATGTTTCGCTGTTGGTTTGAGTGTGTATGCCAATATTGTTTAATGAATTTACTAATGCCGAAGATATTTGTTCTGATTGGCCCGTCAATGGGGTCATCAATGAAGAAGATACAGGAAGAAAAAATGAGGTTAAAAATAGTATAAAAAAGAAAAAAGCAATGACGTATAGAATGATAAGCATCATGTATGAACTATATAAAAAAGCTTGTTTCGAATATTTTAGGTTAAGTATATTTTTTGGTTTTTCGTCAAGACAAACAAACCTTATGCCAAGAACATAAAGTTTTAAGAAGTATATTATTAATACATAAAAACCGATTATATAAAAGCCAAAATTATTGCGGAAGAAAGACAAAAGCGGACTAAAGCTTAAAGTGGCAAGGGCGAGCAAACCAAGCGTTACAATTAATACGAGTGGGACGATAAAATAAATTTTTAGATAAGATTTCCAATTTGAAACACAATGACAAAGTTGCGTCTTTAACACATTAATGCTTGCATCGAACATATATAATCCTCGCCAATATATAAACCCTACTAATAATATCAAAGATTGATTTGGCGCACAACGTAAAAATAAGTTGAATTTATTTAGATGCACGCTTGACTTGTTTGCTACGTCCGTAGCTTGGCTCTTCATTAAAAAACTTTCTTTTTTGCATGACGGTTTTTTTAAGTTTATTTAAAAAGACAGACATGATAATTTGAATGCTAATCCCCAAAAAATGCATTTCAACATGACTATGATGAGAAAAGGTCCGCTTTATTGTGGTGTTTATTTTTTCGCACTCAATGCCAACTTGTTGCTGTCGTTGTTCTGCAACCCGTTTTAAGTTTCGATTTTGCAGTAATTCGCTTATTGTGATATCACGTTCATGCCGAGTGAGCAAGCTTGCAATTTTTTCTAAAAATTGTGAGAAATACAT
The DNA here is from genome assembly GCA_036337715.1 of Pseudomonadota bacterium. Lineage (GTDB taxonomy): Bacteria > Pseudomonadota > Gammaproteobacteria > Comchoanobacterales > Comchoanobacteraceae > JAURNZ01. Next base: position 24,525 of record JAYZDS010000004.1, on the reverse strand, counting down.
CTCAGGGTCAAAAATGCTTATCCTATGTTTTAAATTAAGTTGGTAAAGTGTTGTAACTAAATCATTGATATCGTCTAAAATATTATCAGTTTGTCTGTTGTTTACGTTACTAACATGGTAATAATCAACAATAAATGGTTTTTCACCCCCACCATCGCTAAAATTAGCTTGATCCATCAAAATTTGCATTAATGTACCTGGTGCCATCATCTTACCGTCATGGTCAAGCCAAGAAAATAAGTCTTTATAGTCGGCTTCACTAAATAACTCTGCTTGATTATGATTGTGTAATAAGACGCGTTTGACATGAATCTTATTTTCATCATCCTGTCTTGTATACTTTCTCGATAACATGGATATTTTTTCAACCGACCCCTTAGGATTCAAAACATTGTTTGTTAGAGGATCATAGGGGTTTGATTCAATTATGGCGCATTGACCAAGCCACATAATGAATTGAACACACATTAACCCATGTTTTGTAAAGGCAGGTTGATTGTTTTTCTGAGTGTATTTTTGATAATCCTTGTGATTCATTTGTGCCACATTTTTAAAAGCCACCAATGCAGCTGCATGAACATCTAAGGGCTCGTCAGTGATGACTTTTTTGGTGCTTGGTTGATTATAATCCCATTCATGATAAAAGGCATATTGAGTTTCATGAAACTGGGCTTTTGTGACTTGAGCAAGTTGTGTTTCAAATTTAACATTTGTTTGTTTTTGTGCGAATAATGAACGTATGTGTGCGGTCATTTTTCTTGACCGATTGACACCATACGGTATTTGATAACTTGATTCTTTTGATATTGGGTCTCGATGTGTCAACTTAGTTGCTATCTCAACCATAGCAGCAGATAGTAACATTTGTTCGCTATTATTTGGATTAGGTTTAAAAACAATAAAAGAATGGTTTTGTTTTTTTCTGTCGTCTAAAGCCTGAAGTCTTGAGGTAATCACAGATCTAATTGGTTCTTTATTAGGGTCTGTTGATATTTCTTCATTGACTGCATGAGCAATTTTCGGGTATTGGCCATCATAACCAATGACGATCCCAACATGTGCAATTAATTCTGGACGAATTAAGTGTTTTCCTGGTCGTTTTTTGCTTGCCTGATGTATTAAATGATGGTCATGCCAAAATATGATTGACCCAATAGGTATTTCATCTTGGTTGGTAGTGACTAAATATTTTTGATTGATTGTTTTGTAATGTAAAGTTTTTGTCATTTTTTGGGATAGTCTAATATGATTGATTATTAAGTGGATGTATTATTAAGCAGTAAATTAAGATCGTTGCTAAGGTTATAACCCCAATTTAGTATATCACTGCCATAAATACTAAACCAACTGAATATTTCTTGATAATAAAAACCGGTTATTAGTCCTGCAACCAATCCGGCCATATGTCCTTCGATTGAAACATTGCCTTTAGTACTTAGTAAACTGCCAGCCATATGCATACCAAAGTAATACATACCCAGTAAAGCACCTAGGATTTGAGTAGGGTTTGGATCTACGATGGCCCTGATAGACAAATAAGCCCAGTAACCGATGATGAGACTACTTGCCCCAACATGAAGAGCCTTACGTCCGAAAACCCATACTAAGCTTCCTGAAATAAACATAATAGATATACTAACTGTTAAGAATGTATCAAGGCCCTGACTCAATACTAAGCCGCCAAGTCCCAAATAGAAAGCTGCATTCATAAATAAATGTTGGAAATTACCATGAATAAGCGGACTAGTAAAAATGCCTATAAGGCCGAGTGGGTGTCTTGGAAGTAAACCTAATATGAATAAAGCATTGGCAAGAAAAAAATTCACTATGAGAATGATCCAAGCCAGACCCATCCAAAAAAACAAGAATGGAAGATTTGAATTTATTTCATTTAATGCAGTTGAAAGTGCACCAAGAATATCTGTGATACCCATACAAAACCTTTTGAGATATTTAAAAAGAAAATTTACTTATGTATCATAGTCTCATAAATGAAGTGTATATTTCAATGATATTTAAAAAACCATATTGTCATTATGGCACTGTTTTTGCAGTGGCCTTGTTGATGATTGAGATATTTTATCCTGCGTTATCAAGGGTTGTCTCTGAGTTTGGTATATCCATCCAAAGTAGTCAATGGTTAGTCACAATATTCTTAGGTGCCGCAATGGTTGCCGAATTTATCATGCCAATGATGCTGACTGTCATGTCACCAAAACGTATCCATCAAAATGTGTGGTTTATTGGTTTAAGCGCCAACGTGCTTAGCTTGATTGTAAGCACATATGATCAGCTTTTTTTTGCTCGGTTGCTCTTAGGTTTGAGTGCAGGTGGTTTGATCATTTTAATGCGAATCCAAATTGAGTTTAGTGAAAAAAATATTACTAAAGGCTTTAATTACGCCGTAAGTGCAATGCTAGGGTTTCATGCCATTATGTTAGTGATTACGCCAACAATCTCGGCCTATGTAGTGACATTATTTGATTGGCGAGCCATTCATTGGATTGCCATTGCAGGATTTTTATGGATTAGGCCTATTTTTAATGATTGGCCTGATCAAATCATACTCATGAATTGGGATTGGAAGACATATACAAAAAGTATTCACGACATCTTATGTTACCCAAATCAACTGAAGCAAATTGTGTTAGCTGGTTTCATGAGCTCAATTTCGATGTGTGAAGTTATTTTTAGTATGTATTACCTAATCAATCACTTTCACTGGACTATTTTAAATGTCGGTTTATATTTAAGTGTTGTAAAATTAATGGATATTTTTATTCGGGTCTTATTGCCCTATAGATTACATGATGGTAATGTTCAAATGATTATAAATATATGTTTAAATATCTTTGTTTGTGCAATGTTAACACTCACACATGCACTATATCTGAATAGTATTTTTTCATACCTTATTGGTTGCATCATGATCAATGCTGTTTGTAACGCTTTATTGACGGTTTTTTCAATAAACATATTTTTAGAAGTCGCTAAAAAAGTACCGATTACGGGTAATGCACTATTAGGCTCTTTACAATTTGGGAGCTGTTTTATTGCCTCTGCTATTTTAAATATGTTGATTACGTTCAACTTGGTTGGCTTTATATTGTACATGAGTCTTTGTATTGTTTTGATAGTATATTTATTGGCCCCAAAATACCGTTTTTCACTAATTTTTGCTTAAAGGCAGCATATGCAACCACATATGTGGCATGGTTAAACCTGCCAATAAGATAAAATAAGTGTGAAGTGGATATTGGTTTAATTGACTCTTAAAGCATGCGTGAATAGATACTAAAACCACAATGCTTATTAGCCATAATAGGACCGCCATTTTATCCAAACCACTAACTTTATTAAGTTTCTCACGCATGTTTTGAATGTGTTTTATGCTATGAAAACCACAAAAATAGATTGTAAAAAAAGTTAAAGGTGGCAATATGGCACCTAATAATTGAAATGACAACCATTGTATTAACATGACTTTTCTTCGATGAAAGATACAAAAAAACAATCCTAACATGCAAGAGACAGGGGTAAGACTGGTTAAAAGTAGTAAGGTATGCGGTGAAATGTTTAAAAAGTCATGAGTGAGCATTTGATTTGTTACATCAGGGTGCATATACAAACTTATTGAAAGTGTGGCATAGCCAAGGATGCTTGTAATGAATATATTTTCAAAATGATCCCAATCAAGGCCAAAATGTATTGAAGCAATAATAAAAAAAATCCCTAAACCCAAATTTGGATATATTAACCAAAAAAAAATAAATGCTAACGCAATAATGACATACTGTAATATGAATTTAATTTGACCCATCGTATCCAATTTTTTTGAAAAAATTGCATAATGAAAGTCATATGCGCCATGAAATATACCTATGGTAAGTAAAAAAAATAAATCTATGAAATACAATTCACTTTGAATGTTGCTTATTAAAAGACCTATGGCAAGTATGAACCAGCATGGGATAAGTTTGTGTTCAATGGTTGGCTCATGCATATGATTTTGTAAGCCCCTTTAGCATGGTTTTAGTAGGTAAAGCTTGAATAACTTTTCGCCAAATTGAAATATTAGCTTTGTCCATCATAAAATAACCAAACTCATCGCCATTTAAGCCTTCAGCAAGGGCTGTAAAAATTGTAGGTGCTTGCTCTGGCATATGTTTAAGCGTGTTTAAAAAAATCTGATCCATTTTGTGACTAAAAAAAGCGTGGTGGTTTGGGTAGGGTATCAATTGATGTTTGTGATATGTTTGCGCTGCTAGTTGAGCCCACGCTATGATACGCTTGAACCCATATCCTGAGCTGGGCCTTAGCCCACCAGCAGATTGTCCTGCTTTGATATGTCTTTTATGTTTGGGTTGTCTGAATCTTTTGGCAGTCATAGGTAATCGCCCATGTTCTGATTGAATGACTTTGAAGGGATGATGACTTCCAAAACGTTGAAGGTCTTTTTTTAAATGATATTCTATATCTGGCAATTTATCTGGCTGATGTAAAAAAGTTGTTTCAATTAAACACTCGTAATGATTGTTGGGAAGTAAATATGTAAATTTAATAATATTATCTTTACACACTATATTATCCATAAGACCAAATACGTTAGGGTTGAAAATGGGTTTTGAACTGCGTATGTATTGGCCTTTAAATGACTGAATAAGTTCAAAATTAGCTTCTTCATTTGGGGGGCGTGTGTCAATTACCCACTGCGAAGACCATTGCTCAGAAACGGTCCGAGTCACTATTTTGGTCTTTGAAGCGTATATTAACTTATCAATTTTTTTTTCGAATAAAACAGTTATATTTTTATTTTTTTTTATTTTTTCTAAGAGTGCGGGTAGGTAGTGATCGGATTTAATGGACTGATAGGTTAATTCGTTACTATGCGATAATATTTCTTTTGAATGTGTACTTAGTGACCATCGTTGCCACTCATGCCAAATATAGGCTTTTAATTCATCTGGTTTAGAAGTCCAATAACTCCATGTTCGATTTGGCACTTTATCAATAGATGGTGCTTGTTCTAATATCAAAATGCGGCTTGATTGTGATAATTCATTGAGTGCAGATACAAAGCTGAGGCCAGCACAACCAGCACCAATGACAATGATGTCATATGTCTCTGTATTAAGCATGGTGTGTAAAGGGAAAGTGTTTGATATCATTATGAAGTGAAATTGAATGATCAAACACAGGGCTATGATTGCTTTTTTTACAAGTTAATAGATACAATTTTTTTAATTTACTAACACGCGTTTTTTCTTTCTGAAATGAATTTTGTGCGTGTTGAATTTTAAATCCGATTTCTCGGTAAAGTGCTGCTGCCCTATGGATAGATGCTTGATATTTTTTTGGAAGATAACTAATACCATTAATCCCACTATCATAGTAGTCCTCTGATAATCTAATGATCCGATGTATCCCTTGATTGATTTTAATTTGTATACCTGGACTTGGATGAATAATGTCTTCGGGTGTTATCGAACCAATCCATTCTGCAGGTAGGTATCTTCGTCCTAGGCGCGCATCTTCATAAACATCACGAGCTATATTGGTCAGTTGCATGGCAATACTTAAATCTATGGCGTGATGCTGTGCTTTTAGAGACGGTGTATTTAATACATGAGCCATCATGATACCTACTGTACCTGCAACTTCATAGGCATAACTCAAAAGGGATTTTTTTGTGGTCATTTGAATGTTATTTAGGTCTTTCTGTATGCCATGAATTAATGCAATTGGAACATTATGAGGAATATGATATTGTTCAATAAGTTCGAGCATGTGACCAGAAATAGGGTGGTTAGATTTTTGGCCTTGAATGTCTTTAAGGATAGATTCTATCTCTTTACTATTATGACTATGTGGTTTGTCGGCAAGGTCATCAAGATAGCGACAAAAATAATAAAGTTTTGCTGCTGCATGTCTGGTTTCAGCTGATAACCATAAACTGGCAAGATAAAAACTAGAGCTATGAAGACGTAAGTTTTGAGTGAAATCGGAATTTTTATGCATAGGCAATCTCAGCTTCTTTAATTAATTTTGTTACAATTTTTGCAGAAGATAAAACGCCAGGCAAACCTGCACCGGGATGTGTGCCAGCACCACATAAATATAGATTACTTATGCCTTCGGCTTGGTTATGAAATCTAAACCAAGCTGATTGTGTGAAAAGTGGGGCAATTGAAAAACCAGCGCCATATTCACTGAGGTAGTCATGTTTAAAATCGATTGGTGTTTTAAAGAAACAATGTGTTAAATGATTGTTTAAGTTGGGTAAAAGTCTTTTTTCCAAAATATCGAGGGTATGTTTTTTTAATTTTTCACCTTCAATAGTCCAGTCTATCTTGCCTAATAAATTTGGGACAGGTACTAGCGCATAAAACCCATCATGGCCTTCTGGTGCCATTGAGGGATCAGTGGCAGTTGGACGATGAAGATAAATAGAAATATCTTTATTTAATTTATGATGGTTGAAAATATCATTCAATAATGTCTCATATGTTTTACCAAATAAAATCGTATGATGCTCAACCTCTGGGTATTGGATTTTCGTGCCAAAATATATCACAAATAAACCCATGGATACCTTCGTTCGTTTTGTTTTTAATTGTGCTGATAAAAATTGATGTTTTTTTGGTATTAATTGTTGATATAAAAAAAGAGGGTCAAGATTGGAGACAAAATAATCTGCGTTCATTTCATGTTCATGGTTTAATTGTACTGATTGAACCTTGCCATTTGTTATATTCATTTTAGTGACTGTTGCGTGATTAATGACTTTAATCCCAACACGGTGCATGAGTTTAGTTAAGCCATTGACTAATCCACCCATGCCTCCTTTAGGAAAGTGTATGCCGTGGGCTCTTTCTAAATAATGAATCAGACCATAAATACACGTTGTATTCATCGGATTGCCACCCACTAATAGAGGTTGAATTGAAAAGGCCCTTCGTAAACGATCATCTTGGAGGTGTTGGCTAACCCATTGCCATACACTGCGGTAACAACCAAGTTTAATCATGCTTGGTACTTGTTTTAAAAGATAATTTAGTTTGTGAAATGGTTGATCAGACAATTCATTAAACCCAACTTCATACAAATTTTTAGATTCTTGTAATAAATTCAAGTATCCTTTGCCGTCTTTGGGACTGATTTGTTTTATAGCATCCAGGGTTTCATCAAGGCTGCCACCATAATTAAGAGAAGATTGATCATAGAATACAAATTGGTACCATGGTTTAAGCGCATGCATAGTAACATCGTCAGCCATGTCTAATTTGAATAACTGCCACAATTCCTCAAATAAGTAGGGGGCTGTAATGACTGTCGGCCCAGCATCATGTTGATAGCCCTCATGATGATATGTTTGTGCTCTACCACCAAGTTTTGGACATCGATCAACCACAGTCACATCATACCCTTCTGCTTTTAGCCTGAGTGCACTTGCGATACCTCCAAAGCCACCACCCATGATTATAATTTTCTTTACCATATGCATACTAACAAAAAACGCATATCTGTTCTGAAACAAATATGCGTTAGTTGATTAAATTTAATTACTTGCTTGTTGTAGGTGAGTTGGTTGCTGCAGACCATATAACAACACCAAATGCAATTTTATTAACAAAATCAGCAAGGTTATAGATGATGTTGAGTGCAGAAACACTACCATCATGAGCATAACCATACAAATAGCCAAGAGGATAAATTGCCCAGCCAAATGTTACGATGATTCGTATACCGTTAAATGCCTTTTTAGATGCGACGGTACCTTTGCTAGCACTGATTTGACCAGCTTCCCCTGCAAAGATTTCGTATATGATATAAAACCATCCAAGCAAACCAACTGTGAAATAACCCCATAGTAAGTTTGGATCTTTGTAATTTAGTTCGCCGAAGTAACCAGCTAATAACATTACTAATGAAGCGATGAGTAATCGCCAAAAGACGCTCGCATTTACTTTAGTAATTGCTATCAAGATTAAATAAAATTCAATAATCTGTAATGGTACAGTAAGGATCCAGTCGACATAGCGATAGACAGTTGGGCTGTAACCGGTGATTAACCAAATTTCTCTCATATAATAATAGTGAATTGCTGCGATACCAGTAACCATTGCAGCGACAGATAGTGATGTTTTCCATTTGCCTACAGCTCTATCGCGTTCAACAAAAAAGAAAAATGTAGAAGCAACCATAGCAGCAGATATTACCCAGAAGGACATACCTACTAGATCAGAAGCACTCAAAATTAATGTTTCCATATATTACCCTCATATTTATAGATTATTTCTATCGTACCTAGAAATTTGATAGATGTAAAATTTATTTCTTAGATAATTTTTTTGTTATGTGATCAGTTAAATCATCAAATATAGAACTTAAAGGATCTATGATTTCTATTATACCAATAATAAATTGAGGTTTTTGCCATAAATCATATTCATGTAATTTTAATAGTTTATGATTCATTTCAGATTGATTCGAGACAAAAATACTACATAAAGCAATTTTTATACTTTCGTAGTCATCCTGCTTTAAAAAAGTTTTAAATACTTTGTCATGTAAGAACCTTAAGCTCAGCGATGCAATTTTATTTATATTAATAATAATTTTTTTGAAGTCTAGTTGGTTGGCATCCATGAATATTTTTGAAGCTTCTTTTGAAAGATGAACAAAATTATTTTTATTTAAATTAAGTTGATCTCTACTTGAAGCCAGAGATTTTAAACATTTAGAAACCTGTAAGATAAACTTTTCTTGTGGCGTTTGCGCCAAAGCTAAATAGGTAAGTGATGTTTCAGGTAGACCATCAGTTTGTTGTAAATGACACTTTTGCATCAATTCGTTATGAAAGTTATTTACCCAAGCAATAACATGAGCGCTACTTTTATTTTCTTTATACACCCAATCGCAAATCATATCACATAGGCTATCTTTATCATGTAATTCTAGATTGATAATATGATAGCTACTTACAATGATTATGTTATTTATTTTTTCAAGTAAATCGTTTTTATTAGTTTGATTTAATTGATTGGGTAAATTTAAAGCATATTTAATTATCATTGCAAATTGCTTTATGAAGTAACCATGGTCACAAATTAATGTTGTTTTTAACTCGTCTTTAAATTCTGAAAATTTGTTAGCAATATTGATTGCCAACGCATCAGATGCTTCAATTTCATCAAATAATGATACGATATCTTTCAGTGATTCTGTGAGATCTTTTTCTAATTTACCATTAAATATTGTGTCAGTTTTCTCTTTGAATACAGTTTTTTTGAAACACATGATCAGTGATAAATTTAATCGAATATTTACTATGAGTCTGATAATTTCATCAAAATTTTCTTTAACATCAATTTTTATTGTTACTAGTCTTTTAATTTGGTTATGTGTTTGGGTCGATAAAAAGTTTAATTCAAACCATTGTCTATATGATATATTAATTGGTTGTTCATCTGTGATTTGATCTAATACCCGATGAGATTCATCTAAAATAGAATTAATTTCATTGATTGTTTTTCTCTCGTTAATGACTTCGTTTGTTTCATCGTGATTGACAATACTGATTTTTCCGTGCACAACAGTGTTATCTTCTGATAAAAAACGAACGTGATTAGGATATTGATATTTTAATTGATCATGGCATATGGCATTAGCATTGAGCGTGAAATGTGTATCTAATTTTACGATCATGATTTCTAATGGCATTGTTTGTTCATTAGTAATACACCAGTCAACATAACGCTTTAGTTGATCATTTGTCAGTGGATATTTTTTCCATAAAGTGATCACTAGATCAGCATAACTAAATAAAGCATCGGTTATGGCTGATGGTTCTGCTTCATCCATGATGGTATTGATTTGTTGTTGTATGGGCTCTTTTGTTGAAGCTATGTAGTTTAGCCATTTTTGATCTTGTTGGTTATTTTTTTGAGAAATCATGATGGCAATCTTCGCTGCATGCATTTCTACTACTTTTGATGAGTCTATTAATGTGGCGTTTAGATTAATTGTTGCATGTGCAACCCTAAGATAACCATTGTTAAATAATGTATTGATTATATTGACTTCATTGTCTACATCAAATAATTTTAATTGATCATAGAATGATGGCAGTAGCTCATATTTTTCATTTAAAAGAACCAGTTCTAATGGGGAGGGTATTTTTGGGTTTGCATTGTAAAAAGGATTTGCTTTATAACTCATTAAAGCTTTGATGCTTGGTATATGATTATTATTTGTTGCGATATAAAGGGGAGAAATATTATCAAACCAATGTAGACCCAAGGTGCCTATTTTTAAAAAAATTAAGATTTGTTTTGGTTGATCAATACGAATATCACTGCTTTCAATGATTGAAATATCTTGTTCAGGAATATTTTTTATATTTTCTGGTACTGTATTAAAGCTGCCGTCAGCAAGTTGTTTGAATCCGCTTAAAGTGCATTTTTGATCGTGAACATAGTAGAAAATTTTACATTTATCAAAAGTCACATGATCACTTAGATATTTAAAAGTCACCTTAAGATAGGGCGGTTCAATGATGAACAAATCGTTGTTCGGAAATGTGATATGGCTCGACATAGTCCTTGTATTGAGAGAATTAATATATTTAATCTGTTTTGTAATAAATATTTTTTTTAGATTTAGAAATAAGTCCATTTGTTGGTCTGAACAATGACGAAGTTGATTAGGGTTAGCCATGTGTTTTAAAAGCGTCATTAAAGCCAATTCGTTTCCACGAATAATGGCATAACTTACTAATGAATGACCTAAAAAAAGCAACTTTGTTACGAAAAGTTTTTTTTGCAAATCACCTGTAGGATCAATTTTATGCTCTAATAAAAGTGAGTCATCTAAACCAATGCTTTGTTCAACAAGTGGTTTTTCATCCGGAAAAAAATAAGCCTGCGCATGAATTATTTTTTCAATGTTTTTTACTGTTGCTCTAAAATGAATCAAATAAAAACCTAAGTTAGGATCATTTAGGTTAAATCTTTGATGGTTAAGGATGTATTTCGTTTGGTCATATAATGCTGGGTCAGAGATGGATTCATGTTCCTTGATTAAAGTTGAAATTGGAAGCAACAATAATATTTTATCATCTTTTTTGAAAAATATGACTTCCTCAGATTTTAATTGAAGGATTTGATCTTCGGATAATTGAGACAGCCAAGGGTCAGCGTTTGGCAGCAGTGAATTTTTAGCAGATTTCTTTAATTTAGCATTTTTCTTCTTAGATTTGCTGGTCATAATATTTCCTCTTGTATTGTAATTATTTGGACAAACAGCTCAGTATGCTATGACTCATTTTGCGCATCAATTTGAAGTATAAGTCAGGTCCGGGTTGGAATTCTAAACCAAGTGGGTCAAGTATTTGAGTATTGATTTTAAAGTTAGTTTCAATGAGTTTGATTACTCTTGGGTTACCTGGCATATCTTGGAAAACACAAATGACATTCTGCGTTTTAATTTGTTTTTCTATTTCTTTAAGACGCGACGCTTTGAGTGGGTCATTTGGTTCAAAGACAATTGAACCTTGACCATTTAAATGGTAACGATTTTCAAAGTACTGATAACCGTCATGAAAAACCAAAAAAGGTATATTTTTAACTGGATCTAATAGGGTTTTTGTTTCTTTATCAAGTGCATATAGTGCTTGTTTTAGTTCTTCAGCATTCTCATCATATTGCTTTTTGTTCGTTGGATCTTCTTCACCAAGGATATAAGCTATTTCTTCAACCATGGCTACCCCATTCAAAGGATTAAGCCAAATATGACCATCAAAACCAATATCATGATCGTGATCGTGAGAAGTTTCCCATTTTGAATTGGTTCTATAGGGTAGTTTTTTAATGTTCTTGTTGTTCATTAATGAAACAACTTTTGTATCGGTTGGTATCGATTTCAATGGTTTTTTTAAAAAAGATTCAAAGTTAGAGTCAATAATGAAAACAATCTGTGCTTTTTTTAAATCATTGATTTGTGATGGCTTAAGAATTGGATGATGAGGTGATTGTTGGTCATTTAATAATAACTTTGGTTGTGAAACACCTTTCATTACACCACTAACAAGACTATGAACGGGTCGAATACTTGCAACAACAGTCATATTATCAGTTGTCTCAGCAGCATGAATTGTAGATGCAGTTAAAAGAAATAATAAATAAAAAATATGAATCATAAAATTAGGGCCTTAGCTTAAACAAATCGTCTGGTCATCAACTTATTATTCAGTCATAATACGCTCATGAGTAAAATTAGACAACCATCATCGTATGATGAATTGTTATTATCGGCAAAAAATTTAAATGTTGATTTATTGGGCAAAACCATTCTCAAGGGCATTGATATTGAACTTGCTAGAAACGATTTTATTACTATTATTGGTCCGAATGGTGCGGGTAAATCAACGCTACTTAAAGTGTTGTTGAAAATATTGCCAAAAACCTCAGGTGAACTCTATTTGCAACCAGGTGTAAAAGTTGCTTACGTGCCACAACAAATGAAAATCCCAGTTACATTACCCCTCACGGTTGATAGGTTTTTATCTTTAAATTTAAAGCATGTTAATCAGAATATAAATCAGGTAATTGATCAATTAGATATCGCAGCATGCAGATATACACTGATGCATGAGCTTTCAGGGGGGCAAAAACAAAGGGTGTTAATTGCTAGGGCATTACTTAAAGAACCTGATTTGTTAGTGTTAGATGAACCAGCACAAAACCTAGACGTAAAAGGTCAATTGGCGTTATACCAATTTCTCGATAATTTATATGTTAATAAAAAAATAAGTATCTTAATGGTATCACATGACTTACATATGGTGATGTCAATTACCACGCATGTTGTATGTTTATTTAAGGAAATCTGTTGTTCAGGAAAGCCAAAAGACATTGCAAAAGATCCAGCATTTACAAATATTTTTGGTGCTGAAATGGCCTCTATGATGTCATATTATCATCACAACCATGGGGGTGATCATGAGTAGTTTTTTAGTGCAATCAATGCTTGCAGGTATTTTCATCGCTTTTGCATCAGGTCCAATGGGTTGTTTTTTGGTTTGGCGTCGAATGGCTTTTTTTGGTGATTCCATGGCACATAGTGCTTTATTGGGTATTGCACTAGGTATTTTTTTGGGATTATCAAACTCCTTTGGTATTATTGTCGTGTGTATTCTTTTTACTTTTCTTTTAGGTTGGTTGGAGCATTGGGGTAATTTGGAAATGGATTCTATCTTAGGTATTTTAGCTCATACGTCAATTTCGTTGGGGTTGATTTGGATAAGCTTAATGAGTCACCCTCTAAATTTAGAAGCCATTTTATTTGGAGACATTCTTACTATCACTCAAGCTGAATTAATATGGATTTGTATTGGAAGTATATTTGTTTTGACTATGATTTTTAAGTTATGGTCAAAACTGATTTTAATCACTTTAGATGAGAATTTAGCATTTGCAGAGGGTGTTAATGTAAGGCGGGTAAAATGGCTTTTTTTAATGTTGCTATCAATGATGGTAGCTTTTTCCGTACAACTTATTGGCATCTTATTATTAATGTCTTTAATGATTATTCCCGCAGCTACTGCAAGACAATGTGCAAAATCTCCTAATACGATGGCAATTTTTGCTATATTGGTTGGTTCAGCCTCAGTGGTTTTAGGTATTGGGTTGTCAATTATATTCGATAGCCCAACATCACCTTTCATTGTCATTACAGCAGCTTTTTTCTTTTTGTTATCATTGTTATTTCAGCGTCTCAAACGTCATTACTGAAGACGACAATATTCCTCATCGACAAGTTCCTCTTTGAGTGAGTTAAGTGGATTTAATATTTCAATATCGTTTGTTAGCTCGATAATCTTTTCACATACTTGGCTATAAGATGGAAAGTGAAAAAATTTATTTTTATCACTTAATTTAAGTTTTTTTCCACCAAAAATAAGACATGGGATACTTGCAAGTTCATTGTCAATTTCAATGGTTTTTTCATTATCATCATGAAAAATTGTCATTGTTTTCTTTGGGCATGAAGCGTGTTTGATATCTCTTATATCAAAGAAGGTTAATGTTGATTTAATAATGATGAAACAAATAGGATAGTACTTGATTTTTTCCAAAAATTTTTGCATTTGTATGATTGTAATTTGGTTCAATTTTTCCGACTCGACATAAATTGCTATTTGATAATTTTTTCTATATGAACACCATTCTCTTCGATTACCATCTTTGTCCAAAAAGAAATTGGTTTTGACAAGTTGATCAAATAAATATTGATAATTGATACTTAATCTTTTGTTGTCGAATAAAGCATCAATGATTTTTTGAAGGTTGAAGTAAATCCAGGGTCTAATTTTGTCAGGGTTATCACTATTAGGAAAGTTGTTTTTAACGAGGTCTGTGACAAGCTCATTTTTAAAATGTCCATGATCAACAACCCAATCTAAATAAATGCTAAAAATGATTTTTAGTTCATTCGATAAAGAAATTTCCTTTTCCCATTTTTTTAATGTATGTTCGATTTTATTTTTGAATAACACAGCCATATAATAATGGAATAAAAACATTTTGTTAATAGGGTTAATCGGAATTTTTCAAATTAAACTATGACATTTAAGTGCATATCATTTATTGTAAAAGTATGTGGAAATCGTCTATTATTCGTCCAATTGTAGATTGTCAAGCGTATGTGATTGTTTCTTTAGTCGGTCAAGATTTATCAAAAGCAGCTCTTGAACTACTAAATAAACCGCATGTCTATGGTGTTTCATTAAATAAACAAAATATACCTTGCATTAAAGATTTTGAACGGTTAATAAAATTGATAAAAGCTCGTGCAGCCAATGTGATTATCCTGGCAGAAGTTGAACTTATCATTCATATTGCACATCAAATTTTGTATCAACATTCATTTGAATCCATGGACAAATATCATTCACAAGCCAATGTACGGGGTGTGGTTGATAAGGAAGTAGGTATTTATGAGATTGTGGGAAAAATGATTGAGATATGTCAAAAGTATCATTTAGTCCCAAGGTTTAATGTTCATTTTTCATCTGGTTCATTATTTGATCAAAATAATAAGGTATTGTGTAGAATTAACCAAATATTTTTCAATACATTGATTGAAAATGATCAAGTTTTTTATTGTGAAAAAGAATTTAGAACAATCTTTATGCCGAAGAAAAATCATTCAACTAGTTATTATGATCAAAAAGAAGATGAGAAACCTAAGTCAAAAATTAAAATTTTAAACACAAATCTTAATGATGCTTCTTCTTATCCGGTAGTCGAAACCATTGATCAAAGTAAGCTAAATCATTTGAATCTTTTTTTGAATAATGAAAACCTTGATGTAACAATCATGGCTTCCAAAATTGGTGATTTTTCAAATTACGTTGATTTAATTGAAATTCCTGATATAACTGAAGATAAATGGCTCGACTTACTCAATTACCTTGAATTTAATCCACGTATCGAAGTGGATAATAAATTAAAGTCTCTTTTTCCTCATTCAGAGATAATAACGAATATTCATTCAAGACTATGTTGTGGCTTTTTTTAGATTTGAAAATCGGGTTCTTTAACTAATAAGCGTGTTAGATCTTGTTTGATTTTCGTATAGACCTTGTCCAATGGCAACTCATGAAGTTTGGTTTGTTTGCATGCTAATGATAAATTTTGTTCTTTTAAAAAAATGCGATCAAAAAGTTGTGGATTCATAATTAATGTACCAGGTTTGTTGGCTTTGGCTGCAATGTGCGCTGCTGCTGTATCCAAAGTGATCACATAACTTGAATCAAGTATGATGCTAATCAATTGATTTAAAGTAGTAGGGTTGCCATGATCAAGCAAAGTTTTGACACCATATTGGTTTGCTTCATCAGTTTCTCCAGGACCTGGTGCGCATACAAATGTCATTGTTGGAAAATCAACCTGTAATTTAGCAATTAAGGATTTAAAAGAAGCCCATTTTTTGTAAGGACTATTTGCTGAACAAAAAGGGGCTATGAAGACATAAGGTTTCAAGGTTGAGTGCGTTTTGAAATTAATGTCTTTGAGTGTATCTATGTTAGATTGTCTGCAATGCTTTGGTTGAATACCTGATCGTTCCAACATCAAATCAAAGCTGTCATAGATACATTTTTTATCCAGTGCTTTTTTTGTTTCATTGAGTTGCAACATACTTCTATTGGAAATGAAAGGCAGATGTCTAAAAAATAGCCATCGATAAACTGTGGTTCGAGTGGAGTTTTGTAGATCATAGACGCATGTGTATTCGGCTTTATGAAGTGTTTTGAAGAGTTTTCTAAAATGATTTAAATTTTTTGTTTTTCTATCATCGATAATAATGTGATTAATCCAGGGCAGTGGCTGGAATAAAGGGGCGAAAGTTTTGTGAGTTAAAATATCTATTTTACCGCCATGATGTTCAGCAATATCTTGCATAATACCTAAAGCTTGAATGATGTCGCCGAATGCGCCATGTTTGATGATTAAAATATTTGACATAATGATGGAATTCTTTAACTATATACCTATGAATCAAAAACCTATTTTAGCTGAAATCTCCGTTGGAGAACTTATTGACAAAATAACAATTTTACAAATTAAAGACAAGTTTATTCAGGGCGATAACCAAGCAATTGTACAAAAAGAGTTAAGTATTTTAACAGATGTTTTAATGAATCAAGTTGTTGTCGATGAAACCATTCAAGGTTATACAGATGAATTAAAAACTGTGAACCAATCTTTATGGGACATAGAGGATGCCATTCGTATATGCGAAAAGAATAAAGATTTTGGTGATACGTTTATTGAACTGGCAAGAAGTGTATACATAACCAACGATAAGCGAGCAGATTTGAAAAAGAAAA
The DNA here is from genome assembly GCA_036337715.1 of Pseudomonadota bacterium. GTDB lineage: Bacteria > Pseudomonadota > Gammaproteobacteria > Comchoanobacterales > Comchoanobacteraceae > JAURNZ01. Next base: position 7,631 of record JAYZDS010000004.1, on the reverse strand, counting down.
TTAATTTACATGTAGGCTCAAACATAGCTGAAGTTAAAAGTTATGAAGATTATGAGTCCTAAGTCTTAAACTGATAGGTATATTATGAAAAAAACTAATCATAACAATAACCTTAGACCAAAAAAATCACTGTTTAGAAAACTATTAATTAAGTTTAATAGGCGATTAGGTTATGAAATTGTTGATCAAAATAATTATACTTACCAGGTTTGAATAAAAGGGGCTGTGACAACTTATCGACCATTAATCAAACAGCCATTACCATGCCTTTCGGTAATCGTAAAATTGAAAGAAAGGTTAAATCGTTACATATCATCATTAGAACTTGTGTCAAAGTTAAACTTGTCAGTCAAAATAAGGAACGATTGTTTACAGCGGAAAAACTTGAATACACATTAAGGACCATAAACTCTATTATAAAATCTATTTATTTTGCTAGATCTTTGTTTAAACATATCAAGCTGAAATTAACGATCGTAGATGACAACTCAGATCAATCTGCAATTGATGCATTTAATGCTTTGCTCAATGATCAGTTTTTTGAGTATGAAATAATGCATTTAAAAAAGACTCAGTTTTTCGATCAAATAGAATCTATAAATGAGAGTGGAGACATGGTTACACATAACCTTAAATCTCTAATGGCAAATTTTCATCAATCCATATTGTTGGGTGCAGCATCTGAAGATTTAGTTTATTTGGTGGAAGATGACTACCTGCATAAAGAACATGCTTTGCAAGAAATGATTTTCACTTATGAGAAAATGTCAACCTTGATCGGGAATGAGTTGTTTTTATGTCCCAGTGATTATCCTTTTTTATATTAACAATGTGAGCCAACACAAGTAGTCATTGGCAATCAATCACATTGGCGCACAGTGGATCAGACTTTATGTACATTTTTAACCAGCAGTCAAATGATCAATAAATATCTAAAAGAAATGACACATATGTGCCAACTTGAACATGATCCTTTTGAAAAACCATTACATAAAATATTTGAAAAAGAAGTTTGCTTAAGTCCATTACCAACATTGGCCTTACATGTGACCAATGTAAATTCTGCTTATGGCATTTCACCATTTGTGGATGCAGAAGCGCTTTGGGCACATTGTGAGTAAAGCGATTTTTCTAGAAAATATTAGGCTAACGCTTCAACATGTTTTTCAAGGTCACTTTTGATAAAAGCATAAAATTCATCTGCAGTAACATCTTTTAAATCTTTTTTTGAAAAATGAATGATTTTAAAATCATCGTTTGTTAAACCAAGGGCTTGAGGCTCCATGCCCTTGCCTCCAATCACTCGTCCAGGTTTGCCAAGGTGGTATGCAACGTGTGCTGCACCAGTATCAAGAGATATCACATAACAAGCTTGATTAATGATTTTAATTAGTTGTGGAATAGATGTAGCTTTGCCATTCTTATCTAAGATTTTTGTTGCAGGCAATTGATCTGCTAACTCGAGTTCTCCTGGTCCAGGAACGGTCACCAAATTTAATGAAGGAAAATCTTTTTGCAACAATTCCATTAATGCTTTAAAGTTTGGCCATCTTTTGTAATCTGCACTTTTTGGTTTAGAGCAGAAAGGTGCAATAAAAATATATGGTTTTTGGATAGCGGGTGGGTTAAAACTATTATCTTGTGCATATGTGATTGGTGAGTGGTATGTTTGCTTTATTTCAATACCCATACGTTTAAGTATCATAGCATTCCAATCTAAGTGAGAATATGATTTGATATGTTTTTTGATTTCTTTTTTAGGTATTGTATTTAATAATGTAATGAATTTAGACTTTCTAAAAATATAAAATTCATAGAGTTTGTTACGTAACCAAGTGTTATATGTTTCAATTCTTGAACCGGGTAGATCAAAGACATAATTATAGCTTTTTGTTGGAAGCACCGTGTGAAGTTTAATTAAGTCTTTTTTTCTTCTGTCACTCACATAGATTTTATCAACAAACGGTAGGTTTTCAAAAATCGCTCGATAAGGTTTTGAGGTTAAGATATCAATTTTTACATTATAGTGATTACTAATGTCTTGAAATGCACCTAAACTTTGAACGATATCTCCAAATTGGGCAAATTTTATAGCTAAGATTTTCATTTGTCTATTTCTCCGTATATATGAATAAATTAAGAAATATTTGGAAGTGATACTCCCCCGAGCATATCAATATTATTACCATCATCTTTAAACAAACTTGCTTTATGGGCTAAACCATTTCTTATTTTTATAGTTTGTTTGGCTTTATTTAAATTTTCGGTTTCAGTTACTTCATGTATCAATGGTCTTAATAAAGAGCCTGCTAAGATAACAAGTAGTTTTTCAACTTCAATTAGCTTCATTAAACCAGATTCCGAATCAGATGAAGGTGTTAGTTTTTTAAAAGCTTCGATACGTTTCCGTCGTGTTATTGTATGAAAATTATAAAGGTCTTTGTATAAATCAACTCTATTTTGAAGCAAGTGCGTGTCATTTAATGTAGTTGTGGTATACGAATAGCTTAACTGCGGGGTGGGTGTAAATACAATGATTGGTTTAAGCGTATCCGCATGAACGGAAGTTTTTCTTCTTCTGAGTGTAGTGGGCTCCATAATAGGCAAAGGATCGAGGGTTTCATCTAATGATTGATAGCCAGTAACAGTGGTTTCATTGAAAGCCAATGGCTCACGAGTTTCTAATGTGTTTACTTTCTTACCTGTTTTATTATTGGGCCCTTGTTCAAAGTCAATTAATTGCATTAGCCATCTAGACTGCCGTTGAGTTCTTATTGTGCTTACATTGTTTTCAGATTGTTCTAAAGAATCCAGTAGGGCATCTTGATAATGAACTTCTAATTCATGATTGATTAATAAATGTTGATTATTATAAATAGCTTGCAGTACTTCAAAAGATTTAAGGTAGTTTTGCTCATTTAAATCTGACAATGTATTCCCATGAAATAAATCGCACCATTGATTATGAAATTCAGGGGTTTCAAGGTGAGTAAATTGATTTCTAAGAGTCTTCATAAGTTCAATTCGTTTACCAGCATCGAATTCAGATAAGTTTAATATTTTTGTAAGTACTTTCATTATGTGTAGTTTGAGGCTATTTGGCATATCTTTAAACGCTTCACCTACAGTAATGACTTGCATGATAAATACATAACGATCAGTTAAAGAAGCCCAGTCCATTTGATCAAGTAAGCCTAAACGCTCTGTTATTATTGCAACACGATGGTGGTGTATAACATAATCCCAAATTAAACACATCTTACTGATATTGAATGTAGCAGGGATTTCACCATTATTGAGTACATCATTTATGCTTGGTTTGACAATATTTTTAATAAAATTTTTAATTTTTATAGCATATCTAACCCAAGCTTCTTGGAGTTGTGCATGCGAGAGTTCTAATGTTAAGGGAGTTTTATACTCAAAAAAATGATGTATCAAGGCTAGTGTGGGGATACCGCTTTGCCGAAGTAAATTATTATCATGCAATAGGTATGTCTCTTCTTGTTCAAGATCTACAGGGTCAGGAACAATGGCATGTAAGGATTTACTAAAATTAATAGTTTTATTGAGAATATCTGTGCCAGTGGTGCTTGTGTCAGTATCAAGAGATAAGATTAAGGCTTCTAGTGTATCGAGTATGTGTTGTTTAGGATTCATGCGATTACAATATCAATTTTTCAAACTTAGATCAAAGTTAAATAATCATTTTGTAAATGTGTTTTTGATATTGTTCAACCAATATTGATTTAAATTTTTTTTCATTATCCTAACCATTTAGTAAATACAGATCATTTATGATTTAGATTTTTAATTTTTACCAAATTAAATTGAAGTTGTTACATTAATAAAAATAAGTTATAAATGATATTTATAACGGCATAAATGGGAAAAAATCAACATGAAAAAACTAATCTTAATTGTTTTAATTATATTATTATCAAATGTTGTTTTTGCAACAGAAATCGCTAAAGATAATGTATCTCAAACTAAGTACTCGCTAGGATCAAAAGAAAACCCCATAAAAGTAGGGGTGCAGTTGGTGGACCCATTCGCTTTAAAATATCAAGGGATTTATCAGGGTTTAGTAATCGATTATTGGAAACATATTGCAGAAGAGAATAATTGGCATTATGTTTTTTTAGATACAACCCCAAATTATTCACAATCTTTAATAGATACCAAAAATGGCATTTATGACGTGGTGCTAGGTAATTTTTCAACCACAGCAGAAAGAGTATCTTTTATCAACTATACAAGACCTTTTATGTTAAATAAGATAAGTATCTTAACTTCTAATAAGACTAGCCCATTTACAATCTTTTTAAATGTTGTTTATTCAATTTTTGAATTTTTTATTGTAATATTTATCGTTATTGGTTTTGTTGCACTCAGTTTATGGTTCTTTAAACCAACGGACGATAAGACAACGTTGTATGAGTATTATATGATTGCTTGTGTCAATATATTAGCTGTCCCTGATAGCAGTAGATTTAAAAAAGGTGTTTTAGTTACCCTTATGTTATTTAGCTTAATCGCTAAAGCACTGTTAATTGGTAATGTAACGAGTACATTGTTTGGTTTGTCACTGGCAGGTGAACCTTTCTTATCTGAAAAAGATATTTCTAACAAGTTGTTTATTGTTGTTAAAGGGTCTTCTTTTGTCCAAAAAATGCGTGCACTTAATGCCCGCGTTTACGAATTTGATGGTAATAATGAGCAAGCTGCTGAGTTTTATGCAAGAAACATAGACAAGTATGCTGGTTATGTGACTGACTATGCATTAATTTATAAATATACCAATCAATTTAAAAACATTGAACCTAGTTTAATCACTTCTAGTTACAATGTTAGAAATGATATCCTTGCTTTCGCATTTAATTATTCTTTCCCTTTAGGAAAAGAATTGAATGTTGGTATTTTAAAATTACAAGACACCAATGCAGCGTATTCTATTTGTAATGTTTATGTTGGTGATTATGCAAAGAATTGTTTGATGTAGTTTTTTAAACATATAATAAGTCTTTCATAAAATGTATTAGGTCTTTTCAAAAGTAACCTTTTTCATGAAATTAAGTATTCAAACATCTTTCATAATTTAATTACTAACATTCTCTGAGTTATTTAGCGTTATCAAGAATAAAAAAAATTAATGCTATAAATGTATTAACTTTTTAAGTTTCAATAAAATTTTAAGAGGTTATTTTGTAAATGAGTTTTTGATATTGCTCAATCATAAATTGATGTGAGAACTTTTTTTGTGCATTTTTTTGTCCTTCTTTTGCACATATCAAAGCAAGATCAATATTATCTAGAATTTCATATATGCCATTTGAAACAGCTAGTGTGTCGTCACCATCACAAATAAATCCAGTTTTTTTATGTGTGACAACATCACTGACACCACCAGACTGTCCTGTCAGCACTGGTAAGCCTGCAAGTTGTGCCTCAACTAGACTAATGCCAAAGCCTTCAATGCTATGTGTATGTTTATCATGTCTAACGGGCATGACAAATAAATCAGCTTGTCGCAGAAGTGCCTTTTTTTGTCCTTCATTCACATATCCATGAAATGTGACATGTTCATTGACGCCCAAGGTGTCTACAAGTGATTTTAATTGTGTTTCGTATTGACCTGTCCCTGCAATGTGATAATGAATCTTTGGGTAGTCTTTAATGAGGCTTGGAAGTGCTTCTATGATTCGGTCTTGTCCCTTTCTTTTCTCAAGTCTTGCAACGGTTAATAACTGAGGGGCCTTAAAACAAATCTTTTTATCAGTGTTTATATAGGCATCTATGTTGATGCCATTGTTGATGGTAGAACAATTTGAAATGCCAAGTGATAAAACCATCTTTTTAGTTGTATCAGAAACAGCCACCACATGTTGACATTCCCTTAAGGTGCGTGTGATTTTATTTGTTCTAAACGTTTTATTTTTTGTTAAAACATCGTTGCCATGTGCTAATGAGATAATGGGCAGCTTGAATTTTTTAGCAATGGGTAAGATGGTCTTAGCACTTTTCCAGCTATCTGTAATCAGAATTTTACAAGAATAGGATTTAATTTTTTGCTTGATAATTCTTTTGATGCGCCATTGTCGTAAAAACTTATTACCATGGATGCGTGTTATCGGAAAAGATTGATGGTTATCCCAAGAGACCGCATTTTTACTGTGTTTGGTAATGACTTCAAGATTGTTATTGGTATTTAATAAAGAAGCGAGTTCAGACATCACCGTTTCAATACCTCCGGTTTTAGGGGGAAAGCATTGTGTTACCATTAAAATCATATCAAATTCCAAAACATCACTGTTATGTTATAAGAGCTTGTATGAAAATAAAATATTTATTTTATATTAGTGAATACCGTTTGATGGTTAAGTAAGATTAAAAATGATTGTTTCTAGTGATCTCAAAGAAGACATTTGCTTAATAAATCCTATGGTTGTAATGATGTATATTTGACAGGATTTCAAAAAATATCTAAACTTTTTGTATTATTTAAATGGAAATTATTTAATGATGCGTTTGGCATATAAAAAAATTCTCTTAATATTAATTCTCTTGTCTACATGTGTTTCTTTAGCATCCAATGAAACTAGTATGCCTAAAACAACGTCACAACATTATTTAGGTACCAAGGAAAATCCAATCAAGGTTGGTGTATTATTAATTGAGCCTTATGCCTATAAAATTGATGGTGCCTATAGAGGCATCGTCATAGATTATTGGGAAAAAATTGCTGATGCCAATGATTGGCACTTTGAGTATATACCATCTGATTTGAATTATGACGATGCGGCCAAAGAGGTAGCACAGAATAAATTTGATATCCTGATAGGTAATTTTTCTACAGTCGAACAGCGTTTAGATTTTGTTGATTATTCCCGACCATTTTTAATTAATCGTGTTGTGGTTTTAACCAATAAGACTGTTATAGATCCTATAAATGTATTTCTTGCTAGTTTGACATCGTTGAAAGCTATATTTCTACTAATTGGATTGATATTTATTGTTGCAAGTTTTGTACTTTGGTATTCCACAAGAAAAGAAAAAAAATTCAACCTGAAAGATTCATTTTATGCAACAACAATGATGCTTTTAAATGGTTCAACAACCTTTAATGTTGCTAAAAGTATGCTAATAACCTTGATATTTTTAGGGTTACTATTTAAGGCCATACTAATTGGTAGTATGACCAATACTATTTTTGCTGTTGCAGGTGAGGGGGCAGATCCTTTCAAAAAGAAAGAAGACATTGTTGGGAAAACATTTATCGTTAATGAGGGATCCGCCTACACCGAATGGGTATTAGCACTTGGAGGAAAGGTCCATTACATTGATGGCTTAGAAGATAGCGCTGTTGAATTTTATATGAAAAATTTGGAAGATTATGATGGTGTCATCACTGAAAATGCATTAGCACAGTTCAGCAAAAACAAATTTTTGAAAAAAATGCCAACATTACATGTATCTAAAGTTAATCTACGCAATGATGAATTGGTATTTTACTACAATAAAAAATTTCCATATGCTCGCCAAGTGGATAAAGAAATTGTTAAACTTCAAGATACCGACGTTTCATACGCTATTTGCTCTAAATATTTTGGAAATCTAGCTGGTTTTTGTGT
>JAYZDS010000003.1:0-111059 GCA_036337715.1 Pseudomonadota bacterium | reverse complement strand
AATACCCGAAGGTGTAACAGTCATACCTGAAGAATGCTTTACGTCATCAAAAATTAAAGTTCTTAAATTACCCAGTTCAATTGTGACTATTGGTGAGGGTGCATTCCTTACAGCTCAAATTGAAATACTTGAAATACCCGATGGTGTTAAATCAATATCAGATGAGTGCTTTGCGATGTCAAATATTAAATCACTAAAAATACCTAGTGAAATTGAGACTATTGGTGCATATGCATTTCAATTTGCAAATATAAACACACCTATATATATCAAAAATATATTATCAATTGAACATGATGCATTTCTTGGCTTTCAAGGCATGATATATACAGATAATAAAGAAAGCAAAGATAAATTCATTGAAGCTGGTTTAAATACAAAACATGTTGTTGATTTAAGCTCAAGAGAAGAGTGCTTCAAAGCATTAAAAAATAAAACTTTTAAAGAAATTCGTCAACTTGAGAGTGATTTTGGACGAGAAATTTGGGATAAAGATTATCTAAATACCATTGAACAAGGGGTATTTACAAAAGACAGAAACATATCTTTTGATTTTAAATATTTTGATATGACTTTATTAGAAGCGCATAAACTAAAAAAAGCGATTTTAGATGATTCAAAAAAATCAATGATAGATAATTCAACTCCACAAAGTAACATTTCTGGTAAAAGTATGTTTAATCAAGATAACTTAAAATTATTATATGGTACAGATAATAATAAACAACCTATAATTTCTAAACCTAAAACACCACGTTAAACATAATAAATTTAAAAATGAATCTATTGAAAAACTGAAAATTATATTTAATGAACTATAATTAGAAGTATAAACATAAGAATAAAAATAATATGACTAAAACAATATTAAGCGTTGTAAATAACAAAGAAGATCCAAATAAATTTGATGTTTCTTATAAGTTTAGTGGTCCTGGCAGAGAACTTACTAGGATTATTAAGTCAAATAAAAATTTAAAGAATATATCGATTGATAAAATATTTGAAGGTAAAACACCCATTGAAAACATTCTGATTTCTGAAAATGCATTTGAACGTGCAACAATTGACATACTTGAAATTCCTGATGGTATTACATCAATACCTGAGTATTGCTTTAAAGATTCAGAAATAAAAATACTTATTTTACCCAGTACACTTAAAACTATTGAAGATATTGCATTTGAAGGTGCGGTAATTGACAAACTTGAAATTCCTGAAGGTGTCAAAATAATAAGTTCGTTCTGCTTTACACGTGCAAAAATAACAACACTTAAATTACCCAGTACAATCCGGGCTTTGAATATGTGCGCATTTCAAGTTGCAAAAATTGACACAGTTGAAATACCAGAGGGTGTCAGACAAATACCCACGAGTTGCTTTATAGATTCAGAAATAACAACACTTAAATTACCCAGTACACTTAGAACTATTGGACTACTTGTATTTAAAGGTGCGGTAATTGGCACACTTGAAATATCAGAGGGTTTAACAGAAATACCCAAGGATTGCTTTAATAGGGCAATAATAAAAACACTTAAATTACCTAGTTCAATTGAGACTATGGGTGAGGACGCATTTAGACTTGCAAAAATTGACACAGTTGAAATACCAGAGGGTGTAAGACAAATACCTTCGTATTGCTTTAATGAAGCAATAATAAAAACACTTAAATTACCAAGTACAATTGAGACTATTAATACGAACGCATTTAGAGATGTTAAAATTGACACACTTGAAATAGCAGAAGGTGTAACAGAAATACCTTTGTATTGCTTTAGAGATTCTGAAATTAAAGTACTTAAATTACCCAGTACACTTAGAACTATTAGAATTTATGCATTTGAAAGTGCGGTAATTGACACACTTGAAATACCTGAAGGTGTAACAGAAATACCTTCGTATTGCTTTAAAGATTCTGAAATTAAAACACTTAAATTACCCAGTACAATTAGAACTATTGGTCCCTGTGCATTTCAAGGTGTAAAAATTGATACACTTGAAATACCCGAAGGTGTAACAGAAATACCTGAAAGATGCTTTAACGAATCTGTAATTAAAGAACTTAAATTACCCAGTTCTTTTAAGACCATGGTTGCGGGCGCATTTTATAATGCAAAAATTGATACACTTGAAATACCCGAAGGTGTAGATTTCATAAATTGGAGATGCTTTGAAGATTCTAAAATTAAATCACTTAAATTACCCAGTACAATTGGTGTGATTGCTGAACGTGCATTTAATCACTCGAAAATAGAGTCACCCTTATACATTAAAAATATAATAGTAATTGGAGAAAATGCATTTGAAGGTTTTCAAGGCACCATATTTACAGATAATAAAGAAAGTAAAGACAGATTTGTAAAGGCTGGTTTAGACAAAAATAAAGTAGTTGATTTAAGTTCAAAAGAAGAGCGCTTCAAAGCACTTAAAAACAAAACTTTTCGAGAAATTCGTAAACTTGAGAGTGATTTTGGACGAGAAATTTGGGATAAAGATTATCTCAATACCATTGAACAAGGGGTTATTATAAAAGATAAAAAATTACCTATCGATTTAAAATATATTGACATGACTTTATCTGATGCAGCAAAACTAAAAGAAGAAATATTAGATGCTTCAAAGAAACAAATAACTAATAAATTAGGCATGTTTAATCCACCACTTGATAATGAAAACAATGATCCAGAAAAAAACAGTAAAAATAATCCTAGTAAAGGAAAGTCATAATACTTAATCAAAATACTTATAAATTTAATGAGTAATTAAAAAAAACTTGTATTAGTCATTTGTCTTTAGTAAATTTAAAATATCTTATTAGATTATTTTATTGAAAAGATTAATGGAAAATTTAAATTGGATCAAACAAATAAACAAACTTTACAATCAGATGATCTAATCAAAATAGACTTTAGTATCCTTTTTAGGTTTATTGCATTGGCCTATAAAGAAATCTTTTTTTCAATACTTACATTGTGTTTATCTGCAATGGTGTATTTTTATTTCTTTAGCTATAGTTGGCAATCAAACATTAGGCTTGTCCAAGCGAATATATTTGAGGCGGAAAAGTATATTGAAAATAACCAGGATGGTTACTTTAAAATTGATCAAAAATCAGTATATGATATTTTTGTTGCCTCTCTAAAAGATTCAGAAAAATTAGAGCAGTTTATTATTGATAGTAATGTGGTCGATAAAAAAAAATATTCAAATCATGAAAAATATATTGAGCAAATAAGACTATTATCTAACCGCATTAAATTAAGTGAAATAACAATTCTAGAAGATAAAAAAACTATTAAAACAGGGCAGTGGGTACTGAGTTATAATGGCTTTGATGATATAAATATAAAACAATTAATGGTTGGCGTTATTAAAAGTGCAAATGAGTTTACTCGTCAGTTTCTTCTTGATAGGTATGATCGTCAAGTGTATTTAAAAAACAAATATGATGAGTATAAATCTCATGATTTAAAAACAGAAATAAAGAATGCTCATGATGACTATAAAAGACAAACTTATGATAGAATTGAGTTTTTAACAGAACAAGCTAAAATTGCGCGCTCGCTTAATATTTCTAATAATACTTTGGAAACAATGGATTTTAATTCTGGTGAAAAGCCTGTTGTAACAACATTATTAAATGAAAAGGCAATTGAACATCAACCATATTATTTACATGGTTATGTATCCATTGAAAAAGAGATCGAATTAATCAAAAATAGAAAAATAGATACACCATTCATTCCTGTATTATTTGAAAAAGAAACTGCTCAACGTAGTATTGATCAGGACCTTACCATTGAAAGATCAAAAGACTCAATTAAAACATCACCATTATTTACAAAAGAGCATTTTAAAGCCATCGATATGAGTGGTATTAATCAAACCAATTTAAAACTACTAACCAATACCAATGTTTTATATTTATATCTATTATTTGCGGTTATTATGGGTATATGCCTTGGGCTAATAATCCATCATTTACCAAATTACTATCAAACATTAAAGAAAAATAGTTAAATATTTCCTCATTAGTTTTATTCAACATTGATTATCATAATTAAAAAATTGTGATAATTAAGTGCTATAATATATATAGAAAAATAATAAAGAATAATATGAATAAAAAAGAATTAAATGAATTAATAGATGATATCAATGAAAGTATCCAGTCTTTAAAAAAAAAAGAATTTGGGGAAAAGTTAATTGCTTTTGATTTGATTGATAGAATTAATGCAAGTTTTAATGATGATTTGACACAAAATGTCTCTAAAATATTTGATTTAGAATCTCAAGAACATCAACTATTTAAAGCGTCTATCTTACTATACATAACATTAATAGAACAACAAGAGAATATTGGGTTAACAGCGACTAAAACTGATAATAATAACAAAGATAAAGTTTTAACAGAACATCACATAGAAGAAGAAACATCTTTAACTAGAACTCAAATTCCTCCAGAAATTAATCCAGTAGATAATCTATATCAAATGAATTTAGAAGATATTAACTTCGATGATTATATAAGAGAATTACATATTCAAACCATAGCTAATAATGATAATAAAAGTAATAAGACTAATCTTCAAATTGAGGATATGAAATCTAATAATCCACAAAACAATACTGAAGAAATATCTAAAATTAAAGATAAAACCAAAGCTAATAATGATAATAATCAGATTCTGGTTTATGATGAAGAGTTCATTACGAATCTCATTAAAGCGATTGATAAGATGAAGGACTTGAAGGATATTGGTAATTTCCTAAATCAATTAAATTACGATCACAAACTCAAAGTAATGAAGTTATTTGAATTATTTTTGAAAGAAAAAAAAGGGGATTCTATAGAAATTAAAGAAATTTTAAAATTTATTGAAGAAAAGTTTACATATCTAAATAAAGTTAATCAAATTACTAATGGAAATGATGATAATGAGATTTTATTAATTGAGGTTAAGAAATCTGAGAAACCACAAAACAATACTGAAATACTTCAAATTACAGATCCAACCATTGCAAACAAATTATCTGAAATTTTAAAAGTGCAGATTGAAATACTTAATTCTGTTGGATTCTTAAAAGCAATAAATCAAATTAGTGAAAATAATGAAAATTCAATAGATTTAGATTGTTTTAAATCATTTGATCCTAATTACGTAAAGAGTAACAACAGTGACAATATCAATATTTATCAGAATGATTTAAAAACCTTATTAAAAAATAATGATGTACTTAATTTAGTAAAAGAATGTGACAATCAGGATGAAACAAGAATCCTAACAATAATCAATAATATTAATAAAGATAATTACGATGAACTATCAGATGATGCAAGATCAAATCTATTTAAAATCATCACTTTCGATAGATCAATTGGAGAAGGGGATTCAGATAACATGAATAAACTACTAGGTGAAAACATTAATGAGGCAATCAATGATAAATCAAAGGAAATTGTAAAAGATTTTAATCAATCTTATTTAGAACAACTTAATAAAATTAATACGTCAACAGATGATATTCCTAAGGAAAACACAAATTATTTTTGGACGGTTCTAGGTAGTTATGCAAACTTATTAGATCCTAAAGTTGCTTCTGCTTCGGTTGCTCTTTGTATTGCTTCAATACTTGCATTTACTAAGGGAAGCCCTAGTAGCAGCGATATTTCAAATTTTAAGCCAAAATAATAAAAAATCACACTATACGTTCTTGAATCATTAAAAAAAGGGGAGATGTTTATTTAGATAAACACATAGTTCCTATTTTTGGAAGAATTAAGGGTGCTTTTGAATAAGTTATATTAACGGTCATATATTCAACCCTGTTGAAAGAATTAAATTAACTCGAAGTGAATATGAACAATAGTAAAAATACATTATTTAGAGACACTGAATCTGATGACTTTTATGAAATAGACAAGCATGAAGTTCCTAAAGGTGTAAAACATCTATCTCAATATTGCTTTAAAAATGCAAGCATTAAAGAGTAAATTTTGCCAGATACGATTGAGACAGTTCATGCAGATGCTTTTTTTAAAGCAAAAATAAAAGTCTTATATATCCACAAAAAATAATTCTAAATTTATTAAAGCTGGTTTTAAAAAAAATCAAATTGTTGATTTAACAAAACAGAAAGAATCTTTTGGGGCACTAAGAAATTATACGATGGCAGAGATTCATCAATTTGAATCTAATCTTGAATGCCGTATTTTACCTGAAAATTTTTATAATTTTGAGAATAAAATAATTTTTAAATCTAGCTATTTCAATGAAAATTTACGATATAAAGACTTGTTCGCTCATTGGAAATTAAAAGATGTGACTAATTTAAAAGTAAGTATGATTGATGCGTTTAAAAAAGAAGACTTAGAAGAAATTGAGAGTGATTTTTCATCAATCCGTATTAATTAAGAGTGACTATTATATTATTTTATGATTTAAGTCATTTGATAACCATAATTCTAAGTATATTAAAACCAAAAAATAAATTAAGGTAACTTACAGGTTAAGATAATAAGTCTTCAATGAAACTGAAAGTAATTTATAAATAAATTTTTAAATAGATGGTTGCTGTATAGATAAAATTTTATTTTTATATATAAATGCTTCATTGTAGGCATTTTCCTAAGTGCGCTTAAGTGATTATATATATTAATTATCTATCTTGTATCATAATATACTATAATAAATGTATATTGATTATTATTCCGGTAAGAAAAATTACCGGCAAAATGAGGTAATGAAATGTCTAAAAATACAGTCCCAGCAATATTAGCAACTTTATTGTTTAAAGATGAAAAAAATATTTCTGACGAAGTAAAAAAAGATCTCATTACCCTCTTTAAACTGATGGTAGGTTTAAATAGTGCCAAAGATAAATGTAAGACATTAAAAAATGAGATTAGTGAATTAAACTATCAAGTGACAGATAGCATTATATCTCAGGATCTTATGACATATAATGAATCATTAGATCTAGATAAAAAGGAAAATGATATTTCGAATTCAATGAATTATTGTCATGATTTGTATTCAAAATTAACTACTTCACAACTATCTATAGGTCAAGATTTTCAATTATCTATGAATAAGTTCATAGATGAGTTTTTTAAAGATCCAAATTTAAATTTCACTGCTTTCGTTGGCAATCTTTCTTTCGATACATTTAATCGATCTGACCTAATTAAAAAATTAAATGCCTATCAGTTGAAAGATGAATTCTTTGATTTCTTAAAATCTAAGGATTATGGAAAATATTCAAACCTCAGTCTTTATTTGTATTTTATTTCAATTAATCCTAATGACCCACCTAAGACCTTAAATGACATTGTTTCTAAATTAGATGTCATACAAGCTCATTGTAATAAGCATGCACCATTAATGGATGCGAGTGCGCTTCAAATTGATCATGAACATAAAAAAAATAGTGATAAATTAAATACCCAGTTAGATAAATCATTAGAGAAATTAGATGGCTTTATTGTTGGACCTGGCGATGGTGATAGTGATAGTATTGAATCATTGATCGTTGAACCACCTAATAAGATTTTATAAAAATTTTTAATTATTTAACTTTGTACAATGTCTATACCTAGCATTATTCTTGTAGAAACTTCTCATCCAGGTAATATTGGTGCTGCTGCCAGAGCTATGAAAAATATGTGTCTGCAAAACCTTATTCTAGTAAGTCCACAATGTGATCATTTATGTTCTGAAGCGATGGCACGTGCATCAGGTGCAACTGAAATACTTGAACAAGCTATTGTCTTCGATCAATTAAGCGATGCTATTGCCCGTTTTAAGCACACTATTGCCCTTTCCCATCGGACAAGAACAATTCCTATCAATTATTATACAAGTCAACTTTTCTTTGATAAATACAATATTGATGAAACATTTGCTTTTATATTTGGAAACGAGCAGTCTGGATTAACAAACGATCAACTAGATTTGTGCCAAATTCAATTAACCATCGATGCTAACCCTGTACACCCTTCTCTAAATGTGGCTTCTACCGTTCAAATCATAGCTTATGAATGTTATAAACAAACCATTAAACCAATGATGGATAATCATTCCATATCGACTGAACCTTTACCAACCTCAGATGAAATGTTTCATTTTCAAAATCA
The DNA here is from genome assembly GCA_036337715.1 of Pseudomonadota bacterium. Classification (GTDB taxonomy): domain Bacteria; phylum Pseudomonadota; class Gammaproteobacteria; order Comchoanobacterales; family Comchoanobacteraceae; genus JAURNZ01. The sequence continues at coordinate 102,922 of JAYZDS010000003.1, read as the reverse complement.
TTTAGCAACCACACTAGAATCGCTAGATGTCTTAATACCTAATAATAAAACACATACATTACGACGTTTAAATAGACTGTTTACACGCGCCTACCCTTCTAAAAAAGACATTGCTTTACTTCGCGGTATCTTAACGGCTATCGATAAGAAATAAATCTTAGATTAGTTAAACATAATCTGATAGATTATTTAATTATGCGAAGATATATACCAAAAAATCCTCTATTAAGCGGCTTTGGATCAGCTTTTATTGCTATTTTGTTACAATCAACAAGTATCATGTTATTAGGCGTTATCTATTTTTCAGGTGAAGAAAAACCATATATTGAACACTCAATCATTTTACTATCAGCAATGACAATTGTGGTTAGTACTAAAGCTTTGCATAATACTTGTTACGGTGTCGTTGGTAGAAATATTTCAAATAACCCACTATATGTTCAATTGTGCCCACATTATAAAAAACTGCATGATACGCTACCTTTATTAAATAAAGTTAAAATTGTCTATGAGTACCCCCTTTCAGCCATTGGTTTTATAGATACATTAGATGAGCTATATCCAACCAACCACAGTAAATAAAATTATGAAAATGAGGTATATTTATCGTCGATTTGAGTTTGTTTTCTTTATATGTTTTCAATACGTAAACTGTTTTGTCAGTACCAATGAAGGCAAGGCAAACCACCATTGTGTGATGGCATTTATTTTGTCACATGCAGCTATTTTTGGTATTGAGTCACTCCCTTTTGTTAAATTATTTAAAAATGATCTTGTTGAATATTTAGGTAGTGACCATAATGCTGTCGTTTATTTTTTATATGCCTATTATAGCTCGCTAATGTTTTTGTCTATTGGTGTTGCAATTGGACTTGTAACCAAATATTCAAAATCATTTATAAGATTTTCATTAAAAAAGGCATTTTTAAAAAACAAAAAGCATCTTATCTTGCCATTTTTATCCATTCATGAGACCGATATATTTGAGATTTCTATTGATAACTCTAATCAAATTCGTGCTTTAGATTTCTCTACTCATTTTGAAATACGTTTAAATCAAAACAATCCTATTTTATTTTTTAAACTTAACCCACTTAACAAACTAGAATTAATAAATAATTATTTTATAGAAAATCAATGTGATGAAAGTGAATGTCAATATAAAGACTTAAGTGAATTTTTTAAAATTGCTATGTTTAATCACGGCCAGCCAATTAACTTTTATACCTTATACAATCAATGGCTTCACCTTAAACTTGGATTTCCGGACTTAGCCTATTTAAAAGTGAATGATATGCATAGCTTAGATTATAATTTACAACAAATGATTATTGATTTCGATGATAGTTATCCAGAAGATTTTATAAATTATAGTTTGATTCTAAGCGGCGTCATATACAAACTTAAGGGATATAAGAGCACTGGTATTTATTCAACAAAATCGTCATTTGACGAATATATCATAAATGAATTGAAGCATCCGTTTAATTCTGAACAAACATTAGATTATGATCATATTGAACCCTATCCACTTAGTATGCTTGAAAACCATATTCCATCTCTCACTTTTGGTTTTAAACTGTATCACTTGAAACAGTTGATTCAATTAAATATAGGTGATGAATATATAGCAAAATTACTTAATACGTTTAGTAATGACGAAAGAAATCAAAACACATTCAGTAATGTTTTAAAACCTAACATAAGCGATAAATTAGATAGTTCTTTAACTTTATGATAATCTTTTATAAATAAGATTTATTCTATATTGATAATTTATATCACTGTTTAATAATCTCATAATAAAAATACTTCAAAATGAAAAGTGTTGTCATTTAAATATAAGACTTTATTAGTCAAACAAAGCATTTGAGAATGTGTGCTTTGTTGAAAATAATTTTATAAAACTAAAAAATCATGCTTAACAAACTAAAAAAAATTATCGATTACTTTTCTCCAGATAAAATTGATTATTTAGATCAAGTTGTCTTTAACCTAAATAATAACCAATGTGTTATTTCATTTAGAACAAATGAAGAAAAATATAATAGAGCCATAACTATAAATGATGAACTCGTATTTCCATACCCAGTCAATAGAGTAGAACCAAGAGCGTTTAGTAATTTGAGTATCAATCGTGTATTACTCCCTGAAGGATTAAATACAATCCCGAATCAATGTTTTTGTGACTCTAACATAAATATAGTTGAGCTACCTCAATCGCTAAAAAAGTTAAGCATACAATCTTTTTTAAACCTTAATGCCACACAAATTATATTCCCCAAAGATAGCGACATTTCATACATTCCAAAAGCATGCTTTGCCAATTCTAATATTAAAGAATTACATCTACCACGTAAGATTACAAAGATGCACAAAGAATCTTTTACTGGATTTAAATCAACAACATTGACCATACCAGAAAGTATTGAAATCATTGAAGAAGATGTTTTTTTCAAATCTGAAATAGACTATTTGATATTGCCAAAGACACTAAAACAGTTAAGCAAAAAAGCTTTTCATAAATTTAAATCAAAAAAACTGATTATCCCTGAGGGCATTGAGGTCATTCCTGATAATGCTTTTTCTGAGTCTGAAATAGATTACTTAATATTACCAAAGTCATTAAAACAGTTAAGCAATAAAACTTTTCATAAATTTAAATCAAAAAAACTGATTATCCCTGAGGGCATTGAAGTCATTCCTAATGATGCTTTTTCTGAATCTGAAATAGACTATTTTGTTTTACCTGAATCTATAAAACACATAGGCGAAAATGCTTTTCAACAATTCAAAACAAAGAAATTAATTATTCCTGAGGGCGTGGAGGTCATACCTAATAGTGCTTTTTACAGATCAAAGATAGACTGTTTCATCTTACCAAGCAAGCTAAAATATATAGGTGAAAATGCTTTTGAACTATTTTGTACAAGAAAACTTTTTATACCGAAAGGCGTTGAGTATGTTCGAAAAAACACTTTTTCAAATTCACAAATCGAATATTTGATATTACCTATTACAGTTAAGGATATAGCGATTAGTGCTTTTAATGGATTGAAAACAAAATTATTAGCTATTCCAAAGGGTGTTTCAAATATAAGCGATAATACGTTCTATGATGCAAAAATAGAATTATTAGTCATAAGTGGACTTATTGGTTCTATATCAAATAATGCTTTCAATCTTTTTCATGGAACGGTGTTGATTCAAGAAAATAATTCAAAAGTTAAAAATCACATAATGAACTTACATCATAGATGGTATACAACCAATAAATTAAAATATTTTAATAACATTGACCCTTATAATGACCTAAGGCTTCTGAATAGTTTAACGATGAGTGAAATTAAACAAATTGAAAATGTTTTACAAAACCCTTTATTGCCAATCAATTTTGCATATCGTAAAAAATCAATCTCTGTCATGATTAAAGATAAGAAAACGAAGCAAAATATAGAAAAAGACATGCCTAATTCATTACTTGGTCGGTTTTTCTCACACATTACACTAAAAAAAGTAAAAGCGATTCACCAATTAATTGATAATCAAAATGACGAAACAAACGAAACTAAATGTAAGCAATGATCTAAAAAATGAGTGTTTAATAAGTTTAATTAAACTATGATTAAATTTATTTTGAAACATAGACTGGAATTAAGTATTTAAGATTATCTCTTTTAAGAGATTATCCGTTTGTTATTTATATATTTATCTTTATAATCTATTTATATGACTGAATTACTTAAGCATTATTTTGATATTGCCTCTGCAACGCCTGTCGACCCAAGCGTCATTGAGGCCATGCTACCCTATTTTCATACGCATTTTGCAAATCCTAATGCACAACACCAATGTGGTCAAGAAGCAGCTAAAGCAATTAAACAGTCTACAAAAACAATTGCTGATATTTTAAACATTGATCCCAAAGGAATTATTTGGACATCAGGTGCAACTGAATCAATCGCAACCAGTGTTATCAGTGCAACCAAGTATTATAAGTCTGATAATAAAAATAAAATACTCACAACTTCAATAGAACATAGTGCACTGACTGAAGCGATTAACCAAGTATCTTCGGACATAACTTATTTATCTAATTTAAAAAAAAACGGTTTAATTGACGCCAATGAAATAAAAACATATAAACATGTTTATATGTTAGGGACGCATCACGTCAATAATGAAATAGGTGTGATTCAACCTTTAAATGAGGTTATCGATGTATGTCGTACAAAGGGCATAATAACCTGCATTGATGCCACACAAAGTTTAGGAAAAGTAAGTTTTGATAAGATACCTACTGATGCCGATTATTTAACGCTTTCTTGTCACAAAGCTTTTGGACCAAGAGGCATCGGTATCTTGTATGCAAATCAAAAACCAAAAAGACACATTGAATCCATCGTTTATGGCAAATCTAGGTGGCATGAAAGACCAGGCACGCCCAATACAGCACTGATTGTTGGATTTGCTAAGGCCTTGGAACTTTTTGAGAATCGTTCGCTTGATAAAGTGTCACGATTGAAAGCTTGTTTTTTAAAACATATTCATCCAGATATTAAACCTAACTTATCACATGACGCTATGGTGCCACATATTCAAAACATTCATCTCCAAGGTGTCTTGGCGCCCACTTTAATTCATTATCTAAAAGATTTTTGTGTAGCAACTGGTTCTGCTTGTCATTCAGAAAATTATTCTGCATCACATGTTCTAGCGGCAATCGAACTTGATGAAAGTGCACCAAGAGAATCTATTAGAGTATCCTTTTGTCATAAACATACAGAAGAGGATATTAAGTATTTTTGCCAGTGTTTAAATGAAACCTATCAAAAGTTAAGAGCCATGAATCCATGATTAAATCTTTTATATTTCAAGGCGATTATCAACATTTAAATTATAAAGCACTAAAAATAAATGATACAAGTGAACATATTGTCTGGATTTATCAAAATAATCTCTTTTATTACAGATGTTATGGTTTACCTCAGACCATTGTATTCTGCGAAAAAATTTTATTCATGCTGAATAAACATGGTGAGTTAAGAAAACTTACCTTGGGTTCATTAAATAATAAAGAAAAATTAATATTGCATCATTTAGCATCATTTCATAAAGAATATAAATAGCTTTAATTAAAAAAAAATGATAAATTCAGATCAATGAGCAAAGAGAAATTTTCAGTATCCTATATATTACCAATTAAAGAATTATATTCTACTGAACATTATGGCGCTGTTTCCTTAGTTGTATCTGAATTTATAAGCTCTAGCAATCACGACAGACACTTTGTCTTTGGCAAGAAACATCAATTAAAAATAATTAAATATGGAAAGTTTGTGCCTAGAAAAATACTCCATATCCCTTTTATAAAAAAAACCCTACTATATAGTATTTCATGTATGTTTTACATTAAAAAAAAACTATATAAAAATAATATCATTGAAATTCATAATCGTCCTAAATTTTTTAAATATTTTAATTTTATAAATAATCATATCATTATTTTTTTTCACAATGATCCACTTAAAATGGAAGGCTCTAGAACTTTAAGTGAGCGAATGTATTTAATTAATAATACATCCAAGATCTTTTTTAACAGTGAGTATACAAAAAAACAATTTTTAGAAGGTTTAGACGTCTCTAATCAATTAATTAATAAATGTATAACCGTTTACTCTTCTTTTAATTTTACAAAATATAATTTTTTACATAAGATTAAAAAATCAAAATCTATTATTTTTGTTGGTCGTTTAGTTCCAGACAAAGGATGCTTAGAATTTTTAACTGCATTTAATATGATAAAAAAAGAATGTTCTGATTGGCAGTTAATTGTCGTAGGACCTATGACAAAGAAGAATAATGATTATGTAAAAAAGGTTCGCGTTGTCATGGATTCTTTAGAAGATCATATGTCCTATTTTAAATATCAAACACATGAAGAAATATTAAAATTATTTGCTGAATCTGAAATTGCATGTCTGCCATCACAATGGGAAGAACCATTTGGTAGAGTAGTTATGGAAAGTATGGCTATGAGTTGCGCCACAATAACATCCAATCGTGGTGGTATTCCAGAGATTACTGGCGATAGTGCTTTAGTTATTGAACCTTCAGTTAAGAATTTGAAGAATGCTATGATTAAATTAATAACTGATCATGATTTTCGGCGAGAACTACAAGTTAAAGGTCGTCAGCGCATTCAAAAAAAGTTTGATTCAGAAATGATATCTAATAAGATCGATAGGATCAGAGAGGATCTAATTCGATAAAGTATTTTTTATTTGCATTGTTTGATGAGGAGAGATTGGTAAATGAAAATATGTTTTCTTGAAAATACATCATTTGAATATTCCTACAAAGATAAAAATGAACCTTTGCTTCGAGGGGCAGAATCAATCATGCTCAATCTATCTAATGAATTAAAAAAATTAGGTTTGGACGTTTTTGTTTTTAATAATTGTACTGAGGAAGTTCATAAAAGTAATGCGCATTGGTATAATATCAATCATTTGACGCAATTTGATGAAATTGTTTTTGATTTCGCAATTGCTAATGGTGATGCATCATTACTTAATAAAGTTAAAGCAAGAAAGTATATGGTTTATTCACATAGTATACAATCTATTGAAAAATTCATAAGAAAAAAACAATTAATGCCTTATCTAAGATATCGTCCAACGTATATTATAGAAGGCCAATATCACAGAGAGACAAGACCAAAAATCACTTCAGTTTTTGGTTTAACAACAGTACAAGTATGTGTCGATGAAGTATTCCTCAATACAGAAATTGATGAACAGCATAACACAACTATTGTAGAAAAAAATACAGCTATTTTTACCTCCCGAAGAGATAGAAATCTCGATCTTCTTATAGATATATGGCAAAACCATGTTATCCCTAAATATGATAAAGGTAATTTACTAGTGACACCTGGTGATTTTACGCCCTCAAATAATATTAATTTTAGAAAAATGGCTCATAGAAATGACCTTATTCGAGACATGTTAAATAGTAAAATGTTATTAATGCCTGGTCACAAAGCTGAACTATTTTGTTTGGCCGCAGAAGAAGCTAGAGAATTATGTATCCCAACTGTTACTTTAGGGATTGGTTCCTTATATGAAAGAGTGGAACATGGGGTAACTGGATTCATTGCAAAAAATAAAGAAGAATTTGCCAAATATGCAATTGATCTTTTTAAAGACAATTCTTTATGGTTGGAATTAAGGAATAATTTATTAAATATGCGTGGCAGGCATACATGGGAAAAATCAGCCAAAGCCTTTAAAGACGATTTAATGACATTATAATATGTTCATTATTACACTTAAACTAGATAATTAGCATTCTTCATAAGCATGATAATGGATATTTTTGTTTATTATTTCATTATTCTGATTAATACATGCAACAGATAAGTCTTTTTCTAAACGGTTATTTATCCCTGCAAAATGAATAATACTAATGGGATCATAAGGGATATAACGATCAGTAAATAACGATGTGTTTTCATCGAAACGAATATTTGACAAAAATATATAATTACAAGTATCAGGCATTAGCTCGCACGCTAAATCATGTTGATCAACTGCTAAAGCTAGTGATAATTGATCACTTGTAAATACTCTGCCCTTTTTTAACACAATTCTTTGCCAATTTTGCCAATAAGTCCAATGAGGTGCTCGTGTGTTTAGGGCATAAACACCGCAATTCAATACAGGTCTTGAAAGTAATGTTTTTAAGTATCTATAAGGAATTTTTGCTCTTAGACCATTTTTATATAAGATGCCTCTTGGTTCATAACGATTAAAAAATCGAGAAAAGAAATGTGATCTTATTCCCATAACGGAATTGGTTAGCCGTGTTGATTGAGAAACGATACCCAATTTTAATTGATTCGAAGCTTGTAGTAAGTATTTAAATGCTTGATCTGTTTGAACCCAAGTATCAGCATCAACAAAAATGATATTATCATACTCAGGAAATAAAAGATTTAATCTTGGTTTATAATAATTGACTAATAATGACCGTCTGCCACGAAATCTTTTTTTATGTTCAACATCTTCAAAATCAAGCTCAATAAATTTGATATTATTTTCAATGAGCCAAGTTTTATTTTTATTCAAAATACCAGCATCCATAAATCCAATTTCAATATGATTGAGTGATGCCTGATCTCTGAGGGATAGTATCAACGCTTTTGCAAGTTATCATCACAGCCAGTAACAATGATATTTCTTTGATTCTTGATCATACAATAATTACTGTACCATATATTATTATAATTTAAACTTATTCTATAAAAATAAATATAAAAACAATATATACATATACTTACACAAATAAAACACACCAATAAGACTTGAATAAAACTCTTGGATCGATATAATGTAAGGATTATTTATGGAGAACAAAATGACTGTAGAAAAAACACTATCTATCATCAAACCTGATGCTGTTTCAGATAAAATTGCTGGTAAAATTATTGATATGATTGAAAATACTGATTTAAATATCGTAAAAATGAAGAAAATGCAGTTTGATACTGATCTTGCTCAACGTTTTTATGATGTCCATAAAGAAAGACCTTTTTACAATGATTTAGTTAATTTTATGGTTTCAGGTCCAGTTGTTGTAATGGAATTGGAAGGTGAAAACGCAATTGCCAATTATCGAAATTTAATGGGTGCTACCAATCCAAGTGATGCAAGTCCAGAAAGTATTCGTGGCAAATATGCTTCATCAATTGATAAAAATTGTGTACATGGCTCTGATGCGACTGACACAGCTGCATATGAATTAGGTTTGATTTTTGGTTAATTCAAAATATAATTTACTAAACTACGATATAAGTGCGCTAGCTGACCTATTAGAAGCAAATGGTTTTCAGCGTTTTAGAAGCCAACAATTAATCAAATGGATTCATCAACGGTTATTAGATAATTTTGATGAAATGAGTAATTTAGGCAAAGCACTTGTATCATGGTTAAAAGAAAATACCATTATTCAGCCACCGTGTATTAAGCATCAACAGATCAGCCAAGATGGCACTATTAAGTGGCTTTTATCTTCTTCAGAAGGTAACTATGAAATGGTTTATATACCTGAAAAAAATCGTGGCACGCTCTGTGTTTCATCTCAAGTAGGTTGCGCCCTTGCCTGTCATTTTTGTGCAACTGGGAAGCAAGGCTTTACAAGAAACCTTGCATGCCATGAAATCATTGGTCAATTATGGTTAGCCAATCGTGTTGTACAATCAATTCATGGGAAAGAAAAAAGCATTACCAACGTTGTTTTCATGGGTATGGGTGAGCCACTGATGAATGTTGGGCCTGTTTTTAAAGCAATTGATCTTATGCTTAGTGATCTCGCCTATGGCCTATCTAAATATAGGGTAACGGTCTCAACCGTCGGTGTTGTACCAGTGATGAAAAAAATGCTAAAAAAAGATGGTCCTGCTTTAGCTGTTTCCCTACATGCGCCCAATGAACAATTAAGAAGTAAGATTATTCCACTGAATAAGACTTTTTCTTTACAAATGCTTTTAGATACCTGTCGTGAGTATACTCAAGCTACGAATCGAGAAATTACATTCGAATATACAATGATGGATGATCAAAATGATCATCTAAAACAAGCTGCAGAATTAGCACAAATTTTAAAACAAATTGATTGTAAAATAAATTTAATACCCTGTAACCCCATTAAAGGTGGTCAATTTCTGCCAACTTCACAAAAAAAGCTCGTCGCTTTTCAAAGTTACTTACAAAAACAAGGCTATCACGTTACCATCAGAAAAACTCGTGGTGATGATATCAACGCAGCATGCGGTCAATTGGCTGAAACTTTTCTTAAAACTAAAAAATCTCTCATAAGCATTGAAACCTAAATAAGTTAGTAATATTTATGGTTAAACCCTTATTTAATAGCTATAATTAATATAACAAATAGGAAATATTTATATGAAAAACAAATGTTATCGCTTATTAGATAAATTTGGCATCGATAATTTAAAAATAGTCACTGAAACCATCCCAGATGTACCACCTCCTGGACATGTGCTGGTTAAGTCACATGCTGTTTCACTAAATTATAGAGACATTTTAATGTTAGATGGTAAATATGACCCTAGGGTAACACTCGGCTTTATTCCCTGTTCAGATATGGCAGGTGAAATTATAGCTGTTGGACAAAATGTCAACGAATTAAAAAATGGTGATTTTGTAAACAGCTGTTTTTATCAATGGCCAGAACCTTCTGGCTTAGAAGAAAAAATTCGTTTTACTCACACTTTAGGTGGTACAATGGACGGTGTTTTATGCGAATATAAAATTTTTCCTCAATGGGGGGTAACTAAATACTCCAATCACTTAACGCCACAAGAAGCATCAACCATGCCTTGTGCAGGTGTAGTTACATGGCATGCGTTATTTGATGATCATAGACCACTGGCAGCTGGCGATACCGTTGTCATCATTGGTAGTGGTGGTGTAAGTAGCTATGTAATTCAACTAGCTAAAGCTGCTGGCGCAATCATAATAGTAATATCACGCTCTAAGGATAAGGAAGAAAAACTTAAATCTTTAGGTGTTGACCACGTAATTAATTCAATTGAATTTCCAGATTGGTCAAAAAAAGTGGTGGAATTGACGGGTCGCGGTGCTGATCGAGTTATTGAAACTGGTGGTTCAGGCACATTGCAACAATCCATTTATGCAACAAGAGCAAATGGTATCATCTACTTAATTGGTGTTGTTGCAGAACCTGGTATTTTAGATGATAAAACAATTAAACGTATGTTAATGTATGGCGTTACTGTTAAAGGTTTATTGGTAGGCCATCGCTCATTACAGCTAAAATTAAATCGTTGTATGAGCAATAATAAAATAAAACCCATAATTGACAAAACTTTTGACTTTGAAAATGCAAATAAAGCCTTTGAATATTTGCGTTCTGGCAATCAATTAGGCAAAATAACCATTAATATATAGGAATTGTTATTATGCCAGGAACATCCATAGGCGCAAGACTCATTGCCGCCAGAGAACGCTCAGATTTGTCACTTGAAAGTATTGCTGATAAAACAAATATGCCTTTAAGAAAATTAGAAGCTTTAGAGAATGACGAGATTACCACTGATAATTTCACAGCATTTGATAAAGCATATTTAAAAAAATACTGTCAGTTTATTGGTGTTGTATATGATGATTTGTTTTCAGATTTGAAAATAAAATCAATTAAAATAGACACTGTACCAAAAAAATATACAAAACCAACTAGAAGAAGATACAAAAAGACTATTCCTTTAAAATCATTGTTAATCACTGGTTGTGTGATAGTTATGGCATATTATTTTTACTCAGGAATGACAGTAGAAACGACTGAACAAACAAATGGAAACAATCATTTAATACTAGACTCAGCATATAATCAGAATTTATGATAAACCTAAGCCCTATTCGTGGCATGCATGATCGCTTACCTGATGAATGTGATCAGTTTTCACAAATCATGGCCGTTATCAAAGAAGTGACAGAATCCTTTGGTTACAGACAAGTGATCATTCCAATTGTAGAATCTACAGAATTATTTAAAAGAAGCGTAGGCATCAGTAGCGATATTGTTCAAAAAGAAATGTATACTTTTAATGATCGTAATGACGATTCTTTGACATTAAGACCAGAAGGAACAGCTGGCTGTTATCGAGCATACCTATCTGAGTTTCAAAGGTCCGCACCATTTCAAAGACTATGGTATTTAGGTCCCATGTTTAGACGTGAACGACCTCAAAAAGGTAGGCAAAGAGAATTTTATCAATTTGGATTGGAAGCATTTGGTTATGATCACCCTAGTATTGATGTTGAAGTCATTCATATTGCAAATACCATATTTTCTAAATTAGACCTTAAAGCAAATGTGATTTGTAAATTAAACTATCTTGGTACAAGTGAAACCAGAGAGGTTTACCTCGAGGAATTAAGATCATATTTTAAACCTTTTGTAGATCAATTTGATGATGTTCACAAATACCGTTATGAACAAAACGTTTTAAGACTACTTGATAGTAAAGATGAATTTATTCAATCTCTCTTGTCACAAGCACCTAAAATTACAAACTTTTTGACTGATGAAGATACACAAACATATCAACTTATAAAATCATTACTTGAAAAATTTAAAATACCTTACGAGGAAGATTTTAAACTTGTGCGTGGACTTGATTATTATTCGGGATTAATTTATGAATTTCAGGCAATGGATGGCTTAGGCGCTCAAAATACAATTTGTGCTGGTGGTCGTACTGATAACTTATGCAATATTTTAAGTGGCAAAGACGGATATTCACTCGGAATGGCAATCGGTATAGAACGATTATTATTGTTGACTAATTCACAAACATCAAAAAAACTTGATAAAGTGTTTGTTTTTACTGATAATGAATCAAATTATGATGATTTGTATCAATTGCAGGAATCCTTGCAAAAAAGAAAACAAGGTGTTTTTATTCATTATGGTGTGAGTCAATTAAAGAAACAATTAAATCGTGCAGCTAATATGAATTATCAAATGGCTGTTGGGTATATTGATTCCCGATGGATTGTTTTTGATTTAGTCCAAAATCAAAAATTTGAATCAAATTCAATTAACGACGTTTGGGAGCATATTAATGCAAGCAGAATATGAAGCAGAAATCATTGTTAAAAATATAAAGGATTTTTATCAAAAATATAAAAATTTAATTTTTACTTCTGTTATTAGTTTTTTTGTTATTTGTGTGATAACAATGAGCTATCAGTGGTATCATTATCGTTATGAAAGTCGAGCTTCAGCTGATTTTTTTGTTATTATGAATAATGATCAAGATGAACAAAAAATCAGTCAAGTAAAACAATTTGTAAATGATTATCCCTCAAGCCCTTATGCATTTTTAGCGAAATTAATTTTGATTTCAGACGATTTACAAAATGGGAATTGGCAAGGCGTTGATATGCAAACAAAAGAAATCATAAGCGCCAATGCACCAGATTTTATTATTGACCAAGCCTATTTTTTACAAGCAAGACGTTTTTTAGCTACCAAGCAACCACAAAAGTCGTTGGATGCATTAAATAAAATTAAATCTAATAATCAAGTTGGTATTTATATCATCAGGGGTCTAGCTGAAAAAGAACTAGGTCATTATAAAAAAGCAGATGAAACATTATTAAAGGCTAACAAACTATTATATAACATCAACCCAGAATCATCTTTGAAAAACTTCATTTGGTATCAACAATCGTCCGTTCCATATCATGAGTAATATTGTTCTTGTTGGTGCTAGTAATGTTGGTAAATCCTCTATATTTAATGTTTTAACAAAATCCAAACAAGCGATCATCTCTACAATACCTGGAACCACAAGAGATAGGATATTTGGCACCTTTCAGTATGAAGAGTCAAGTTATACCATTTGTGACACAGGTGGCCTAGGTGATGCGTCTTTGGACTTTGCAGAAGACCTACAACATCAAACTCAAATAGCCATACAGGCTGCAGATGTTATTTGGTTTATTGTCGATGGCTCAGTTGATGGACCGACTCCGATTGATTTTGATTTAGCAAAAATGTTAAGAACTGTTAATAAACCAATCTTTTTAATTGTCAATAAAATGGATTTGCCGAAAGCGCATAGTGATCATTTTTTTGAGCTTGGTTTCAAGTCAATTTTTTTAGTTTCTTCGAGAAAAAAAGATGGCTTTGAGAAAGTTATTCAAGCAAGTTTACTACATTTAAATTCAACAGATGAAAATTTTGATGTTAGCATAAGTATTGTAGGTAGACCTAATGTTGGAAAATCAACATGGCTTAATATGCTATCGAAACAAAACCGATTTATTACAAGCGATTATTCTGGTACAACAAGAGACTCAAGTGCCATTAATATAAAATTTAAGAATAATATTATTAAACTCATTGATACAGCTGGTATCACTAACAAAAACAAAATTAAAGATTCACTAAACTTTTATTCATATGTCAGAACCATGCAATCTATACATGATGCAGATATTGTCTGTTTGATGTTAGATGCAACTGCTGGCATTGTAGCGCAAGATAAAAAACTTATGAATGAATTAATTCAAATTGGTAAACCATTCTTTATTTTATTTAATAAAAGTGATTTAGTAGATCATAAAAATTATCTCAAAGAACTTGATGGCTTTTTACCTCACTATATATTGGTTGATGAAGTGAGTGCTTTTTCAAAATTAGGGAAACAAACTTTTTTTAAGCATTTATTTTTATTAAATAAAGAAGCCAGCCAAACTTTTACCACAAATCAATTAAACAATGTGTTAATGCAAATTGTGGCCGCTCATGAGCCACCTTTGTCGAATGGTCGAAGAACTAAATTAAGATACATTCATCAAATTCAGCAGTCACCTCGTGTATTTAAAATACATGGTAAACAAACTAGCAAACTGTCAAAATCATATATCAGATATTTAGAAAATAGTTTTAGAAAACACTTATTGCTTTCACATCTACCAATTAGACTATTTTTAAAGGATGATCACAATCCTTATGTTTAACTATTGATAGAGTTTAACCCTTCAATAATACGTACGGCTTGATATAACTGAAAATCATCATGCGCCAATGCAATTTTTTCTTTCTCTGCTCTAATAAGCGCCTTATTATCAACCGGTTTTGTATTTTCAAAATGATTATATAAGTTTGATTCAGATAAATTAGCAAATGGATTAGATTTTTCATCTGGTTTTGGTAACTCTGTCAAATCAACATAAACGTCAGGTATAATGCCATTCGCTTGAATAGAAACATCATTGGGTGTGTAGTATAACGCTGTAGTAATTTTAATCAATGATGTATCATCTATAGGAATTACTGATTGCACTGACCCTTTCCCAAAAGTTTCTGTCCCAACAACAATGGCTCTATTATGATCTTGAAGAGAACCTGCAAGAATTTCAGAGGCTGAAGCTGATCCTTTATTTGTTAAAACGACAATTGGTAAACCATCAAGGGTATCTCCTTCAGTCGCATATTTTACGATATCACTTGATGCCCTGCCCTTAATTGAAACAATTTTCTTATTTTTTAAATTACTTGAATCTAAAAACAAATCGGTAATATCCACAACAGAATCTAATAATCCACCTGGGTTATCTCTCACATCTATAACATAACCTGAAATATTATTTTTACCCTCTTGTTTAATTTTCTTGATGGCTTTTACCACTTCAAAGTAAGTTTTTTCGTTAAATGTTGCAATTCTGATATAACCTACTTCATTATCAATGATTTTACTTTTAACAGCCTTAAATTTAATGATTTCTCTCGTTAGAGTTATTTTTTTAGGTGTATCGCTGTCTTTTGATAATATGGTTAATACGACATCACTATTCGGTTTGCCTTTCATCATTTCAACAGCATCATTTAAATCGATATTTTGTAGAATGATATCATCGACTGCAATAATTAAATCTCCTGACTTGATTCCTGCTTTTTTTGCCGGTGTATCATCAAATGCAGAAATTACTTTAATTGCGCCACTTGGGTCACCCTCTACCTCCATACCTAATCCACCATAGATACCTGTAGACTGTGTTGTAAATGCCTTTACTTGTTCAGGCCCAATATAAGCAGAGTGAGGATCTAAACCTTTCATCATGCCATTAATTGCATCATTAAATAAATCAGAAAACTTTTGATCTTCTATATAATAATATTTAATTTGCGCCATTACTGTTGCAAATCTTTCAACCTCTGCTTGACTCATCATATCTTGAGTAGGTTGATGCTGGTCTGCATAAATGCAATTTAACATTAATAATGATGAGGCTAGTATTTTCTTAAACATCTTTTTTATCCTTGACACTTTAAATCTAAAATTTTCTATTAATCTCTAAAACATTTAAATTTCTTTGATATACAGGAACACGGCAATCGGTATCAATTTCAAATAATACATGATACATTTTTGCTTGTTGTAATTTGTGACTAGATGAGTGGTGACAAATGGCATTATAAGTATTTGTACCATCAAATAATTTCAATTCTAAAAAGTTTTTTTTAGTTGATTGTATAAAACTGATTAATTCAAAATTGCTATCTAATATTAGCTTGGATAAAGATCTCATAAAATAACTTCCTGTTTTCAATGAGTTTATTATAGGTCAAATTTAGGAAATTGACTTCATTGCTAGAATTTGTAACTGAAGAGACGTGCGATGATTAAATCTATTGACCTTTAATTGATAAACCACAAGTACTTCTCTGACGCCTTTAAACTCATCTGGGGAGCAATTAAAAAAGATGCCATCGTAAATTTTACTACCCATTTTTTTCGCTAAATTAAATGCACTGTGCTTATCTTGAGACAATGATCGAATGTTTAATATTTTAAATTCACCATGAAAAATAGGCTCTTCAAATGCCTGTCCCCATGGACCACCTGATTCAATTGAAAGCGCTTGACTTAATACAATATGTCTTTCATCTAAGTCACCGTCAGATAAATATATTTTTTGTAATAAATCTTTTTTCATAAATTGTTTCATTACTTTTTGAATGGCAGCATTAAATTGCTCATAATCATTATGATCAATACTTAAGCCCGCAGCCATGGCATGTCCACCATAACCCTTAAGCAAATTTGGATATAAAGAGGCCAAATAAGTAAGAACATCTTTGAGATTAATACCAGGGATAGATCGTGCAGATGCTTTAAGGCATTGTTCGTTTTTAGCAAATATAAAGGTTGGCCTATGGTATTTTTCTTTAATTTTTGATGCTACAATGCCGATCACGCCCTCATGCCACTCAGGATGATAAAGGACAATAACATCTTGGTCAGCTAAATTTTTAATGTTGTCGACAAATTTTAATGCTTGAATTTGCATATTTTGATCAATAGACCTTCTATGCTCATTTAGTTCTTTTAATTGTCCCGCAAACATATTTGAATCTTTTTTATTATTTGATAATAAACAGTTGATACCAATAGTCATATCGTCAAGTCTACCAGCTGCATTTAATTTAGGTGCAATTTGGAAACCAAAATCACTTGCAACCATATTAACTGGAGACTTATTTGAAACGTTCAATAAACTCTTAATCCCTGGTCTGGTTTTATCATTCTTAATTTGTTTTAAACCATGATAAACCAAAATTCGATTATTGTAATCTAATGGTACTAAATCAGCCACGGTACCTAATGCCACCAAATCTAAGTATTGCTTCATATTGGGTATTTGTTGATGATCTTTATTTTTTAGATAATCTCTAAATCCAAGTAAAACATAAAATGCCACACCAACTCCTGCCAAATAATTACTTTCAAAAGCATCATTAAGTTGATTAGGGTTTACTATTGCAAAGGCATTTGGTAAGTGGTCACTGGCTAAGTGGTGATCTGTAATAATGACATCAATATTTTGTGTATTTGCGTAATCAACACCTTCATGACTAGCAATACCATTATCTACAGTAATGATTAAGTCAATCTTTTCACTGTTGAGGTCTTTGATTAATTTACTGGTTAAGCCATATCCATATTTGAATCGATCCGGCACCGCAAAAGACACTTTTTTCATTCCAAAATCTTTAAGGGCACTGACCATCAGAGTAGTGCTTGTTGCACCATCTGTATCATAATCACCTATGATTTTAACATTTTCATTATTTATTAAGGCTTGATATAACCTTTCTGATACTTTATCAATATTCAATAAGTTTTTAAAATGTAGTAGTTTTGTAATGGGATATGATAAATCTTCATCAGATGTAACCCCTCTATTGATATAAATTTGTTCAAGTAGACCGTGATATTCTATGCTGCTATTTGCATCAGATCTGTTTTTTATTAACCAACTCATATTAGTCATATTAAATTGTAAAGAAATTTCATGCAAGCTGCTTGAATTAATTAAAAAATAAATATATACTAAGGTTTTTTAAGTGAATATATGAAGAATTCAATACATCCTGAAATTTCCATCGTTAAAGTACAATGCAGTGGCTGTAATACTAAATACGATATAAGATCGACACTTGCACAAAAAGAACTCAATATTGAAGTATGCTCAAACTGTCATAGTGCCTATACCGGTAAACGTAAAATTTTATCTGCAGGCGCCATAGACAAATTTAAGCAAAAATATTCATCTGACTTTTTGGGTGGCGAGTAATTGCATCTTAGCGTTTAAGCTCATTAATTCTTCGTAGTGATTAATATTTGGCAGCGTTTTACGCCATTCTTTGCATCCCGATATACCTTTAAATAAAGATTGTAAAAACCTACTCATGCTATTGTCATATACCTTAATTTGTTCAATTAATGTACCACGGGATAATGGTTTATAATTAAAAAAATGTGCATCAATCTCGTGTACTTTATATAAGTCGTTTAACACTAAACGCCCTAACATAACTTCATCACATATTTTTAAGTGATTTGAAATATCTTTTATATTATTTATCCCACCATTAATCCCTATTTTTAAATGTGGATATTTTTGCTTTATTTGATAGACTCTATCATAATTTAGAGGTGGTATTTCTCTATTTTGTTTCGGGTTTAAACCACTCAGCCAAGCCTTACGTGCATGTATTATAAATGATTGAATATTTGCTTTTGTAGCTATTGTTTCAATAAATTGATTTAGAAATGATTCTGAATCTTCTTTATCAATACCTATACGACATTTAACACTCAAATAATGGCTAGCATGAGATTCGGATAATGCATTTAGACAATCGGAAACCAATTCTGGCTCTCGCATCAAACAAGCACCAAAATTACCTTTCTGAACTTTATTACTCGGACAACCGACATTTATATTTATATTTTTTATATGACGTTCTTTTAAGATTCGACCAACATGAAAAAATTTTTCAGGACAACTCCCGCCTAATTGAATAATTAAGTTTTTAGGTTCGTATTGTAATAATTCTGGACGTCTTATAATTGCTTCAATATGATACATTTGTGAATAAAAAATCATATTGGGTGCAATGATATTGGTTATTTTTTGCATTGATGGGTTGGTCCAACCCATCATTGGTGCAATTGAAATTATTTTAGGCGTTAATTGATTCAATAATTGCATCGCCAAATTCAGAACAACTCAGGAGTTTGGCATCTTTCATTAAACGTTCAAAATCATATGTAACCGTTTTATTCATGATGGCACCTTCCATCCCTTTGATTATTAAATCTGCTGCCTCGAACCATTTTAAGTGTCTTAACATCATTTCTGCAGAAAGGATTAATGAGGATGGGTTTACTTTGTCGAGTCCTGCATATCCTGGTGCTGTCCCATGGGTAGCCTCAAAAACGGCTGTATCATTATTTAAATTCGCTCCAGGTGCAATACCAATACCGCCAACTTGAGCAGCCAATGCATCTGAAATATAATCACCATTTAAGTTCATGGTTGCAACCACATCATAGTCTTTTGGTCTTAAGATGATCTGTTGTAAGAATGCATCAGCAATTACATCATTAATAATTATTTTTTTACCATTATGCTCAATGTAGTGCCAAGGTCCACCATCCAAGGGCTTTGCACCAAATTTTTCTCTAGCAACTTCATAACCCCAATCTCTAAAGCTACCTTCAGTAAATTTCATAATATTACCTTTGTGAACTAAAGTAACATGATTGCGATTATTATCTATGGCGTATTGGATTGCTTTTTCAACTAATCTTGCAGTGCCTTCTTGAGAAATGACTTTAACACCTACACCGGAAGTATTTGGAAATCTAATCGATGTAACTTTCATATCATCAATTAAAAAGTCAATGACTTTCTTACAATCGTTAGTACCAGATTTAAACTCTATACCTGCATAAATATCTTCTGAGTTCTCTCTAAAGATGACCATATCTGTGTCTTCAGGTCTCTTCAGTGGTGATGGTACACCATTAAAATATCTAATTGGCCTTAAACATAGAAATAAATCTAATACTTGTCTTATTTTCACATTAATAGATCGCATACCACCGCCTACTGGTGTGGTTAAGGGACCTTTGATAGCAACATGATGTGCTTTTATGATGTCACATGTTTCGTTGGGTAACCAGCCATCAGCGTCACCATATAACTTTGCGCCCTTTTCACCAGCAAAAACTTCAAACCATTCAATTTTTTTTGTATTTTGATACGCTTTTTTTACTGCAGCATCAACTACTTTAATCATGACAGGTGTTATGTCTATACCAATACCATCGCCTACAATATATGGTATACGTGGTTGATCAGGTACAATCATTTGAGCGTTATCATATTGAATTGTTTTGCCTTGACTGGGTATTGAAACGTGACTCATTTAAATTCCTTAAAAATTTGTACTAAAAAAACTATAAATATGTCATAATATCGTAAAAAGGTCAATATGTTATCATCATATATCAATGAAAAATATAAAGGCAAAAGAGTTGCCGTTGGACTTTCAGGGGGTGTCGATTCCTCTGTAACTGCATTTCTACTTAAAGAGGCTGGCTGTCACGTCAAAGGCTTCTACATGAAAAATTGGCAGGATAACGATGTCTTATGTAATCAACAATTTGACCAACAAGATGCTGAATACATTGCAAACCAGTTAGAGATTGATTTTGAGGTGATCAATTTTGAAAAAGCATATTACGAACAGGTATTTCAAAAAATGCTCAATCAATATCAAAATGGTTGGGTACCAAATCCTGATATTTGGTGTAATCAATTTATTAAGTTCGATCATTTTCTAAACTACGTTAACAAACAAGAATTTGAGTACTTGGCAACGGGTCATTATGCAGATATAACCTTTGATAAAAATGAGTATCATTTAAACTGTGCAAAAGATACTCATAAAGATCAAACCTATTTTCTATGTTCACTTCCTAAAGAGAACCTAAAACAATTGATTTTTCCTCTTGGCAAGATTGAAAAAACTGAGGTAAGAGCAATAGCAAAAAAAAACAATCTCATTGTTGCAGATAAAAAAGATAGTATTGGTATTTGTTTTGTAGGCCCTGCCTTGATTAAACCTTTCTTAGAAAGTTACTTAATCTATGAAAAGGGAAATATTATTTCGGAATTTGGTGATTACTTAGGCAAACACGATGGTGTGATTTATTATACTTTAGGACAAAGACAAGGTTTAAATATTGGTGGAATGAAAGGATACTTACAAAAACCTTGGTACATTGTAGAAAAAAGATTAAATAGTAATGAATTGGTTGTATCGCAAAAACCACAACAAAAAAGATATAAGGTAAATGCTGTTGTATGTCAAAGTTATAATGTACTTTTACAAACGAATAAAAAAAAGCTTAAGTGTAAAACACGACATGGTGGAAAAATCTTAAATATTGAAATAGAACCCATTGATCATCAGACAATTAAAATTCATTTTATTGATTGTGTGTATCTTTTATCTCTTGGACAATGGTGCGTTTTATATGATGATCAAATTTGTCTTGGTGGCGGCCAAATAGCTGAAATTTTTTATGCAGAATAATTTTTAGTTTGTTATAGTAGCTCCTATGATTAAAGGAAAAATAGCACTTTTACCATTAATTGCGATGATCATTGTTTCAATTGATAATATTCGCAACCTGCCAACCATTGCCATTTATGGTGAACAAATCATTCAATTATATACAATAGTAGGCCTTTGCTTTTTTGTTCCATGTGGCTTTGTCACAATGACCTTTGCTATGACATTTTTTAAAAATGAAGGTGGCATCTATCATTGGGTCTCTCAGGCATTTGGAAAGAAAATGGGGTTTATGGCAATTTGGTTACAGTGGATTGAAAATGTTGTTTGGTTTCCGTCAATTGTTGCATTTATTGCTGCAGCAATTACGCATATATTCTCTATTTCTTTTGATAAATATACTTTAACGGCTTTAATCATAACCATTTTTTGGGTATCTACCTGGATTAACTTAAAAGGCATCGAATTAACTGCAAAAATTAGTTTATATTGCACAATATTAGGTTTAATTGTACCGCTTAGTTTTTTATTATTATTTGTCTATTATTGGGAGATATATGGATTTTCTTATGAGAACCAAGAAGTTTTTGCACATATGTTTAAATGGCATGATCTATCAAGTCTAGACTATTCTGTGGTTGGCATTATGTGTTTGAGTCTTGCAGGATTAGAAATCACCGCAGTGCATGTACCCAATATTGAAAATCCCCAAAAAAAATACACCACCGCAATCATTA
Organism: Pseudomonadota bacterium; assembly: GCA_036337715.1. Classification (GTDB taxonomy): domain Bacteria; phylum Pseudomonadota; class Gammaproteobacteria; order Comchoanobacterales; family Comchoanobacteraceae; genus JAURNZ01. The sequence continues at coordinate 80,690 of JAYZDS010000003.1, read as the reverse complement.
TTTCAATGACAATTATCATTTTATCTTTGATTGTCGGTAGTTTTTCAATTTTAGCACTCACACCCGTTGAAAAAATAGATTTTATTGATTCAATATTTCTAATTTTTTCTGATAGTTTGAATAAATTTGGTTTTAGTGCTTTCGAACCCGTATTTGCTTTTTTAATTTTACTTGGTTCATTTGGTGGATTAATTAATTGGATCATAGCGCCTATTAGAGGGCTAATGGTTTCTGTTCAAGACGATTTTTTACCTAAAATATTTTATGAAGAAAATGAACATAATATGCCATCGTACATGCTTTATATTCAAGCAATCATTGTTACACTTTTAAGTTTGATATTCCTCATTTTCGATACAACAAATAAAAGCTACTTGATATTAATCATTATCACGGCAGGTATATATCTTTTAATGTATATCATATTTTTCTTAGCATTTTTAAAATTGTCATTTGAAAAGAAAATATTCCAATTCAAATCAATGCTTTTAAATAAGATCATTTTATTTAGTGCGATCATTGGTTTAATTTTTTCTATCTTTGCTGAATGTGCCATATTAATGCCCCCTAAACAGGTTTTTGACAACGATATTGTCATTTATGGATTAAGTGTTATAATTGGGTTACTAATGTTTATTTCTCCTGCATTCTACTTTATTAAAAATCATGAAAGACGTTCAAAAAGCTAAATTTGTTACCATTATTAGTGCCATCTGTAATGGGTCAATGGCCATCATTAAGGTAATCGTTGGTCATGTTGGTAATTCTAAGTCTTTGGTTGTTGATGGTGTCCACTCGATTACAGATTTATTCACAGACCTTTTTGTTTACTGGGGCGCGCATATAGGTAGTCTACCGCCAGATGACAGTCATCCATATGGTCATCAACGTATAGAAACCATGGTAATGCTTTTTGTTTCTTTATTGATCATTGTCATTGGAATCCTTTTTGCTTATGAAGGTATAAAACACATTGGTGAAAAACAAAATGAAATCTCTATCTATGTATTAGTTGTGGCATTTTTTTCAATCATAGTTAATGAATTTTTGTACCACTATACCGCATATATTGGAAAGAAAATTCATTCTGCGCTAATTATGTCTAATGCTTATCATCATCGAAGCGATTCATTATCGAGTTTGGTTGTATTAATCGGTGCATTTGGTTCCTATAATCAAATCTATTGGCTTGACTCATTTGCAGCCATCGTTGTTAGTTGCATGATTATAAAATTAGGCCTTGCGTTAATTATTGAAGGAACTAATGAATTAGTTGATTCATCTATAGATTCAGAATCTAGAAAAAAAATCATTGCCACCATGTTAGCACACCCAGAAATCATAGGCATAAATTATTTAAAAACTAGGTTAATGGCTAAAAAAATTCTTATTGATGCTTCTTTAGAAATTAGATCAAATATTAGTTTAAGTGAATCAACGCTAATAAGAAACCAGATCATCTCTGAACTAATGGATAAAAATCCATTAATTAAGGACGTGAATATAATGATGGTTGATAAATATCAAATAGATTTATCCTCAAAACTACCTATGGATTATAGAAGAAAAATTCTTAACCATATAAAAAAAGAGATGAATATAGACCTCCGTAAATATGATGCTTTAATTAAACTAAATACCGATGACATTGATGTCACTTTAGTCAATAAAAATAAAGAAAATTACTCTGAATTAAAGAAATTAAAAAACATCAAGCATACTATTAAGGTTAATCTTATTTAGTGGTTAAACTTGGTTCTAAAAAAACTTTAGCAAGTTCAGATTGATATTCAATTCTCAATTTTTGAAGTGGCATTCTTACATTATCCTCACGAATGAGTTTATACCTTTTTAATAACCACTTTATAGGAATTGGATTGGTATCGCATGTTATGGCAGCACATTGATTTTTATAAAAATCACTATTATTTAATAGTAGTGTTTTCATGCCAATAGGCGATAAATTTGAAAATACAGATATAACACCGTCTCCACCAGATTGACAATAATCGTACGCACTACAATCATCACCAGAGTACATTAATTTATTTGGTATCCCTATCAGGCTTTTCCATGACGGATCACCCGTTGCATCTTTCATTCCTATACAATTTTCTAGTAATAATATTTTTTTTGCATCTAAGATATTAAGTTTTGAATTTGTTCTACTTGGAACATGATAAAGAATAAAAGGAAAATCAATTGAGTCGTGAATGGCTTTAAAATGGTGATATATATCATTACTTGATGGATTATTGTAATAAGGTGTAACAATTAAGGATGCATCCACACCTAATAATTTGGCTTTTTTATGGTTTTCAATTGTTGTTTTGGTACAATTTGAACCAACGCCCATAATTACAGGTACTCTTTGACGAATAATTTTTAAACAGTGGGTTATGACATCAGTTTTTTCCTGATCCGATAATGTTGAAGATTCAGCCGTTGTTCCAAGTATCAATAAAGCATCAACTTGATTGTTAATTTGAAATTCAATTAAATTGGTTAGTGCATCAAAATCTATCTCATTATTTTCTGTGAAAGGTGTGATTAGTGCTGTGATAACTTGATTTTTATTTTTAAAGCGCATCTTGCCCACCAAGATAGGGTCTTAAGGCCTTAGGAATATGAATTTTAATGCCATCAAAATGATTTTCTAAAATGTCGATAAGTGCCCTTCCAACAGCTACTCCTGAACCGTTAAGCGTATGTACCAAATTAATTTCACCTTGCTCATTTTTAAAACGTGCTTGAATACGCCTGGCTTGAAAATCAGTACATAAACTACAACTAGAGATCTCTCTATACGTATTTTGACTTGGTAACCAAACTTCAAGATCATAAGTCCTATAAGCACTAAAGCCTAAATCACCTGTACACAATTCAACAACACGATAAGGAAGCTCAAGTGAGCTTAAAACTGCTTCAGCATGTAAAACCATGTCATTTAGCGCTTTAGGACCATTTTCTGGATCAACTATTTGAACCATTTCTACTTTATCAAATTGATGTTGTCTAATCATACCTCTGGTATCCTTACCATACGAACCTGCTTCACGACGGTAACAAGCAGAATGTGCAACCATTTTAATGGGTAGTTCTGATACACTTAATATTTCACCAGCTACCAAATTAGTTAACGGGACTTCCGCGGTTGGAATTAAAGCCAAACGATCTTCGGACAAAATAAATTGGTCATCTGCAAATTTAGGTAGTTGTCCTGTACCATACATACTCTTTAAATTAACCAGTTGAGGGACATAGTACTCTGTGTAACCATGTCGCTCCGTATGCATATCGATCATCATTTGAGCTAAAGCTCTATGTATACGAGCAAGTTTACCTTTTAAAACAATGAATCTTGATTGGGCTATTTTACTCGCTGCCTCTGATAGATATAATTTTAATTGCTCACCAATAGACACGTGATCCAAACATGATTGGTTTAGTGACTTGGTATCACCTATAACTTTTATTTCCTTATTGTCGTCCTCACTAGCACCAATAGGTGTATCGTCAGATGGAACATTAGGTATTTCTGATAAAAGTTTTTTTTGTTGATCATAAATAGCATTAAATGATTCTGTTACTTTTTTTAAGTCATTAGATATAACATTCAAATCTTTTAAAAGTTCGTCAGCATTTTGCTTGTTTCGTTTTAACTCACCGACTTCTTTAGATAATTTGTTGCGTTTTGCTTGCAAATCCTGTTGTTGGTTTTGTAACGATTTTCTTTCATTTTCAATTTTATTAAATTGTTCAATGTCTAAGATATAACCCTTTTTAGCAAGTTTATGTGCGAGTAAATTGATATCATTTCTAAATAGTTGAATGTCTAACATTATCTATAACCTCTGCTGTATTTGAAATAGTAATTTGATATTTTTGTTTTTTATCTAATTTTACAGGTTGCTCAATTGTTAACACTGACTCGTAATTAAGCATATCCTTAAAAATTAATCTATATGGCTGATTGTTTTTTTCATAATAAACATCGATACTTTTAACACTTGATTTCTCTTTTGGAAACAATGTTATATGATCATTAGATTTTTTTAAAGTATATTGAGTTTCTAAAGTTTTTTCTGGAATGATTAGAAATTCAAAGATTAAATTAGAACGATTCATACTGATCTCAGACAATATGACTTGATTAAGTTCTGGCATATAATCATTTAATACATTGTCTTTGGTCCATATTCGGTGTTCAATGGGTTTATGTGAAATAATCTGAGACGTCCCCTCATTAAACCAATAAACAGTTCCGGATTGAAAATCAAATGTCTGTTTCTGGTCATCTAAGTATTTAATTTGAAAATTACTTAAATGATTTTTTCTTTGAATATTTTTTATTATTGTCCATTCGTCGATCTGATTAATTGGTGAACCATAAGCATTTAAGATAAAGCAAAAAATTAATACTGCGAGTTTTTTGGTGTTAATATTACGAGTCATGTTTAACTAATATCTCTCTTGCACTATTACCATCTGCTTTACTTAATATCCCAGCAAATTCCATACTTTCAATTAATAAAGCAGCCCGATTGTATCCAACTCTTAATCTTCTTTGTAAGTAGGAAATAGAGGTTTTCTTACTATCTAAAACAATTTGGACAGCTTGGTCATACAAAGGATCTTTTTCACCGCCACCTTGATTTGACTCGCCTTGATTTTCACCCTCCTCAACTGAGGTAATACCATCAACATAATTAACGGATTCAGATTTTTTTAGATGAGAAACGACCCTATGTACTTCATCATCGTCTACAAAAGCACCATGAACGCGAATAGGAATAGAAGTTCCTGGAGGTAAATAAAGCATATCACCATTACCCAATAACTGTTCAGCACCACCTTGATCGATGATGGTTCTTGAATCAATTTTTGAAGATACTTGGAAAGAAATTCTCGTCGGTATATTAGCTTTAATTAAACCAGTAATGACATCAACACTTGGTCTTTGGGTAGCAAGGATAAGATGGATACCAGCTGCCCTAGCCTTTTGTGCAATACGCGCTATTAATTGCTCTACTTTTTTGCCAACAACCATCATTAAGTCAGCAAACTCATCTGCAATCACAACTATGTAGGGTAAAGGTTTTTCAGCATTCTCATCTAATAAATTCATTTGTTGCTTTTGCGCATTTATCTTTGCATTATAATTTGCAATGTTTCTTACACCAAATTTTGCCATAAGCTGGTATCGTCTTTCCATTTCCATGACACACCATCTAAGCGCATTACCTGCTTCATTCATATTAGTAACAACCGGTGTCAACAAATGTGGTATGTCGTCATAAACAGCTAATTCAAGCATTTTTGGGTCAATCATAATCATTCGAAGCTCATCTGGCTTTGCTTTACAAATTAAGCTAAGAATCATAGTATTTAAACCAACTGATTTACCAGATCCTGTTGTTCCAGCTACAAGCAAATGGGGCATTTTTGCTAAATCTACAATGACTGAATGACCAGCAATGTCTTTTCCTAGCCCTACTGAAAGAATTGACTTTGCCTGTTGATATGGTTGTGAATCAAGTATTTCTTTTAATCTTACAATTTCTCTTTTTGGATTAGGCAGTTCTATACCAACAACAGACTTGCCAGGAATTACTTCGACTACTCTGACACTACTTACAGACAATGATCTGGCTAAGTCCCTTGAAATAGCCGTTATTCTTGATGCTTTAGTTCCAGCTTCAAGTGCTAATTCAAACCTTGTAACAATTGGTCCTGGTCTCACCGCAACCACTGAGCATCTTATACCAAAATCCGATAAATGTCTTTCAATTTCTCTTGATTGATTATTGAGTTGAGATGAATGGTGCTGTATTAAATCTTGGGGTTTAGTGTCTTCTAGCAATGATGTTTTCTCAGGAATAGAATAGTCAGACATTTTTTTTGCTTTAGCATTAGGTAATTTTCTAATTTTTTTCTTTTTTTCTATTGTTACTTGTTTAGGTCTTGTATGTTTTAGCCTAGATCTAAGGTTATGAACAATATTACTTAAAAATGATAATGATTTTTGTATTGAAATAACGAAATGATTCAGTATATTTTGAATAAAGGTTAATACTGATTTATCAAAAAATACTATGATTAATGATGTTTGCAAACAAACAATCAAAATAGAACTGCCTACCACTCCAAAATAATTTACAAGACACCAAACTATCGATAAACCTAAATGACCACCCACTAGTATACTTTTAAAGAAGTTATATTCACCAAAGCAAATGGTTAATAATGCTGATGTTGAAGACAACAATAGAATATTGATTATAGATTTTAATAAAATATTTGATTTGGGTAGTGGCATAAAATTTCTTATAAAAATATTTAGAGGTATTAAATAAGAAGCAATACCAAAAATATAAAAGCTGTAAATAGCAATCGTATTTCCAAAAGAACCAATCCAATTAGATTGATTGATGGCATTATGGGTTTGCATTTCATTCATTTGAAAACTTAACAAAGACAATAATAAGATAATTGCGCAACCAAATGAGCAAATCCTATTAATTTCACGATAATTTTGTGTAGAAATAAAAAACATAATCCCTGATTTTTAAAATGGTCTAAAATCCATAACATAAAAAATTTTACATATTTATACTAGCATGATTGTTATAAATTTTGTAACTTAAAGTTATAAAATAATGGAGTTTATATGCACAGACAATTAATTATATTAGGTTCTGGCCCTGCTGGATACACAGCAAGTATTTATGCCGCGAGAGCAAATTTAGATGTCTTGCTAATTACTGGTATTGAAAAAGGCGGACAACTTACTACAACAACTGATGTTGAAAATTGGCCTGGAGATGCAAATAATCTTCAAGGCCCTGAACTCATGCAAAGAATGCATGAGCATGCTGAAAAATTTAATGTTGATATCAAACTTGATCAGATCACAAAGGTAGATCTCAGCCAGAAGAAATTCCATATTTCAGGTACAGATCAATACACATGCGATGCATTGATCATTGCTACAGGCTCTAGCGCACAATATTTGGGACTTCCATCAGAAAAAGCTTTTCTTGGCAAAGGAGTGTCTGCATGCGCTACATGTGATGGTTTTTTTTATAAAGACAAAATGGTTGCTGTTGTTGGTGGTGGAAATACTGCTGTTGAAGAAGCACTGTATTTATCAAAAATTGCAAAAAAAGTTGTTTTAATTCATCGCCGCGATACGCTGAGAGCTGAAAAAATACTTCAAGAACGACTTTTTAAACTTGAAAAAAATGGCAATATCGAAATTATGTGGAACCATACTTTAAATGAGGTTCATGGCAATGATTTAGGCGTTCAGTCAATTAGCATTAAAAATGTCAAGAATGATTCCATTAGTAAAATTGATTTAGAAGGCGTATTTATCGCTATTGGCCATAAACCAAATACCGATATGTTTAAATCATTTCTCGACTTAAAAAATGGTTATATCATTACAAACACAAGTCATGCTTTTGCAACTCAAACATCCGTACCTGGTGTATTTGCAGCAGGTGACGTAGCAGACCCTGTGTATAGACAAGCCATTACATCCGCAGGGACAGGTTGTATGGCAGCATTGGATGCTGAAAAATATCTAGATGAATAAACTTGAATGTTTAAATACGCGCCCGGAAGGATTCGAACCTCCGACCGCCTGGTTCGTAGCCAGGTACTCTATCCAGCTGAGCTACGGGCGCATGTGAACAATATAACAAAATAATATATTTAGTTCCAATTTAATATTTTATTAATAAAAGTATGGTTAAATATAAATAAAACATTGATTATAAATTAAATTTATAATAATATGTTGTAAATAATCACAAAAATGGATGAAATAATATAATGAATTTAAGAACTTTAGAGTATCTCGTTAAAGTTGCGGAAACAAGACACTTTAGCAAAGCAGCCAATCAATGTTGCGTAACACAACCAACGTTAAGTACTCAGCTAAAAAAACTAGAAAACCATTTAGGCGTTATTATCTTTGAAAGAGACAATAAAAACGTAATGCTTACGCCCCTGGGTGCCAAACTTGTAAGCCAAGCTAAACAAGTATTGTTAGAAGCTAAGCAACTCAAAGTAATCGCAAAGAACTCTATTAACCCACTATCTGGCAAATATAATTTAGGTATTATTCCATCTATTGGACCTTATCTGATACCAGATTTACTCCAAAAAACTAAAACACAATTGAAAGACCTTAAAGTATTTGTTGTTGAAGATCGTGTCGAATCATTATTAGAAATGTTAAGAAATGGTCAATTAGATGCCATTTTATTGTCAACACCTTTTCCCAATGATGCTAATTTAACTAAAAAGATTATCTTTAAAGAAGAGTTTTTTGTAGCAATGCAAAATGAACATCCGCTTGCAAAAAAAGAAACAATCAAAATTGAAGACCTATCTGCAGAAACCATGCTTGCACTCGACGATCATCACTGTATGCGAACTCAAACACAAGAAATATTATCAAATAAACCACTATCTAAGGAATTTAAAGCAAGTAGTCTTGCAACATTAAAACATTTAGTTGCGCAAGGACATGGTTTAACTATAATTCCAAAAATGGTAGCAAACGATTTGCCAAACGGTATTGTTATAAAGCCAATTCATGTTGAAGATGAAAAATTCTCACGTGAAATTTCTTTAGTAACAAGACACTTATGTGTAAGAAGCGAAGCTAATAAAGCAATAGAAAATATTATTCAGAGTTGTCAATAATCCCATACGTAAAGCCAGTGCTTTAACCAAAGACTGTTTTTACACTGTTTAAACTCTGATTGATATCTCTGTGTATTTTTTTGCACCTTTTTAGCAATCAAATTCAGTTTTTGGTCATGCTTTTCATCATGTCTTTTATAACCAGTCAAACCCTGATGATAAGCAAGATATAGGTGATAGCTGTCATTTCTGTTGATGTGTAGTCTTTTGGATGCTTTATTTAAATACCAACCAACATAGTCACATGCATCATTGAAACTATGTCGCGATGGAAACCATTGATTGGTTTGCTTTTTATAATCATCCCAAGCGCCATCTATGACTTGTGCATATCCCCTGGCACTTGTTTTATATCCCCATGGAACAAAGTTAAATACGTAATTTTTTTGGGGTCTAGCATTGTATGTAAAATTAGATTCTTGTGCCATCACTGCCATAATTATGTTTGCATCAATATGATATTTATTTTGGGCTCTAACTGCGGAGCGATACCAATTAAAATTTTTATTATAAACTTCACAAACATCTTCTTTTTTTGTGACCTTTTGCGGCGCACACCCGACCAAGGTAAACAAAATAATAAAAATTAAACTTGCTTTTGGTATATTGTTGTAAAAATCATTGAACATAAAATTGAGTATACGATGAAAATAGCACTAAACTGAAATTGTGAGTAACCGTAAAATATAAACGTTTGAATATCAACCATACTATTTAAAGTTAAGTTAATTAACAACAACATAAATAAACTCAGCGAATAAGATAAGTTTAAAGTAAACAACTGCAAAATAAGAAGAGAAAATAACGCATGAACACCAATAAAATTAAGGGTATAAATGTCTAAAACAACACTCAGTATAAAAAGAAATTTAAAATTCCGATTATACAAGTAAAGCGATGTCAGTAAATTAAATAGTATTATATTATTCATGCCGTCTTCCAAATTAATACCCAAGATGGACAACTTAAACTTTCTACTGGAGTTAAGATATAATGTAAATTATTTTTTAAATCTGTAAATTTTTCAGTTACTGTTGCAACCGGAAAACCTGCAGGTTGTTCGGTTGCAAAACCTGAAGTATACAATACCTCATTTTGCATAAGAGTTTCTTTTTTATTGATGTAATCAAGTGTCAAATACTTATTTTTATTTACTGTCATTAATCCAGATATTTGATCATTTTTATTGTTTAAAGCCAACGAAGTATCTTTATGATTAATCAATTTCACTAAACAATATTTGTCATTACAATTATTTGCAATTAAACCAACGACACCATAATTATGAATAACTAAAGTACCATTTTTCAAACCAGGATTGTGATGTAAGAAAACATACATACTATCATCAGTACAGTGTCTAGTTTTAGCCAATAACCAGTTTTCTTTTTTTGTTGATTGTATATTAAATGCATTAATTTGATTGTTTACGAAACCATTGGCCTCAGCAATTAATATTTGAGACCTCAATTCTTCTATGACTTTTTCGTTAATCAAATTTTCTGCTAGAAGGTCTTTATTGACTTTAAAAGCATGATAATTGATTTTAAATTGATCGTAGGTTTGTTGCGAATGCTCTAATATATACCAGTGAATTGTTGAAGAAACATTAATAAAATATGCTTTTAACAACAAAGATTGTGTTAAAAGCATAAATATTAAAAAAAAATAATTAGATTTATTATGCGATAATAAGCGCAAATTAATCCTCTACTGTCATTTCTTCAGAACCAAATTCCTCAATAAGTTGAAGTATTTTACCACCACCTCTTGCTACACAGGTCAATGGGTCGTCTGCTATAAAGACAGGTAATCCAGTATGTTCTGAGATTAACTTATCAAAACCATCTAAGAGTGCGCCACCACCAGTAAGCATCATTCCTCTTTCAGCAATATCAGAAGATAACTCTGGGGGTGCTTCTTCTAAAGCAACACGAATGGCATCCAAAATACCATAAATTGGCTCTTGCATGGCTTCAGCAACCTCAGAACTGGTTATGTTAATATTCTTTGGCACACCTTCTGCAACATGACGACCACAAATTTCCATAGATTTATCGATTTTCCCTGGAAATGCAGTGCCAATCTGTGTTTTCAATCTTTCAGCAGTGGACTCACCAACTAAAGTACCAAATTTTCTTCTAACATAAGTAATGATACTCTCATCTAATCTGTCCCCACCTATTCTAACAGATTGTGCGTAAACAATACCGTTGAGTGAAATAATGGCAATCTCTGTTGTTCCACCACCAATATCAACAACCATTGAACCACCTGGATGATCTACAGGTAGTGATGCACCAACTGCTGCAGCCATAGGTTCGGTGACAAGGAAAACGTCTCTTGCTCCAGCACCTATGACGGATTCACGAATGGCTCTTCTTTCTACTTGAGTTGAACCACATGGTACACAAACTACTACTTTTGGTGATGCTCTAAAGAAAGTTGATGGCATAATACTACCAATAAAACTTTGAAGCATTTTTTCTGTTACGTTAAAGTCTGCAATTACGCCGTCTTTCATAGGTCTGATTGCAGAGATGTTTCCAGGTGTTCTACCAAGCATCTTTTTTGCTTCTAAACCTACAGCTTTGACTATTTTTTGACCTTGTGACTCCATTATGGCTACCACTGAGGGTTCGTTTAGTACAACCTTGTTTTGTTCTGGATCAAAGATAAGCGTATTAGCTGTACCCAAATCCATGGCTATACCAGAACCACTTGAAAATTTACGATAATATTTACTGACATTCTCTTTGAGAGATAATAATTTGCTGAATTTGTTTAGCATAAACCTGGTGCTCCGAAAAAAATTTAAAGCTTTAACACTACAGTTATAAACTCTATAACAAATGACATGTTGACACAATGATTATTTATAAGTTTAATGTAAGAGTATTGAATTTTACCATGATTATAGATAACGAACTTTTAAAACAACTTTTTGATTCATCCAAACTCTCATTGGATTACGAAAAAGATCAAAACAACAACTCCAATTTCCTACACAAGTTAGAGTCTGTTGTCCATCTTTTCAAAGTCCTAGATGAAACAGCTGATATTGATATCGATATGGAAAAAAAAGAAACCCAACTTCGTGATGATGATATAAATTATGATAACCTAATAGCCTACTTAGAAGGTACAGCTCAATTTAACAATGATGTAAACATGTTCGAAGTACCAAAGGTGATTGAAACTGAATGATTACAGAACAACTAACAAACCAAATTAAATTTCTTAAAGATAAAAAAATCTCTTCAAGAGAACTTACTAGCGAGTACATAAAACAAATCGAAAAGCATAACAAATCAATCAATGCATTGATCAGCTTTGATAAAGAAAAAGCACTAGCACAGGCAGAACATGCTGATAAAAAAATTGCTAGCAATAATGCTAACACTTTAACTGGGATACCAATCATCCACAAAGATAATCTTTGCACAATAGATTTTATGACAACAGCAGGCTCAAAAATTTTAAATGGTTTTATCCCTCCATATAATGCAACAGTAGTTCAAAAAACACTGGATGCTGGCATGGTAAGTCTTGGTAAAGCTAGCTGCGATGAATTTGCAATGGGCTCAACTAATGAAACGAGTTATTTCGGCAAAGTAGTCAACCCATACAGTATTAATCATGTGCCAGGTGGCAGTTCTGGTGGGTCAGGCGCGGCTGTTTCTGCAAATTTTACTCCTTTAGCAACAGGGTCTGATACAGGTGGGTCGGTTAGACAACCTGCTTCATTTTGCAATTTGACTGGATTAAAACCAACATACGGAATGGTTTCAAGATATGGCCTCATTGCTTTTGCATCCAGCTTAGATCAAGTTGGACCGATGGCAAGGTCAGCCATTGATTGTGGGTATCTCATGGATGTCATCTCAGGATTTGATAGCATGGATAGTACCAGTGCAAATGTAAAACAAACAAAATTTATCGATGAAATTAGTAAACAAACAAATAAAAAAATTGTTATTGGCATTCCTAAGCAATTAGACAGCATTAAATTTGATTCATCTGTTAGTAAGGTTTTTGAAAATACAATCAAACTCTTTAAAGAACAAGGTCATGAAATTAGACAGATTGATTTGAAAACTTTAAAGTTTGCTGTGCCAGCTTATTATGTTATCGCACCTGCCGAAGCAGCCTCTAATCTTTCTAGATATAACGGATGTTTATATGGATTTAGAGCAGAGTCTACTTCATTAGACGACATGTATAAAAAAACTCGATCTGAGGGTTTCGGTAGTGAAGTTAAAAGAAGAATTTTAATTGGTAATTTTGTCTTATCCAAAGGGTTTCAAGGTCAATATTACGAGAAAGCGTTGAATGTAAAAAAATTATTTGCTAAGGAATTTCAGACTATTTTTGATCAAGTTGACTACATATTAACTCCAACCACATCAACCAAACCCTTAACTTTCGAACAATTTTCTGATCCTGTTAAACTCTATGAAACAGACGCTTTAACAATCCCCGCTAATTTAGTTGGCCTACCTGCAGTTTCATTTCAAGCAGGATTTGATGATCAACTACCCATTGGTATGCAATTAATTGGGCCTAATTTTTCTGATGCAAAGTTATTGGGTATTGTACATTCTTTTCAAGAAAAAACTGACTATCACCTCAAACAACCCAATCTCTTATAAGGTCTTTATCTATGAATCAACCTATAATAACCATCGGTCTTGAAGTTCATGTTCAATTAAAAACCAAAACCAAATTATTTTCTGCTTCACCAGCAAAATTTGGTGATCTCCCAAATACAAATGTATCAGTCATAGATATGGGGTTACCAGGAGTACTACCTGTACTAAATAAAGAAGCTGTTATTTTAGCAGTCATGCTCAGCAAATGTCTGAATGCTAAACTGAACAAGCAATCTTCATTTGCAAGAAAAAATTATTTTTACCCAGATCTTCCAAAAAGTTATCAAATCACACAAGATAAATCGCCAATCATTTATGATGGTTTTTTAATGATAAATGATAAAAAAATTGGTATTGAAAGAGCCCATTTAGAGGAGGATGCTGGAAAATCACAGCATCCTGACGGTTCCAAAAACTCATATATTGATTTAAATAGAGCTGGTCAAGCTTTGTTGGAAATTGTTACAAAACCAGAATTAACCTCAACATCTGAAGCGTTAACGTTCTTAAAGAAACTTCACCATTTAGTAAAATATATTGATGTTTGCGATGGCAATATGCAAGATGGCTCATTTAGATGTGATGCCAATGTTTCTATTCGCTACAAAGCATCTGATCCACTTGGTACAAGGGTCGAATTAAAAAATATAAATTCATTTAAATTTGTTGAAAAAGCGATTGAATATGAAATTCAACGACAACATGTCTTAATTACTAGTGGTGAAAAAATCACTCAAGAAACCAGACTTTTTAATGAAGCTAATGGAAAGACATATTCAATGCGAAAAAAGGAAAATCTTGCAGATTATAGATATTTTCCTGAACCTGATTTACCAGCAATTATTATTACAGATACTTTGGAACAAGAAGCACTTAAAAGACTACCTACCCTTCCTGAAGTTAGAATTAATGAAATTTGTGATGAATATAAGCTTAAAATTAGTGAAGCTGAGCTTTTAATTGATTCCAAGGATATAGAAAAGTTTTTCATTGAAGCCTGTCATTTATCACAAACAAAAAGTTTCAAAACAATATTTAATATCATATTTGCTGATTTATCTGCCTATATGAATAAACACCAACTTAACATTGCTAGCCAACCACTTACTGCAGAACACATTGCGCATTTAGCAGACAACATTAGCAATCAACGCATTAGCCAACCAATGCTGAAGGAAATTATTAAAGTTTTGTGGGATAATCCAAGTTATTCTGTAGAATTTGTAATTAAGGACAAAGGTCTTGAGCTGATTGACGACGATGAGTCTTTAATTAACATGATTAAAGAAATCTTATCTAGTAATCCCAATCAGCATGCTCAATATCTGAGTGGAAAAGATAAACTTTTTGGTTTTTTTGTTGGACAAGTGATGAAAGCATCAAAAGGTCAAGCTAATCCTGAAAAAGTCAGCAAATTATTAAAGGATTTAATCAAGGAGAAATAGTGAACGAATCATATAAACCATCAAAACTTGCTTGGCTTGTTTTTTCAATTACTGCATCTTTTTATGCCTATGAATTCTTCTTAAGAGTCGCACCAGCAGCGTTGCAAGCTGATATTATGAAGCAATTCAGTATTAATGCTGAGCAGTTTGGTATTTTAATGTCTGCTTATTATGTAACCTATACCCCATTACAGTTATTTGTTGGTAGTATAATGGACTTGTATGGCCCTAAAAAAACATTAATCATAGCTATATTATCGTGTTTAATTGGTGCGGTTTGCTTTGTTCAAGCAACCTATTTTGGTAGTGCCTTATTAGCTTATGCACTCATTGGTTTTGGATCAGCATTTGCATTTGTAGGCGTTTTAAAATTATCCTCCAATTGGTTACCAAATAACTATCTTGCTATTGCTTCAGGCATCGCCACTAGCATGGGTATGGTCGGCGCCATTACCGGTGAATATATTCTAGATTTAACTGTACATACATACGGTTATAAAAATAGCTTCATAACATACTTTTTAATTGGCTGCGTCATTCTATTAGGTGTTATTTTTGTTGTAAGAGACCAACCTCACAAAGCAAAAATATCTAAAAGAGCACCTATAAAATTTAAAACATTAATAAGAGACCTTATAAAACTTCGTCACAATGGTCAATTTTGGTTAAATGCTTTAATTGGATGTTTATTATTTATGCCTACAAACATATTTGCCTCAATGTGGGCTGTTATGTTTTTCAAACAAAGTTATCACCTGGCCTCATCAACCTCTAATGCCATGTCTAGTATTCTTTTTGCTGGATGGGCAATAGGAGCCCCTATTTCGGGATATCTAGTTTCAAGAGGACTAAACATCATTAATTTATTGCGGTTGGGAAGTATTGTATCGGCATTCTCGTTGGGATTAATTATCTTCCATGAAGTATCCGATACAAAGTTAATTTTAGCTTTGATGTTTTCTACTGGTTTATTCAGCAGCGTACAAATTCTCGTTTTTCCTAATGCTGTGCAATTCATAGATCGCAAATATTCTGGAACAGCAATCTCCCTAACCAATATGGTTATAATGTTAAGTTCATTTTTTAGTCCTTTGGTCGGATTTATCTTAGATTTGTCATGGGAAGGTAAAATTGAAAATAACGTACATATTTTTAGTAATCATGGTTTTGAACAAGCTCTAATGATGCTTCCATTAGGCTTAGGTATAAGCTTTTTTTGTACATATTTCATGAAAGAATCTAAGGTTTAGTTAACGCTTGATCATCAACAAAAATATTGTTAATATTAGATCTGAATTGGAGGTTCTTAAAATGAAGAAATTATTATTAGTAGTTGTTAGCTTAAGCATGGTTTTGGTCGGTTGTTCGTCAGATGACACAGCAACTTCAGGTCCTTCTGTATCAAGCTATGGTAAATAATTAATTTTACTTAATAAAAAAGGGGGCCTAGGGTCCCCTTTTTTTAAACTTATGAATAAAAGAGTATTTGTCCAAACATATGGTTGCCAAATGAATGTTTATGACTCAAATAAAATTTTTGAGTTGTTGAACAATTCACATAACTATAAACCAACACAATTAGAAAAAGATGCTGATTTACTAATAATGAATACTTGTTCAATCAGAGAGAAGGCACAAGAAAAAGTTTTTTCTGAATTAGGA
The DNA here is from genome assembly GCA_036337715.1 of Pseudomonadota bacterium. GTDB lineage: Bacteria > Pseudomonadota > Gammaproteobacteria > Comchoanobacterales > Comchoanobacteraceae > JAURNZ01. The sequence continues at coordinate 64,213 of JAYZDS010000003.1, read as the reverse complement.
AGATGGCGAAAATTAAAAGAAAAAAATAAAAATTTAATCATTGGCGTTGGTGGTTGCGTTGCGGCTCAGGAAGCAGAACACATTCGTTTAAGAGCACCATTTGTTGATATTGTTTTTGGGCCACAAACGATACACCATTTACCAAAAATGATAAACCAGATTCATAATAACGAAATTCCTCAGGCTAATGTGGCATTTAAACCCATTGAAAAATTCGATAATTTGCCGCTTCCTGGTAAAACAGGTCCCAGTGCTTTTGTCTCTATCATGGAAGGATGTAGCAAATTTTGTTCATTTTGTATTGTCCCTTATACAAGGGGTCAAGAAGTATCAAGAAACTTTGATGATATTATTCTTGAGGTACATGAGTTAGTTAAACTTGGCGCCAAAGAAATACACTTATTAGGTCAGAATGTAAACGGATATAATGTTAAAATGAGTGGTTCAGATACCGATGTTAATTTAGCACTGCTCATACGATATTTAAGCCAAGTGAAGGGGGTTGAAAGAATACGATTTACCACCTCTCACCCGGCTGAATTTGATCAATCCTTAGTCGATGCATATAGGGACATCGATGTTTTACCAAACTACCTTCATTTACCTGTTCAAAGTGGTTCAAATAGAATTCTCGAGTTAATGAAAAGAGGCTATACACATGAAATGTATAGAGAAACCATTCATAAATTAAGAGCTGTTAGACCCAATATATCAATTTCATCGGATTTTATCATTGGTTATCCTGGTGAAACTGAAGATGACTTTATGCAAACATATGAATTGATAAAAGATTTAAATATCGACTACTCATTCAGTTTTATCTACAGCAAACGACCTGGTACACCTGCTAGTTTAATTCAGGATAATGTTACCTTAGAAGAAAAGAAACGTCGATTATCAAGGATACAGGGATTAATTAATCAACAAGCCTATGCCATCAGTGAAAGTATGATTGGTACTGATCAGACTATTTTGGTTACTGGTTTCTCTAAAAAAAGTAATGAGCAACTAACAGGTAGAACCGAAAACAACCGCAGTTTAAATTTTAATGGTCCAAAAGAACTTATTGGCAAAATGGTCAATGTTCGCGTTAAATCTGCATCATTAAATAGCCTTCAGGGTAACTTAATATGATAAATATGCTATATTTAAAATATAGTGCTTATTAAATGAAAAAAGATTTACTCACAAGAACACTCACACTTAGCGATTATAACAATCATCAAATGATAAATATTTGTGGTGAGCACCATAACAATATTAAAGAAATAGAACGTGCCTTTAACGTGTCAATTCATCATCGCGCTGATACCTTTCAAATCAAAGGAAATGTCCTTCAAGATGTTGAAAATGCATATATCATTTTGGAAAGAATTATTAATTTATCTAAAAAAATAGATATTGATGAAAAACAATTAGAACTGCTTCTACATAGTAACGAAACCATAGAAAACAATATCAATAGTGACCTGCCAATAAAAATTTTAAATGAAGAGCAAGCAAAGTTTATAAATGCAATAGAAAATCACGACATTACATTTGGTACTGGCCCATCTGGAACAGGAAAAACTTTTCTTTCTGTTGCATGCGCTGTTGATGCATTAAGAAAAAAAACATGTAAAAAAATCATCTTGGTTAGACCAGCTATTGAAGCGGGAGAAAAAATTGGTTATCTACCTGGGGATATGACTGAGAAGATCAACCCTTACCTTCAACCATTGTATGACTCATTATATGAACTCATGGGTACTGAACAAGTAGATAAATTACTTCTTAATAAAACCATCGAAATTAATTTACTAGCCTTTATGCGAGGTAGAACTTTTAAGCACAGCTTTGTGATTATTGATGAAGCACAAAATTGTACAAAATCACAATTAAAAATGGCACTGACGAGATTAGGCTATAAGTCAAAGATGGTTATTGTTGGTGATGCATCTCAATCTGATCTAAATAAAGGTGAATCTGGCTTTCTTGAAGCTCAATCATATTTAAAAAATATTTCTGAAATTGCTATTAATACATTTACCCATAAAGCAGTAGTCAGACATAAATTGGTTAAAAAAATTGTAGAAGCCTATGAGCGACATAACCGTTGATATAAAAACATCTTATGAAGTCAGAGCAATTACTACTCAGCTACAAAGTTGGACTAAATTAGTACTTGATTATATCCATATAGACTTGTCATCCATTCACGTCATGATTGTTGATAATGAGGAAGGTGAATACTACAACATTGTTTATAGAAAAAAAGCTGGTCCAACCAATGTACTTTCTTTTCCAGAAAACAACCATAGTGGCATGATCATCCTTTGTCATCCGGTCATTATTAATGAAAGTAAGGCACTTGAAAAAACATTAGAAGAACGTTATTTTCAAGTATATTGCCACGGTATTTTACATTTATGTGAATATACTCATGATTTTGATGATGATACGATTATTATGGAATCTATTGAAGAGAATTTATTTGAAATTTTTAAAAAAAATAAGTCATAATATTAATAATGAAGAACGTATTAAAAAAATTTTTTATCCAACAATGGTTTTATAATACAAGTGGTTTTAAAGACTTAATATCTTTTGCTCATAGCCGCAATGTATTCGATAAAGATACTAATCGTATGTTACACGGCGTCGTTGATATCTCATCTATTAAAGTCAGAGATATCATGATCCATAGAGCACAAATGAATGTGATACCCTTTAACAGTAAAATGAAGGATGTCATTAATATTATCAAAGAAACCAATCATTCTAGATACCCTGTTCTAGGAGAAAATTCAAATGATGTATTGGGGATTTTATTAGTTAAAGATTTAATCGGACACAACTTTGCTGAAAAGCAAAATCACGCTAACAAGATACATGACTCTCTTAACCATTTAATCAGACCACCTATGTTAACACCAGAAGGGAAACGCATTGACAATCTTCTTCATGATTTCCAAGTCAAGCGTACACACATGTCAATGGTAATTAACGAATACGGTGAAATTAGCGGCCTTGTGACTATTGAAGATATTTTTGAGGAAATTGTTGGTGAAATTGAAGATGAACATGATGCGGATGATGAAGATAATACCGTTATCAAAGTCATATCACCGAATTGCTATCATGTTTCAGGTTTAACACCAATTGATTCTTTTAATGACTTTTTTTCAACCAAACTTTCAGATGAACAATTTCAAACCATTGCAGGGATCATGACCCAAAGGCTTGGAAGAATTCCAAAAGAAAATGAGTGTTTTGACTTTAATAAGTTTAATGTTAAAGTACTTTCTTCTGATAATCGACGTTTGAAAAAAGTTGAAATTACTTTAAAAAATGACTAATTTGATTGTCGCCATCATCTTAGGCGCTTTTGCATCAATGGGTTTCTTTTATCCAACTTTACAACTTTTAGTACCAACTGTCTTCATAATTTTCACAATGACAACTGTGAATAACAAAAGTATTTTTGGATTTTTTTCTTCATTTCATACTATTGGTTCAATGTGGTTATTAGTTCCCATCCACTATATTGGTGGCCTAAATTATATGCTAAGCTTAATGGTCATTTCTTTATTAGGGATTTTTTTTGGCTTAATATATTCTCTAAGCTATCGACTAACAAGTGTATTTAAGTCTAATAATTCATTATTAACTTTTATGCTTTTACCAACTGCTATTATGATCTCTGAATTTATTAAACTTCATATTTTAGGCGGATACCCTTTTCTCATTTTTGGATATTTTTTTGCAACATCATCCTTTAGCTTTATCATTCCATTTTTAGGTATATATGGATGTACTTTTATCTTTGTTTTTGCTTGTAGTTTCATTGGAAAATCAATAAAAAATAAAAACATTGTCAAATTAATAATAATTTTATTTTTTATTGTGATATCAGAGTTAATTGAAATCAAACCACCCTTATTTTACAAGCATTTTAAACCTTTAAGTATTTATGTCGTTCATACAAATAAGCATTATTTAACAGAAAAGAATGTCATTAAATCAAAAGCTAAACCAGAGATATTAAATAAATCAGTTGACCTTATCCTATATCCAGAAGCCATGTATGGTCAACTAGATAACATAAAAACAAATTCAAAAAGTACTTATATTTTAACAGGATTAATTTTTCATGATGATCAAAAAAAGGGTTCATATAATAGCATGATTGGAATTAATAAAAACAATCAAATTGATTATCTACATAAAAAGCATCATCTAGCTCAGTTTAACGAATGGATTCCAAGTAGTATTCAACATCTATTAAAATTATTAGAGCTACCACATCAAGGTTTTATTGCAGGCAATGGTACAGATACAAATGGGGCGATTAATGATATCAACTTTATGGGGTTAATTTGTTATGAATTATTATTTAGTTCTTTCATATATCAACATATTGATGATGCAAATGTTATTTTATCTAATAATGACTTAGGCTGGTTTGAAAATAGTCTTTTTGAAAATCACTTTAATCAAATAGCACAATTTATGGCACTTCTAACACAAAAACCAATCATTATCAGTAGCAACGTAGGCCAATCAATGTATATCAAAGCAAATGGAGAAATAAGTCATTTTAAAAATAATCAAGTTATTATTACAAATACAAATGAAGGAAAAACGCCTTGGATGTATTATGGCGATAATACGATATTATTTTTAATTTTAATGTTTTATGGCATTATCTTCCTAGCTACAAGAAATCATGATTGAAGACTGTATAAAAATAAATTAATCTAAAAGAATGTCATTAAACAAAACATTCCTTTTTACGATGGTATTTTTTCTATCGGCTTGTGGTTTCCATTTAAAAACTAATCAATTAAGTTTTGATTTCTCGCAAGTAGAACCTAAGTTTGAACGAGAAAGATTTATTCAACTAGGTGGTTCACTAGGCGTACAAAACAGCCCAAGTGCATCGATTATTATATCTGATTACAAAATTGAGCCAAAACTAATTTCAGATAAAAACACCGGTAATAAATGGCGCCAATATGAGTATAATGCTTCTTGGAAAATTAAATACAATCAAAAAATTGAAACCATTTCAGCAAGTGAAGAAATTAATATACCTTCCAATCAGTCACCATATCAAACACAAATCATATCCAACCAATTAGACAGTTTGAGAATTCAGCTTATGAAACATACAGTGACTCATATTGAGACATTTAATCAGTAAAGATTAATGCTAATGTTGTGTTTTTTGACCATTTTAGATGACTTTGTTCAAAAGATTTTATTTTAATGACCCGGTCGATACGTTTTAACCAATGCGTTTTTTTATGAGTTTCTTTTTGGTACAAATGAAATAAAGACATCAATAAAATATCTAAATTTAAATTATCAAAGCCAAAATCATTATCTCTAATTTTTGTAACGTAATGATCAATTTCATTTTTTGTTATCGTGTCAGTATACCCATCGTAACGTAGCACAAATCGACTACGAAGTGTTTTTAATAATTTATATTCATACTTGGCATATGTAAAAAAAAGCCAATTTAAATAACTATAGTTCTGTTCTAGGTGTTTTAAAAGTGCATTTTGAGCAGCTTCAGTTAAAAGATGACAATCTTTACAAATAATATATTTTGATTCTAATAAGTTAGGTGCTTGAGCAATTTTAGGTGCAATCTCCCTAATCGCATCAACACCTATTGATGTACCACCTGAAAGTAAGAGTATATCTGGCAATTCATAAATATGTTCAGACTCAGTTTGATTAGTAAAATAGCTTTCTAATTGTAAGATTGAATTAACTTTTTTTTCAACATTCTCGACATCGAAAAAAATATTAGCAGTTGGCATGATTCTCTAAAAGCATTGATAGTCGTGCCTCAATGGAAGCATGAACATCATCAATAGGATTTGATCCATTTATAATACAGAACCTATCCTCTTCCTGTGCTGCTATATTTAAATAATTTGTTCTTACTCTAGAAAAATAATCCGCATCCCTACTTTCAATTCTATCTTTAGTTGATCTTGTGTTAAGTCTTTTGATGCATAAACTCACAGGCGCATCTAGTAAAAAAGTTAAATCGGGCTTTGGAATATTGGGTAACCAGGTCTGTATTTGTTGTATTCTTTCAAAATCAATGCCACTTGCATTTTGATAGGCATAAGTTGCATCCGTAAATCGATCACAAATGACCCAAGCACCTCTCTCAAGCGCTGGTAATATCAACTGGTTAACATGTTGGTTTCTTGATGCAAATAGTAATAGAATCTCGGTATCTACATGTATTGGTTCGTGATATTCTCGAGTAAATAGCTCTCTTAAACGTTCACAGAATGCTGTACCACCTGGTTCTCTAGTAGCGATTACTTCAACATCAGCATATTGGTGAAGAAAATCAGCAATAACCCTTACGGAGGTTGTCTTACCAACACCTTCTATGCCTTCAACAGTTATAAATTTACCTTTCATAATTTTAAATGTATCTCAATTATAAATAATTAGCAATGCCAATGGTTCACTTTAAATAAGCGTTTATATTTCGTTGGTGTTCTTTATAAGTTTTAGCATAGTACATCTTATTATCAGCTGATAAAAAATATAAATAATCAAAAGCTTTATTATATTTTGTTGCTGCTTCAAGTGAAGCCTTTGAAACAAAAGAAATTGGACCTGGGGGCAATCCATAATGCTTATATGTATTATAATCAGATTCAAAGTTTAGGTCTTCTTTTGTTAAGGTGGATTTATTTAATACATAAACTAGTGTTGAACATAAACCTAAATGCATGCGTATAGCAAGGCGATTATAAATAACTGACGCAACATTATCAAATTCAGATATATCTGGTGCTTCTCTAATAATGATGGATGCGACAACGATCATGGCCTTTGATGTTTTTATGGGGATATCACGATCTCTTTTTGACCATACATCTTCAATTACATCATTCATTTTTTTCTTTGCTTTATTGATAATGACACTTGCATTTTGACCATACTCATAATGATATGTATCAGGGTATAAATAACCGCAGTCTTCACGTGTTAAATAGGTTTTTTCAAGGTATGGTGCATGTTTAATCTGTTCATTAACATCATTTTCAGTCATGCCCTCAACAATCGTTATTTTACCCTCCGGATGAATCCCTTTAACCATATAGTGATTGATCGTATAAATTGATGCATGTTTAGGAAAAATATAATAACCTGCTTTTAACTGTTTAGTCGTGCCAGTTAAAAAACAAAACAATGAAAAAGCTCTACTAGAAATAATTAACTCATCATCGTATAGTTCACGATAAATGACGTTTGCAAACTTACCTTTTTTAACATGGTAAACAAATGTATCAGATTGATTGTTTGATAAAAAGAATATGGTGCCGTTGAGTAAGCATACAATTAGTAGGAAAAATAAAGTCGTTTTTAAAATAAAATTTTTAATATTCATAAAATTTAAATACTAAAATTCATCTATATACCAGGTTGGTTTGATGGTTGAATCAGCTAACCAAGACTCAAATGTACCGCCATGATTATTATTTTGCCAATAATGCTTTGTCACACCTGTACCAATGAGTAATGAATCTATACCGACCTGATTTGCGCCATCTATATCTGTTTCAAGCGTATCTCCTATCATTAATACTTTATTTGGATTATATTTATTAATAATAAATTCATATGGATATTTATTTGGTTTCCCAAAGCTGATTACTTCACCACCAAGTTTCTGATATTGTTCTGCAATGAATCCAGCTAAGACAATCAGGCGATTATCATATACAACAAATTTATCAGGATTAGGACATAAAAGCTTACAATGATTATTTTTTAAAATAGTCAACTTAGAAAGTAAGTCTTGATTATTTTTAATATAATCTAAGTCAAATTTACAAACCCCTGAAGCAAAACAATAGTTAGCCTCTTTTATATCACTTGTAAAAGTTATGCTTGGAACAGATAGTACTGCTTCCTTTCGATTAGCACTAGTCTCTAAATAATCATCGAGTATAAAACACTTTATATTCGATTCAGAATTTAATTTATAGAATTCATCTAAAAAAAAACCAGAGGTAAAGAGATCTTTATAATGTTCTTTTTTTAAAAAATTATAACCTTTAAGATGCTCTGCAACATCATCTATACCTCTACCATCATTGGTTAGTAGAGCAACTTTACTAGCTTCTTGCTTGAAAAACTTATCTGCATTCTTTAATAACCTTTGTCCATCATGAACGACACCAAACACATCACTGATAATCAAATCATAGGTATTGGTTATATCAAAAATATTTTCTAAATATTTTGTCAATTGTTTACCCTTTTGAAAATTAGACTACCATTTGTACCGCCAAAACCAAAAGAATTTGTCAGTGCGTAGTCTTTGCTATATTCCGACATATGATCTCTAACAAAGTTTAGAGAGGAATCAAAATCTAGCTCATCTAAATTCAATGTAAATGGCGCTTGTTTATTTTTTAATGAAAGTATTGTAATGATACTTTCTAAAGCACCCGCAGCCCCAAGTAAATGACCATGAAGGGATTTTGTAGAACTAATTAATAAGTCTGGATTCTCTTTAGCAAAACAAGTTTCAATTGCTTTAGCCTCAATGATGTCTCCAATGATTGTTGATGTTGCATGTGCATTAATATATCCAATCTCAGACTTAGCTATGTTTGCCAGTGCTAATGCTTGTTCCATAGCATAAATCGCTGCAAGACCGGATTCATCTGGTTGGGTGATATGAAATGCATCAGATGAAAAACCATATCCAGCTAATTCAGCATGAATCTTTGCGTTACGTTTTTTTGCATGCTTTTCAGACTCAAGTAATAAAATCCCTGCACCATCAGATAAAACAAAACCATTTCTATTTTTATCCCATGGTCTTGAAGCTTTGGTGGGGTCATCATTTCTATTTGATAAAGCACGCATAGCATTAAACCCACTCATACCTAAAAGATCACTTGCTTTTTCACTCGCACCAACAAGCATTGCATCAGCAAGCCCAGACTGAATCATCATTGCACCTGTGGCAATCGCATGTGTGGCAGAAGAACATGCAGATGAAACTGTAAAAGAAGGGCCTTTAAACCCATATTTCATAGAGACAATGCCTGATGCCATATTTGGAATTGTAGAAGGAATAAAAAATGGTGATACCCTATTTGGGTCTTGGAAAGCTTTTTTAGCAGTCGTTTCTATATTACTCAATCCACCAATACCTGTAGCGATAAGTGTACCAACCCTATATGGATCGCACCAATTTTCTTTGATATTGGCATCCTTTATACACAAATCAGAAGCCCAGACTGCGTTTTTTATAAAAGGGTCCATTCTTTTTAATGAACGATCTTCAATAAAGCCCGAGGTATCTTTTAAACTACCATAAATAGTTGATCTAAGTGTTTTGATGGCCTCATCATCAGACGTAATAATACCTGATTTACCATCTACAAGAGACTGCCATATATGTTCTAAAGAATTGCCAATAGGGCATAAACAGCCCATACCTGTTATGACAACTTTATCGGTCAAAATAATTACTCTGAATGTTTTTCAATGTATTCGATGGCATCAGCAATCGTTACAATTTTTTCAGCTTCGTCTTCAGGAATGTTAACACCAAACTCTTCTTCAAAGGCCATTATTAATTCTACTGTATCAAGTGAATCTGCGCCTAAATCATTTTGAAATGAGGATGTTGCTGATATAGCACTTTCTTCTATTCCTAATTGTTCTACAACAATCTTACTTACTCGTTTAATGATTGGTTCCGACATTACTTTCCTCCGTTTAATGCGTATAAGCGTATTTTATATGAATAATTAATGATTGCAAGCCCTAGGTTGTAAACATACCACCATTTACGTGAATTGTTTGACCTGAAATATAGCTTGCTTGCTCTGAAACTAAAAAAGAAACCAAATTGGCCACATCATCAACGTGACCATATCGCTTTAAAGGAATCTTATCTGTTATCAATTGTTGTTGATCTGCTGAAAGTTCATTTGTCATATCAGTTTCAATGAAACCTGGTGCAACAACATTACTAGTGATGTTTCTCGCACCATATTCGATAGCAATTGATCTTGATAATCCACACAAACCTGCTTTAGTAGCAGCATAATTAGCTTGTCCAGGATTGCCAAGAGCTGACACGGATCCTAAGAAAATAAATCGACCTGCCTTAGATTTAACCATAGGTTTTAAAAACTTTTTAATTAAGTAGTAACTAGAATTTAAATTGACTTGCATGACATCATGCCATTGCTCATCTGTCATACGGAGCATGAGATTATCTTTTGCAATCCCTGCATTGGCAATCACAATGTCAGGTTGTCTATTGAATTTTTCTTCAATGGCGATTGACCAGTTTTCTATGGTTTTTTTTGGCTCACCTAAATCACCGTGGAGTGCTAAATATTTACTTTCGTCTTCACACCCTTTTTTTACAAGCTCACAACTCTCAAGACTTGAGGCTGTTCCAATAACATCATAACCTTCGTTGAGTAATTTTAATTGTATTGCTTTACCAATACCTCTGGATGCACCTGTAACTAATGCCAGCTTTCCCATATCAATGACTCCTAATATTCAAATAAGATACTTCCCCATGAAAAACCAGCACCAAAAGCAATCATTAGCACCTTATCTCCTGGTCTTACGTCATTATTTTTAATAGCAAGATCCAATGCTAAAGGTATTGACGCAGCTGAGGTATTACCATGGTATTCAAGTGCATAACTTATTTTTTCTTTCGGTATATCATAATCATTCATTATACTATCAATGATACGCTTATTAGCTTGATGAAATATAATGAAGTCTGGCAATTCACCATGTAATTTTTCAATGGCTTTTTTTAATAATGTTTCTCCATAGCTAACAGCTAATTTAAAAACTTTTTTTCCATTCATCTCGAGATATTCATCGCCTAGAGTATTCTTGACCGTTTTTAGATCGTCACAATAAGTTGCATCACAGCCTAAATGAAAATCAAAAACTTTTTTTTCTTCACATTTACTTAAAATAATCGCACCCGCACCATCACCAAACAAACAACATGTATTTCTGTCTGTCCAGTCAATGTGTTTTGAGTTCTTATCAACGCCAATCACCATGATATTTTCAAACTTATTTGAATCCAATAAGGTTTTTGCAATGGTCATCCCATATACAAATCCAGAACAAGCTACATTAATATCGAATGCAGGGATACCAGGTAAATTAATCGCATTAATAACTTTAGAAGCAAGATTAGGCATTCTTTCCTCAGCAGAATAAGTTGCCACAATTAGTGCATCAATCTTTTTATCCATTAAAGGCTTCGCAGCTTTTACAGCAAGGTCTAGTACTGATTCAGTTGTATCTGAAATACATCTTTCTTTAATACCAGTTCGTTTAAGAATCCATTCTTCTGAAGTTTCTACCATTGATGTTAAGTCATGATTGGTTAATCTATTTTTTGGCAGATAAGAATGGCAACCAACTAATTTAATACTCATAATTTTTCTCTAATTCATTAATAAGATGATTCAATTGAATATTTGAATTTGCATTCGATAAATCATATGCCATTTGTATGGCATTATAGAACCCATCCACACAGGCGCTTCCATGGCTTTTTACAACAATACCATTTAAACCAATAAACATGGCGCCATTACGAAATTTAGGATCATATTTCTTCAACTTGGATTTAATGTGTTTTTTTAGGAAAAAAGACATTAACAAACCAAAAAAAGAACTAGTTAACGCTTCTTGGTAAATATACTTTAAAAACCTTGATGTACCCTCACAGGATTTTAATAAGATGTTTCCGGTAAAACCATCACAAACAACTACATCAACCTCGTCAGAATATAATCTGGTAGGCTCGATGAACCCAACAAAATTAAGAGGCATTTTTTCTAACACTTCATAGGTTTCTTTGATCAATAAACTACCTTTATTTTTTTCCTCACCAATATTTAATATACCGATTCTTGGATTTGTTATGCCCTTACTTTTGGCAACAAATGAACCCATTAAAGCAAATTGAATCATGTTATCAACTGTACAAGTGACATTAGCACCAAGATCTAATACAAAAACATCCTTAGCTGATTTAGTAGGCAAACTTGAAATGATTGCTGGTCTTAATATACCATCAATCGTTTTTAGTAATTTATATGATATTGCCATCAATGCACCTGTGTTCCCAGCGCTAACCGTTGCTGAAACCTGGTTTTCTAACTGAGCACTGATCGAGCAGCCCATTGAGGTAGATTTAAATTTTCTAAACACTGAACTGATTTTTTCACCCATTAAGACTTCAGAGGAACAATGTTTAATTTGAATATTCTTTATAGATGAATCCACAAATGGTGATATCTTTTTTTTATCACCATAAAGGATAAAATTACAATCTGGATGAGCTAAAGCAAATTTATTTGAACTAGGTACAGTAACCTCTGGACCAAAATCTCCGCCCATCGCATCAATTGCAATTGTAACATTAGACATTATTCTTCAGTAAGGTCTTCAGCAGTATCTAAAACTTTTTTTCCACGGTAATAACCATTTGCGGTTACGTGGTGTCTTATATGAGTTTCACCTGTTTCAAAATCAACAGAAAGCGTTGGTTTTTTAACATTGCTGTGAGATCTTCTTTGTCCGCGACGAGAAGGTGTCACACGACTCTTTTGTACGGCCATATTTTTTCTCCATTAAAAAAAGTATATAATTACATAATTTATAACAATTTGTCCAGTGATTTAATACTTTGTTCAAATGTTTGCGATGATTTTGACTCAATTGACATTAATTCATTCGTTTTAGGATGATTGAAAGTGATGTAATTTGCGTGAAGCATCAACCTTTTGACTTTTATTTTTTTATTGATTTCAAAATTACCATATTTATCATCTCCCAAAATTGGATAACCTAACATTGATAGGTGAAGTCTTAATTGATGCTTTCTACCAGTTTCAGGCATTAATGTCACCATGGACGAATGATCGAACACCTTAAATTTAATCAGTTTAGTTGTTGCCTCTTTATCATTAAAATATTTATATAATTCATGAGATTTAATCTCTTCGCTAGCATTATCAATCGTTTTGATTGTTTCTTGCCATTGACCTAAAGTACCAGCCAAATAACTTTTTTGTATTTTTTTATTTTTTAAATCATCAGATAATTTTCTTGCAGCAGGATAGTTTTTTGCAAATACAATACAACCTGAAGTTCCTCTATCTAGTCTATGTATAGGGTATATTTTATAATCATATGATATATTTAACATATCAACCAAAGAAGTATGAACACCTGTACCCGGCTGAACCGCAATGCCGCTTTCTTTATCTATAACGATAAGATCATCATCTTCATAAAGTGTTTGAATTGTAAAGTTTCTTTTAAACGTTGAACTTTTGGTTTTTTTTTGTTCTTTACTTTCTTCAAATTCAGGCAAAAATAACACATCTTCTATTTGTAATAAGTAATTTGGGGTTGTTCTAGCACCATTTACACAAATCTTTTTTTTTCTTATTAATTTAAATATAAGTGTTTTTGATATACTTGGAAATATTAATTTAATTACCCTATCTACTCTTCTACCAGCATATTCATCTGTTATCTTTAATTTGTTCATATGTAGTTAAAATCCTTAAGAATCGTTCACTTTGATCCGAATTTAGTATATCATAGATTAGTAGAATTTTTTTAGGCTTCATGTAATTCTTTATTGAATTCAACCATAACATGAAAATATTTAATTTTTAACCATTATATTAAGAGAGCAAAAATGGGAATGATACTTATCAATACGCGTTGGCAAGAAGAACTGCGCATAGCTACAATAGCACAAAACAAATTAATAGACCTAGAGATTGATTACTCTAATAACGATCGATTAAAAGGAAATATATACAATGCAAAAATCTTAAAAATAGAAACAAGCTTGAATGCTGTTTTTGTTGATTACGGAGAAAATAGGAATGGCTTCTTACCTTTTAAAGAAATTAACTCTGACTACTTAAAAAGAAATGAGGAAGGCAAATATGACCCTTCATCTTTATCGGTTGGTCAGACCATATTAGTTCAAGTTGAAAAGGACGAAAGGGGCGAGAAAGGCGCAGCATTAACTACTTTTTTATCTATTGCAGGAACATATCTGGTATATATGCCATATAGCAATAAAGCCACTGCTATCAGCAAACAAGCAGACCAAAAAGAACGTAATGATATGAAGCAAATTTTAACAGATCTTAAGATACCTGAGGGAGTTGGCATCATTGTAAGAACTGCAGGTATTGGTAAAAGCTTTAATGACATACAATGGGATTATCAATCACTAGAAAATCACTGGAAACAGGTAAAGGAAGCTAGCGAAAACCATCCCTCGCCTTTTTTGATTCACCAAGAGTCTGACACATTAACAAGAGTTTTACGTGACAACCTCAAACAGGAAACAGAAAAAATTCTAATTGATACCAAAGATGGTTTTGAAAATGTAAAACGATTTTTAAATATTGCTCGTCCAAGCTTAACTGATAAATTAGAATTATATGATTCAGAAAAACCACTTTTTACAAATTTTGGTATTGAAGATCAAGTTAAAACTTTATTTAATAGACAAGTCAAATTGCCATCTGGTGGCGCAATTATCATAGATTCAACTGAAGCATTAACCGCAATTGACGTAAACTCTGCTAAATCTACAAAGGGTGAGGATATTGAATCAACTGCATTGCATACGAATCTTGAGGCAATCGATATCCTGTCAACCCAATTAAGACTTCGCGATATTGGTGGTATTATTGTCATTGACTTCATTGATATGCTTGACAAGAAAAATCGTACTAAAGTTGAAGAACATGCAAAACGAAAACTCTACTGTGATAGAGCCAAAATTAAAATAGAGAGTATTTCCCCGCTTACTGGCTGTCTTTCATTATTAAGACAAAGATTGAAATCAAGCAACCATACTGTGATGATGGTTAAAAGTGAATGCCAATTAGAAAGCTACTGTTTTCTACTTTTAAGAATGATTGAATCAACGGCGTCTGATGCTTTAACAACCATTATACAACTACAAACTTCTGTCAACGTAGGGACTTATTTACTTAATGAATGCAGAGAAATCATTCAACGCATACAGAATGAATATCAAACTGATATACAAATTATACCAAATGGCAATTTTGATACCGAAAAATATGAATTTAAAATCATTAAAAGTGCAAATAGGACTGAGGGACATAGCTACGAACAAAAACAAATGTCAAACACAGATCATGAAACTAAAAATAAAAAACGCTATCAACAACCTGCTGCAGTTCAGAGAGATTTGTATAAAAAACCAGCCCCTAACTCAGATGGTTTAGTAAGTCGATTATTTAAAAACTTATTTAAGAAAGAAGAGCCAAAAAACAATGATCAAAAGAAAGGTCATCACAATTATAAAAAACAATCACCACAAAAGCGTCACTCACGCACTCGTAATATGCAAAATAGACGACGCAAACCTAACCATCAACAACGTGATAATAAAACAAGTTAAATAATATTTATGATTCTTGTATTTACTTGATCTGTTAATTGAATATCAATAGCTTTATTGGGTCTCAAAATATAACTTGGTATATTTTGAGACCATTCAATGAATATCATTGTTTTTGTTGGTGCATAATGATCCAAGCCTAATCCAAACACCTCTGTTGCATCTTTGATTCGGTACGCGTCAATGTGAAGGATGAAATAATTATCATCTAACTCGTGAACATCCATTAAGCCAAAAGTCGGGCTTGTTGCTTCTAATGATGAAGCAAACGATTTAATTAAATGACGTATGACCGTTGTTTTACCATAACCCATTTCACCATTAACAGATATTATGTCACCAAAATTAAACATTTTTTTATGTTTAGTAGTCCATTGATCTAACTCTGATAGTTTAACTGAGTTTGTCACCTTATATACCTTTGAGTAAATCACTTGCAATTAAATTTGTTTTTTTATTTCTAGCCCAATAATTACCTAACTGTGCATGTTTAAAAACAGCCTGTTCAATAACTTGTTTTGAAAATCCATATCTAGCTATATATCCTGCCGTAATTCCTGCGAGTACGTCACCACTTCCAGCAGTAGCTAAACATGGATCACCATTAGTAATGAAAGAAATCATACCGTTATAAACAATCACCGAAGAAGCTCCCTTTAATATAATTGGGGTACGATATTTTTCATTTAAATTTAGAGCTGCCTCTATGGGGTTAACCAAAACATACTCATTGGTAACATTTAATAGTTTTGCAGCTTCCCCAATATGTGGTGTTAAAACACAAGTATTATTAAAGTCATAATTCTCAGGCAAAACACTCAAAATACCTGCATCTAAAACCATAATTAAATCTCTATTGATGCAATGACTAATTACTTCCTTTGCATCAACCTCATTTAAACCAGGTCCTATCACACAAACGGTATTTTGCATTATAAATGTTTTTATATAGTCAGCTTCAAATTTTGCTGTTATTAATGAGGGCTCTTCATTTGCTGTTAAATTGCCCAAGAAATAATATTGTGACAAACCGACACCTGACCTTAATGCAGCTAAGGCAGATAGTAAACCAGCGCCCTCCATGCCTTGAGAGCCACCAATGACAGACACGTTGCCACATTGATACTTATGAACATGCGCTACCCTATCTTCTAGTTTCACATAAGAAATTTCATTGTAACCATATTGATTATCAAAATAATGCTTCAATGAAATAATTATTTTTCTTTGAGCTGATTTACCAAATGAAAATAAATGGCCTATTTTTTTTGCAAAAAATGTAATTGTCATATCAACAATACAATACTGGTAAGCATAACCGCTGTTTGCATCTATTCCTGATGGAATATCAACGGCAATCTTAAAACCATTTAATTGATTAAAAATATTAATCCAATGATTCATCTTTTCATTTTGCTGAAGTTTGTAACCAATTCCAAACATACCATCAATGATTATGTCATAATGATTCATAGAAGGCTTTTCCAAAAATAGTTGCTTTAATTTTGGATTGTTTCTAATCACATGCTTCAATAAATTAGATTTAGGTGGTGAGACTTGAATCAATTCAACATTAACACCTTGTTTAATTGCATGCAGTGCAAAGATTAATGCATCACCCGCATTATTACCAGAGCCTAAAAATATACAAACGGTTTTTGGCATCGCGCCATAATGATGGATACTTTGATGCCAAATTGATGCACCAGCCTCTATCATCAATTGTTCAAGCGTAATACTTTGTGAATGAGTAATTTTTTCTTCTAAATCATAAGTATGCTGTCTTGATAGTAAATGGTGCATTAGTTTGGTAATAACATATATTTTTTATAAAAATCTAACTCAGCAACTGACTCATAAATATCATCCTTAGCACGATGATTATTCATTTTTCCATATGAGAAAGATTCAGCGTGAGGATACAATGTATCATATAGAATTTTAAATGAAGAGACATCTAAGTGCCTATAGTGAAAAAAAGCCTCGACTTCAGGCATATATTTTAATAAAAAACGTCTATCTTGAGAAATGGTATTACCACACATGGGTGATTCATTTGGATGCAAGTGTTTTTTAAAAAATGCTAAAGTTTTTAATGCTGCTTCTTCTGTAGTTATATTACTTGCCTGTATTTCTTGCCATAAACCAGATTTCTCATGCATTTTTCTAGCAATAGGATCGCAACTTTCTAAGACTGACATAGGTTGGCTAACGACTAAATTTGGTCCTTCTTCAATCACCTTGAAATCACTGTCGGTAATGATGCTTGCAATTTCTACAATGTGATGCCTCTCAGGATCTAGTCCAGTCATCTCTAAATCAAGCCATATAAATTTTTTATCTTTCATAATAATAATATAGTCAAAGATTAACATTAATGCACATCATATATTTGCATAGAGCATATAAACTGTGTTAATTTCAAAAAATGGTTTATTTTATAGCATATTTAATTGGCGGCATTCATTCAGGGGTTTTAATAAGTAAGTTTTTAAAAATCAATGACCCAAGAAATGCAGGCTCGAAAAATGTTGGTGCTACAAACATGTGGCGTTTACACGGCTGGCAGTTGGGTATGACTACATTTTTTTTTGATGTTTTAAAAATATTTATTATTAATGTTATAGGTTACTATTATTTTCATCATGGAAAATTCAATGTCCTTTTAATGTCACTTGGTACCTTGGGTCATTTATTCCCAATTCAAAATCCATACAAAGGAGGAAAAGGCATTGCTTGTACTATTATGTTACTTTTTCTTTATAACTATTTTTTATTTTTGACAGCAATTACTAGTTGGTTAATTAGTTATAAATTCACTAATACCTCAGGTATATCAGCATCAATAGCAATGTTTATGTGTTTTGTTTGCAGCTTTTTATATCCGATTAATATGGATATAGCATGTATACAAATAATACTAATCCTATGCCTATTTAAACATAGGATTAATATTATAGATGCTTTTACTGAATTTCAATCAAATTGACTTTGAAAACTAAAGTACTGTTGCCTGGGATAACACCATTTATGCCTTGAGGCCCATAAGCAAGCTCAGGTGGGATAACCAATTCCATAGTATCGCCTTCATGCATTAATTGTAATCCTTCAGTCCAACCTGGAATTACTTGATTTAAACCAAATTTTGCTGGCGTACCTCTTTGATATGAACTATCAAAGACTTCACCGTTAATGAGTTTACCTTCATAATGAACTGTCACTGTTTGATTTGCATTAGGCGAAACTTTACCTTCACCCTTTTCAATTAAACGATAAACAATACCACTTGGCGTTGTTTGGACTTGTTCTTGTTTTTTATAATCATCTAAAAATGCTTGCGTTTCCATATTAATCTCCGTTGAATAAATTGATGATGTCATGAGTAACATCACTAAAATCTTTTTAAAGCACATCTTCTAAAGCCTTACCTATGTGTGCTGGGTTATTGATGATGCTAACACCTGCTTTTTCAAGGGCAGCGTACTTACCCGCAGCAGTCCCTTTCCCACCAGATATAATGGCACCTGCATGGCCCATACGCTTTCCTGGCGGGGCAGTCACACCTGCAATGTATGCAACCACAGGTTTAGAAATATGCTTGGCGATGTATTCAGCTGCTTCTTCCTCAGCCTCACCACCAATTTCACCAACCATGATGATTGATTTTGTTTGGTCATCTTTTTCAAAGCGTTTCAAAACATCAATAAAGTTCATACCAGGAATAGGGTCACCACCTATACCAACACATGTACTTTGACCCATACCGAGATTCGTTGTTTGATATACAGCTTCATACGTTAATGTCCCAGATCGCGATACAATACCAACATTACCCTTTTTATGAATAGAACCTGGCATGATGCCTATCTTACATTCTTCAGGTGTAATGATTCCAGGACAATTTGGACCGATCATTAAAACACCATTTGCATCAAGTTCTTTTTTTATAGGCAACATGTCCATGACAGGAATGCCTTCTGTTATACAAACAATAAGCTTAATACCTGCATCAATGGCTTCAGAAATAGAATCTCTACAAAAAGGCGCAGGGACAAATAAAACTGACACATCCGCCTTAGCTTCTTTTACAGCATCATGGACAGAATTAAAGACTGGCAAATCAAGGTGTGTTTGACCACCTTTCCCAGGGGTAACACCACCAACAACATTAGAACCATAGGCTATCATTTGCTCACAATGTAAAGTACCTTGTGAACCTGTAAACCCTTGGCATACTATGCGGCTATTTTTATCAACTAATATACTCATTACTCAGTCACTCCTGCATGCTTTACTACTAATTTTGCAGCTGCTTCTAAATCAGTATTAGCGATTAAGTTTAATCCAGATTTATTTAAGAGCTCACTGCCTTTATCTGCGTTATTACCGACTAATCTAACAACAATAGGTATTTGAATATTACATTGTGATGATGCCGCAATAATTCCCTCAGCTATTAAATCACACCTTACAATACCACCAAAGATATTTATAAAAATGGCTTTTACATCTTGATCAGACAATATTATCTTTAATGCTTCAGTTACACGCTCTTTTGTTGCACCGCCACCTACATCTAAGAAATTAGCAGGCTCGCCACCACAGAGCTTAATAATGTCCATAGTTGCCATAGCTAAACCAGCACCATTTACCATACAGCCTATGTTACCATCTAAATGAATGTAGTTTAGCTCCCAATCTTTTGCTTTATTTTCTCGTTCATCTTCTTGGGACGGGTCTCTCAGACTATTAATTTCTGATTGTCTATAAAGTGCATTTTCGTCAACTGTGACTTTTGCATCAAGACAAACCAAATGATCCTTATCATTAACAATTAAAGGATTAATTTCAACTAAACTTAAGTCTTTTTCAACAAAAAGCGAATATAGTTTTTTCAACAATACTGAAAACTCTTTTGTTTGAGGTTTATTAAATTCAAGTGCTTTTGCTAATTCCCTAATTTGAAAATCACATAAACCTAAGACTGGGTTTACATCAATTTGATGAATCTCATCTGGCATTTTCTCAGCAACTTCTTCAATATCCATACCACCATGTTTTGAGGCAATTAATGAAATGGTTCTTGATGACCTATTAACAAGAAAACTTAAATATAATTCTCTACTTATGTTGGAAGGTGTCTCTAAAAGAAGACAATTAACGGGCTGCCCCTCTTCTGTTGTTTGCTTGGTAACCAAATTAATGCCAATGAGTCTTTTAACAGCATCAGTTAAATCATCTTTTGAAGAAACAATACAAACCCCACCTGCTAAACCTCGACCACCAGCATGAACTTGTGCTTTAACAACAATTTTATCCCCACCAAATGATTCATAGACATGTATTGCCTCATCAAGATTTTTTACAATTTTTCCATCGGGCACAGCAATACCCTGATCACGAAGCAGACCTTTGCTTTGATATTCATGCAAATTCATAATATTTTTCCTTTTTTATAAGTTAAGTAATAGTTTATTAGGGTCTTCAATAAGTTTTTTAACATGCATTAAGAACTGGACTGAAGTCGCACCATCAACCATTCGATGATCGTAGGTTAGTGCTAAATACATCATTGGTCTAATCACGATATCACCGTCAATCACGACAGGTCTTTCAATAATATTGTGCATACCTAAAATGGCAGACTGTGGTGGATTTAAAATGGGGGTTGATAATAAAGACCCAAACTTACCAGCATTTGTAATACTAAAAGTACCACCCGACATATCTTCCAGTGTTAATTTACCATCTCTCGCTTTCGTCGCAAGCTCAACAACACCAGATTCAAGTTCAGCCATGCCTAAGATATTTGCATCTCTCAATACTGGCACAACAAGTCCTCGATCAGTTGTTACAGCAATGCCTATATCCTGGTAGTCGCGATAAATAATATCCGTATCGTCAATGCTGGCATTAACTTCTGGAAATTTTTGTAAAGCAAGACAACACGCTTTAATAAAGAAAGACATAAATCCAAGTCTAACGCCAAAGTGATCTTCAAATTCTTTTTTATTTTCAGTTCTAACTGTCATGACTTGATGCATATCAACTTCGTTAAAAGTTGTGAGTGCAGCAGTTGACTGTTGGGCATCTATTAGACGATCAGCAATGGTCTGACGAATTCTAGTCATTGGCACACGTTTTTCTCTTCTCGTTGCAGTCACCATAGGCTGAATGGTACTTTCCTCGCCAGTTAGGATAGACCGTCGAAAAGATGGTGACCCAGCAACACTGGCAATGCTTTCATTTACACTAGGTTGCTTTTCAGAAGGAGTCTCTGTCGGTGTTGGTTTAGCCTCGATTGCTTTTTCATCAACAACAGGCGCTGATGTCTTTGGCGCGTCAACAACCTCAGGTGCCACTGAATCATCAACGATACACAATAGTTGATCTGTTTTAACTTGATCACCTTCAGCGATTTTCAAATCTACAATTTTACCTGATGAAGAAGCAGGTACTTCTATCATTATTTTATCAGTCTCAAGTTCTAGAAGGGTATCGCCTTCATTAACAATATCACCAATTTTATGATTGATAACACTAATTGTTGCATCTGGTACAGATTCTGGCAAAACAGGAACCTTAATTTCAATAGTCATAGTTTATCCTATTAATCAAACATTAAACGCATCGTGAACAAGCTTTTTTTGCTCTTCAAGATGTCGACTGTAGTAACCAACAGCGGGTGATGCTGTTGCATCTCTTCCTACATAGATTAACTGCTTTTGGTCAGGTAAACAAGCATTCATTCTTGATCTGAGGACAAACCATGCACCTTGATTAATTGGTTCTTCCTGACACCATATAAATTTTTCTGTTTTACTGTATTTCTTTAACATTTTCTTTAATTCACTATCAGGAAAAGGATACAACTGCTCTAATCTAATCAATGCAAAGTTATGTTGATTTTCGGTTTGATAGGCCAATAAATCATAATACACTTTACCCGTACAAATAATCACTCTATTATGATCAACCTTCTGAGGCTTGTGCTCAAGAATGACCTCAAATTTTGACTTAACGAGCATATCGTATGAGGAGGTTGCAGCAGGATTTCTCAGTAAACTCTTGGGTGTCATTACGATCAATGGTCTTGTAAATGTTCGATAATATTGACGTAAAATTAAATGAAACATTTGTGCAGGCGTTGTTGGGATACAAACTTGTATATTATTTTGAGCAGACAATTGTAAAAAACGCTCCATTCTTCCTGAAGTATGCTCTGGGCCCATTCCTTCATAACCATGTGGCAAAAGCATGGTTAACTTTGATGTTTCAAGCCATTTTTGCATACCAGATGAAATAAATTGATCGATAATTACTTGTGCGCCATTAGCAAAGTCCCCAAACTGTGCCTCCCAAATAACCAAGTCGTCTTTAGCAACCAAAGAATATCCATATTCAAAACCCAATATCCCCTGTTCACTTAATAAAGAATTATAAATATCAAAAGATGCGTTGGCAGAACAAACGCTCGACAACACAGAATACTCTTTTTTATCGTCGTTTAGTTCACTCACAATGGCATGTCTATGTGAAAAGGTACCCCTTTGAGCATCTTGACCATTGAGTCTAATGGAATGACCATTTGCTACTAAAGTCGCGTATGCAAGCATTTCAGCCATACCCCAATCTAGCGGTTTTGATTCATTTGCCATATCCATTCTTTGTTTTAAAATACGAGTAATGCTTTTATGACATTTAAAACCCTCTGGTAAAGTTGCAATATGTTTAGTATAAGTAATCAAATCCTCTTTTTTTAATTCAATGCTGTATTCACTACGCCAATCTTGATCATTTAAATGAGGTTGCTGTTTATTAATAGAACGAGTATTTTTAACTGTTACCTTTCCTTCATCTAAAAGTGTTTTATAAGCCTTTTTAAATGCTTGATAATCATTGTCACCGATAACACTATCTTTTTTTAAAAGGTCAGCATACAACTCGGCAGAGACCTTGTGTTTATTAATAAAATCATATCTTTCAGGAGAAGTCATTGATGGCTCATCACCTTCGTTGTGTCCATGCCTCCTGTAACCTAAAATGACAATAAAAATACTCTTCTTGTATTTAGCAACATAATCCAACGCAAGGTCGGACATAAAAATACAAGCTTCAGGATCGTCGGCATTGGCATATAGTATGGGGGCATCGATCATTTTTGCAATATCGGCCGAACCATAAGAACTCCTCATATCACAGGTTTTATCACTTGTGAAGCCTATTTGATTATCTAATACAATATGAATGGTCCCACCTACTGTATTAGCAGGCAAATTAGACATCGAAACTGATTCCATTACTGTGCCTTGACCTGAAAAGGCCGCATCACCATGAATAGTTAACGATAAGTGATTATTATTATTAGATTTCTTTTGTTTTGCTCGTACTTCACCCATAACAACCGGAGTAATAAATTCTAAATGTGATGGATTATTTGCAAGTGATATTGGAATGCTAGTTCCATCAACTTCCCTTACAGACTCAAAACCTAAATGATATTTTACATCGCCACTTGTATAGCTTATTGACTTTGAAAGACCAACAAACATATCAATCAGTTCTTTGGATTTCATGCCACATACGTTTAATAAAACATTCAATCGTCCACGGTGAGCCATACCCATTGAAATTGATTGATAATCATGACTGGGCAGTCTGCTAATGATTCTATTTAAACATGGAATTAATGTGTCATTACCCTCTAAACTAAATCTTTTCTGACCAACAAATTTTAAATCAAGGTATTTTTCAAATTGATCTGCCGAAACCAAATCTTTCAAAAATGAAACTTTTTCCTCATGACTATATTTGATGTCTTTCTCAAAGTAGGTTTTTAACCAAGTTTTTACATTCACATCTACCATGTGTTCAATATCGAGTGCCTTGGTGCCGCAATATGTCTCGTAATCAGCATCTGAAATATCACCATCAAAATGATAACCAAAATCTCTAATACTTTTGATCATTGCTTCTTTAGAAATTGGACTTTTTAATGGATTTAGATTAGCAAATCGATAACCTAATTTTGCAATGACACTATCCGCGTTAATTACAAATTGTTCTTGTGGTGAATGTGTCGAGACGGAGGTGTTTGAGGGGATATCCTGATTAAAACTTTTTATGACATCGTCTTTAAGGTAGACAGTGTCAGTCATACCGTTCTTACCTAACTTTGGGAAATTTTCATGATTTTGTTCTAAATAGGTTAAGTTTTCAGCGGATAAATATGAAGATTTCTTAAAGTGTTGGTATGGTTTTTTCATGCTATGACTTGCCTTTGGTCTCAATTAGATGCTTAATTTCATAAATTGCCTTATTCGGATTAAGTCCTTTTGGGCAAACATTAGTACAATTCATTATATTATGACATCTGTACATTTTCCATAGCCCATCTAAATCTTTTAAACGCTCAGCTTGAGTCATGTCACGGCTGTCCATGATAAATCGACACGCCCATAAAAGTGCGGCAGGTCCGAGAAACTTTTTAGGATTCCACCAAAAGGAAGGGCATGATGTAGTACAACACGCACACAATACACACTCATATAGACCATTTAACTTCTCACGTGATGCCTTATCTTGAAGATATTCACCCTCACTGATATCTCTCTCTTCACCATTTAGATAGGGTTTTACTGAATGAAATTGTTCATAAAACTGTTCCAAATCAACAATTAAGTCACGTACTATCGGCATGCTTGGCAAGGGTCTTATTGTGACCTTATTTGGCAAGTCTTGCAGTCTTGTTAAACAAGCAAGACCATTTTTACCGTTGATATTCATACCGTCTGAGCCACATACACCGTGAGCACAAGATCTTCTAAAAGCCAGTGATGGATCTTGGACTTTGACAGCCTCTAAAGCATCTAATAACATAATGCCTTTAATGTCTCTCGGATTGACATCATATTCTTGCAAATATGGTTTAGAATCTGTTTCTGGGTTATATCTATAAATGGATAAATGAAGCATATTAATCATCTCTTTTTGTTTTCAATGGTATTGGCTTAACTTTTACAGGTTTCATATTGATTTTTCGGCTCATATACCTACCATCATCAAATGTAATACTATGTTTATGCCAATTTTTGTCATCTCTATCTGGATAGTCTTCTCGTGAGTGCGCACCTCTACTTTCAGTTCTTGATGAAGCTGAAATTGCTGTTTGATAAGCAATAGATATTAAATTTGTTAATTCAAGCGCCTCAATTCGGTTGGTATTGTACGCAGATGAATGATCAGTAATGAATAATTCATTTTCTACTTTATCTTTGAGTTTTTTAAGCGTGGTTAAACCTTCGTCCATATGTTTACCTGTTCTGAAAACGCCAAAATCTGATTGCATGATATTCTGCATTTCAGTTCTTAACTCAGAAGTTTGATAACCTGATTTTCTTGAATTAATATCACTATATCTAGATAAAGTCTTATCTATATCGTCTTGGGTTAACCTAACAGAATCAGCACCAGAATTTAATATATCTGTTACATGCATACCTGATGCACGCCCAAATACAATAATGTCTAATAAAGAATTTGCACCTAATCTATTTGCACCATGAACAGAAACACAAGCACATTCACCGGCAGCATATAATCCTTTTACGATCTTATCATTGCCTTTTTTATCAAGCGTGATCACTTCTCCATATTTATTAGTTGGAATACCACCCATCATGTAGTGACAAGTAGGAATAACAGGTATAGGAGATTCATTTGGATCAATCCCAGCAAAACTTTTTGCTAATTCCGTAATACCAGGCAAACGTTCTTTTAAAACTGCCTCGCCTAAGTGGCTTAACTTTAGATGAGTATGGTCTTTGTTGGGACCGCACCCTCTTCCTGCTCTAATTTCTAACATTGAGGAACGAGCAACGACATCTCTACAAGCTAAATCTTTTTGGTGTGGTGCGTATCGTTCCATATAACGCTCTCCTTCACCATTGACCAAATAACCACCTTCACCACGACAACCTTCCGTTACCAATACCCCACAACCATATATACCAGTTGGATGGAATTGCCACATCTCCATATCTTGAGTAGGAAAACCTGCTCGGGCTGCCATCGCAATACCATCACCCGTACAAGTGTATGCATTAGTTGTGGATGCAAAAATTTTACCGGCACCCCCCGTAGCTAAAATTGTATAAGGTGCTTCGAATATTTTTATTTCGCTGGTTTCAATAGACATTGCCACTACACCAGACACCTGGTTGTCACCAACTTTAATTAAATCGATCGCAAACCATTCATTATAAAAGTGTGTATTGTGTTTAACATTTTGTTGGTACAAAGTATGAAGCATGGCGTGCCCAGTTCGATCTTCAGCACAACACGTTCTATGAACCATTTTTTCACCATAATTTTGCGATTGACCACCAAATGCTCTCTGATAAATCTTTCCATTGTCTAGCCTTGAAAAAGGTAACCCCATATGCTCAAGCTCCAAGACACTTGCAGGGGCCTGTTCACACATATATTCAATGGCTTCTTGATCACCAAGCATATCTGAACCAACAACACTGTCATACATATGCCATTCCCAACGATCTTCAGTATCAACGTTAGCTAGCGCAGCATTCACACCGCCCTGTGCCGCAACCGTATGCGATCTTGTTGGAAATACTTTTGATATAACAACTACTTTATGTTTTTTACCAGATAGAGCCAAAGCAGCTCTCAGTCCTGCACCGCCACCACCTATTACAATTGCATCGTAGGACTCTTTTTTCATATTTTTCATGTACATATTAATATTATAACCCAAATTAAAATAATAAACAGATATAAATCAATGATTCTTAATAAAAAACTTTGAAAATTATAAGGTATGTAATCTGTAACAACAGCCCATAATCCAAGCCTAGCATGAACTGACATATTGATCAAAAACAGCAACAAGGCAATTTTTTGCCACATATAATTAAATGGGAAAATACCAAAAAACAATGAAAACAATACATAACTTAAATAAACAAGGTTAATAAGTGCAGTATATTTAACAATTCGATGATGTAATAAACCTGTCATAATATAATCTTATAAAACGAAATCATACATAAAATGCCGGCAACAACAAGTGTTAACTTAGCTGTAAACCGACTCCAATAAAGACTTTGGCCACGCATAAAATCGTCATACAAATGTCTTAAACCAGAACAAATATGATAAAGGAATGCACATGATATTAACCAAAGGAAAAGCCTTCCTGGCAACGAAAATGCAATGGCTAGATAATTGTGGTATTTATCATGGTGGATACTATGACCAATAATAGGCATTAAAAAAGGCCATGAAAAAACCATACCAACAGCACTAATTCTATGGAGAATAGAAACTACACCAGGGTATGGTAATACAATTTTGGATAAATCTAAAAATCTTGGTCTATTTTTCATAAAATATTAATCCTCAAACACATGAATATCTTTCGTATTTCTCCAGTATTCGTCATTATCTAAACCAAAACCATAGACGAATTCTTTACCGATTTTAAATACTGAATAATTAGCATGCTGAATCACTTCAGGATTTCGATCGATTTCTTTTTCAAGCAAAACAACTGTTTCAACAGATAATGCACCTTGACTGAGACACCAATCTCTAATAGCTGATATGGTTATACCTGAATCAAGAACATCGTCAATGATTACAACATGGCTACCATTAATATTTTTGCTTGGATAATGCTTCCATTCTAAATCACCAGCTTGATTATTTTTATATCTAGACACATGAACATAATCTAGTGTCATGGGGAAATTTAACAAAGGCAATAATTGTCCAGTAAATACAATAGCGCCATTAACGACACAAAGAAATAGTGGCGCATTGTCTTTCATATCATTGTTAAGTTCTTCAGCTAATTTAATTAAGCCATTTTGAATATTTAGGTTATCTAGAAGAACTTTAGAATTATCACTATGACTTGGAATCTCTTTTCCAGAGGGAGATAATTTTTCTTGCATGACCTTATACTATTTTATTTTTCCTTTTTTTTCAATATTTTTATACTGAATGTTTAAGTACGCCATCAAAAAAAAGAATATAAACAACACTTCCTAAAAAACCAACACCCGTCACAAACAATATTGAGAACTCTATTAGATTACTGTCGTTAATTAAAAAAGCACCTGCAGGGATAAGATTCAAAGGTAAGAAAATTGGCATTAAAAACAAAGCACCTAATCCATTTAAACGATTACTTAATTTTAACATATATCCCAAAATACAACTAAACTGTAGGCATATAGCCTGAACTAATATGACTCCCAAAAAAAGTGCACTTGGAAAAGCGCTTCCATAAATCACAAGAAAAAGTAAAAAAATAGATGGCAATATGCACACCATAAAAAAGGCAACCAACCTCAAAAAAGCATGAGTAGAAAGTCGATAATAACTAAGTTGCCAAGCATGCAAGGGAAAATCATTTTTCCAAATTAAATTCATAGCAGACAATTGCAACCAAATACTCATCACCCATAAAAGAGAAAAGTTTAAGATTTCACTTGTGCTTTTTGATATATCCTGGCTACCTAAAAGAAAAAATATTGAAAGCACAACCATCGATGGTTGTATAATTTGAATAAACCAAAACCACCAATCTCTAAAAAGAATTTGCAACTCAGCAAAAAAAATTTTACCCATGAAAAGGCTCCAATTGAATGATTTGTTTTAAACAAGCTTTGTGTGATGTTTCTAGGACTGAAACATCATTGTCTAATAGAATTTCGATTACTGACTCAACCGAATTTTTAAAAGATTCATCTTGATGACTCGATGGTTCATCTAATAATACCAACTTCAGAGGAAAAGTTAAAAGTAGCACTAAACATGCTCTTTGTCTTTCTCCTTGTGACATTTGAAGAAGATTTTTATTTTTCAATGTTGGAGGTATGAGCAAATGAATAATTGATGATAGATAATTTGGTACTTCAGTCATTGACCTAAACAAGGCTAACTGTTCAGCTAAAGTTAATTGTTCGTAAACTTGCATTTTATGTGGCAAGTAACCAATATGTGCTTTTTTTATATTGTAAATAATCTCACCAGCATCAATAACTGATGAATGAATCGCTTTCAGCAGAGAAGATTTTCCAACGCCATTGATCCCAACCAATTGGTATCGTTGGCTTCTTTTAATTGTGAAACTTATCGGTTCAAAGAGCGGTCTCACTTCGTTGATTAAAAGAATTTGTTTTGCTTCCAAAAGTATTTGTGACATAATCGGATTATAAATTAATTACTCATCATTCGCTAATGAAATTACAAAAATCCCTAAATACCTATGCTACTTTAATGACCTCACTTAGCTCAATGCTTGGTTCCGGATGGTTGTTTTCATCATTTCTTGCAGTACAATTAGCAGGCCCTTTATCAATTATCGCATGGCCTATCGGAGGTTTACTTGTAACATTCATAGCATTATGTTTTTCAGAACTTTCCTCAAGTTTACCTATTACTGGCAGTATCGCTCGATATGGGCAAATATCCCATGGTCCCATTGTAGGATTCATAATAAGTTGGTTAGCATGGATAAGTTGTGTCGCTGTTGCACCAACTGAAGTGCAGGCAACATTAATGTACTTTTCCAACTTCATATCAGGATTGTCATATGTTAAGAATGGCCTATTAGTATTGACCCTAAAAGGTCAATATGCTGCAATTATACTACTTTTTGCATTTACCATTATTAATTATTATGGCATTGAATTTATTTCTAAGCTCAACAATGCATTTGCATTATGGAAAATTTGTATCCCTGTATTAACAAGTTTAATTCTAGTATCAACCAGTCATAACTTCTCAAACTTAAATGTCAGTACTATAGAGCATGCAACTCATGGTTTATTTGAAGCCATTTCAACTGTTGTTATTTTTTCTTATCTTGGGTTTAAAGAATCTACTGAATTTGGTGAAGAAATTCAAAACCCACAAACTTCAATTCCAATAGCTGTCATTGGATCTGTCTTTTTTGCTGTAGTTTTTTATATGTTTATTCAGTTTGTATTTATCATTAGTATACCAACCCAGTGGATTGAACAAGGCTGGCATAACATAACCATTAATGGCCTTGCACCATTTTCTAGTTTAGCGATGTCTTTAGGCTTAGCTTACTTAGCGAAATTAATCATCGTAGATGCGGCTATAACCCCTTTTAGTGCGGTACTAATATACACTGCAACAACAGGCAGAATCACCTATGCCATGAGTAAAAATAGGTACATTCCAAACGTATTCTCAAAATTAAATACTTTTGGTATTCCCTTTAACGCAATCATGCTAAATTTCTTTATGGGTTGTTTGTTATTTTATCCTTTGCCAAATTGGCAAATATTGTTAAAATTTCAATCAATTGCGATGATTTTAGCTTATATTATCGGCCCAGTTACATTGACTACTATAAGAAAAACAACTCCCAAATTAGATAGACCATTTAAGCTTCCTTTTAATTCATTAATCCCAATCATCACTTGTTTTGTTTGTACTGTTATTATTTATTGGTCAGGTTATGAAACCATAAAACTTTTAAACATCGCAATTTTAATTGGTGTCGTTATTTTTGTTACACTAGAGAATATATCAAGCCATAACGTTATTTCTTTTGCTTGTTTGAAACAGTCAGTTTGGATTATTTTACATATATTAGGCATCCAGACAATTGCTTACTTTGGTGATTTTTCACCTATAAATCATTTAATTCATTACCCGTATGATTACATTTCATTATTTTTGTTAAGCATCATTAGCTTTGCATTATCTCAAGTTTGGTATAAGGACATGAATATTATTAATCAAGAGATTGATATAATAATGAATAATTAATCTATTGGATCCGGTCCAACATAATCAGCAAGAGGCCTAATCAATCGATTATTATTTCTTTGCTCAAGCACATGTGCAGCCCAGCCAACAATGCGACCGAAAACAAAAATTGCAACAAACAAATTAGGTTTGATTTTCATTTGCTCATAAAGGACAGCCGTATAGAAATCAACGTTAGATATCAAATGTTTCTCATCCATCATGACACGCTCAATTTCTTTTGCAATATCAAACAACTCTGTATTTGGCAAAGAGTCTAAAATATTGTAAAGTTTGTGTGATCTTGGGTCTTTTGTTTTATATACTCTATGGCCAAAGCCCATTAACTTTTCCTTATCAGATAGTTTTTGCTTAATACCACTCTCTACAGATTCAACGTTTTCGAACGACTTAATAAGGTACAGAGCTTGTTCATTTGCACCGCCATGTAAAGGTCCTCTAAGCGTACCAATGGCACTACAAATTGCTGAATACATGTCAGACAATGTGGCTGATGTTACTCTTGCAGCAAAAGTGGACGCATTAAACTCGTGTTCAGCATATAGAATTAATGATTGATTCATTGCATCAACAAACGCTTCATCTACTGTTTCATCACAACATGCTAAACAAACTGCTTCAGCAATGGTTGCATTATCAGGTATTGATATACCACGCCAAATCGCTAAAAATCTAGGCAGAAGAACCAAAAGTCTGTTCGCAATATCTAAACCCTGATAATTATCAGTTTCAGGCTCATAGATACCCAGTAGAGAAACACCCGTTCTTAAAACATCCATGGCATTAGCATCTTCAGGTAATTCACGTAATGTTTTCTCAACTTCCACAGGCATAGATGTCAGTTGTCTCAATTCATTTGTATAAGTGTCTATTTCTTGTTCTGATGGCAAATGCCCTTTGAACAATAAGAAGGCAATAGCTTCAAAGGTGTAATTATCAGCTAACTTACAAGCATTGTATCCCCTGTAATATAGTTCTTCGCTTTCACCGCCCAACTTACAAAGTGCGGTCTCACCTGCTGTGACGTTTGCTAATCCTTTTTGACTCACAAAAACTCCTTTATTAGTTTAAATTAAATTAATTATTAGAACGTGTAATTTATCTTTAATATTATCTATCATATCTAAATTATAGGAAAAAAACAAAAAATTATCTTTCTTTTAACTTTTTTCACATTGATTATTTCTTGTTTCCGATCATTTACTCATGTAAGCTTTAAATAGGATGGCTAATGACAACAATTTTAAGTTTAAGCATATTTTGAATGGCATCTGGACACTCTCCATGTTTGACGATCTCAATATCATTTTCAAAGGATTGAGTTCCGTTGCTAACTATTATGGATATACTTTATTATTATTAATCATTGCACTCACTATGTATTTTGGGTTGCAATATGAATGTAACAGTATATTTGAAACATCCATCATTTTTTCTTTTGTTGCACTAAATATCATTAATGTTACTTCTCTGCTTTTTGGTATTTACTCAACCATGATCCTTTTTCCAGGAAAAATATCTTGGTTTTTAAAACTGGGTGTCATGGCTGTTTTACTTTTTTTATACAATGTATTGATTTTTTTCTTAGAAAAAAGAACTAAAGGATATATCAATCCTATTAAATATAATTTTCTAGAAACATTAGTCATTGGATTAACTGGGTTATCAGTGATTGAAGACATCTATTTCATAGGTATAAGCACACATTTACTCATGGTCTCATTATCTTTGCCGCTTCACATTCACATCACAATATTATCAATGTTATTACTATCGTTATTAATAGGCATTAGTAGTGTTTTATATTTTAATAAAACATCTGATGAAGCTTACAATAAATCCGATCTAATCAGCTTATGTTTTATGGGACTTGATGCTGCAATTAAAACTATGACTATTTTCACAGTAATTAGCTGTATTTGGTTTAATATAACTATTTTACCAGTAAGTAATTTATTTTTATCTTCCTCAATTTCAATTCTTTTAACAGCATTATTTTCGTTTTTTTACTTTTATACAGAAATGAACTTTACTAGCATAAAAAATAAAAGCTTAAATCTAAAAAATAATTCTCAATTAAATAATAGTTCTTTTAACAAGTCTAGAAAATTATCAAGTAAATTTTTTAAAACAGAAAACACATATGTAAGATATATAAAACAATTGAAATCTAAAAATAATTATCTTAAGAGCGATTTAAATTCTCCATTACCGAAGGTAGATATTAGAGATTATAATCCACTAATAAACCTTGGTATTAATGATTATAATCCACCAATAAACCTTGGTATTAATGATTATGATCCACCAATAAACCTTGGTATTAATGATTATGATCCACCAATAAACCTTGGTATTAATGATTATAATCCACCAATAAACCAAGGTATTAGAAATTATAATCTACCACTAAACAAAAAACGTGCTAGAAACCCTTATTCATCATCATTTAAACCGAAACCTGTTGCTGCTGCATTAGCGGCATTTTTTTAATTTTTCTTCTTATACACAGAAATGAACTTTACTGGCATAGAAAATAAAAATTTAAACCCGGCAAGAAATCCTCAATTAAATATTAGTTCTTTTAATGCATCTAGAAAATCACTAAAAAAATTTAAATTCTCCATCACCATATTGCTATATTAAAGAAGAACAACATAAAATATGAACAAAAATTAAAGCTAATTTTCAAAAGATAGTTATAGATTCATTTTTAACAAAAAAACTACTCAGTCTAACTGGTTTACTGAGTAGTTTTTTTAATGATTATTATTTTATTTATTAATCATCCCAATCGAGTGCACCACCAGTTTGGTACTCTGTCACTCTGGTTTCAAAGAAATTCTTTTCTTTTTTAAGATCCATCATTTCACTCATCCATGGAAATGGATTCTCTTTTTGTGGATACTGTTCAGGCAAACCTATTTGCTGCAATCTTCTGTTAGCAATAATATGCAAAAAATCACCTAACATATCGGAGTTCATACCCAAAATACCATCTTCCATAGTATCCTTCGCGTATTGATGCTCTAAGCTCACACCTTGTTTGACTAGCGCAATCATTTCCTTTTGAAACTTTTCAGTCCACAAATGTGGGTTCTCGAGTTTAATTTGGTTAATCATATCAATACCAAAGTTCATGTGCATTGATTCATCTCTGAGGATATATTGAAATTGCTCGGCAGTGCCTACCATCTTATTACGTCTACCCATAGAAAGTATCTGAGTGAAACCAACATAAAAGAAAATACCCTCAAAAACCACATAAAATGCTATCAAGTCTCTAAGCAAACGTTGATCATCTTCAGGTGTACCTGTTTTAAAAGTTGGGTCTGATAAACTATCTGTGTAAGGCAATGCCCAGTTTGCTTTTGTTGCAACTGATGGTATTTCTCTATACATATTAAATGTTTCTGCTTGATCAAGACCAAGGCTTTCAATGATATGTTGATATGAGTGTGTATGTAATGCTTCCTCGAACGCTTGACGGAGTAAATATTGTCTACATTCTGGATTGGTCACATGTCTGTAAATGGCAAGTACTAAGTTATTAGCAACCAATGAATCCGCCGTGGCAAAGAAACCTAGATTTCGCTTGATGATGATTCTCTCTTGATCTGTCAAACCATCCTTAGAGCGCCATAAATCGATATCGGCTGTCATATTCACTTCATTAGGCATCCAATGATTTGCACAACCAACAAGATACTTTTCCCATGCCCATTTATATTTAAAAGGGACTAATTGGTTCAAATCAGCGCGACAGTTGATCATCATTTTATCATCAACTGTGACTCTTCTTTCAACCTTAAAATTTTCTACTACACTTTCTGCAACTGACATTAATCTACTCCTATTTTATTGACATGCTTCACAATCTGGGTCATCTATACTGCACTGCTTAGGCACAGCATTTAATTGGCCATCTGTTACGGTCGCTCTTTCCGGTGCTGAAGCACCTAAACTTCTTAAATAATATGTGGTTTTTAAGCCTTTCATCCACGCATACTTATATATTTGATCAAGTTTTTTACCTGATGGTTGGTTTATATATAAATTTAACGATTGTGCCTGATCAATCCATTTTTGACGCATTGAAGCACAATCAATTAACCACTGTGGTTCGATTTGGAATGCAGTCTTGAAAACAGTTTTAATTGAATTGGGAACTCTTTCAATATTCGTCAAATCCCCATTGTAATATTTCAAATCATTTACCATGGCCTCATCCCATAAGCCTTCTTTCTTCAATGCCTCTATTAGATACTCGTTTATCATAGTGAACTCACCAGACAAATTAGATTTTACAAAGAGGTTTTGGTATGTCGGCTCAATAGACTGAGAAACACCGCAGATATTAGCAATGGTTGCAGTTGGGGCAATAGCCATAATATTTGAATTTCTAACACCAAAATTAGCAACTTGTTTTCTGACAACGTCCCAATTAAGTGAAACGCTTTCATCTTGATCACAAACTAAGTGATCTGGTCTTGTTTCTTTTAATAATTTAATCGAGTCAACTGGCAAAATGCCTCGATCCCATAAAGACCCCTTGTAGCTTTCGTATACTCCTCTTTCCTCTGCAAGCTTAGAGGATGCTAAAATGGCATGATAACTAATTAATTCCATACAATAATCAGCAAATTTAACAGCTTCTTCTGAATCGTAAGCAATGCCTTGAATATACAGTGCGTCTTGAAAGCCCATTAACCCCATACCAATTGGTCTATGCTTGAAATTGGAATTTTTTGCTGTATCAACGGCATAATAATTGATATCTATGACGTTATCTAACATTCTTATAGCAA
Source organism: Pseudomonadota bacterium (assembly GCA_036337715.1). GTDB lineage: Bacteria > Pseudomonadota > Gammaproteobacteria > Comchoanobacterales > Comchoanobacteraceae > JAURNZ01. The sequence continues at coordinate 28,057 of JAYZDS010000003.1, read as the reverse complement.
CATCAATAGTTGATTTCAGCTTTGCTTCATCAAGCTTCCCGTCTGTAAAATGCTTTGATAAGTTGATACTACCTAAGTTACATACAGCAATTTCTTCCTTGCTTGTATTGAGGGTGATTTCTGTACATAAATTTGAGGAGTTTACTACACCTACATGCTGCTGGGGTGATCTTAAATTACATGGATCTTTAAATGTCATCCATGGATGACCTGTTTCAAAAATCATCGATAACATTTTACGCCACAGCTGAACAGCAGAAACCACTCTATGAGGTATCTTATCTTCTTTTGCCAAAGCCTCGTAAGTTTCGTAACGTGCTTTAAATGCATCACCATATAAGCCATGTAAATCAGGTGCGTCAGAAGGTGAAAACAATGTCCAGTCTTCCTTATTATGTACACGTTCCATAAATAAATCAGGAACCCAATTAGCTGTGTTCATATCATGTGTTCTTCTTCGATCATCACCTGTGTTTTTTCTCAACTCCAAAAACTCTTCGATATCTAAATGCCATGTTTCTAAATAAGCACAAACTGCACCTTTCCGCTTTCCGCCTTGGTTGACTGCAACAGCAGTCGCATCTGCCACGTTTAAAAATGGTATGACACCAGATGACATTCCGTTTGTTCCTTTAATGTGAGCACCACATCCTCTAACATTTGTCCAGTCATTTCCCAAGCCACCAGCGTACTTTGATAAATTAGCGTTGTCTTTAATAGCTGAATAAATACCATCTAAGTCATCAGATACGGTTGTTAAGTAGCAGCTAGACAATTGACTTCTCAAAGTACCAGAATTAAATAGTGTTGGTGTTGAGCTCATAAATGTATGGCTGGAAAGTAAGTTATAAAATTCAATGGCTTTATCATTTTTATTTTGCTCTTTGAGCGCTAAGCCCATCGCAATTCTCATGAAGAACGACTGAGGCAACTCGAATCGCTCTAATTTCCAATGGATGAAATATCTATCAAATAAAGTTTGTAAACCTAAAAAGTTAAATATGTTGTCTTTTGTCTGATCTAAATGATCTGCCAATCTATCTAAATCAAATCCCAACAAATCTGGGTTAATCAGTTCCTTTTCAACACCAAATCTAATACCAGATACAAAGACTTGTTCATAAGATGAATCTTTGGACAAGCCTAAGCATCTGATAGACATATCAAATAGGTCTTCCTTGAGTATGCGTGCACACAAATAACTATAATCAGGATTTGTTTCGATTCTAGTTCTCGCGCACATAATTCTAGATTTGAGAAAATCGTCAAATGGAGCGTTTTCATACAGATTTGCAAAAATATCTTTAGCTAATCTTTGGGTATCTACATCTAGACCCTCGCCAACTTTAGCAAGTGACTCACTTATACTAGCAACAGATAACTTAAAAGGTTTGCCGTCAGAGCCCAATATACTAATGACATGGTCAACTTGGTCATTTTGTCTTTTTTGTTCTTGTGAGTGTCGATAGAGTATATATGCCTTAGCTACGTCTGGAACTTGGTTAAGCATAAGTTGTTGCTCTACAAGGTTTTGAATCTTTTCAATATCGACAGGTATGTTTTCAGGTTGATCAGATAATTCTAGGGTTACTTTCGAGGTGACCTGACTTGATATATTTTTAAAAGACGTCGATTGATCTGCTTCTGGACCATATACACCAACAAATGCTTTCATGACTGCATTAGTGATTAAAGCCTCATTAAATGGCACTACACGCCCGTTTCTTTTCTTTACATTTAAACTTGTTAATTGTTTACCAACGTCAGCACCTAATTGATTAGGCGAATCAAGTTGTGTTTTATCTATTAATAATTCAGTCATTTCGCACCTCTATTAAAATCACTATACACCAACATGTTGTGCTTTTCAAAGAAACATAACACTATATAGTGTATTTTGAGACAAACATATGAAAAATATATATTCATTTTTTATTCATTTTTTTTAAGTGGCAATACTGTAAAAAATATAGTATTATAGACATTAGTTTATAATTATATTAAGATTAAGCTTTTGGAGAATTTAATGCCAACTGTAGACGTAAATAAATGCAACGGGATAGTAGAGATCGCAATCAGAAGATTGAAGCGGTTAAACGAAAAACTTGGTATCCCACGACAAATCAAAGAATTGGAATATCATGTAACTAAGTCTGAAGCAAAACGAAGAGCTAAAGCTGCTGCACAAAAAAGACAAGTAAAAAAAGATACCAAAGATAGAAATTGGTTAGATAACTAATCATAGATTGATGAGCGGCCGTTTCTCGAAACAACTGCTATCAAGGTTGAATCAAAGCCTAGACATTGTTCAACTTATTTCAAAACACGTCCAATTAAAAAGAAACGGTAATCGATATTTAGGACTTTGTCCCTTTCACAATGAAAAAACTCCCTCTTTCGTTGTTACCCCAGAAAAAAATCTTTTTTACTGTTTTGGGTGCCATGAACATGGTGGTCCCATAGACTTTCATATGAAAATTAACCAGATTAGTTTTCCAGAATCAATTAGACAAATTGCGAAAGACCTAGGCATAACAATTGATGATAACCATAATAGCGAATACGAGTGTTTAGACTTAATTGCTAAGTGGTGTATGCAAAATCTAAACAAGCAACCTGCCATACTCAAGCAATTAACCGACAGAAATGTCAACGAAGATTGTATAAAAATATTTAAGTTAGGTTTTATGCCAAGCATTTATCCTAACGCCTTATGTAAAATTTTAAATTGCAAATTAGAAACTTTAATTAAAATTGGAATAGTTAACAGTGAAAACAATGCCAATCGATTCAGACAAAGAATTATTTTTCCGATTTGTGATCAATATGGTCAAATTATTGCATTTGGCGGACGAAGCATCCAGTCAAACCAACAACCGAAATATATCAACTCTCCAGAAACAGTACATTTTAAAAAAAATAGTATTATATATAATTTTCATCAAGCCAAAAAACAAGGGTGTTTTATATTAGTTGAAGGTTATATGGATGTAATTAAACTACATAGACATGGCTTTACTAATGCTGTCGCTTTCATGGGAACAAGCTTCAATGAAGAACGATTACAAAATCTAATAAATTCTGCTCAAAAACTTTATATTTGTTATGACGGAGATTCAGCAGGTCAAACTGCAACTGACAAAATAAGTATGTTATGCCTAAAGCATTTAGGGCCTCAATGCGAAATGAATATTATTCGTCTACCAAATAATCATGACCCTGATAGTTACGTTGATAAACATGGTAGTCATGCCTTTGAAAAATTAATTAATGAGGCCAAATCATTAAGTGAAGATTTAATAGAACAACTTGCCGTTCAAACCCCATTAAATCGAACCATTAATAAAAGCCGATTTAAACAAAATTTTCTTAAGTTAGCAGAAACCATTCATGATTCTATATTTAAAAAAGACTTTAAGGATCTTGGATTTAAATTACTTTATGGTAATCAGCCATTCAATAAAACACCAAAAATAAATGTGGAGAAAGGTGCCTTTAACTGGATTGATCGCATTATGTATTTAATAGCTAGCAAACCAGCTTGTTGTCATGAATTATCAAAAGAAGACATTGAAAAACTTTTAAGTTTAAAAACTGTAAAACAAATGGAATTTAAATTTATTGGGTATATGGTCAATACAATCATTAATGAAAATATACTTACTATAGATGAGTTAATTAATAGAACTCAGAAAAAACAAACCGTTGAAAAATTAAAGCAATTGCAGAACAAACATTCTTATCTATCCAATGAGGATCATATTCTTGAGTTACAATCATCGATTTCAAAACTCATGGTTGAAAAAAATAAATTTCTAAGTCAGGAACTTATTAATAAATCAAAACAATCTGAGTTGACACCCGAGGAGCGAAAGAAACTAATTTCTTTAATAAAAAATGAAAAAACAGTTTAATTAAGGCTATAATTAATTAAAAGAGACTCCTTTGATTGAAATAAAATACAAAAAAAAGTAGAATAAGTCTTTTGGAGAAAAAATGACAGATAAAACCACTGACAAAAATAGTAATGGTTCAGACAAAAAGATTGCCATTGATAAAATGATTAAAACACTCAAAGATGAGCGTGATGGTGGTGGTTTCGTTCTTTTTTCTCGTGTAAAAGAGCTTTTACCTGAATATTTAGTTAGTACTGATGAATTACCAGAGATTATCAATCAAATTAGAGAACATTTGGATCTTGAAATTGAATATGATAATGAAAATGAAAACCTATTCGATCCAGAATCTACTGAAAAAGAACCAGATGAATCAGAAAGTGAAGAAAACATAGAAGTATCACTTGCTGGCCCTGATCATGTCAAAAGATACATGCTTGAAATGGGTAAAATTTACCTACTAGACCGTGAAGGTGAAGTACGCATTGCTATGGAAATTGAGCAAGGTAATCAAATGGTCATACATGGCATTGCAATGCATCCTAAATTTATTCAGTTTGTTATTGATGCATTTGAAAAAATATCAAACTATCCAATTCGTTATAACGAAGTCATAGTTGGATTCTTTGATCCTGAATTCGCAGAGCTCGATAAAGAAGAAACAAAATTATTCGAAGAATTAAAAAATATTGAATCTGAACTGCAAGAACAAAATGATGAGAATCAAGTTGATGATAGCATCGAACTTGAAGAAGAAGACGAAGAAAGCTTTATCGAAGAAGACGAGCCTGAAGAGGGAGAAAATAGAATTGATCCCATGGTGCTCAAGACAAAAATATACTTCCTAAAAAAATTGTTAGAAAAGAATGATGGTAATAGAGCCATTGAGTATTTTACTAAGTTTAAACTATCTACTAGGGTATACAACAAAATTATCAAAAAGCTTGATAAAATCATCGTTGACATGAGAGATTCAGAGAAAAAAATCATGTTTCAACTCATTGAAAAAAATGGTTTTAAAAAGAAAACAGTCATAGAAACACTCAAAAAACCAAGCTACCAAAAAGACATTGAAAAAATTGCTAATAGTAAAGATTTTGTAAACGGACAACTAGTCAAAAACTCATTACAAAAATTAAAGAAAATTGAAGAAAGTGAAGATTTACCACTAGCTAGCATTCGCGAAATTAACCAAAAAATTAAAGTGGGTGAAGCTAAAATGATGAAAGCTAAGCGTGAAATGATTGAAGCCAATCTTCGTTTAGTTATTTCTATCGCTAAGAAATATACCAATCGTGGCCTTCAGTTTTTGGATTTAATCCAGGAAGGCAATATTGGACTTATGAAAGCAGTTGATAAGTTTGAATACAGACGTGGTTACAAGTTTTCAACCTATGCTACCTGGTGGATAAGACAGGCAATCACCAGATCTATTGCTGATCAAGCCAGAACAATTCGTATACCAGTTCACATGATTGAAACCATAAATAAATTAAATAGAATTTCTAGACAATTCTTACAAGAGGAAGGTCGAGACCCAACACCCGAAGAATTGAGTAAAGAAATGGATATGAGTATCGATAAGATCAGACGTGTGCAGAGAATTGCAAAAGATCCTGTATCTGTTGAAAACCCACTTAGTGCTTCAAATGATGCTGACGAAGATGACTCAAGAATTAAAGACACCATTGTTGATAAAAATGCACAACTACCTGTTGATGCAGCAACCATAGAGGGGCTCAAAGAGGCCATTGGTGATATGCTTGAAACACTTTCACCAAGAGAAGCCAAAGTACTATGTATGCGTTTTGGCATAAAGATGAATACAGATCATACTTTAGAAGAAGTTGGCAAACAATTCGATGTCACACGTGAACGGATTCGTCAAATTGAAGCAAAAGCTTTGCGTAAATTAAGACACCCAAGCCGTGCTGAAAAACTAACCAGTTTTCTAGATGATGACCTTGATAACTAGTGGATCTTTGTAAACTTACAAATAAATTAACTAAAGCATCAACACCTTGTCTAGTCATTGTTGAAAACCAGGTTATAGCAAACAACCTACTCAAATCTCTCAAAACATTACAAAGTAATGACATACATCAAACCATTGTGCTATTGCCTGACAGAGGCACATTACCATATGAAAAATCGTTCACCAATGAGGTGGTTAGCGCAGAACGTTTTAATGTTTTATTTGAACTTACTAAATCGCCTGCAGATATTGTTATAACGACAGTTGCAAGTACTTCATATGTTGTACCACCTATGTCAGTTATTAAACTTTCTTCGACCAAGTTATTTGTAAACCAAAATATTTCATTAAATTTACTATCAAAACTTTTTTCTGATAACGGATTCCAACATTGTGAAACAGTTAAGCATAATGGCGAATTTAGTATTAAAGGCAGTCTACTTGAATTTAAAAGTAAAAACATGCTTTTTCGTATTGAGTGGTTCGATGATACCATAGAAAATATATGGCTTTTTAATCATGAAACAAATACTTTTCAATCATATAATAATGAAGTTACTATACTCCCACAACATGAAATGTTACTTTCACATGAACAAAGAGAGCTTCTTAAAAAATATTGGTTATCTAATGATGAAAACGCAAAGAAATATCCTGAATATAAATATATTGACAGCGGGCTACCTATCGAAGGTGTAGAGGACCTGGCCCCCATTGTTTATAATGATGTATGTACAATTTTTGATTTTTTACCTGATAACATTATCATTTATACACCTGAAAATTCAGAAGCAATACTAGATACATTTTATGAGAAAACACTTCTCAACTTTGAACAATTGATAAAAAAAGAAGGGATAATCCCTCCCCCACCACCAGATAAAATCGTTGTTAAATGGTTTAAAAAAAGCAAAGTAAAACAATATCTATCTCAATTTGATCAATTTCAATTTAAATCACTTCACTATGAAAATAGACTTATGGAGTTAAATATTCATAAAACTCCTGTTATTATCACCTGTTCAACCGATGAACGATTGGAAAGATTTAAAGCATTGGCCTTAAGATGTAATGTTAGCTTTAAACAAATAGAAAACATTTTTGATATCAAAGAAAAGAATATATATCTTTTAAAAGGAGATTTCTCTTGGTCTTACCAATTTTCAAATTACTTAATTCTACCTGAATACAATCTTTATAAAAAAGAGAATCATAAAAAGAAAAAGAAAAAACTTTTTGAAAAAATTCATTTATTACCAAATGACTATGTTGTTCACGAGGATTATGGTATTGGACAATACTCTGGACTAGTAACCATAAACGAACAAGAATTTATGCAAGTAATTTATAAAAAACAAGCAAAAATTTTTATTGCAGTCGATCAATTTAATCTCTTATCTAAATATCATATTCAAGAAAATGTGACGGTTGATGAATTAGGCTCAAAACAATGGACTAAAACAGCAAAAAAAGCAAGAGAGCTAACTTATGATTATGCTGCTGAAATTCTTAAAGTTAATGCAAAAAGACATATTTTAAAAACCAAAAAAATTCCAACACCACCCGAGTATGATGTATTTAAAAGTCATTTCCCGTATAAAGAAACAAATGACCAAGAAAAAGCAATTATTGAGACGTTAAATGATCTTAATAAAGATATACCAATGGATCGTTTGATTTGTGGTGATGTGGGATTTGGAAAAACCGAAATCGCTATTAGAGCATGCTTTGCTGCAGCTTTAAATCAAAAACAAGTCTTATTTATTGCTCCAACAACCTTACTTGCATCACAACACTTTCAAAATATAAAATCACGTTTTGAAGCATGGCCAATTGTTGTTAGGTTGTTAACTTCACAAACAAAAAATAAATTATTACTTGATGAGATTACAACTGGTAAAGTAGACGTCATTATTACTACCCATGTTGTATTAAGAACAGCACTTCAATACCATGATCTTTCACTTATCATCATTGATGAAGAACATCGATTTGGTGTAAAAGACAAAGAATTCATAAAAAAAGCACATCCTAATATTCACTTTTTATCTATGAGTGCAACCCCAATACCAAGGTCACTTAATTTTGCCTTGTCATCATTAAGAGATATCTCGTTGATCTCAACGCCACCAAGACAAAGAACAGATATTATTACCCAAGTGATCAAACATGATGACAACGCAATTTTAAATGCCGTAGAAAGAGAGTTGCAACGTGGGGGTCAAGTTTATATGATTCATAACGATGTGTCGAGCATTGAAAAAGTATGTCGCTTTTGGCAAGACAAATCTAACTATATTGTTGCTGATTTTATTCATGGCAAGATGAGCCAACTAGAACAAGATGAAAAAATGTTCGCATTCAGCGAACATAAAGTAAATCTACTAGTTGCAACAACCATCATTGAAAGTGGGATAGATATACCCAATGCAAACACAATGATAGTGTTAAGAGCAGATAAATTTGGATTGGCTCAACTTCATCAACTTAGAGGACGAGTAGGCCGTTCTGATCGACAAGCATATGCTTATTTCATTACACCTGACCCCATTTTTCTTAAAAAAAATGCATTATCAAGACTTAATGCAATAAATGCATTATCCAGCTTAGGTTCGGGTTATCAATTAGCAGTGCATGATTTAGAAATTCGTGGTACGGGCTCTATACTTGGGGAGCAACAAAGCGGTATGGTCAAAGGTGTTGGGTATGAACTTTATTTAAGCATGCTTAAACAAGCTTGTAATGACCTTAACTTAACAGAGACAGAAACACTTCAACCAATAGAATATCAAACTTATTTTTCTCTTATAATCCCACAAGATTATATTTCAGATACCAATCAAAGATTGTCTGTTTATCAATCAATTGCAAAAGCAAATAATGATGAGATAGGTGAGATAGAATCACATTTAGCCATTCATTATGGTGCACCACCTTACTCTACTATTAGTCTTCTAAACTCAAAAAAAATGACTAATGAATTACAGTTATTTGGTTGTTCAGAGATTATTATCAAAAGAGATTACGCTCTTTTAACGTTTAAAAATATCAGTGAGGATAATTATTTAAAAATTTGTAAAATCATCCAAAAAAATAAAAATATAACAATGACAAGTGAGGCAGTCATTAGACTTTCTTTTAATGATCCATATGAACCACATCAAATAATTAACAACCTTACAAAAACTTTTGCAATTTAAATTTATTTGTTAAATACTTTATGGTTGTGGTATTTCTTGACAGTAAGTTAAATCATCTAAAGAAAATGGTTTTGAAGATTCTACATTTTCTGGTTTATTTTCTGCTTTATTATCTGTTTTTATTGGCTCAGGTTTGAAAAAATATGACTTGATCGGACTGAGTGATTTTTCCAAACGATCATTAATCCATACCCCCTCTGTTAACAAAGCACAAATAACAAAAATACTGATTACCATAGGTAAAACCACTGGTGAAGTAGCAAACATAAAAGATAGATGAAATGCAAATTCAGTACCGCCATTTATACCAATACAGAAGGCAACTAAAAAAACAATAAAATAACCCATGACTTTTAACCAATTACTTGGATCAAATAATTGACTTATGAAAACATGGATGCCTAATTTCTTTTCAGCATTGGTAGTAGAAAAAAGCCAGGTTGTTAAGTTAACACATTGAGTTAATGCAAGATAAAAAAGAGGTATTAGTAACACTTGATGCAATGTACCAATTGTTAATAAAGAAACAAGATACATTGATAACGCCATAATACATAATGATAAAAACCATAATGCTTTATTGAGAGAATCGCCAAAGTTATTTTGCAATACTTTGTGTGATTTAACTCTTGTTGAAAATCCAAATAAGAAATTAATGACAGGTTTATAATCGAGTCCATGTGAGTGACCCTCATCCTCCAATTGATCAACTGATCGCTTAACTTGGCAACCACATTGAACACTTTGAGAAAAGGCGTTAAATTCTAATGGAATCTCTTTAAGTTGACAAAAATAAACTAAAGAAAATCTATACAACATAAATAATGGTATCAATGAGAAAACAGTTATGGCCAAAGGCACTATATTGAGAAAGAATAAAGCAATCAAAGATAAACTAGAAGTTAAATATAAAAAAGAACATAGATAGAAAAAATAATTAATTTTATTCTTTAACTTAACACCTAAAATAGCCTCCATAAATGATGCTGGTTGGTATCTATTAGTATATTTATTATCTAATTGATAATAATCACCACTATAAATAACATCACTATCACAATATTCAAAAACACCATTAAATTGATCATTAAGATGCATTAATGCAACTTTGTTTAGATTTGATGAATTCATACTCTGAAAGAAAAAGGATTGCGACTTATCTATATCAATAAATGATTCATCCTCAGAAACCTCGCATAAATAGATATTATCTTCATAATATTTAGAAACCCTAAAAAAGTGTTTATCTCCAGCAACAGCATGTAAATCAGTGAAATATTCATTAGAGGTTGCTACAAGACCACTTAATTGCGCAAAAAATATACCTGTTGAAGAACTTGAATGTGTTGCTGCAGCTGCTGGGATAGCACCCTCACCTATACAGTGTATAATTAAAGCAGTGTATTCTCTGATTGTTGCATCAATACTGGCATAGAAACGACTAAATATATTTAAGCCAGAATAATTCATCCATTTTTTAACAAAAACCGCCAATACACCGATAGCAAAGAAAGCAGGAACAATAGGATTGAATAAACCTGTAATAAAAATAATATGGACAATTGCTAGAATGGGTGCAACAAGAGAAATCATATTTAAAAGATATTCTATATTATATTCACCACCAGTAATGTCAAAAAGTTTAGATAATTCGTTAATAGAATTCGATGCGTTATTATAGAAAACTGTAAAATGTGTTGATCCACCGAAGATGGCTATGGCAACAGCAACAGGAAACATAAAAGGCAAGAATTCAAAGAATTCTAGACCAATAAACAATCCAACTAGACCACCCAAGATGATTAAAAAAAGTGATTTAAAATATGAGTTATTTTTGTTATCTTTTTGATTTGCAAAAGATCGAAGTGATTCATTTAATTCATGTTGACCAATAAGCCAGTATATTGAACCTGTCAGAACAGCAGGAATGATTAAAGTCCATGCAGGAATAACAATGAAAAAAACTGTTTGAATCAATGCATTTAGAAATAGTTCAGCAGAATAATTCAATAATGTATATGTTAAAAACCCGTAACAGACCCCATAAGGAATGGCAACAAGAGCAGAAAACCAGTGCCATATGCTACTGGTTTCAGAATCTTTTTTTTTATCTATATTGATGTCTTCTTCAAGACAAACATCATCACTAGTTCTATATTTATGAGTTAATTTTTCGGTATCTAGCGTTAACATATATCATATTTCTATTATTTTTTTTTCATTACGTCAAAGAATTTAGAATCTGGACTGAGGACAATAAAGTCATCATTCTCGTTCCCAAAACTCTTGGAATAAGCTTCAAGACTTCTCAATAGATTAAACAACTTACTATCTTTTGAGTAAGACTGAGCGAACACTTTCATCGCAGCAGAGTCACCTTTGGCTTTAATCTTTGCACCATCTTCACGTGCCTTTGCAGTAATGATGATGACATCTTTGTCAGCTTCTGATCTTAATGCCTCAGCAGCAGCAATTCCGTCCGACCTATGCTTTGTAGCCACACGTTGCCGATCTGCTCTCATATTTTGAAACACAGATGAGCTGACTTCTTCTGGTAAGTCAATTTTCTTAATTCTAACGTCTACGACTTCAACACCAAGCTCTTGAGCTCTTTTATTAGTTCTTTCTTTTAATAAATCCATTATTTGAGTTCTTTCAGATGAAATGACGTCTGAAATTTCTTGACGTCCAAACTCTGCTCTTAATGTATCATTAATCTTCTGTTGGATCAAGCGTTCAGCAACAACGTTTCTCCCGCCTGTTCTAGTAAAGTACTTAACTAAGTTAACTACCTTCCACTTAACATAGTAATCTACAATCACAACATAGTTTTGTTCGGATGTTAAAATTCTAGATGATGGCTCCTCAAAAGACTGAAGACGAATATCAATTCGTTTAACCATGTCAATAAAGGGAATCTTTACATGCAAGCCTGGCTCATAGATTAAAGGCTTACCATCATCACTACTTACAATATCTCCCAATCTAGTTATAAATGCACGATTTCCTTCGACAACAGTAAATATTGAGAATGAAACTACCAATAAAATTAAAAAAAATACTGAGATAAATATATTAATTTGACTATCTTTCACTTTGACGACCTTTGTTTTCTGGTTTGAGCGATTTCAAGGTAGCTAGGTTAGCTTGCTGAATTTGAGATTTTGAAGAAAATGGCATGTATTCATCGTCCTTCTTTGGCATTGATTTAAGCATTTGATCTATTGGTAGATACATGAATGCGTTTTGACTCTTAGGGATATCTAAGAACAACTTATTCACTCTAGAGTACAAATCTTGAAGTTTTGAATAGTAAATATTATTACCAACTACCTCTGGATTAAGTTGATATTGAGGTTGAATCGCTAAAAACGATGCAACTTGGGCTTGAGCATCAAGTACTACTTGTTCACGATAAGCCTCACTTTCTTGGATGATCCGCTTAGCTTTACCAGTTGCAATTGGAACTACTTTTTCTCTGTAGGCTCTGGCTTCATTGATAAATCTTTTCTCATCTTCTAAAGCTTTAATAACATCATCAAAAGCTTCACTAACTTGTTGTGGTGGCTTTGCTGGCTGCAAGTTTACGTCAACAATATTGATGCCAACATTATAGTAATCTACCGTTTCAATGATTTGTTTTTCAATGGCATCTCTGGCAGCAGCCCTCGACTGAGTTAAAATACCATCTAGGGTTGTTGAACCGACAACCTGTCTCAAAGCACTTGCTGTAGCCTGTGTTACAGATTCATACGGGTCGACTGCATTGAATAAATATTTATTAGGATCATTGATTCTGAACACCACTGACACCTCAACATCAACAATATTTTTATCTTTGGTTAACATTTCTGCCTTGGTTGAAAAAGTGTAATCTCTCATGACATTGACAACTTGACTACTTTCAATAATAGGTGGTATCCAATGTGGGCCCGGATTAAGTGTACGGTTATACTCTCCAAAACGTAGAACAACTGCTTTTTCAGCAGGAGAAATAATTCTAATGCCTGCAAGCCCCCATATAATAAGCAAACCAATGATCAATAAAGATATTAAGAAAGTTGGTGATATTTGATCATCATTTGATGTGTTAAAACCTGAATTTTTATTGTTTTTTTGTATGTTACGTTTAAACTTTCTGAAGATCTCATCCAGATTTGGTGGCTCATTAAAATACTTTCGTATTGAATTGATTACTCTTACCATTTAATTTCCTTTTAACAATAAATTCTATAATGACAAATATTTTTTGAACTTTCAAATAAAAAAAACTCGCCTAAAGACGAGTTTTTTTTGGATATAGACTTTTAGTGACTTACATCATTCCGCCCATACCACCCATGCCGCCCATGGCACCCATACCACCAGCGTCACCGGCGCCTGCTTGATCATCTTTAGGCTCATCTGTCATTAGACATTCTGTTGTTACCATTAATGATGCAATAGATGCAGCATTTTGCAATGCACTTCTTGTTACCTTGGCTGGATCAATAATACCCATCTCAACGATGTCGCCATATTCATTTGTCAGTGCGTTATAACCCCAGTTATTTTTATTTTTCATAACTTCATTTACAACTACAGAAGCATCTTCACCACAGTTCTCAACAATTTGTCTTAGTGGGGCTTGTAGTGCTTTTGCTATTACTTTAATACCAACAGTTTGATCTTGGTTTTCACCTTCTAACTTTTCAAGTACTTTAGAAGCACGAATAAGTGCCACACCACCACCAGGAACAATACCTTCTTCTACAGCGGCTCTTGTCGCATTTAAAGCATCCTCAACTCTTGCTTTCTTCTCTTTCATTTCAGCTTCCGTAGCGGCACCCACTTTAATGACGGCAACGCCTCCAGCTAATTTTGCTAACCTTTCTTGAAGCTTTTCTTTATCATAATCAGAAGTTGCGTTTTCAATTTCAAATCTAATTTGATCAATTCGTGATTTAATTGAATCTTCTTCGCCGCTACCATCGATCAATGTTGTATTTTCTTTGGTAATCACAGCTCGTCTACATCCACCTAAAATTTCAACACCTGCTTCTTCAAGTTTAATGCCAATTTCTTCTGCCACAACTTTTGCTTGTGCTAAAACACCAATATCTTCAAGCATTGCTTTACGTCTGTCGCCAAAACCTGGAGCTTTCACAGCACAAACCTTTACAGTGCCACGCATATTATTAACAACTAAGGTTGCAAGTGCCTCACCCTCAACATCTTCTGCAATAATGAGCAAGGGTCGACCTGCTTTTGCAACACCTTCTAGTAGGTTTATCATTTCTCTAATATTAGTAATTTTTTTGTCGACTGCTAGAATGAAAGGATTATCAAGTTCAACTGACATATTTTGTTGGTTTGTGACAAAATATGGTGATAAGTATCCACGATCAAACTGCATCCCCTCTACAGTATTCAGTTCATTTTCAAGACTATTACCTTCCTCTACAGTAATGACACCTTCTTTTCCGACAGCTTCCATAGCTTTGGCAATCATTTCACCAATGGCTCTATCTGAATTAGCTGATATGGTACCAACTTGTGCGACAGATTTTGCATCATTACAAGGTTTTGAGATCTTTTCAATTTCAGCAACTACTTGCTTAACTGCTTTAGCAAATCCTCTAGAAACGTCCATTGGATTCATACCAGCAGTTACAACTTTATATCCTTCTCTAACAATATATCTCGCTAAAACAGTAGCAGTTGTTGTTCCATCGCCCGCAACATCATTTGTTTTTTGCGCAGCTTCTTTCAGCATTTGTGCAGCTGCATTGGCTTGACGATCCTTCATGGAAAAGTTTTTAGCAACAGTCACACCATCTTTGGTTACCCCAATGTTGTCCCCAAATTTTTCATATGCAACATTACGCCCTCTTGGCCCTAAAGTCACTGCAACAGCATTTGCTAAGCCGTCAACACCGGCCACCATTTTTTCATAGGCTTGTGAGCCGTATATAATATCTTTTGACATAATTTCTCCTTTAAATTTTTTAATTACTCAATAATACAAACAATGTCGTCTTCACGCATAACAAGGTATTTTTCGCCTTTAATAGTAGTTTCAGTTCCCGCGTATTGACCGAACACAACTCTATCACCAGCTTTTACACTCATTGGTATGTGCTTACCGTCTTTATTCAACATACCTGGTCCACAATAGATAACTTCACCAGAATTTGGCTTTTCAGCATCTGTTAAAACAATCCCACCAGCTGATGTTTCTTGTTTCGCGGTATTGATAACAACATGATTGGTTAAAGGTTTAATACTCATAATAATCTCTCTATATAAACTTTAATTTATTTGAATGATTTTAATATATAGTCGATTTGAAATTTTTCAAGAAATTAAATCTAAAATACTATATAATTCTCATATATGAGTGATTATACTGACGTTTTATCAAATACACAAACCTTAATTTCTTTTCGATCAATAACACCGAATGATGCAAAAAGTCATGCCTGGCTAATGGAAGCATTAGAGCGTTTTGAGTATAATTGTTCAGAACTTAACCATGATGATGTAACTAATTTTCTTGCTATTCCTAAAAACGGCTTGAATGAATCAACAATTTTATTTGTTGGCCATACTGATGTTGTGCCAGCAAATGAAACTGAATGGCAATACCCACCATTTGAGCCAACTTGGGCTGATGACATATTATATGGACGCGGTGCCGTTGATATGAAGTCAAGCATTGCAGCTATGCTAAGTGTTATTGCGAAAAACTACCATAACCATATTTACTCTAATGTTGCGTTTCTTATTACCAGCAATGAGGAAGGTGAAAATAACTTTGGCATTGAGTACGTTTTAAAATATCATAGCCATTTATTAAAGAACGTAAAACGAGTTTTAATTGGTGAACCGACTTCTGAAAATAGTGTTGGAGATACAATTAAAGTTGGCCGTAGAGGCTCTTTAAATTTATTGATAAATATTAAAGGTCAAGCTGGACATGTTGCATATCCTCAACGTTGTCATAACCCTATCGATAAGGGTCTCGATATTATGAGACAGTTAAATGAATTTAAGTGGGGCAAAGCGTATCCTAACTTTAACTCATCTAAAATGACTATTGTTAACGTCTGTTCAAACTCAAATGTATTTAATGCAACACCATCAGAATGTGAAATTAAAATTAATTGGCGTTTCAATCCATCGATCACAATAGATATTATTCAAAATAAACTTTTCGAAATATTAAATACTTTCAAAACTAACGACATCAAAATATCAACACAATGGTTTAATCAAACAACTCCTTTTTATAACACATCTTTAAAGTTTGCAAATGAGGTTAAAAATGCCATTAGTAACGATCAAAATGAGAATGTGTGTTTTTCGACTTCAGGAGGCACATCCGATGCTCGTTTCTTTGACACAAGACAATTTGAAGTTGTTGAATTGGGACCAAGAAATTATTCAGCACACAAGACAAATGAACATATTTCTAAAACTGATTTATTACAATTAAAACAACTCTATGAAAATATCGTAAAGTCGCATGCTATTTCGTGTAGTAACCTGGATCATCAAGTTTAATAGATAAATCCGTGTACCCACCATGAATATCACTGTATTGATCACCTATGGCAGCCAAAATCTTAAAACCTGATTCTGTGAGTTTTTTTCGTGCATCAGTTTTATACTCCTTAGCAGAAATTGTTTGGTAATCACATGGCTCAGGAAATAAGATAAGCTTATCCCACTGATTGAGATTTTGTTCTTTTAAGTTTTTAATTGTTTGTAATCTTTCAGTCTCACATCTGAAAGTAATAAAAACAACCCCTATATTATTTTGCAAACACCATTGATAGATATCATTCTGTTCTGACATCAGCGGCAATTTAGACAACCTTTGATAGCCAATAACTCTATAAAGATCATAACCATAATCTGAGTTAATTATCAGCTCATTTGAAAGAATAGTATCATCGATATCAAATACAACCAACAAATTTTCACGTTTTTCCAATTGCTGGTAATGATTTTTTAATTGATCTAATGGAGAAATTAAATCTGCTTGATTCAGACTGATTGTGAGCAATAGACCTAAGCAGCAACCCCACTGTCTTTTTGCCATGGTAATTTTGACTCTATGTAAAAAGGATTGGGTACCTTTAGTGCTCTTTTCCAATATCCACCTTCAAAGTCAGTTGGTTGATCACCGATATTTAGAATAATATCGTAATCATTATTTACGATATTTTTACGCATTGCAATCTTGAATTCTTTTGGTACAGGCCATTGGTCTTGATCACGAAACACGATTTGCGATGGTGGTATACTTAATTTTTTAAAATTATCAATGGTTGCTTTTTTTAGCTCTAAAGGTCTAGCCGTAATGAAATAAATTTTTACATCGCGATCAAGCAACCAGCCATAAAGACTTACAATTGGCTCTATGGCTTCACATTTAGATGACATTTGCCAACGATTAAGCTTAACAACATCGTTTAAATGAATTTGTTGAGAAATATAAGGAAGATTAGATAAGATTGTTTCATCAATGTCTATAATCACAGCTTTATTTTTAGGATTTGTTAATAATTCGTAATTAACTAAGGTTTTAGCCTGCTTAACAATTTTCTTCAGGTCTTTATCGTATTGTCCTTTTTTTACATAATCTCTAATGTCTTTTGTATAAATCATTTTTTTACCTCATCATCCTTGCATTTCATTAGTATCAATATAGCTCAATATTCTAAATGATACAAAATTACACCTTATAAACTATGCTATCATTAAATTATTAACTAATTATTAAGCAAATATAAAAAAAACACTAATAATTTAAAGGATTCGTTTGATTAAATAATTTTTCTATGTTAGCTTTACATCATCAAATAGGTTTTTCCGAACCATAAATATAGGAGTTTATATGACTAATAAAGCACAATTAATTCAGGAATTAGCAGCTGATCCAGAATTAGCTGGATACAGCAAAACTGAATTAGATAAAATCGTTAACAAATTAATCAACACAATCATGCATAAAGTTGCTTCTGGCGAAGAAGTAAGTATTATTGGTGTTTTAAATATTAAGCGTAAATTACGCCCTGCAAGAACTGGTAGAAATCCAAAAAATGGCGAAGTCATTAATATACCAGAAGCTTATGTTGTTGGCGTTAAGATCGGCGCTAAGTTTAAAAAACTAGTTAACGAAAGCAAATAATTTTGTAAATTTTTTAAAAAAAAGCGGTTATATCCGCTTTTTTTTTACCTATGATTACTACTTGTATAAAAAAAATCGTATTCCATAATCCAAACAATAATTATTGTGTACTAAAATGTTTTTTTGAAAACAAAGAAATTGATGTTGTTGGCTTTTGTAGTCAACCTGCTATTGGTCTAGAAATCAAACTGCAAGGTGAGTGGATAAATGATGCTACCTATGGTAAACAATTTAAAGCATCCTTAATTGAAGTCTTATTACCCAAAACAAAAGAAGGCTTAGTCAACTATCTCAGTTGTGGTCGAATCAAAGGTATTGGTCCTCAACTTGCAAAATTAATGGTTGATACATTTGATATTGATGTTATCAATATCATTGATAATCAGCCTGAAAAACTATCTCAACTTCCAGGCATTGGCAAAAAAAAGATTAATCAATTAATCGAATCATGGCAGCACGACAGATTGTATAAGGAGACTTCTATTTTCCTCCAATCGATGGGTATTTCTAGTACAAAAGTCGATAGAATATGCGACGTTTTAGGTAGTGATACTGTCACACTTTTAAAAAGAAATCCATATCTACTGTCAAATAAAATCAGTGGGTTTGGTTTTAAAACATGTGATCAAATAGCACTAAAATTAGGCTTAGATAAAGATTCACCACAAAGAATTCAGGCATACTTTAAACATTTATTAGATCAAAAAGCTCAAGACGGACATTGTTGGTTTGCATTGACAGCTATCGTTGATGATACAAAAACCAACCTGGGCATTAACGATCAGATCATTCAAGACACCATTATCAATGATTTTCCCAGTGACTTAATTAAGCATGTTGTAGAAGCGCAAACCGTTCTTTCGCTAAAAAGACTATATGATTTAGAAAAAAACTGTTCCGAATTAATGTTTAAACGATTTAAACAAAAAGTCATACAATCAAAAATTCCCATTCATATAGAAGGTTTTCAACCTACTGATGAACAAATTGCTTGTGTCAACCAAGCACTAAATCAAAACACGTCTATCATTACCGGTGGCCCTGGTGTGGGGAAAACAACATTAGTTAAAACCATTATACAATCTATGCTTTATAGTGGTTATCGAGTCTCACTGTGTGCACCCACGGGACGAGCGGCAAAGAGACTTCAAGAAAGCACACGTCACGAAGCAAAAACCATTCATCGTTTGCTCGATTATGATCCAATTTCAGGACATTTTAAAAAAGATTTAAGTAATCCTCTGTCAACTGATTGTTTAATTGTCGATGAATCTTCAATGATTGACATTAAACTATTTTTAGGTTTAATACAGGCTGTGCATCCAAATACTAAATTAATCCTTGTAGGTGATATAGATCAATTACCATCTATTGGACCCGGTGCAGTATTAAAGGACTTAATTGAAACTTTCCCAATGTATGTCATCAGACTAACTCAAATATTTCGACAATCTGAAAACTCGCTTATTATTACAAACTCACATAGAGTTAATAATAATAAATTACCTATACAGAAAGATGATGCTGATTTTTATATTATTGAAAACGATGATCCAAATATGCTTCAAAGGCAATTAATTAAAGTAGTTAGTGATCGCATTCCTAAACGATTTAAATTAGATCCAATTAAAGATATTCAAGTATTAACACCAATGAAAAAAGGTGTGCTTGGCAGTCAAATGATCAATCAAACCCTTGCCGAAATACTTAATCCAAATCCCGTTCAACAAATTTTATTTCAACAACATCGTTTTGCAGTGGGCGATAAAATTATCGTACAACGTAATAATTATGAAAAAGAAATTTTCAATGGTGATATTGGGTATATTACATATATCAATGACTCTAACGTTGGAATAAATATTGAAAGTAAGCCAATTGATTTAAAAAGAGAGGAGCTTGAAGACATCCTACCAGCCTATGCAATTACTATCCATAAAAGTCAAGGATCCGAGTACCCCGCTGTCGTCATTCCATTAGCTATGCAACACTATATGATGTTAAATAAAAACCTTTTATATACAGCAATGACGCGTGGTAAGGAATTAGTTGTTCTTTTATGTCAAAAAAAAGCACTTGTAATGTCAGTAAAAAACACAAAAGATTTAACAAGACAGACAAACTTAGTTTATTTTCTTACTTCTTCAATGAAAGAAGACACGACATCATTATAAAAATCATTGCCAAGTTTTGTTAGTTGCCAACCATTTAATTTTGATGCCATTAAACCCTTTTGTTCTAAATTTAATAAATGTTCATGAATGATTGCAAAATTATGATATGTATTTGATTCAAATTCATTTGGGGTAAAAGGTTCTGTCAGTCTTAATCGATTTAAAAAAAATTCGAAAATAATGTCTTTATTGTTAACCTGTTCCCAAGGTCTATTAAGGTTTGAAAAATAAGTATCTGGTTTTTTATGATTCCATGATCTAAACTGTTTTTCTTGAAAGTTACGTTTACTATGCGCACCAGCACCTAGTCCCATATAATCGCCAAATAGCCAATAATTAACATTGTGCTTACACACATGATTATCCTTTGCAAAAGCAGATATTTCGTATTGGTTAAAACCATTTTTGGAAATTTTTTCTTTACCATATAGTTCTATATCGTAAATTTCGTTTTCTTTAGGCAAACCTGGCGGTATTTTTTTATAATAAGCCGTTTGTGGTTCAATGGTAAGCTGATACCATGAAAGATGTTTTATAGGAAAATAAAAAACCGTTTCAATGTCATCCATTGCATCTTGAATTGATTGATCTGGAAGTGCATACATCAAATCAACATTAATATTTTCAAAATAGTCACATATATGTGTTAATGCTTCTTGTGCTTTACCGGCATCATGAATTCTACCTAACTTTTGTAAATACTTATCATTAAAACTTTGAACACCTAACGATATTCTATTAACGTGCCCCTTTTCCAATGAACTAATAAGTGTTTTGGTGACAGACTCTGGGTTCATTTCAATTGTTATTTCACAATCTTTACTTCGATTAAAGATATTGAAAATTTCATCTAAAATGAAATTTATTTGATTGGCTGTCATTAAACTAGGTGTGCCACCACCAAAGAAAACAGTACCGACTTCAGTTTGATGAAAAAATTGCTTTTTTTCATTTAACTCTTCAATTAATTTTAAAATATAATCATGCGTACTGATTTTTTTATGTTTTAATACATGAGAATTAAAGTCACAGTAAGGACACTTTACTTCGCACCATGGAAAATGAATGTAAATACTTAATGGCTTATCTTTCATCTCTACATAATCTATATAAAAAGACGTCTATTAAATCACCTTTAAAGTGAACATATTGTTTTAAATAAGCCTCTTTTATAAAACCAACTTTAACTAATAAGCTTTGGGATTTTTGGTTAGATGGACGAACAATGGCGTTAATCCGATTAAGCTTTAAGTTTGAAAAAGCATGATTACAAAATAAAGTTACGGTTTTTTTTGCAATGCCTCGACCC
Organism: Pseudomonadota bacterium; assembly: GCA_036337715.1. Taxonomy (GTDB): domain Bacteria; phylum Pseudomonadota; class Gammaproteobacteria; order Comchoanobacterales; family Comchoanobacteraceae; genus JAURNZ01. The sequence goes on along the minus strand of JAYZDS010000003.1, from coordinate 6,325 downwards.
TGATAACTTGCAGCTAAATCAAAAGAAATATTTGCGGTCATATGAATCTGGCTATATTGTTCAAGAAAAATTATACCGATTAATTTGTCATTATCACAAATAGCCCGACTATATATTAAGCCTGGTCGAAAATTAAAAATAATACTTAAAAACCAAAAAAAGTATTCTATTTTTGTAAGTGGTTTTAAAAAAGGGAGTTCTTGTTTAATATCATGATCATTGAAAAGGTCTATAAATCTATACCAATCACGACAACGCACTGGGCGAAGTTGAATCATTTTAATTTCCGGCGTTTGTTATTCTTTTTTAATGTCTCATAACTTTTATCAAGTGATAATTTATCTGCAGGCGAAGATCCAATATATATGAGACCAGAAAAAATCATTAAATTTTTCATAAATATATGTAAATTGAAATTCATTTCGTGACTTGACATTGACCAAAAATCGTGCATAAAAATAGTCAAAATAGCAACTAAAAAAGCCAACATTAAACTTACTGGTCTTATCTTATATCCGATAAGTAAATATATACCCAAAACCAATTCCAATAATGGAAATGTAATGATTGTAAAATGTTTTGATACTTGTATATCCTTGAATGACGCAATTGTATAAAGTACATCTAAGTTCATTAACTTATCAAAACTAATGAGAATAAAAATCAAAGCAATGATCATTCTTGAAATACTTTGCAAATTTAAAAAAATGAATTCCTTATTTTTCATTCAGACTCCTTAAGTAATTGATCTGTTTTAATTAAATCATATAAAGCTTGAACTGTCTCTTTTGCTTTTGAATGACTACTACTACATCTTGCTTTTGCTAAAGCATAATTTTGAGCAGTAATTAAACCGAAACCCATAGGTACGTTATGTTTTAAAGTAACGTCCATGCAACCATTTGAAACCATTTGGCATACGTAGTCATAATGATCAGTTTCGCCTCTAATGACACAACCCATTACTAAGATACCGTCAACATTTTTATTTAAAATGACTTGTTGTTGCATAAAAGGTAATTCTACAGCACCTGGTACTTCATAAACTGTCAATTCATCATCACTCGCAAAGATTGTTTTAAATGCTTGCAACGCTTGTTCTTTCATTAATATAGTAATGGGTGAATTAAATTGACTGATTACCAATGCAATTTTAAGATTTTTTGATGTGTTAGTCATTTAAAGATTATAGTCCAAAATATCATTAATACTAATCATAGCAAGGTCGAATTTTTTTGCAAATGTTAGTAATTGATCATAGTTTTTCATCCTACCGTCTTCGTGCATAATTTCACAAATGACGGCCACTTTATTTAAACCCGTCAATTGACATAAAGCAACGCCAGCTTCTGTGTGTCCTTTTCTCTCTGTTAATCCCCCCTGACTCGATAAACATGGGAAGACGTGACCAGGTGTCGTGAAGTCAATTGATTTTTTCGAGTCATCAGCTAACCATTGGATTGTTTTGGCACGATCATATGCAGAAATGCCAGTAGTCACACCTTTTGCTGCTTCTACAGATTGTAAAAACATACATGATAAGTCCTTAATCCCTCTTCTCGGCATTAGTGATAGATCAAGCTGATCTGCTCTAGACTGAGTCATTGCAACACAGATTAAACCTCTTGCATAAATTGTAATCCAATTAATTTTTTCCGGCGTTGCAAATTGCGCAGGTAAAATAATGTCACCCTCATTTTCCCTACTTTCATGGTCAAAAACAACAATAGGGTTGCCTTGTTTAAACTGACTTAATGCAAATGTAATACTCATGACTGATTCCGCAAACTTAATTGATGATCAATCATTTTTGCCATCGAATCAAATTCAACATGCACAAACTGACCCTCAAACCAATTTTTTGTATTTGTATTTTGCCACGTATGTGGAATAATCATCACTTTGAAGAAATTTATACCAATTTCGTTAATCGTCAGGCTTATCCCATCTATTGCAATAGAACCTTTTGGGTATACTAATTTCATCTGTTGAGGATTTGATACCTCAAATGTGACTTCATGTGCCTCACCAATCTGCTTAATTGAAATAATCTTAATTAATCCATCAACATGACCAGATACCAGATGTCCATCAATACTATCTCCCATTTTTAATGATCTTTCAATATTAACGGTTTGACCCACCTGCCAATAATCTTGATTTGTTTTAGATAATGTTTCAGGTGATAAATAAAATAATATGTCTTCTTGAATTTTAAAAACAGTTAAGCATATACCTTGTATGGCTATGCTTTGCCCAAGGACGCATTGTTTCTTAAAACTTGGAGAAATTGAAATGATTAGATCATCTGCGCTATTTACAACAGACTTAATTAACTGAGTTTCTTCAATAATCCCACTAAACATAAATTGTTCACCATAAAATATAACAATAGCACATTATTATTTTTTTTAAAAAAATAATAATTATTAATTAGATACTCTTTTTTTCTCTCAATTTGAGGGAAGGTAGTTTCTCATTATTACGAAATAGCATTTTTTGTTTTTGTTGGTCAGATGCAAAGTCTGCTTGATATAGTTTTTTTAAATTTTTGTCACTGCAAAAATCATTATCCGAACTTAATTTTTTTACATTATTATTGGGCAATTTAAATAAAGTCATCGCATCAGATGCTGTTAAAAAAGAAGCAATATTATCTACAACTAAATCAGTTGCAATCGATTGAAGCTTAACTTTTTTATCGTCATCATAGTTGTCATCTAAACTTTTATTTAAAAGATTTTGAACAGCTTGATTGACCACACCTTTCTTTTGAATAAAAACATGATGTGGCATTATTTCATATAGAACTGAATGTGGTAGACGTACAAATTCTATTGAATCGGAATTTTGTTCAAATGCTAATTTTACTATTTCTGGATCTTTATTCAATTGATTTGAAGCAAATTGTATTGCTAGACCATTTTGCTTTACGGCTGCCTTTACTATATCTCTGGAAGCCTTTACCGCAGTACCAAACTTTCCGAGTAACATTCCATCTCTTTCAACGAAAGAAATAAAATCATCTTCTTTTTTGAGACTAATGCCGAAAAATTCAATGAGCTCACCATTATTAAACTTATCCAATAACGCACCAACAATACTAGGTTGGTCTGCTATAATTCTTTTCCAATCATCACTAGGAATTTGAAGTAACAAATTCCTAAGTGGTTCATTGAGAGCCCTTCCAACCAAAAAATCAGGAACGTTTTCAATAACATTGATTAATAATGCAACACCATGATGATTAATGATATGTTCAGGTAAACAATTATATAACTGTGGTTCTGTCTTAATGGCTTTAAATATGAAATTTCGGTTATTAGTTAATGCACTTGAAAAAAATACAAAGATATCTGGGAAAACTTTTACTGCTTTCAATAAAAAAGCTTCATTGCTACGATACTTATCTGGGATTGCACCAAATCGAGTATTAGATTGTTCTATTCTTATTGTCTCAATTAAAAAGGTTTCATCTTCAAAAAAGAATCGATATAAAATATTTAACTTAGTATGAAATCTATGACTTTGTTCAAAAATTGCATGCGCTAACTCAGCTTGAAAAATTATAATTGATACATAACTGATAGTGGTTAAATAACCAACAATTATCCATGGTAAAATTACATTAGGGAATAATAACGAAAATAGGATAACTGGCAAATCATTCATGAAAAAAGGAGCAAACAACGAATATAAAACAAACGCAGCAAGTGCTAGAGTGTATATAATAATATTGAGTATTAGCCTATAGAAATAATATTTCATCTTATGTCTGTATTTAAATAAATATTAACTTTTTTTTTTGAGAAAAACCAACTATGCTTTTACTTATTTTTATTTGTCATCTGGTTTATTCGTGTATCTAATTTCATCTACCATAATTCAATCCTCTTAAAACATCAGGATAATCACTTACTTTAATGAATCTCTTCAGACCTTTTGCTCTATCTTCCTTTGTAATTGATGCAAATGTCATGCCATCATCGTTCTTATTTTCATTCTCTCTTCTAGGGGATCTTTTTATTATTTTACCGGCTTCACTTTCATCTATTACATAGCGATTGGTTGACAATTGACTCAATAAACCTATGTCTCTAACACTGATATATGAAACAATGTTTTCGTAGTAATCCTCAGAACTTACGTCCTTTGATTCACAATCTTTCTTTAGTGAACCACAGTCTTTTCTCATCTGGTCTACAAACATGCTAACACATCCCAAAATCTTTGATCCTGCTTCTTTTTGATTTTTTATTGCAGTCTTAGCAGGTAGTAAGTCTAATACCCACAGCATATCTTTTGGGCTTAATTCTGCAAAGCGGTTATTACTTATATCTTGTTTCATTGCCTCTAGAACAACTGATTTATCAGCTCTTAATGCTTCACTTGCCCAACTTAATGCTTTACCTTGATTTTTTACTGCTGCAAGAACAACTTCTCGATCATTCCTTAACTCAGCACTCGCATACTTTAATACTACCAGATAACCTGGTTTACTTTGAACTGCTGCCATCACAACTTCTCGGTCAGCTCTTAATGCTTCACTTGCATACTGTAATGCCTCTCCATGTTTTGAAACTGCTGCCATCACAACTTCTGGATCAGCTCTTAATGCTAAACTCGCAAACATTAATGCGCATGCATCCTTTTCTGCTGCGGCCATCACAATATCACGATCTTTCCTTAATTCTTCAGAAGCATACTCTAATGCCCAACCATAATAACTAACAGCTGCCATCACAACTTCTCGGTCAGCTCTTAATGCATCACTTGCATACTCTAATGCGCAACCATTTTTTTCTACTGCTAACATTGTATCTGTTTTATTCGTGTAAAATTTACGCACCATAATTCAATTCTCTTAAAACATCAGGATAATCACTTACTTTAATGAATCTCTTCAGACCTTTTGCTCTATCTTCCTTAGTAATTGATGCAAATGTCATGCCATCATCATTCTTATATTCATTTTCTCTTCTAGGGGATCTTTTTATTACTTCACCAACCTCACTTTCATCTTCTACATAGCGATTAGTTGACAATTGACACAATAATCCAATGTCTCTAACACTGATATATGAAACAATGTTTTCGTAGTAATCCTCAAAACTTACGTCCTTTGATTCATAATCTTTTTTTAGTAAACCACAGTCTTTTCTCATCTGGTCTACAAACATGCCAACACATCCCAAAATCTTTGATCCTGCTTCTTCTTGATTTTTTATTGCAGTCTTAGCAGGTAGTAAGTCTAATACCCACAGCATGTCTTTTGGGCTTAATTCTGCAAAGCAGTTATTACTTATATCTTGTTTCATTGCCTCTAGAACAACTGATTTATCAGCTCTAAATGCTTCACTTGCCCATCTTAATGCATAACCAGCATCTTTTACTGCTACAAGAACAACTTCTCGATCAGCTCTTATTTCATCACTCACATACTCTAATGCATAACCAATATCTTTTACTGCTGCCATCACAACTTCTCGATCAGCTTTTAATGCTTCACTTGCATACTCTAATGCACATCCAAACTGTTTTACTAATGCCATCACTACTTCTCGGTCAGCTCTTAATGCTTCACTTGCATACTTTAATGCCTTACTGTAACTTTTGGCAGCTACCATCACAACATCTGGATCTGCCTTTAATACATCACTTGCATACTCTAATGCCAAACCATTTATATTTACTGCTATCATGACTACTTCTTTATCATGCCTTAATTCTTTGCTTGCATACTCTAATGCTCTTCCACGCTCCTTTACGGCTGCCATCACTACTTCTTTATCATGCCTTAATTCTTCACTTGCATGCTCTAATGCCCAACCATTATGTTTTACTGCTGCTATCACAATATCACGATCATCTTTTAATGCTTCACTTGCACTTTCTAAGGCATGAGCATTGTTTTCTACTGCTGCCATAACTATTTTTTTATCAGCTCTTAATCCTTCACTGGCATACTGTAATGCCTCACCATGATCTTTGACTGCTGCCATCCCAACTTCTGGATCAGCTCTTAATGGTTCACTTGCATACTGTAATGCCGAACCATCTTTTTCTACTGCTGCCATCACTACTTCTCGGTCAGCTCTTAATGCTTCACTTGAATACTCTAAGGCGTATCCATTCTCTTTTACTGCCGCCATTACAATTTCTTTATCAGCTTGTAAATCCTCATTTGCATACTCTAAGGCTCTTCCATCTTCTTTTACTGCTGCCATCACAACATCTCGATCAGCTCTTAATTCTTTACTCACATATTGTAATGCCGAACCATCTTTTTCTACTGCTGCCATTGCAATATCATTATCGGCTCTTA
>JAYZDS010000002.1:0-41737 GCA_036337715.1 Pseudomonadota bacterium | reverse complement strand
TTATGAAAAAACTGAAATAAAATTAAAATATAATATACCCATTTGTTTTTTATTAATTGTAAAAATTGAAATGAATATAAAATTATTATTAGATAATAAATAGATGTCACTCTTAAAGTATCTGCTGCCAAAAAAGTAAGTGCAAATAATATTAAACCTGCAAAAAGTACAAACAATATTTTATTTCTGCATTTATTTATATACAAATAACTGACTAGAAATAACCATAAAGGCCCAAAAGTAGCATATATCTTTGAAAGTAAGATTAATCCAAATTTATTATAGATGGAAAAATGATATACAAAAAATTGGAAGAACATGCTTGGTCCAACATGATAGTCACTTGCCAAAATAGGAATATACGCTCTTGATAATGAGTAGAATAGTAACGATGACACTACGAGTATTAATATTTGTTTTGAATTTAAATTTTCTGATCCAGTAATTTTTGTATTTAAAATCTTATCAAATAATACTAAAACAATTGTGAATAGGAACATCTCATGAATTAGTATTCCAACAAAAATTGTAAAAATTAAAATAAAAGTATTTCTGTTTTGTTTAGTAAAAAGTATAAACAGCATCATTATACATAACAGTGGGGCATCCAATCTAATATGAGATGTTGAACTATACACAAAAGGATATGTGTTAACAAATAGTATAGTTAATAAAGCATTATTTTTTAAAGATAATCTATTGTCTAGATTGAAATAACATAGTATCAACCCTGATAATGAGCAAAGACTTATCATTTGAATAATTTCAAAATTTATAGTCATTCCAAATGGTAAAAATTTTGCAAGATATGGAATGAGTATTCTATACCCATATGGCGCAATTGTATCTTCATAGTTATACAGGTTCACATAGTATTCAGCATCACCAACTACCGTGGGCCATGACTCACCAAATAATTTAAAAAAGCATACAAATACAAGTGATACTAAACATCCAAAGAACATATATTGTTGATCAATGTTTAGCTTAGTATTAACCAACATTATTGCTTATTTAAATATTTTTTTTTCAAAATATACACACGGGCTTTGCATAAAAGCCCACCAATTTTATTCTCATACATAGCTTTTCCACATATAATGTAGCAACTTACAAATAAAAACAGCCATTGAATTAATAAAAATGAATTTAATATACAAAAGATACGCTATCGAGAAAAAATACAAATACTCATGACCCCAACAAATTGAAATATTTTTTGCACGCTCACTTATTATCACAAACTTACCTTTTTAAATATAAATGTTGGAATCGAACTGATAACTAACATCACCAAACGCCAAAAAAAAGGTACATATAGTTCATTTTTACGTTTATCGATCGCTTTAACAATCCCGGCTCCTACTGAAGCAGGTTTTGACCAAAGCAGCCCTTTTTTAAAATCGGCTGTCATTGGGGTATCAACAAACCCTGGTTTAATTGTTATTACTGCTACATTAGATTTTTCAAGTCGTTGTCTCATTCCAGAAGTAAATGCGTTAATCATTGCTTTTGCAGAGCCATAAACATAGTTACTTGCCCGACCCCTTACACCAGCCACAGAAGAAATTACAGCAATTTCACCCGAGCCCCTTGCTTCAAATCGATTACTGATAAGTGTCAACAAACTGATTATTGATAAGGCATTAGTATTTATCTCTAACATTGTTTCTTCTACACTTTGCTCGCAAGATTTTTGATTTGACAAAGTGCCGTGAGCAATAAGTACTGTATCAATCCCAGACATTGATTTTTCTGCATCATCTAAAATTACTGAATGACTATTCATGTCGTTTAAATCTATATGATATGTATGTATTTGTGTGGCACCACGCACTTTTAGGTCTGTAGCAATACTTTTAAGATGATCTTTATTTCTCGCAACTAAATATAAAATATCTCCCCTTTTAGCCCAAATTCTACAACATTGCTCTGCAATCGCAGAAGTCGCACCAATAACTAATATCTTTTTCATGCCAAACCCAATCTTTTTGATTGTGCAGAAGAGAATTTATCTATTGCACCATATTTTTTACGCACACATTCAAACTGTTTCCAATTTGAATATGTTTTCTTAAACGTTGCCTCATGCATGATAGCATCCTTAGTTAAATAAACTCTGCCTCCCATATCAGCTATCATATCATCCAATTTATGTAACATGTTAATGGTTGAAGCTGACATCTTGAAATCCAAGGCTAGCGTAAGTCCGTTCATAGGAAATGATAAATAGTTATCATTTCCTGTACCAAACTGTTTTAGCACTGCAAGAAATGAACCTTGCCCTTCTTGAGAAATTTTTGTAAGAACTTTTCGCATATTGACTTCACCATTTAATCTTGGCAATACAAACTGGTACTGGACAAATCCAGCCTTACCATAAATTTTATTCCATGCTCCTATAGCATCTAACGGATAGAAATAGTTTAAAAGTGGTATAGTCTCTGTTTTATTATCTTTTGCCTTTGCCCAATAAGCATTATTAAATACACGCATAGATAATCTATTTAATAAGACAGATGGCGTATAAAACGGCATATTAATGGTTTTATTTATATGTAAATCAAATCCGCCGCTATCAGAATGTTCACCCAACATCAAGACACTACGCCCTAAATTTTTACCTGCTGCCAAACAGTCGATCCATGCCACGCTATAAGTGGCATTTTTATTAACCTCAAATAACTCACATGCTTCCTCAATACAATTTGCTTTTATAGTTTTTTGGTTAATAAAAGCTGATTGAATAGGAATAAGCTTCAAAGTGGCAGTTAAAATCACACCTGTTAGCCCCATCCCACCACAAGTTGCTTGAAATAAATCAACATGTTCTGTTGGAGAGGTAATAACACACTCGCCTGTTCCTAATAATATGCCCATTGATTTAACAAATTGACTGAAAGTGCCAACAAGATGATGGTTTTTTCCATGCACATCACTTGCAATTGCTCCACCTACTGTTATAAAACTTGTACCGGGGGTCACAGGTAAGAACCATCCTAACGGGACAATAACCTTTAAGATTTCTCGTAATGTTATACCAGCTTCTACAGTTAACATACCTAATTCAGAATTAAAATCTATAAACCGGTCGCATTTTGTAGTTTGAATAACAAATGGTGCATTGGCACTATCACCATAACTACGGCCCATACCACGTGGAATAAATAGTTGCTGCTGCTCAGCGCTAATTCTTAAAGCTGAGAATGATGAAGGCTCGAGCAATTGAGCTTCTTGTTTTGGATAACCTCCCCATCCGCTAATGGTTCTAGTAACAGTCATATTAATACTTTTTGAGCTCTATCAACAAACACAAACCTTTTATCTAAGTGATACTTAACATAAAAACCAATTGACAAGCCAATTACTCCTCCCGTATAACGCATTGTATCTGAGTTATGAATAAGATAGAAAGCGTATTCTCCTCCCCAAAAAATTGTAGTAGTAAAAATCCCCATAAAGCTATATAACATCAATAACTGCCCGTCATGAATAATACTTTTTGAATGGAAGGCAAAAATGTAACGCTTTTCCAAAAAATAGCGAAGAGGTAAACCAGTGGCTGTACCCAGTAATATCGAAAGTTCAATTGCGTAAGATCCTTTATATATCTTTATCGAAATCATCTGTGTACAAATATTGATTACTGTAGAAAGGGCTGCAAAAAGTGTATATGGAACTGCTATATTTGCTCCAGTTTTTACCATAAAATACTAACACCTTTGGAGGCAAATAAAACAGCTATAGTAGTCAATATGGCAACCACTAAGCTTGTCTTATCCTTAATAGCAAAAACGACTGGATCATCGTGTACTTCATCTCTTGCAGCTTTAATCCATACCCAACTTATCCAAAAGTGTATTAAAGGGATGGTAGCCCAAATAAATAGCGGTTGTGAGTATAACATGGTTACATTGTCACTTTGGAGATATAGAGCTAAAACCAATACTGCTGCATAACCTGAGGATACTCCCATTGTCTGTAAAAGTTGAGAGTCTTGTGCCTTATAACCTCTACCATGTACAATCTTGTTTCCGATTTTTGCTTGTAACTCCAGTTCTATAAACCGCTTAACAAAAGCAAGTGACAAAAAAATAAATACCGAAAAAGCTAACAACCAAAAAGATAATTGTATAGACACTGCTGCTGCACCCGCAGCTATACGAACAGTATAAAGAGACGCTAGCGTTAGACAATCTACGAGCACAATTTGTTTTAGCACCACAGAATAAGTTGTAGTTAGCACGAGATAAAAAATCAGCCATGATAAGAAGACAGGGCCAACCATTAAGCCTAATGTCAGACTGGCAAATATACATATTGGAATAAGCAAGGCACCTGCAGTTATTGGAATGGTGGCAGCAGCAAATGGTCGGTTTTTTTTGCGAGGATGACGACGGTCGCTTTCCAGATCCAACAAATCGTTAGTCATATAAACAGATGAAGCACAGAGACTAAATGAAATAAAGGCAAGAAAAAGTGTAGATAGAAATTGAATATTAGTAACCTGATGCGCTGCTAACAAAGGAACAAATAAAAGAGTATTCTTTAGCCACTGATGAACTCGAAAAGTTTTTAACCAGCTTTTGAGACTGACTCCTTTGGCAGGAAAAACCTTATATATATTGGCAACCTGGCTTGCTTTTCTCTGTACAGAACGACTTGTGTTTACCAATATAGCCTGCTTAGCACCTATCCAAACAGATAAATCCGCATAACTATTACCAATATAGTCATAACCCTTTTCTCCAAATTTTTCTTCTAAAACTTTACGTTTTTGACTACTTTTAATGTTAGTGATTTCATCGCTAGCAATTACATGATCAAATAGTTGCAAATGAGCAGCAACAGCTCGCGCAACTTTCACATTAGTTGCTGAGCACAAAACAATTATTTTTCCTAAAGAACGCTCTATTTTTAACCAATTAATTAGTGACTGGTTATACGGCAACGTTGTAACATCTAACTCAACGTGCTTAGCCAACTTTGCTTTTAGTGTAGCCCTTCCACTTAAAAGCCAAAATAATAAAGAAAATATTAATAAAGGCTTGTTTTTAACAAACAAAATAAGTGATTCATATAAGGTATCTGTAAATGTCAATGTGCCGTCTAAATCAACAGCTATAACGTTTGTTTTTTGCATAAATTAGATCCTATATTTGAAGCACACTCTAGATTGTATCTATTAGAAAGCTTATGTGCAAGATTATATACTAGTTAATACAGTCACCTTGGCCATAACCAAAAATAGTAAGAATGATATAGTAAAAATAGGCTCTTATATCAAAACTTTCAATCATTTTAGCATCAACTCGGGCTAGCTCGACTGGAGTAGACATATCAATCTTGTTTATTTGAGCCAAACCAGTTATTCCAGGTCGCACATTAAAAACATCGTACTTTTCTCTATACTGAGCTAATTCAGCCTGGTTTACCAATCCTGGGCGAGGACCTACTAAACTCATATCACCTATAAATACATTCCATAGCTGAGGCAACTCATCTAATTTAGTTCTTCGCAATATAGATCCAATACGAGTGATTGCCTTAGGCGCGACCAAATGCGTTGCAACAGTCTCCGTATCTTTCAACATCGTTCTAAACTTCACTAACCGAAATACTCTTTTATGTTGTCCCAATCTTTCCTGTAAAAAAAGGGGTTCGCGAGTTTCCATGAACAACAAAATATAAACCGCTAATAATACTGGTGACAATAGAATCAATCCTAACAGAGAACCTATCACATCAAAAATTCTAATCATTTCATTTTCTCCTTAAATGCATTTTCCATACTTTCCTTTACTGAGAATGGTGGATGCCATTCTAATACAGAACATGTTTTATCAATATTCACCCTGAGAGATCTTGTAAGTCGGTCTATTTTTTTTTGTTGACGAAGAAAATTACCTAACCAAATAATCAATTTCTGTGGGACATAAATAATTTTTGGTTTTTTTCCTAATATACTTCCTATTAATTCAAATGTTTCCAATGTCGACAAATCATAGCCATCACTAGCCATAAAGATTTGGTTCCCCGCATTAGGGTGATGAGTACAAACATCGATTAAATGAACTAAATTATTTACTCCAATAAATGATCGTTTATTGACCACATTGCCAAATGGTAGCGGTAGGCCTCTTTTGATCCAATAAATTATTTGCTTAAAATTACCTTTAACGTTTGGTCCATATACAATTGGCAACCGAATAATTACTACTTCCATTGATGTATCTTTAGCTAGACTAAATAACGCTTTTTCTGCTTCCAGCTTTGAGTTAGCGTATGGCTCCTTAGGATTAGGCATATCATCAGCTTGGAACCCTTGGTCTAAGTTAGTTTCTTCACCACAAACTTTAATAGTACTTAAGAAAATAAATCTTTTAACACCATATTTCAAAGCCTGTTGAGCTAAGTTAATTGTACCTTCAACATTTGGTATTCTAAAATATGCATCTTTATCCAATACCTTCAAATTCATAGCATGTACCCTAGCTGCAGTATGAATAACAACATCAATATCCTTAAGCGCTTGAGACCAATCAGTATCTTTATTTAAATCGCCCACAACACAGCACCCACGATCAATTAAATCTTTTGCAGAATCAGATCTAAGAGTACCTTTGATGTCATACTTTTTATCCTTTAAAAAATTGAATAAAGCTTTGCCAACAAAACCATTAGCACCCGTTATTAACACCTTCATAATTTCTTTACTCCTTTAAATATTCTTGATTCGCTAAAAACAACCTTCAATATTAAAGTTAGGATGAGTTTAGCTACCTTAAAGTCAAACATAATAAAACTTTTATCAATCAGTACGACTATAGCCAAAAGCCTCTGTATTTTTAGCAATTCTTATTCGCTAACTTTTTGCCAGCTTTTTTCAGAACGGCTATATTTTTTTATTACTTTTGCAGGTACGCCTACGCAAATGCTATCTTTAGGAACATCTTTATTTACAACAGAGCCTGCGCCAATTATTGCGCCATCGTGAATAGTTACACCTGGTAGAATGGTAACACGCTCACCAATCCAGCATCTCTTGCCAATTTTAACTGGCTTGGTACTTAAAGCTCTTTTGTTAGGTGGAACTTTAGGATCATCACCTGCATTTAATGCATAACTTCCATGACTATGGTCTGAAATATATACAAAACTTGCAATTAATGTATCGTCGCCTATTTCTACCAATTGAGCGACACCAACATGTAAGCTTTGATTCACAAAAACACGTTCACCTATATTCAAAATTGCATTTGTATTTAAAACCTCAATTAACAATCCGCGCCCAGCACTAAATCCTTTACCAATTTTCATTGAACCATAATTTTTAATATAGAACGGCCATCTAACAATCCTTGAACCAGGAAAAAAAATCTTTGAACATACCAAGTCTCTACTTAACCTAATAAGACCAAATAAACCATATGCTTTTAGATGTTTAATCAATAGAAAATTCCTAGGTTGCTGTTAATGCATTTAAGTACTGAGATGCCACTCTAGACCAAAGATAGTGCTTTTTAGCTAGTTCTTTTAATGTGATTCCTGATCGAATAAGACAAGATGTATCTGTTTTTTGAATACATGTTTTAAGCTGTTCTTCATCTTGGAAATAATAAGCCTTTGAAAAAGTCGTTGCTCTGTTAAATACAACATCAAATGCAAATATTGGCAAACCCAGCATCATAGCTTCAACTAATGAAGGATTTGTACCACCTGCTGAATGACCATGAATATAGCCATAAGCATTTGATCGCATTGCATTCAGAAGTTTTAAATCATAGATTGCACCAATCATAAGTATATTTTTGTATTGTGCATAGCACTTTAATAGTGAGGCACCGTAATTTGAGTTATCCCAATTACCAACTATAACCAATTTTCTTTCAGGCATAGATGAAAAAGCTTTTAAAATCATATGTATATTATTCTCTGGCTCAATTCTTGCGACTGAAAAATAGTAATCTTTTTGGTGAATTTCCTGGTATATTTTATCTTCTTTACACAATTCCTCAAAAACTGCTTGATCTCCTCCATAAGGAATCTCTATACAGTCTTTTTTATATTGCTCATTTATATATTTAGTAATACCTTCGTTATCAGATAATACAAGGTCTGCTGAACTTACTGCACATTTTTCAGAAATACGTAAAAATCGTTTGGCAAAAAAACCCCATTTCTGACGACGCCACTCCATCCCATCAATATTAACGATAATTTTCTTTTTATTAGTAAAACCAATCCATTTTAGTATTGGCAAAAAAATACACCCTGACACACCTAAAATAAGAATGACATCATGCCCTTTCCCAAACCTAATGATAGACCATAAATCATAAATAATACTTGCCATACCATTTGCAGAAAGAGGCAAATAGACTAATTTTGCATTATTATATTTCTTTAATTTTTCTGTATAATTTTTTGAAGAACATACAACTGTAAAATTAATTTTAGATGAAAGATATTTTGTCAAATAATGAACTAATGTTTCCCACCCACCATATTTTGCAGGTAGCCCCACTGTGCCAACAATCAAAACCTTTTTTTCAAGCATAGACATGTTTACTTTTAACTCCATTATAACTATGGGCTTTAAAGCCGTATAGAAAAATAATATATAAAACAGGGACAGCATATCGATAACAGGTTGTAAAACCTGGTGCTAATAAGCTTAGTATTGACAATACAAAATAAGCCTTAAAAAAAACATTCATAGAATAGCTTCTTGAATAGAATAATATCATTAGTGTCAATGCAAATGAATGCACAGCCAACGGGAAAAACCACCACGTAGGCGATACAAGTATATATGACCCGGATAAGAACATTATGGGCCAAATTAACGCCCTTAAAAAATCTCCAAATAAGCCATAACTTTTCATAGCAGCAACCATATCATAATCATGAAAAACCATCGCTTCATTGCCACCATTTGACAAAGTTATAAAATGGTCAAAGAAAAAAAATGGTGTGACAATTAGCAAAACCACTATTGTCCCCCAAGTCATTTTTGGAATATAGTATATGAATGCAATAAGTCTAAACCAAACTACACCAAAAAAACTTACAGCTATTTTATTACGAAAAAAGCACATTGCAACAAACCATATTACAATGGTATCCTTCAGAACATGAATAGCAAGGTGTGCTCTATATGGCGCAAAAATATAGATCCCAACCAAGATCCCAAACAGCGAATTCCATCTAAATGGTCTAACACTTCTTAACCACTTAACCAACCAAGTATTTGTTTGTGAGTATAGTAAGATATTTAGACAAATTGAAACCCACTCCCCTAAATAATAAACTACTACAGGATATGTAAAGTTAAAGACATAGGTAGGTTCTTTGCTATACACATGAATATAATTATTTGCGTCAACATGAAAACTATTATCAATTCCTACATAAAGCTCAATTATTTTAAGAAAAGCTGCATAAAAAATAGAAAAACACATTACCATTAGATTATCTTCCTGAGCTTTAAGGATATATGATACATATGATTTGCTATTTTTTCAGGAATTAAACAAATACCCATCATTAAGCATAACGGTACAACTGAAACCTTAGAAAATAATTGTTTGTTATTTAAAACCTTGTAAATACTAATAACACCAAATGCTCTCATTTTCATTATCCCCCTAATCTTTGTGAGCCCAGAAACGTTACCAAATGACCGATATGCGCTTGGTATATTTTTTTTTCCTAAATGATCTGAAAAACAATCTACCAATTCAACCCAATCTGATAAAATATCATATACACGGTCTGTTTCGGTCCAATGTTTATTTTTTGCAACACTTCTATGCTGAAAATCCAACATTTCAAGAGATGGATTAGAAATAAAAAAAGTATTTCTTGGACTAGACGCACTTGAACTTAACATTAAATTAGTTTGAGGAAATGATTTAGAAAATATACAGTCTAAATATTTGCAAACTGTTTCACTGCTGAAAACTGTTACACCTAAGCAACTTGTTATACCAATATAGTTGATATTAATAGCTGAACAAGACGTTGGTATGATATCATTAAGATTACATACAATCTGATCTGGTTGCTTATTTAATAAATCTATAACCTTTTGCATTAATGCATCACTAATTTTATATGAATCGCCAACTATCCATGCATAATCTGCTTTGTGATTATTCAAAGCTAACAAGTTAATTTCATATGACGTTATATGCTTTTGACAAAATATATAACGCAATACACTTTTATATTTTGGCATATATTTGCTAACAACATTTTTTGTTTCATCGGGTGAACAATTATCAAAAATTGTAATACTAACATTTAATTCTTTACAAATAGGCAAATGGTGAGAAAGAAACTTATTCAACATCTTTTCTCTATTGTATGTCGGAACTAATAACTCTAATGTGGGCATTTGATTAACCATTTAGATAGTCCACAGTAGAACCTTTCCAAATAATATTACCTGCTGATAATTCAATCACTCTATCACTGTATGAAATTGCTGACTTTCTGTGTGCTATTTGTAATATTGTTATTGGACGATTAATTTTTGCAATAGACTCAAATATAGCTTTTTCTGTTATACCATCCAGCGAACTTGTTGCTTCATCTAAAATAATTAAACTAGGCAAATCATATAAAATTCTTGCTAATGCAAGTCTCTGTCTTTGCCCCCCAGATAAAAATGAACCGTCATCCCCTATAATAAAATTTAATTTATCTGGCAATTTATCGATGAAATTTAATAACCCAACCATATCTAATACTTGATTTACTCTTTCAACATCAACCTGATCATAAGCTCTACCAAAAGCAACATTTTGAATCACACTTCCAGAGTATAAAAATGGATCCTGAGCGAGATATCCTATATGCTCGCGCCACGTTATTGAACATAAAGTTTCAACTTTTTTATTATTGAGCATAATTGTTCCACGATTAGGTTGAATAAGTCCGCATAATATTTTAATTAATGTTGTTTTACCTGAACCTGACATCCCAACTAAGGCAATATGATCTCCTAAATTGATATCAAGGCTTATATCTTTTATACCATTATTACCATCCCAAAAAAAATCAACATTTCTTATTGCTAAATTTTTCATTTGAGGAAGTAAACCAGACTTATTATCATGTAAAACCTTTTCTTGTTCATTAAGTAATTTACTTTCAACATGAAACAAAGAATTAATATTGGCTTCTACCTGAGCAATATTATAAAAAAACTGCTGAAAAGAAGGCATTATTCTTATTACTATTAAAGACAATACTGCCAACTTTGGCATTTCATTTAGTAAATCCCTACCAAGATATGCCTGCAAAACTACAAATCCAATCAATGAACCAAACACTACAAATTCAATTATTTGTCTTGGAATATGAGCATATACATTAATTTTTGCTTGACTGATGGAAAGTCTCTTTGAGCATTTATCGTAATCTGTACAAAAGAACTCAAAAACATTTCTCATTAAAACATAATTAAATCCCCTAACAAGACTATTAATGAGCTCATACCTTTTACTTTGAGATTTTGCTAGACGATCACCAACCTTCAATAATTGCAGCCTTGTAAATTTAAAGACTATATAGTAAGTTATTGAAATCAAAATTGCACCAACAACAGCAATAATTGGCTCAAAAATCAATATCGCAAAAACCAAAACCAAAACGGATATAGCCCGACTGATTGCTACAATATATGGAAAAAAAACATGGTCAACAAGTCTTTTAGTCTCGGTTTCCATACTATGCAAAATTTCTGTGTAAGGGATCTTAACGAAGTCAGTGTATTTTTTTTCACATAACAATCTAAAGGCCTTATTTGATATACTAGCACCAATCCTTGCAACATACTTTGAATAAATAAAGCTTACTAAGATAGAAAATCCCATTGAAATCATTAGTAAACCAATTATCATCATACCAAGATCATAAATAATATTATGACCTAAAAATTTATATAAACTATCAATAATTATATTGCTAGAGTATGTACTGGGCACGGAGATTGCCAGCGCCAAAAATGGCGCAACTGCTGTTAAAGCTAAGAGTTCTAAGAAAGTGGCAACTACCATTAACATTAAGATCCAAAAAAATTGGATTCGCGATGATTTGAAAGCAAATTCGTAAATTTTTTTTAAATTTTCTAACATATCAAAATATATTTAACTATTAAATACTGTTTAATCACAACCGCCTGATCTGTAGTTAAATATCATTTTTATAACTAAAATTTAACCCAAAAGCTTTCTCTAAATTTTTTGAGATCCAACCTTCCCTGTTATATCAAAGTTTAAGTCTTCGATCTAAATTATAAACGTAGGTTTATTGCACTGATTAATACTATCGAATAAAAAAGTATATGATTTTGAACCGTACACTGTAAGTCAAGTTACTTTATTCTTCAAACTGTGCTTCGTATTTCCACTGAGAATCACCTAGTAATTTTTCTAGTTCGTCATCTTTAATCTCATAAAAATTTTCTTGGGTGGGAAATTTCAGCTCACGAACATCGTTGGCATAAGCTCTTAATGAAGACTCTATCATTTGACCAGCTTCACAATATCTTTTGACAAATTTAGACTTAAACTCCCAAAATAGGCCTACTATATCATGCATGATAACTAATTGGCCATCTACCTTATTTCCAGCGCCAATACCATAAACAGGAATATCTAAACTTGATGCTACAAGCTCTGCTGACTCTTTTGGCATGGCTTCTAAAAGAAGAAAAGAACAACCTGCATCTTGAAGCCGCAGCGCCTGGTCTAAAATTACTTTTGCTTGATCTGCTGTTTTACCCTGTACTTTGTAACCACCTAGCTTAGCTCTAGTATGAGGTGTTAACCCAAGATGACTCATAACCATGATACCCGCATCACAAATAGCCTTAATTCTATCAACCATACATCCTTCGACTTTCACAGCATCCATACCAGCTTTAATAAATTCTCCAGCATTGAATACTGCTTCCTCATTTGATACCTGATAAGACATATATGGCATGTCACCTACTTTAAACGCATTCTTTACACCTCTTGATACTGATTTTGATGCACTTAGCATGTCATCCATTGTGACAGGGATGGTTGTTTCATAACCTAGAGTTGTCATCCCTAATGAGTCACCAACTAAAACCCAATCTACACCTGCATTATCAGCCAAGCGGGCTTGAGGATAATCATAAGCAGTGATGCCTACTGATTTAATGTTGTTTTTTTTGTGTTTCTGCAACTTTAAGATGGTGGTTTTAGTTTTACTGTCTGCTGGCATATTAATCAACCTCACTATTTAATATATCTATAATCATGTTATCAGCTAATTCTTTGTGAGACAAGAAGGGGTACATGTCCTCTAAAGGTGCCGAAACAAGTGTACCATCCTTGTTTTTTTTGCTTTGCACCGTAGGAATAATTTCTTGCCACTTTTTACATATTACTTCAATCAACATTGGTCTATCATCTTTGAAAATATCACTCATAGATGGTGTTAAGGCCTCATAATCAGCAATGTTTACATAATTGATATTGTAAGCCTTTGCTATCTTCTCAAGGCTTGGAAAAGAAATACCACTTTCTTGATCAGTGCCAATTTCTCTACCTTCAAAGAATTTCTTTTGCGTAGTTCTAATTGAGAGATACCCGTTATTATTCCAAACGAACAATTTAATTGGGAGATTATGATGAGAGATAGTTTGAAGCTCTTGAATATTTGTCTGCATGGAACCATCACCTGTAACACCTATTACACAAGATGAACCAGCAAATGCTGCACCGACACAGGCAGGAACAGTAAACCCCATTTCTGCTTGAGCACTTGAGGTAATATAACGATTATTTTTCTTTATTTCCGTTGCTTGAGCACAAACATAATATGCTGACCCAGCATCTGCAATCACAACACTTTCATCAGGTTTATAAGCATTTAATTTCCCAACGAAGTCATATAAATCTATACCATCTTTATTAGATTTAGTAGAAGATATAATTGGCCATAACTTTTTCCATCGTAAACATTTATCATGCCAATCCGAAACATTCACACCACCTAAATCATCAACCAATTTCTTATGATAATTAATAAAACTTTTTGCATCAGAATGGATAAATTTGTCAATTTTAATAGTATTCTTAGCATGCTCCACTTTATCAATATCAATTACAATAATTTTAGCACCTCTAGCAAATGTCTTGTAATCATATCCAGTTACAGGCACTGCTAGCCGTGAACCTAAAACTAACAAAAGATCAGAGTTTTGCATTGCAAAATTGCCTGCTCTCGTACCTTTAATTCCAACTCTTCCAACAAAGTACGGATTATTAGATTCAATCAAATCAATCGCATTAAAAGTTGTTACAACAGGTATTTTCACTTTACTTATATAATTTTTAAATGCTTCTCTACTTACTTGGGAGCAACAAATTCCACCACCAGCAAGAATTAGAGGCCTCTGTGATTTTTTTAATATTTCTATTAAAGATAATGATGCTGCAGGCATTTCTTTTCCCTGAATATTCATAGGAACGTCGATCCAAACGGGACCAGGCCTACCAGTGACAGCAAGCCTTAATGCTTCTTCGACAACATCTTCAACTTCATTAACACTTTCGATAAGTTTAGCATATTTTGTAATAGGCTTCACAATCTCAATAATGTTAGCCTCCTGAACGCCAAGGTTACGAACACCGGCAGGAGATATTTGATGGAGATTAACATTGCCTGATATAAAAACCACAGGAACACTATCCTGCCAAGCACTCAAGAGACCCGTGATAACATTAGTAGATCCGCAACCTGTGGTTGGACAAACCAGTGCTGGTGCACCAGTGTATTTTGCGTATGCGAATGCAGCCATCGATGAAGCTTGTTCATGATGACTACAAACATGGGCCATTTTTTCATGAGCAGCAATCGCATCATTCAGAAACATCGCCCCCCCACCTGTTACAGTGAATGCATGCTTTGCACCTGCTAAATATACTTTATCAATTATATAATCTACAACTCTCAATTTTTTCATTTACACAAACCTTAACTGCATATCTTATACTTCTTTCCACTGTTCCCAGCAAATTCTAATACCCTTTTTCAATCCTATTAAATCAATTGGAATATTATTATGCTTCCCGCAATATGGATGATCGATAGAATTATCTAATATTTTTGTATCTACTCTATACCCATCAAGATTATTGATAATATCTGCTATTTGAGTTAAAAAATACTTTTCTTTATAGACACAATTTATATCTCTTTCACAAAGTTCTTCATTCTTCAATAAAACATATTTTAAAATTAAATATAAATCCTCAATATAAATAAAGTCCATAAGCCTATCTTTATTTATGGTCATCTTTTTTTTGCAGATATAATTTTTTACATTACTTGCAAAAAATCTTTGAGGTTCCTCCAAGGAGCCAAAACAACCCCAAATTCTTAGATTAAAACCTTTTTGGTGCATTAGGATCTTCTTCGCAATACAATATTTTGAAAACCCATATATATCATCTGGAATACTTTTACCCAAATCATCAGCACCAGGTAATGTTAAAGGTGCGGGTCTAGAAAAAGATGCCCCACTATCAAAGTTAATAAATATTCCACATTTATCTATATGTTTGAACAAGTTTTCAAACATCCTCATATTCAAATAAAAAGTAGAATATGCATCTTGGCTATTTCTTTTTCCGCCAATAATTGCCGCATGAATAATTGCATCAAAAAATTCATTTTCTTGAAAAAGGTTATTAACATCAGACTCTATATCTAAGCTAATATCGTGAGACCTCGGCTTTAATACGATCCATCCATCTCTCTCTAATAAAGGAACTAAGTGCCTGCCAATAAATCCATTTGCACCTGTAAAAAGAATCTTTCCTTTATGCATAAGAGCCTAAAATCCCACCCCAAAAAATGCTTCCAACTTCTCTGCCACATAATCAAAATGCGCCTTTCCAAGGGCTGGTTGTACACCTAACCAAAAAGTTTGATTCATTGTTCGGTCTGTATTTTCTAAACTACCTACAACCCGATAATTTACATCTTTAAAATACGGCTGCCTAATTAAATTACCTGCAAATAGTAATCTCGTACCAATCTTATTTTGATCTAAATATTTGAGCAAATCAACTCTAGAAACACCGGCAGACTCCTTAAGCGTCACTGGAAACCCAAACCATGAAGGCTCGCTATTTTCTGTTGGTTCAGCTACCTCTAGATAATCCTTCAACGTGCTAAGCTTTGATTTTAAATAGTTAAAATTGTCTTTGCGCTGCTGGATAAATGTTTCAAGACGCTCTAATTGCGCTAAGCCGCATGCGGCTTGCATATCTGTAATTTTAAGATTATACCCTAAATGTGCATAAACATATTTATGATCATATCCTTGAGGCAACGTGCCAAACTGTTGCCCAAAACGCATCCCACAAGTATCATCACATCCAGGCTTACAGTAACAATCTCTACCCCAATCTCTAAACGACTCGGCAATGACTTTAAGCTTATCATGGTTCGTAAACACAGCACCCCCTTCACCCATAGTCATATGATGTGCTGGGTAAAAACTCATTGTCGCAATATCCCCCCAAGTTCCAACCATTTTACCATCAAAAGTAGCTCCCAAAGCATCACAACAATCCTCAACCAACCATAGGTTATGCTTTTCACATAATGCTTTCACCTTTGCTAAATTAAATGGATTACCCAACGTATGCGCCAACATAATGGCTTTTGTTTTGGGTGTAATTGCAGCTTCAATCAAGTCTGCGTCAATATTATGTGTTTTCATATCAACATCAACAAAAACCGGTACCGCACCAAATTGAACAATTGGGTTTACCGTAGTTGGAAAGCCTGCAGCTACCCCTATCACCTCATCACCCTTTTTAATTGCACGATCACCAAGCTTGGGGGATGTTAATGTACTGAACGCAACCAGATTCGATGAAGATCCAGAATTCACAGTGATTAGATGTTTTACGCCAATAAATTTCGCCAGCTTTTCCTCAAAGGTATCATTGAATCGACCTGCTGTAAGCCAACCATCTAAGGATGCTTGCACCATTAATTGAAGTTCTCTAGCACCTATAAGCTTTCCAGATGGCGGTATAACCGTTTCGTTTGGCACAAATGCTTGCTTATTAAGTGTCATTTTTGCATATTCAGCAACTAAATTGTTGATATGTAATCGTAACTCTGCTGGTGTTTCATAACCAACTTTTTTTTCTATGGTATCAGTGCTCATAAATATCCTCTTCTTGCTTTATCTGTCTTGCTGCTTCATATGCTTTAATTTGTTTTGTGGTAAATGCTAACATGTCCTCTTTTTCAATCCAGGCTTGATGCCATTCACATACAGCTTCTAATGCTTGATTTATTGTCCAGCAAGGCATCCAACTAAGATGCTCAACTGCTTTCGTGATATCTAACTTAAGTCGGTGTGCTTCATGTAATTTTGGCCCACCTTCTATTTGCCAGCTTGAATCTTCTCCCCAATAAGCCGCCATAAAGTTTGCAATCCAAGCTACTGTTTTAGCATCCTGGTCTTGTGGGCCAAAATTCCAACCTTGAGCATAAGGGTGCCCTGATTCATATAAATTTTGAGCCAAAGTAAGGTACCCACTTAATGGCTCAAGTACATGCTGCCATGGACGAATAGCTTCTGGATGACGTATATTGACTTTTTTTTGACTACATAATGACCTTAATATATCAGGGATTAGACGATCTTGAGCCCAATCACCACCACCAATCACATTACCTGCTCTAGCTGATGCAACAGCGACAGGTTGATTAGTATGAAAAAAAGATCTTCTATACGATTGTGTAACTAATTCTGCACAACCTTTACTACTACTATAAGGGTCAAAACCACCCATAGGGTCACCTTCTCTGTAACCCCAGGACTGCTCTTGATTTTCATAACATTTATCTGATGTAACATTCACTAAGGCTTTTACATGCTTACAAGACCTAGCTGCTTCCAACACATTCACAACTCCCAACACATTGGTTGTATAAGTTGTAACAGGATCTTCATATGACACTCTGACTAAAGGCTGTGCTGCCATATGAATAATGATATCTGGATCAAATATGCACATACTTTTTTTTAACTGATCAAGTTCGCAAATATTTCCAATTTCTGAATCCATATATGCATCCAAAGCTAAATGCTTGAACATAGAGGGTGACGTATCAGGTGCTAACGAGTAGCCTTTTACATTTGCTCCCAAGCTATTAAGCCACACGGTTAACCAACTACCTTTAAATCCAGTATGACCAGTTAAAAATACTTTTTTATTGCGCCAAAATTGCTCACTAACCACCAAGTCTATACCCTCTCAGCAACGCTATCTTTTGACCAAATACACCAAGGCGCTTGCTTATTATCCCAAAGCTCATTTAAATATTGCTTATCTCTTAGTGTATCCATCGGATGCCAAAATCCTGTGTGCTTATAAGCCATTAATTCACGGTCTTGAGCAAGACTAGTAAGCGGAAATTGCTCCCAAATAGTTTGATCATCTTCAATACGATCAATCACTTTTGGACTTAATACAAAGAAACCACCGTTAATTAATGCACCATCGCCTTTTGGTTTTTCTTGAAAGTTTAATACTTGATCTTGGCTGATGTCGAGAGCACCAAAGCGGCCAGGCGGGTAAACTGCAGTTAGAGTTGCCATTTTCTTATGTTTTTTATGAAACTGAATTGTCTCAGAAATATTTACATTACTCAGACCATCACCATACGTCAAGCAAAAAGCATCATCATCTTTAATATACTCATGTATTCTCTTTAGTCTACCACCGGTCATGGTTTGTTCACCTGTATTAACCAAAGTCACTCGCCATGGCTCTGCTCGTCGCTCATGAATCGTCATGCCATTGGCTTGCATGTCAAAAGTAACATCCGACATATGTAGAAAATAGTTAGCAAAATACTCTTTTATTAAATAGCCTTTGTAACCACAACAGATAATGAACTCATCCACACCATGATGTGAATAAAGTTTCATAATATGCCACAGAATAGGCTTGCCTCCAATCTCAACCATTGGTTTAGGCTTTAAACTAGTTTCCTCGCTGAGCCGCGTACCGAGCCCTCCTGCAAATAAAACTACTTTCATGATATTGTCTCCATTGTATCAGAACTGACAAAAGCATCTGAGAAAAAGTGATGCTCATCAAGACCATGCTCAATTAGCCTACTTTTTGCAGACGCTATCATTTGTGGTGAACCACAAGCATATACGGTTGTATTTTCCCAATCGTGCTTATTGATTGCCACATCTTGTACATATCCTTGCTCACCAGACCAATCAGATCCAGGCCTTGATAAAACAGGGACATAATTAATATTCTCATTTTGACTAAGTATGTCATCATACAAATCTATCTTACCTCGACCACCCCAGTATACCGTAATATTATATTTTAATTGGGTGTGTTGAAACTGTGGCAACATTGCTCTTATGGGGGCAATACCTGTACCCGTAGCTAAAAACACAAGATTTGGTTTTGCTGATTCACGATGAAAAAAAGTTCCTTTAGGCCCCTCTAAACGTAATAAATCATTTATATTAGCATCATTAAACCAGTAATTACTGAATAACCCCTTTTCAACAAAGCGTATATCCAGCTTAATTTTATTTTTTTCATTCGGTACATTTGCGATTGAGTAACTCCTACGCAATCCATCTGGTCCAATCACATCAATGTATTGGCCAGGCAAGTATTTCAGCGGCATAGCTGGGGGCAATCTTAGTGTTACCTGGAGAACATTTGTGCTCATTGATTTTAAAGCATCAATGCGACAAGGCAATGTTTTAGTTGGGTATTGATTTAGTATACTGACATCTTCTACACCAAGAACTATATCCGAACATGCTTCTCGACAACATGTTAAGATGTAACCTGCATCAAGCGCTTCTTTACTAATAGATTGTTCATACTTAATTACTTTGGTTTGTCCAGATAGTAGAGGAGCAATACAAACTCCACATCGTCCTGTACGACAACTATGAGTTAAAACTTTCTGATCCAACAAAGCAGATTCAAGCAGTGTTTTTTCACTGTGTGCTTTGAATTTAGTATCATTAATCAACTTTACTGAAAACATATATTTTTTGAAATATTAAAAGCCTATTTGAAAAAAAATATTCCTGGTTAAGTTAGTAATATTTTATAAATTTAATGCTTAAAAACAGTCTTTTTTAACAGCTACCGCAGAAGCAAACTCCCATAATTAATATACATCTATAGTAATCATAAGGCAATACGATCATACGGTATTTTTGACAACAAAGATAGCAACAAAAATAACATGCCCTTGATCTAATAATGCTTTTGCAACCGCTGAACCAATGAAACCAGCTGAACCCGTAACGAGCATCTTCATATATTTAGCACCTTTCCTTAAGGTACTTTGTCGCTAATCAAGACAAGGTTCAACCAAAGCAACATCAGTTGGATTATTGAGCTCCCAAAATTTTCGCCCCTGTGCATTAACCTTGATACATTTAATCGGGCACCCGTTGGCTAAAAATCTCAGTTGCTCCAAGCCTTCTAGCCGCTCCAGCTCACTTTCAGGCCAAGAAATATACTCTTTTAAGGCTGATGCTCGATAAGCATAAACCCCTACATGATGGTAAAAACTTGGTAGCTTATCCTCAATTAATAAACTTTCATCACAGTACGGAACAACCTCTTTAGAAAAATATAAAGCATCATTATTATGATTAAAAATTGCTGTTGTGCCACCAACACGCCCTTGGCTACGATCTTTTTTAAACTGTTTGAGAGTCTTTAAATCCATTTCTAATACAGGTGTTACCATTTTAATAGCGCTATCTGATTGCATGGCATCAACCAAGTTCTTAACAAACCAAGGCGGTGTTAGAGGCGCATCACCCTGAAAATTTACAATGATGCCTGCATCAATCCCGTGATTGATGACAGCCTGCGCACATCGCTCAGTACCATTGCGACAATCTACATCAGTCATAATCACATCTGCACCAAAATCATGTGCAACTGCTTCAATTCTTTCATCATCAGTGGCAACATAAACTGCATCAATATCCGAAACACGTTTTGCGGCTTCCCAAGCATGCTGGATCAATGGTTTAGAAATACCAGATAGACCCGTTAATGGTTGTAAAGGTTTACCAGGAAAACGAGAAGAAGCATATCTAGCAGGGATCACAATCACCACACTCATACGCATACCTCCAGCCTCATAATTGCTTTTGGACGCTCAACACCAAATTGATCAAATGGATTTATATCAGCATGGAAACCCATAATTAATGTCACATACTCATACATCGCCACAAGCATACCAATGCTCCTTGGATTCACATCACCTATAGACAAAATTGATACCGCTTTATTGGGATTATGGAACGATTTATGGTTACTAAATTGACTCTCGTCATCTTGCTCTAAAACATCAGCTTTATCTGTCATGGCTTTATATTGAGCACATAAATGCCTATTACTAGCAACATTTTTCTGACTATCCAATGTCACCGCATGCACCATAAAAGGCTCGTCACTTTGATGTAAATACTGCATCGCTGCATGCTGTGCTTGATGACCTGTCATTGGCATAATGATGGGTCCTGATGGCTTAGACAACTTTTCATTTTTTTTATTAAAAGGCTTCCCGAGACTCTCCATCATCAACTGCTGTACATAGGGTCCAAAACCGTCGAGCAAACTGGCATAAGTAAGCATCCACATTGTTGGTTGTGCAAATTGAGCTTGCTCAATCATCCACGCATTGGCCAAGCGACCTGGCACAGTCTCATAGACATTGCTTGTGCTTTGCATGGCAAAATCCATTTCAACTGCCCCAGCACGAAAGTCGTCCAAAACACCCTTGCCATAAGCCAATAGAATTGGGAAGATGACGGGCGACCAAATAGACATTCGACCATTGATTTCATCGTGTATTAAGAGAGTCTCGGCATCAGAAACCTCAAAGTCAACTTGTGATTCCTTGTTCGCAGTGATTAAGACACGCTTATAACTATGCCATATTTGACCAATTGCATTAAATGCCCAGTTCACCTCGTGGGTTGAGCCTGATTTTGAAATGTAAACGACTAATGTTGTTTCAGGGCTTAAGGAACTTATATCACTTTTCAATCTGCCCATATCACAATGATCAACAAAAGTTAGATCTGATACTCTTGTTAGCGTTGTTTTGAGCGCATTATGGAGACATTGAACACCCCATGATGAACCACCTACACCCACACAAATAATATGTTTAATGCCCTTATACGATTCTACAAGACGCAACATTGTCTCATCTTGAGTTTCTAAGAAACCAACCGCATCCTCAAAACCCAGAGGATTTTGCTTATATTGTCTTTGTGCAATGAACATGGCTCGCTTATTTTCAGTGAAATTTACTTTTTTCCCTTGCCATAACTCATTTAGTCTTTGATGTACAAGCGGAAGGTTTATTTTACATTCATAACGACGAGATAATAATAAAGATAATTCTGAAAAAGTAAAATGATCACCAGACAACTGAGAGATAAGTTTATCACTCATGATACTAAAACCGATTTTTCATCTTTTAACCAGTCTGGCTTACCAATGGGGGTATAGGAAATAAAGCCCGAAGATTGAGCAACATCTAAATTAAACATATTCCGAAAATCAACCAGGTTTGCCTGGCCCATAGAGTCTGATACTTGGTGCAAATCAACATCAAAGAATTCAGGCCAATGAGTCAAAACACACAAAGCATCGGCATTTTCAACAACCTCATAAGCGTTTTTACACCAAGTTACCTTTGGTAACATACTATGACCTTGTTTTTCACCCTGTGGATCATAAACAACACACTTAGCACCCAAAGCCTCTAATTGCGGAATGATATTGAGGGCTGGTGAATCACGCATATCGTCAGTCAGAGGCTTAAATGTCACGCCCCAAAAAGCGATGGTTTTATTTTTAACATCGCCGTTAAATAACTGAATCATTTTTTCATGCAAGGTATTAAGGCGATTATTATTGACCTTAATAACTGTTTCTACAATCTGCTGGCTGGCACCATGCTGCTGCCCAACATAAGCCATAGCCAAAGAATCTTTTGGGAAACAAGACCCCCCAAAACCAGGGCCTGCTTCCAAAAACTGACTGCCAATACGAGCATCTAAACCAATACCCTTGGATACCTGGCTAACATCAGCACCAACTTTTTCACATAAATTCGCAACCTCATTAATAAATGTAATTTTTGTTGCTAAAAACGCATTAGCCGCATACTTGATCATTTCTGCAGATGCTAAATCAGTCACCATTAATTCACAACTGTCTTTAAATGGCGAGTATAGTTGAGCTAACTTATGTTTGCCTATTTCATCTTCGACACCAACAACGATGCGATCGGGATGCATAAAATCATCCATGGCAGAGCCTTCACGCAAAAACTCAGGATTAGTTACCATAGAAAAATTCGCATGACATTGAGATTGAATCAATTGTTTTAGCCTTGCTGCTGTGCCAATGGGTGACGTTGATTTCACAATAACGACTTGCCCATCTTTTAATAATGGCGCAATAGAGGAAGCAACGGCATCCACATACTTTAGGTCTGGTGCCAATGTCTCTGGATTAGATGGCGTGCCTACCGCAATCATAATGATATCGGCCTTCGTGATACCATCATTTAAATCAGTTGTAAAAGAAATGTTTTTATTTTCAATATTTTTCTTTAATAGCACCTCTAGACCAGGCTCATAAATAGGCACAAAACCTGCTTGAAGTGATTTAATTTTTTCTAAATCGATGTCAACACAGCATACATGATGGCCGCATTCAGCTAAACAAACTCCGGAGACCAAACCTACATAACCGGTGCCTATTACCGTCAAATTTAGACTAGCACTTATTTTATCTAATGATTCACTCATAACTTTGCAAAGTATACCATATATTTCTGCAGAGAAAAGTATAATGACATCATAGCTTTTTTGATCATTACTACTTCTCTTTTTTTTAACTCAAAAAGAAATATGATCGTATTGAAAATTATAATCTCTATCTAAAACAAGCTTTTGGTCTTTAAAGCAAAACATTATCAACACATTGAAAGTTATCATTGACATAACAAAAGCTCAAGATAAATACAATTGCGTCTTTTTAAATATTTTTTGTAAGTTTTGCTCGATAAAAAATAATGAGGATTAATACCAATAGTATCGGAGTCCAGCAAACAATATTTATGTTGTTTGTAAATCTAAAAAGAAAAGCAGATATAACACCACCAAAAGCTAAGAGCATTCTTGAAAAGTGCGATGCAATTTGCATTCTACGATCTGAAGCGTTAGGTTTAATAATAGAATACGCATCTACGAAAGGATAAGCACAATAGGGCATTAAAAATGCTAGCGGTGCTAAAATAAAACTTATATTACCTGCTTTCGTACTAAGCGCCACGTTATGAGACCATACATAATACAATATCCCAACTGAAATAATTAAAAATAAAACAGTTATAAAGGACATATGACGAATGACTACTTTCGCATAGCTACTTTGTCTATTTAAACGCAAGATTAATACACCCGTCACAATAAGGTATAATGTTAAAATATTAAGTACTATTAAAGCAAAATACTCATCTATGAAGTATGTTACATGATGTAAAGCATATGATGTTGACTTAATAGTAAATATATTCGCACTAGAGTCCCGACTAAAATCTAAAAATTCATTATGAAACGCTAGGTCAATCAATATCATAAATGCAGTAGCAACCAATATTAATCCAAAAACACTAAATATTTGACCTAACATTTTGTGGCGAGCATCGCCTTTTTTTAAGAATAAAAGACATGTTGTAGAAATGAGACATATATACCCGGTCACAGCATGCATATTTAAATAAAATGTGGTAACCATATCAGACATTTTTGGTTACTTCCCACTCTTTTGTACAATTTTTATGTTTAATATTATCGAAAACAAAACTTACATAACCAGTGCCAATAACAGTTAAATTCACTGAGTTGCAAGCCCTATTATCAATTACTTTCATCAATACTACATTTATTTACAGATAATTATATACTACATCAAAACCTTAAATACGCAACTACTATATTCTATTTCAAAAATCAAAGTCGTTAAAACTGATCGAGCATATTAAATGTTTATTTAATTATTGACCTATGAACATATCTATATCATATCCCAGGCAGAAATTGGGAGTTTTTGATCATTCTCTTGCTTTGCAAAAGTATAGTTTTTGAATATATCAAAAAATTTCAAAATTAAATTAGCATTAGGCTGAAAATCTTCATCTTTTGCTTGAACCTTAGCTGCATAAAAAACTAACACTGCGCCAATTCCAAATACAACTACGCCACCGAAACTTTTGATATAATTATTATTTTTATTGAACAAACTTTCGTTCCCGATGTTTGTCGGAGGCATTTTAACGACAAGATCATCATTGAAACGTTCAGGCGCCTTACTTTTTTCAATACTTTCTAAAGAGTTTTTCAAGGCATCACTTGCCATTTGAATTTTTTTCCAATCCTCTTCCGTTTTACACCTATTTTTTTGGGCTTGTGGCGAAGCTGGAACTGAAACAGGACTATCTGGATTACTCTTTAACAGATTGGTTTGAGCCTGACTAAACTTCATACATTTTTTATATAGCTTTTTATCTGCATCATCGAGTGATTCAAATGATTGATAATTTTCAACTGCATGACTCAAACTATCTACATCTATGGACATTAAATACAACAAAACTGATTTCTTGCATTCAGTATTAAGCATAAATAAGACATCTAAAAATCGCTCAGAATAAAATAAATCTGTAGGATTTAGCATGTGTATTGCTTGAAAAGCACTTGGCCTTTTTAATAAAATAAGCAAAAAAATGGATTCATGTTTGAGAATTTGTATATTTTTTTCTTTGTATCGATCAGCTGCAAAGTTTGATTTTAACAATATATCTTGTGTTAAAACAATGTTGTTGGCAGCATTAAACTCAACAGATACTTTAAATATATTATAAATTTTTTCGACTACCTTTTGTTGATTAGTGTTTGTAAGCATAAAATTCCTGATTTTAATTAAAATTTAAACATGATGAAAGCTTATACGAAATTAAAATTTTTTATTTAAATTTATCAATATTAGCCAGCTTTCAAAAAGTAGCATAACCATAAATAAAGTTCAAGAGATTTAAAATGAGATTATTTTAACTTTTTCCAGAGGGGAAATCGAAGCCTAAAAAATAACATGATGGCTAAAACTAACACGATGGGAATCCAATGAAAAAAAGAAATCTGATTATCTGTCCACCTTAACAAAAAAGCTGATAAAATAGCCCCAAAAGCTAAATTCATTCTAGAAAAATGTGATATGATGCTGTCCTGACGGTTAAGCATTTTACGCTTAAGACCCAATCGATATGCATCTAGCAAAGGGTGATAACAGAATGGCAATAAAAATAATAATGAGGTTAAAATCAAATTCACATTCGCTTTTTTATCCACCGCTGTAACGTCATGTGTTAAAGAGATATAAAGCATTATGACTGCAAAAATCAAAAATGTAATTGTGACAAACGATAGTCCTTGAATGATTTTTTTTGCTAAGTCATTTGCGCGATTTATTTGCAATATAAACCAACCAGTTGTGATTAAATATAGTGTAAATACATTAATAACTATCAACGCAAAATACTCTTCACTAAAGTATATAAAATGGGTTAATGCATATGAGGACTTTTGGAACGAATACACATTAACGAAATCATCATTGAAATCAATATATTCTTTATTTAAAGCAAGGTCAGCAATAGCAGCAAATGCAGTAAAAACGAGTATTAATCCGGAAACAACATAAAAACGCCCCAGTGTTTTATGGAGCGCATTGCCTTTTTTTAAAAACATGATACATACCCCAACAATTAGACAGATATAACCTGTAAGTACGTGGATATTTAGAAATATTAAGGGAAGTGTTTCAGACATTCTTCATCATCTTATCTTCTATTGACCAGTCTTTTAGTTTTTTATTTTCTTGAACCATTCTCTTAAGCAAAGGTGCTGGTAGCCAAAAATCACCATAGCGTACATGGAAAGCTTCAATGGTTTCTAGCACTTTATGAAGTCCAAATTGCTCTGCAAAATACATTGGGCCACCTTTAAAAGGCGGAAACCCATAACCGAACAAGTAAATCACATCAATATCACTCGGCCTTGAAACAACCCCTTCCTCAAGCACTTTAAAACCCTCATTGATAAGAGAAAATAGACATCTCTCAAGAATTTCCTGATCAGTTAACTTTTCTTGGGAAACCCCTAGAGAATGCGCAAAGGATTTCATCATTGCATCAACCTCAGGACTTGGAACAGGCTTACGTATGCCTTCTGGATAATCATAAAATCCAGCTTTTACTTTTTGCCCAAGACGACCTTCATGACAAAGGATGTCTCTAGGCTCTTTTGGTTTATCATGCATTGTCCATCCAAGGTCAAGTCCAACCATGTCGCACATCAAAAAAGGCCCCATTGGGAAACCAAAAGATTTTATCACTTGATCAACTTTGGCAGGTGATGTCCCTGACATAATCATATCATTTGCCTGTTTTAGATATTTAAACATTAATCTGTTACCAACAAATCCTGGGCAAACACCAACAACAACTGGCGTTTTTTTAATTTTTTTTGCAAATAATAACATTTTTTCTAAAACAATATCTGATGTTTTTTCAGCACGTACAACTTCAAGTAATTTGGTAACTTGAGCCGGTGAGAAAAAATGTAGGCCTAACACTCTCTCCGGATTAAAAACTGTGCTAGCAATTTCATTTACATTTAAAGCTGAAGTATTTGTGGCCAGAATAGTATCTTTTGGGCATATTTCATTCAGACTAGAAAAAACTTGTTTTTTTAGGGCCATGTCTTCAAATACTGCCTCGATGACTAAGTCGCAAGCCTTTAAGTTAGACATATCAATTGACCCTTTGATGCGCTCGAGACAAGCATCCATTTCTGCTTGACTTAATTTGCCATGTTTTACAGACATTAAGTAGTTTTCTTTTATTTTTTCAAGGCCTTTATCAAGATTTGGTTGACTCATATCGGTGATCAGAACATCCACCCCTGCATTTGCCATTACCATAGCGATACCACCACCCATCAGTCCAGCACCAACAACGCCAACTTTTGTTGGCAATCTCAAACTTTTCTTATCTATGGTTTCTACTTGCTTAGTTGCATTTCTTTGTGCAAAAAAAGCATATTGCAATGCTTGTGATTCGTGACTAAGCACAACCTTAAAGAAAAGTGCTTGCTCTTCTTTTAAGCCTATTTCAAAAGATGTATTAAGCGCATTTTCCAATGACTCAAAACATGCTTGGGGCGCAGTTGGCCCAACTCTTTTTGCTGTATGCTTTATCCAAGGTGTTGCTAAATCAAACCAATTCTTGCTATCTTCTCCATCTAATTTCACTGGATTATCACATGTTGGTCGCAACGGTGCTTTATCATCAATCAATGATTGAACATAGCTCAACCCACCCTCTCTAAGTGATTGGCTATCAACAATATGGTCAACTAAACCAATCTGTAAAGCTTTCTTAGCAGAAACTGGCTTACCCGTTAACATCATTTCTAAAGATGCTTCAAAGGACACCAATCTCGGTAATCGTTGCGTTCCCCCTGCACCAGGGATTAAGCCAAGTGTCACTTCGGGAAAACCAATTTTTGCTTGTTCATCGCAAACTCTGTAGTGACATGAAACAGCAATTTCAGCTGCACCACCCAACGCTTGTTTATTTATTAATGCAACTGTGATTTTTTTAGATTGCTCTAATGATGCCTGTATGCTGGCTAAGGATTCACCTTTGAAACCAGTTTTAAATTCACTGATATCAGCACCCCCTGAGAATATTGCTTCACCTGAGGCAAGAACAATTGCCTTAATATTTGGATTTTTTTCACATAAATCGATATGGGCTTTAATTTCATTTCTTAATTGCTCACCAAGTGCATTAACTGGTGGCCGACACATTTCAATCACTGCTATGTTTTCTTTAATGATTAAATTTGTTTGATTGTTAGCCATGATGTATTCCTTTTCATTCACTTAGTCATATTATAGACATAAATTTGTCGCCTCGCTGAATTCATGGTCTATAATTGCAACAAATGATTTGTAAACAAGGAGCGTCATTATGAAAGAAGCTGTCATAGTATCCACTGCAAGGACGGGATTAGCTAAAAGTTTTAAAGGAGCATTTAATGCAACTCATGGTATTCCGATGAGTGCTGCGTGTATTGAAGCGGCTATCCAAAGAGCAAACATCCCCTGTGAAAAAATTGAGGATGTGATACTTGGCTGTGGATTACCTGAAGGTGCTACAGGACATAACATTGCTAGAAATGCAGCAATTGCTGCAAAATGTCCAGTAACCGTTCCAGGAATGACAGTTAATAGATATTGTGCCTCTGGCTTACAGGCCATTGCAACAGCAGCATCTAGAATCATGGTCGATGGCATAGATATTGCCATGGGTGGGGGTGTTGAATCGTTATCATTAGTACAGTATCAACTCAATCAAAATCACTTCATTTATCCACCATTAGCCAGCACTTATCCAGGACTATGGATGCCGATGATAGACACAGCTGATATTGTGGCTAAACGCTATCATATTACAAGACAAGAGCAAGATGATTATGCACTAGAAAGTCAAAAACGAACTGCCCTAGCACAAAAGAATGGTGCATTTGATGATGAGATTATTCCGTTTACGACCAAAATGGGTGTAAAAGACGATGAAACAAATAACATTAAAATGCTTGAAGTGACCCTTGATAAAGATGAATGCAACCGACCTGAAACAACCATTGAGGCTCTAAGCAGCCTCACTCCTGTTAGAGGAGAAAAAAACTTCATCACCGCAGGTAATGCCTGTCAAATGAGTGACGGTGCATCGGTATGTCTGTTAACTTCAAGTACTTTTTCAGAAAAAAACAACTTAAATCCACTTGGTATATTTAAAGGTTTAGCTGTTGCGGGTTGTGAACCAGACGAAATGGGTATCGGACCTGTCTTTGCTATTCCAAAACTTTTAAAGCAACATGGGCTAAGCGTTGATGATATCGACTTATGGGAGATCAATGAGGCTTTTGCTGTCCAGGTGATTTACTGCCAAAAGAAACTCAATATTGATCCCAAAAAACTCAATGTAAACGGAGGCAGTATTGCCATTGGACACCCATATGGTATGACTGGGTCTAGATTATCAGGTCATATCTTAATTGAGGGCAAGCGTCGAGGTGCAAAATATGCTGTTGTCTCAATGTGTATCGGTGGCGGAATGGGTGCAGCAGGTTTATTTGAAATCATTTAAATTATTCCATAATAAAAGACGGTCGCCTTTTTCGTTTAGCCTCCGTCTTAAAGACTGGAAGTGCACTTAAGTCTCTAATATATTCATTTTCATGTAATTGCGCTTCACTGCTGACTTTTTGTGAAGAGATGGCTGATGATCTAAGTGGACTGTAACGTAACAATCTCAAATCTTCTAATCGCCTGACACCTAACCAAGGAGATTGTGATACCAATAAGCAATAAAATGTGTATGTGTTTGAAGAAAAAACCATCAGTATAATTATATATTTATTACCATCATAACCAGTGAGTCTCAATTAATACAGGATGAATTTTCTTGTTTGAAAAAAAAACCTCATATAAACTGATAATTATGAAACCAATATGTGTTGATTTAGATAATACATTGATATTTTCAGATTCAATGTTTCTGTTATGGCTGAAAGTTCTAAAGAAAAGCCCCATGCTTGCTTTGTATGTAATTTATATTTTCTTTTTCAATGGCTCTGCAGAAGCAAAACACTTTATCACATGTCATGGTAATTTAGATATTGAAAATCTGCCCTATAACCAAAATTTAGTCTCATGGTTAGTGCAAAAAAAAGAACAAGGTCATGCCATATGGCTGGTGACGGGTGCAAACCAGTTTATTGCAAATCGTATTGCATTACATTTACCCATTTTTGATGGGGTACTCGCAAGTGATAAACAAAACAACCTAATTGGTGAAAAAAAAGCATCCTGTTTAAAAAATCATTTCTCATCATTTATATATATTGGGGATCACAAAAAAGACCTCGTTGTTTGGGCCGAAGCATCAGAAAGTGGCATTGTTTGTAAAAATAAGAAACCACCTTTTAAAGGCACTTTTAAATATATCTTCAACCGCCCCCAAGCAACATTAAAAGATTGGGCAAAACTATTACGTATCGATCATTGGCCAAAAAATCTACTGATTTGGCTTCCCATGTTATTTCAATATAAGGCGCTTGATTCATCTCTTTTTCTGCTAGCTTTGCTAGCAACGATTTGCTTGTGTCTTTTTGCGTCTGTCGGGTATATATGTGATGATGCCATTAATCTAAATCAAGGCCAAAAAAAACCTTTTGTAACTGGCTTAATAGATATCCCTCAAGCATTACAAATAGCCTCGTTAATATTGGTGATTAATTTATGTTTAATGAGTTTTTTACCGAATGAAACCAAATCTTTTTTAATCACTTATTTTATTGCAGCACTATGTTTCAGCTTGTTGGGTAAAAATAATATTATTTTAGATGTCTTTTTATTAGCGAGTTTCTACGCCATTCGTGTTGAAATTGGTTGTACCTTGATTGCAGGCATATGCTCACCTGAACTTACTTTGTCTATATTATTTTCATGTTTAGGGCTAGCCTGTGCAAAACAACTAACCTCTCTCAAAAAGGATGATAGTCAAGCTATGCAACAAACAGATAACTCATCCAATGTATCTCTACTCTCTTCAATAGGAATTAGCATCTCAGGCATAGGGGTTATGATGTTCGCTGATTTCTTGAGACATTTCATTCATGAAACGAGTTATGCTCAACCAAATTATCTTTTTTTATGCATACCCTTATTACTTTACTGGCAATACAAATTTTGGCATTGTTGTTTTAATCAGCGATCACAAAATATAGATGGTACTACCATGTACAAAGACACATATATCGTAAGTTCATTATTAATAATAATTATTTTTCTTGCAGCATAGAAAAAGCCCCCCTAAGTGAGCGCTTTTTCCTTTTGAATAACTAAATTAATTTGATGCTTCAGTTTTTGGCTGTGCTGCTGAATTATCTTCTGGTGCGGCAGGCACACTTGCCTCAGAGCTAGGTGCAGGTGTTTGAGTGTTATCTGCAGTCGGTGCAGGAGATGTTTCTTGTTTTTGAGTTTCAGGTGCAGGCGCTTCTTGCGCATCAGAGGCAGGGGCTTCAGCTGCAGGCGCCGTATCTGTCTTAGTTACTTCCTCAGGTTGTGTCTCGGATGCTTGGTCTTGAACCGTTGGGGCATCTGCTTGACTTTGAGATTCATCAACACTGGATGGCGTAGCTACTGTACTTGCGGCTGCTTCAGCAGGAGGGGTTTCAACTACGTTTGTTTTACTTTCTGATCCAAAAAAAACGTACGCAACAATAATAATTGCTAGTAGTGCACCTAAAAGAAAGGCTGTGAAATTATTCATAATATTTGACTCCTATTAATCAATAAATAACATAAATCACCGCTAATTAAAAGTTTTTAGATGATATACAGATGGACAAAAGTGCTAAAGAAAAGCAAGGTTTTATCAGGCCAATCCACGATGTTTCTCATTGTTCCACGTGAAACATCAAAGACATAGATATCTTGAAAATATTTTCTTATATTCATATTTTATTTGCTGCTTTGGTACAGAAAACATTCACATTGAATATTCATTGAAAAATCAACTTTGATTTATTATATTAATGAATGATTACTTTAGTATAATATTTTATTATCAATTATTTAAAGCAGAGAGGCAGCATATGAAGGATGTGAAAGACATTTGCATGGCTATAAAAAA
The DNA here is from genome assembly GCA_036337715.1 of Pseudomonadota bacterium. GTDB lineage: Bacteria > Pseudomonadota > Gammaproteobacteria > Comchoanobacterales > Comchoanobacteraceae > JAURNZ01. The sequence goes on along the minus strand of JAYZDS010000002.1, from coordinate 8,788 downwards.
TTCAAGCCTTAAATTGCTACAAGAAAGTATTGAGGATCACGCTTCACTTCGAATGATCCCAGTCAATTTTTCAGTAGAGATTTATGAATATAATCCAAACACCAATCTATACGACAAAAAAATCATTAACTTACATGGAAAATCATATTTCCATTTAGTCGCTTTTTCAAGCAACTTAGAAATACTTTATGAAGTACATTCAAAACTATCCATCCCTATCATTCCAGTTGATTTAAACACCCTTAAATCAAATAACCCGTTCCAATATTTGTGGTCACACGGGAAATATGAATTATTAATATATTGCATGAGTATGTGCGAGCATACCTCCTATAAGAATGTATTATCTGAATTAAATATTGATGACTCAATACCCTATGGAAAACACGCAACAAAGCCACCTAAAGTCATAATTAATGATGACATTTATCACCAACAAGTTGATGCACTGCATCAGCATAATTGGGAAGCAATCTGTGAAGCAATCAATAGTAATACTTTGATGATTCCCATTAATACATTAATAACTTTTGAGAAAAAAGGGCTGTTATCGTTTATTACAACTTGCCGGGAAACACTTCAACACAAGTATGCAAAACTCAAATCTCTTGCCTTACATGAGAAACGTGCAAAAGAAAGCATTAAGACTAATATCGTAGTGAACACAACCAAACCTAAGGAACATTCTTTCTTCACCACAGGGAAAATATTTACTGCTGTTTTGGTGACAGCAGGCATCTTTTATTTAAGAAGTGGTAATGGCACGCCCCCTTCCTTGGACAATAGCGAAAGCTTTAAACAAATCTAAGAAATGATTGATGAGTCGTATCACCTAAGTTCTAGGGTCTAACTTTATAGCCACCTGTTGTAGTCACGCCATTAAGACATACGGCACGCTGCCAAGATCAAAAATGTCTTTTGGGCAGATACACAATTAAACTTAAGATACAAAAACCCAAAAAGAAATAATAACTATTATGAAATGCATTCAGGTTGATATCGAAAGCAGAAGCACTGTGCGCAATAAAATAACTGATTAACACGCCTGCGATTGCTGTACCAAAACATAATGATAATTGCATAATCATATTGCCAAAACTTGTTGCATGTCTTCGTATGGACAGTGGGATATCTTTATACAACATGACATTCAAATTTGTAAAAATAGTGGATACGCCAAAACCTTGCAAGATAAAAGACAAAATAATGAAAATAACACTTGTTGAATTATTTACATAAGTCATACCTATGATCCCACACATTACAAATACGAAATTTGAAAGCAACCACTTATTTTGACCTAGTTTTTCAAGTGCTAGATGGTTTAAAAACTTTGCAACAACTAAAGCTAGACCATATGAAAACAATAAGAACCCAGAGATTAGTGGTGTGTAATGTAATGCTAATTGCAGGAATAATGGACTTAACAAGCCTAAGCCACTTACCGTGATTGCAAAGAATACAAAACTGATGGCATAACGATTAAATGCGTTGATTTTAAAAAGCTCTAGATTAATCATTGGATGACTTATTTGACGAGCATGTTTAAAATAAAGATAAAAACTTACTACGCTAATCATTATAAGTAAAAGTTCTACTTTGTATTGCATAAAAGGTGTCCCTAAAGACTCAATCATAAGAATGATACTTGTAACCCCTAGCCCAAACCAAATAAAACCTTGCCAATCAAATGGCTCTTTACTTGTCTCAGATACTGCTGACATATGGTTATTAGAAAACCATAAACCAAATAGCCCAATAGGCACATTGATAAAAAAGATCATCCGCCAACTAAAATAAGTCACAATGATACCACCTAATGAAGGGCCAAGCATAGGACCAACCACACCTGGGATGGTAATATAGCCCATGACTTTTGTAAGTTGTTCCTTTGGTACAGCATTAAGTACAACCAAAGTTGCAACTGGCAACATCATCGCACCGCCAATCCCCTGCACCATGCGACCTATCAATAACAGAATAAAATTTGTCGCACAGCCACAAGCAACCGACCCAAGTGTAAAAATAGCAATGGCTGACAAAAACACATTTTTATGGCCAAAACGCTCTGCCATCCAGCCACTCACTGGGATCAATAAACCCAGTGTTAGTAGATATGACATAATGGCAAGTTTAAGTTGAAGCGGATCGACCAAAAGATCTTTCGCAATGGTGGGTATAGCAGTAACTATAACGGTTGCATCTATTGTTTCCATAAACAATGCGATAGCAACAATATATGGCATTAACATGTTCACTTTATGATAATGCCATACTTTTTTTTAATTTGAAAAATTTTATTTTTTTGACAATCTATCTTTATACATACAAACAGTCATTCCAACGGCAGAAAAAAGACCCTGAAGCAGTAGTGGATTAACCCAAGATTTCTTAACTTGGAGGCCTTTAAATCTTCCTGGTTTAAAACTATCTTTAGAACCTTTTTCATGAGAAGCTAACTGCAAAAGTTTCTGTGCTTTTGGACTACCCTGCTCTGAAATGAATTTTTTTAAAGCGGGGATATTATTCAAATTGTTGATAGAGATCACACACTCATCAGACTCAATGATTGTTAATATACCTTGATAATCATGTTTCACAACCATTTTCATCTGATTTTCATGCATGTTTTTAAAGTGATCATATGATTTTAGCTCTAGACCCGTGCCATCTTTACCAAATGAATTATCTTCATACATCACTTGCTCAAAAAATGGATCTATACCTTTATAAGAGGACATAGATAAAATATAACAGACTAATTTGGTATGACCTTTTTTCCAAGCTTTTTCAAAAATACTTTTATATGCTGGACTAAAAATAGCACCATCTGGAGACTTCAATAGCAAATCTTTATTATACAAATCGGATAAGGTTACATTAAGGGGTACGCTGGATGACATATGAAGCAATTTAAACATCTCAAGTATACCTGCTTCATTTGGTTCATTTCTTGACATAGCCAAATACATTAGAGGTAAGCCGAAGAGTTGCTCTTGACTTTGATCACACATACTATTTCTGACAATTTGCATGTAGCATAGTGTTTTCATTCCTTCACCATTTGGCTGAGTGCTCAAAAAATTTTTAAGCTGTTCAGGTGTTTTATTAATTATATGATCGACTACTTTTTTTTCTAATGCTTTTGAATAGCTTGAAAGTTGTTGCATACATTTTCTCCTTTTAGTGATTTAAAGTTATCATTTTTAGATAATGCACGCTACAAATTTATAACAAAACGAATACATTTTTTTTTGCTGATAATAGTTTTCTCTACTTAGCAGCACTTCTGTCTTAAGAAAGAATATAAACCTACCGCCATGGTACTTAATCCTGCAAACATGCTTAATGAAGAGGCGACATGTTTATTGCGAGCAGCTTTTTCTTCTTGTTCCTTTTTATCCTCAATATATCCACCATAAAGGTTTTCATATCTAAATTGCATGTCATGTATCGCATTGTCCAAATAATGTGTAACAAATTCCGACTTTTTCCGAAGACAATATTGGTTGAATCCTCTGTCATTTGCAAGGGCTTTCGCGGAAAAAACAAGTTCACAATTTTCCATCAAATCGAATAATGCTTTATAATTTTTAGCATTATAAAGTTTTTCTTGAGCAAAGTATTTTTTCATTAAGGGATTAAATTCTACTTCATCATATTGAATGGGAGGAAGCTTATTCGAAAAGGTGTCATTTTGCTCATGCATAGAAATAAGATAATTAAATAGCTTCATATCAGCGTTTCTATATGCTCTGTCTTTTAATGTCATATCGCTTTTCGCCAAAGAAAGTCCAAATTCATGTCTAACCTCTTCAGAGCCACCGCTTGATCTATAAACCATATTGAATTCATTGATGCTGCGCTTTAAATACTTGTGCAAAAACATAACCATGTCTACAGAGGATGCTTCACTTGTATTGAGTGACGCTAAATAAATCAATGGAAACGACTTGAGATTAGCAGATTCAACATTGTCAATCTCACATGCATAGTCTGCTATCTTTGATAAAACAACAATAGGCAATGCAGGGCGCCATTTTCCTTTGGCTTCAAGATAACCAGCTTCAGTCAACGCATGCATAACATCCATTGTCAGAAAACTTTTCTTTTCAATTTTGACAGAATAATTAAGTGGCACTGTTAATAGTGAGCTTAATTTTGTTTCATAACTTTCAGTAAAATTGTCTTGGATAAATGAAACAACCTTGGCCGGATTAGAAGTATGAATCAATTTCATTAGTTTAGTGTATTTTGTTTGCGCTTTTTTTTGCTCAATGGCTCCATTCTTCATATGACATCTCTCGTTATAACCATGAAAATCAGATATATATAATTGTTTTAAAAAAATTCATACTATCATAGGTGCTACTTTTATACAACTACGCATACAACCTTTACTAGACCAAGTTTAACCTTAACTGCAATTGGCAGTGGTCGTTTCAGCATTAGGTCCTGCTGCTGCCACTATTTCATCTGCAAACATTGAAACTGGCATTGTGGATGAAGTATTTAGTTTCTCTTGAAATACTTGGAATTCACTCTTTGTTTTTTCTTCTTTATTAAACGTTTTTAAAAGTATTGGAATCAAAGGTGACGTTGGGTCTTCTTTATATAACACATCCAGTGTGTGCATCTTAAATCCGTATATTAATGCTTGACTACAGTCTTTAAGTTTTTGATCACCCAATACCACAAGGTCTGATTCATTAATTTTCCTTTCTTTAAATGGATGTTTAGCGGTTCCCAACATCTTTTTATGAGCTTTTTTCGTTAAAGGCATACCTGTATAACCGTTTAGCACATGAAATGCCATTTCACACAGAGCAAAGCATCTTGGAAAAGTATCTAAATAATCAGTTGCATATTCAGTTATTTTGTCTTGATCACCTGGATAAACTTCATGATTGTTAAATAGTTCTCTTAAATGAATATTGTATATATACTCAAAAATGCTAAAGTCCTCTTGTGGTAACAATTTAAACATGTTTTCAATGGTTACATCTATATCTAGTGCTGCACAAACTTTCTTAGCTAGCCCATCAAAACAAGCATTATTGTTAAATCTACCCTTTACTAAATAAGATAAGATATCCAAATGTGTTTTAAAAATATCTTTTTTTGTAAAAGCTACAATATTAGCTACTGTATATTCAACCGTTGCTTGATTGTTTTCATAATCATCAAGTAATAATTTCAACGCTACAGTAGGGCACCTTGACCACCTGATTGAATCTGGGTTTTGTTTCCAAGCAATGGCTACAATCTCTTCATCAGCCCTCAAATCATAGCTGGCAAACCTTAATGCTAAACCGTTCTTGTTCACTGCTAGCTTTACGATCTCTTCATCAGCCCTCAAATCATAGCTGGCAAACCTTAATGCTAAACCATTCTGAGCCACTGCTAGCTTTACGATCTCTTCGTCATCATTCAGCGTTGGAACTACATACTTTAATGCCAAACCATTCTGAGCCACTGCCAGCTTTATGATCTCTATGTCATCTTCATAAGGATGGTTTCTCAGTTCATAGCTCGCAAACTGTAATGCTAAACCATTATTTGTAACAGCAGCCTTCACAATTTCTCGATCATCTCCTAATTCATCACTCGCAAACTCTAATGCTAAACCATTCTGAGCCACTGCTAGCTTTACGATCTCTTCGTCATCCTTCAGTTCATAGCTCGCAAACTTTAATGCTAAACCGTTCTTGTTCACTGCTAGCTTTATGATTTCTTCATCAGCTCTTAATCTCTCACTTGCATACGCTAATGCTAAACCATTATTTGTAACGGCAGCCTTCACAATTTCTTTATCAAATTGCAGCCTTTGACTTACATACTCTAATGCCAGTCCATTATTTGTAACGGCAGCCTTCACGAATTCTTCATCAAATTGCAGCCTTGGACTTGCATACTTTAATGCACCACCATCCTGTCGTACAGCCCATATCATAAAATCTTTATTGTATCTTAATTCGTTTCTATCCTTCAGTAACACACGAAGCTTTTCACTAAACGGTATATTTTTATTAGCCCAGAAATTTTCATTCTCGGCATTCAGTTCCAAGTAATCATCTGATAACCGTAAGTCGGAAAAATTTTTATTTGGTGTGTATAATTGGATAACCAATTGAAGAAACTGTAGAAAAAAAATAAGATTCGGTTTTGATTCTTCTTTTCTAAGTACTTCAAAAAAATGACAGATTAAATAATAATAAAGGTGCATAATTGATTTAGCTCATTCTTGTATTTATTCATAAAAAAACGCTTAATTCAAACAGGCAGATGATAACACTAAGTAATTACAACATCAAAGTTAATCATTACTCAACTCAGATGTTATCTTTTGGGCTGTTGGCAAATAAACATCTTTAGTATGTTTATTAACAAATAAACCTGGCAAATCTCTATAACCTAAATAATCTATAATATGCAAATTTGTCAGTAGTAAATCCTTCTTCGGTCGATTATTATCCTCTTGTAAAAAGTCATCAAACCCAAATGCTTCTGGCTTAACAAATTTAGACATAAGACGCACTTTGTTTAATAGTCTTTTATTTGTTTCATCCCCTAGTTTTGAATAACGTATGGCTTTTAAATTTTGTTGCAATGCTTCTAATACAATCTCTTCGTTAGCCCTAAATTCATCACTAACATACTCTAATGCCAATCCATTTTGATTTACCGCCGCCATCACAATATCTTTATCAGTCCTTAGTGCTTCGCTTGCATACGTTAATGCATAACCACACTCTTTTACTGCAGCCATTACAATTTCTTGATCAGCCCTTAATGCTTCACTAGCAGACTCTAATGCCATACCATTATTTTCAACTGCTAGTAAAACAAAGTCTCGATCTCCCCTAAGTGCTTCACTTGCAAACTGTAATGCCCAACCACTATTTGTAACAGCAGCCATCACAATATCTTTATCAGCCCTTAGTGCTTCGCTTACATACGTTAATGCAAAACCACACTCTTTTACTGCAGCCATTACAATTTCTTTATCAACCCTTAATGCTTCACTAGCAGACCCTAATGCCCAACCATTATTTGTAACAGCAGCCATCACAATATCTTTATCAGCCCTTAGTGCTTCACTTGCATAACGTAATGCACCAATTTGATCACTCCTTAGTGCTTCAATTAAATGCTCATTTGATAAACCATTATTTATAACAGCAGCCATCACAATATCTTTGTCAGCCCTTAGTGCTTCACTTGCATAACGTAATGCAAAACCATTCTGTTGGACTGCTGCCATCACAATATCTTTATCAGCTCTTAATCTCTCACTTACTTCCTTTAATTCTAAACGATCCTGTTCCACAAGACACCTGATAAAATTTTTATTACTTCGTAAATTTAAATAGTACTCTGATAACCATAAGTCGGAAGAATTTCTATTTTGTATGTTTAATTGGATAACTAATTGAAGTAAATCTAGAAAAATAACAAGATTTGATTCTGATTCTTTAAATGCGCCAAAAGAATAAAAGAGTATACAAACAAAAGAAATTGTAAATTGGTCTATTTTATTTTTGTATTTATTCATAAAAAAACGCTTAATTCAAACAGTCATCAGATGATAACACTACGTAATTGCAATATCAAAGTTAATCATTGCTCAACTCATTTGTTATTTTTTTGACTGTTGGCAAATAAACATCTTTAGCATGTTTATTAACAAATAAACCTGGCAAATCACTATAACCTAAATAATCTACAACATGCTCATTTGTCAGCAGTAAATCCTTGTTCAGTCGATTATTATCCTCTTGTAAAAAGTCATCAAACCCAAATGCTTCTGGCTTAACAAATTTAGACATAAGACGCACTTTGTTTAATAGTCTTTTATTTGTTTCACCCCCTAGTTTTGAATAACGTATGGCTTTTAAATTTTGTTGCAATGCTTCTAATACAATCTCTTCGTTAGCCATTAATTCATCACTCGCAAACTGTAACGCTAAACCATCTTTTTTCACTGCTAGCTTTACGACGTCTTTATCAGCGCTTAATTCATTACTAGCATCCATTAATGCATAAGCATTCTCTTTCACTGCAGCCATTACAACTGCTCGATCAGCTTTTAATGCATCGCTTGCATAACCTAATGCATAACCATTCTCTTTCACTGCAGCCATTACAACTTCTCGATTAGCTTTTAATGCATCGCTTGCATAACCTAATGCATAACCACACTCTTTTACTGCAGTCATTACAATCTCTTCGTTAGCCCTAAATTCATCACTAACACGCTGTAATGCCAATCCATTTTGATTTACCGCCGCCAGCACAATATCTTTATCAGTCCTCAGTGCTTCGCTTGCATATGGTAACGCAAAACCATTCTCTTTCACTGCTGCCATCACAATATCTCTATCAGCTCTTAGTGCTTCGCTTGCATGCTCTAATGCCGACCCACATTGTTGGACTGCTATCATAACTACTTCAGGATCACTTTTTAATGTGTCACTTACAGACCGTAATGCATAACCCATATATCCTACTACTTCTAGTATAAAATCACGATCAGCTCTTAATGCTTCACTTGCATACTTTAATTCTTTAGGACAACATTTGATTGCTTCTTTTACTACATCAACATGACTTCTTATATGATCATTCGCAAAAACTAAAAATGAATCATATCTCCCCACTATTTCTTTAATAATGTTTGTATTAGCTAATAATTCATTTGGTGAATTAACAAATTCTAGGCCGTCACCTAACTCCCTCAGCACTTGAGAATTAAATGCTTCATCGTTTCTTACTGAATCATCTACAT
>JAYZDS010000001.1:0-54824 GCA_036337715.1 Pseudomonadota bacterium | reverse complement strand
AGATAGGAGTACTCTTGACACATCGTTATATGTATATATAATATTCTTCCACATGGTTTAGGAGAGGTGGCCGAGTGGCTGAAGGCGCTCCCCTGCTAAGGGAGTATAGGCGTTAAACCCTATCGAGAGTTCGAATCTCTTCCTCTCCGCCATCTAAAAAGTTTTCAATCTTTTCAAAATCGGGTGCTTAGCTCAGCTGGGAGAGCATCGCCCTTACAAGGCGAAGGTCGGGGGTTCGAACCCCTCAGCACCCACCAGCAATGACCACGGGAGTGGTAGTTCAGTTGGTTAGAATACCGGCCTGTCACGCCGGGGGTCGCGGGTTCGAGTCCCGTCCACTCCGCCATAAACTGACATTATATTGATTCAATATGAGTATCAAAAATTTTTCAAAAGGATCCATCGCAGTTTACGTTACAGCTTTCCTTGCTGTGTTATTTGTATTTTCACTGGTTTTTTCACCATCTTTACAGAATAATACTTCTTCCAATAAATACGTAGGTAAAGTGTCTAATGTGCCTATTCAACACCAAGATTTTTACCTTGCGTATGAGAGCATAAAAAATAAAATACTATCGTCCAATCCCTCTGTTGATTATGATCGATTAAATAATTTTATCATGAGTGAAACTTGGTCATTCATACACACAAGATATAGTATTCAGGCAATGATGGATAAGTATGGTTTTGTGATTCCTAAATATTTAATTGAAAAAGACATTAAAGAAGATCCTTTCTTTCAAGAAAATGGCACTTATGATGCTAAAAAATTTAAAAAGTTTCTTAAACAAAAAGATATGAATATTGATCATCTAATGAAAATCAAAGGTATTGATATGATGCAAAATGCAATATTTTCAATCAGTAAAAAAATATCAACGCCAACGCCTAATGAAATTGATCTTCTAAAAGAAGTTGCTAGTGCCAGAAAGCAAATCAGTGTAATGACTCTTGATGTAAACAAACAAGAGGTACAAGAACTTAGTGACAAAGAACTAAAAACTTACTATGACTCTCACCAAATTGACTTCGTTAAGCCAAATCAATTTCAGTATAAATTTGCCATTATTGATGAAAAAGCATTTAAACAAAGCAAATCTCCTTCCTTAGAAGAATTGAAAGCTTTCTTTAATCAAAATATTGAAAATTATGTTAAACCTGAACAAGTACTTATTGATGTAAGGGTGCTTAAAGTCAATCAAAACTCAAATTTAACGCCCTCTGAAACAAATTTCCTTGAATCATTTTTAGGAACAAATCCAACATTTGATCAATCTCTTGATGACATTGCGTTACACCATGGCAAAGGATATGAACTGATTAGTCAAGACCCTCTATGGAAACCAGTCTCTGAGTTACCACCAGAATTAATAACGGAAGATTTCTTAAAATTAAAAAAACCTATTATTAATATTGGTGATGATAATGTTATTGTCATAATACAAAATAAAGCATATAAGGATGAACTTGTGCCAAAGTTTGCAATGGTCGTTTCGACTGTGCGCGAAGATTATCAGCAACGCTCAGCTAATGAGCAATTCCAAGTTCATATGGATGATCTAATGGATCAGTCGTATTCAGGGTCAGTGACGTGGGATAAGTTAGCTGGTTTAATGTCTGGTTTATCAATCAAGAAGACGAAGTTGCTTGATATTGCAAATTTAAGTACAGTCTCTCCATTTAAGGAATTTCCTGAATTATCAAAATGGCTTCAAACTACAAACGATAATAAAGCCATCACCCTTAAGTCTGTAGGGCCTAATAAGGTTGTTGTAATTCAACAAATCAATTACGTACCTAAACATGTCCAACGCTACGAAGAAGTCAAACCCGAGATCAAGAAGCTATTGATGAATAAAGCCAAGCTTGAAAAAACTCAATCAAAGGCCCTGAATATACTAAAAGCGGTTAAGCCTAAGAAAGATTATCAAAGTTTAAATCAATCATGGCAATATTTGCCAAAAGTAACTTATGCTTACAACGACATTAATTATCCTAATTTGATTTGGACCCTATCATTACAACAAAATCCAAATAATAACACGCAAATAATTGACGATTTAGCTACCAGTAGTGGCCATATTTATCTACTTAAATATTGGAAAAATACAACTGGATCATTAAATGACGTTTTTTATGGCCAGCTTCAAGAAGATTGGCGCAATATATTTGCCAACGATCTTGTCACAGGCTTGGTTGATCGGTATAAATTAAAGAAGTTTATCGATGCCTAAGCAAGATTCTCAATACCATAATATAAAACCCAAAAAAGGTGTTATTGTTGTTAATTTTGGATCACCTGAAGCGTTAACTAAAAAAAGTATTAGATTATTTTTATGGCGATTACTTACTGACAAACGAGTGGTTGAATTACCAAGAATAATATGGTTACCGATTTTATGTCTTATTATTCTACCACTGAGACCTAGAAGGTTAATTCATGATTATAAGAGAATTTGGAAAAAAGAAGGTTCCCCTTTATTGGTTGATCATCACGAAATAACAAAAAAATTACAATCATACTTAAAAGATGTTGTTGTTGAAGAAGCACATCTATATGCCAACCCGAACTTAGATATGGCATGGCATAAATTGAAACAAGCGGGTGTGAGAGATGTATTAATTTTTCCACTTTATCCACAATATTCATCAGCAACCACTGCGTGTGTTTTTGATGCATGGGCTAAAGTTATGGCTAAGGAAAACTTTGTGCCAGCTGTGCAGATTATACAATCCTACCATGATGACCAAACTTATATTGATTTATTAGCTAAGAGTGTTAAGGCACATTGGAAAGCTTCTGGTCAAGGTGATCATCTGATTTTCTCTTTTCATGGTATTCCAAAACAAAAATTTAAGGCTGGTGACCCATATTACTGTTATTGTCATAAAACCATGCGTTTAGTTGCTGAAAAGCTTAAATTAGACGAAAAAATGTATTCACTGGCTTTTCAATCGCGATTTGGTAAGCAAGAATGGTTAAAGCCGTACTTAAGTGACCACATTAAATCTTTAATAACGCAGGGAGATAAACGTATTGACGTTATTTGTCCAGGTTTTTCAATAGATTGTATTGAAACCTTGCATGAAATAGGTTGCGAGTATGCCGAAGAAGCTGAGTCATTAGGTGGCACGCTAAAACTCATTCCATGTTTAAATAATTCTAGTGATTCCATTGGTTTATACAAAAAAATTATTTTAGAAAAAATTTCTTGAGACGGATTTGCGATTCTTTGACTATACTTGGTCCAGAGATAGAAAAGGGAATTCAATATGTTTTGTCAAACACTCGAAACAACCATTAATGATGCATTTGCAGATGCAGCTCAAAAAAAACATAAATTTGTTACACTTGAGCATTTATTATTAGCGCTATTAGATAATCCAGATGCCAATCAATTGCTGTTAAATTTAGATGTTAATATCCAAAATTTAAAATCTGGTATACTTATATATATTCAAGAAAAATTGTCAGAAAAAGTCAAAACAAAAAAATTAAAACCCATCCCAACTTTATCTTATCAACGTGTCATTCAGCGGGCGATAGTGCAAGCACAAGCTTCTGGAAAAATAGAAGTTAATGGCATTGATGTTTTATTGGCAATATTATCAGAAACTGACTCAGCAGCAGCTTACTTTCTGACACAAGAGCAAGTTTCAAAATCAAGTGTTTTAAATTATCTTAATCATATGCAACAAACACAACAAAATACACTTGAATATAATGACAATATTTTTGGTGATCAGATTTCAGAGCGTTCAAATGATACGAACATTGAAAAGTATGCTATTAACCTGATCGATAAAGTTAGAAACGGTAAGATTGATCCGATTATAGGTCGTGATGATGAACTAAAGCGAATGGAGCAAATTTTACTTTGTCGTAGAAAAAATAATCCTTTATTAGTAGGTGAAGCAGGTGTCGGTAAGACGGCATTAGCAGAAGGCTTAGCTTTGAAAATTTATGAAGGAAAGGTTGCAAAAAAATTAAGACAATCTCAAGTTTATTCTCTTGACTTAGGTGCACTTTTAGCTGGAACAAAATATCGAGGAGATTTTGAAAAAAGATTTAAAGCTGTTTTACAAGACTTTATTGATACACCAAATGCAATACTATTTATTGATGAAATTCATTCGATTATTGGTGCTGGTGCTGCTTCTGGCGGTGCGTTAGACGCAGCCAATTTAATTAAGCCTTTTTTATCATCTGGTCAATTAAAATGTATTGGGGCAACAACATATTCTGAGTTTAGAAATATTTTTTCAAAAGACTCAGCACTGACAAGAAGATTTCAAAAAATTGATATAAGAGAAACGACACAAGAAGAAACTATTAAGATCATTACCGGTTTACAGAGTCGATTTGAAAACCATCATGGCATTGAGTATGGGAAAGGTGTGATTCAATATGCTGTTTCATTGTCTGTAGATTATTTACAAAATAGATTCTTACCGGATAAAGCCATTGATATCATCGACGAAGCTGGTGCCGAAGTTGCAAAAAAACAGAATATATCTGAGACCAATCCTAAGCGTGTGACTAAGAAAGTCATTCAGTCTGTTGTATCTAGAATGGCTAGAGTGCCTATTGATACTTTAGATTTGAGAGAAAATACCAAAGTGGTTGATTTAGAAAAACAATTATCTAAATATGTTTTTGGACAACAAAAAGCCATTAGTAGCGTCGCTAAAGTTATAAAAATTAATTCAGCGGGTTTGAGAGAGGTTAATCGACCCATAGGGGCTTTTATATTTTCAGGCTCAACAGGTATTGGTAAAACGGAACTTGCCATACAACTTTCCAAAGCATTATCTTTAAAGTTATTACGTTTTGATATGTCTGAATATATGGAACGTCATAATGTATCACAATTAATTGGGGCACCCCCAGGTTATGTTGGTTATGATCAAGGTGGTGTGTTAACTGATCAAGTCATTAAACACCCGCATTCTGTGATATTATTCGATGAAATTGAAAAAGCACATCCAGATGTATATAACATCATGCTTCAAATTTTAGACTATGGGACTTTAACAGATAATCTTGGTAGGCAGGTTGACTTTAGACACGCTATCATCATTATGACTACAAATTTAGGTGCTAGTTCAAAGCCAAATAGCATAATTGGTTTTAATAGTAGTCAAGCCGAACAAGAAGTCATTGCTTCTAATGAAGCAGTAAAAGCTTTTTTCTCTCCAGAGTTTAGAAACAGATTGGATGGTATCATTCCTTTTAAACCCCTTGATACTCATATTTTATTAAATATAGTCAATAAACATTTAGATGTTTTACAAAATCAGCTATCAAAACAAAAAGTGGATTTGAAAATAACCGATAGCGCTAAAGAATGGCTGGCAGTCAATGGTTATGATGCTAGTATGGGTGCAAGACCAATTAAGCGTTTAATAGATCAAGCAGTTAGATCACACATTGCAGATTTACTACTTAAGGGTAATGTTAAAAAATCTGATAGTATTATGGTTAAACGTAAAGGCCAATCAATTGACGTTATTTTAAACTAAAAGTTGCCGTTCACGCAGTAATAAAGTAACATTACGGTGTGAGGCCTCGAGACAAAAAAACAAATTCATATTCTAATATCAAATATTGGCTTTTTTTCGAAGGCATTTTAGATGTTGTGGTTTCATGTTTATATCGTGTCGTAGCAACATTAAATGACGTTTTAAAAAATAATAGTATCAATACTTTTGTGATTAAACTCACAGGTTACTTCACCAACAAGTTATCTCGTTATTATGTAAAATACTTTGATCAAAAGAATAAAGTTAATCATTCTAATCATTTCTGGCCAATTGCTATGAGCATCATTGTGTTAAACCTGATTTTTGATTTTAGTTATAATTTTTATTTCGTCATCAGAGCATTAAGTAATAAGATTTCATGGCTTAGTAATATAATGGTTTTGTGTCTTGCTTATGCATATATGATTCTAAGTAGTCTCGATTCTTGTTACTCAAATTCAGTTGCTTGGTATGGTATTTTAAGTGGTGGATTTGATGACAGTTCAATTCGTTTTAGTTTGAATATTTTTTTTGCACTTTCTGGCCTTATAGAAGCAATACTCAGTAGTTTATATTTTATGGTAACCACTGAAATGACGCTGCTGTGGGGTATGCCAATTTGTATATTATTATACTTTCTACCTCCTTTTCTTCAAAAGTATATTGATGCATCAGTAATTACAAATTGTGTCAGTAATAGTGAGGACGCGACTTATAACTTCCCAATGTATAAAATGATCGCTGGCTATGTTGTGCTTGCTAATTTAATAGGGCTCTGTTTTCAGCTATCAAGCTTTACAGCAAATATTGCTTCAGGACTACCTTGGCTATCCGCTACTATGGTGACTAACGTTGGTATTGCGTTTGTTGCCTTTTATGTTTTGCATGTTTTAATTACCAATGGTTATACATGGGCGCAATTTATACTTGGTGTGAATTTTGTCGATAAACCGAAAATTTCTAATATAAATCCTGTTAAAAATAACCCAGTGAGTGCTAATATATTACAACAAAAAAAGATAAGCATCAGAAAGGAACGAAATGATACAAAACAATCAGAAAAACTAACTGAGAGAAATAATTATGGCAAAAAAATCCGATAGCGCTTTCTATTTTTATTTATCATCTTTAGATCTCATTGTTGAATTATTTTATAAGTGGGCAACAAATGCTAGAATTCTTTTTGAATCTGGGGGTGATTTTCCAGCTAGATTTGCTAATCTGATTTTGACTTTGGTGCCTTTTGCCATTCATAAAATTAACGGTTATTGGAATCAGTACTTTAATCCAAGTGACCCAAATTCAAAGTGGTATAGAATAAATCAATATGTGGCTAATTATTTATTTCCCCTTTTTATTATTGGTGTGGTCTATGTGATTTCTTGTAAATTACTTGTTGATTTTCGCCATATTAAAGTAACAGTTATCGGTTTTATTGTATCTAAAATTAGTGCTGGTTTTTATTTAAATTTATTTTTTAATGTGTTTGTTTTGTTTGCTTTGTTGGAAAGCTTGATTTCAAGTACAGTAGATTGGTATATAAACTATACTGGTAAAAAAGTTGATAAATTTTTAGAACTTAAGTGGTTTGTAAAGCCTATCAAAATTAAATTACAAAGAGCTGTCGATTTAGTGAGAATCTCGCTGAGTAGTTTAACTAGTTTGTTAGAGACGGGTTACTATGGTTTATTACTTTACTTTAAGTTTTCATTTCCTATCTTTTGTGTGCTATGTCCGTTGTTAGCAATATCTGGCATTTATAGTACTTATATAAAAACGAGTGTAAATAATTGGCAGAATGTTAATAATGGCTACTGTGGTAAGCCTAGTCTTTTTAAAGAGATATTTACATTGTTTATGTTTAGTATTATGGTTGTTTCACCATTTGTTCAGTTCGATGTTATATTGGGTAATATGGCTATTTTTTTGGGTGTGGCAACGACATCTCCCTGGGCTTATGCAGCTGCTTTATGTATTGCGGCAACATTTGTTATGCATAAATTTGTTCAAAAAGGTGACCAAGTTTATAAATATTTATATGGTGTTGGTTATGCTGATAATGGCTATACAATGCTTGGCGGCCTATACAAATGTGAAGTTGATAAAACACTTCAGAAAGTTAAAAGTAGTGAAAGTCTAATACAGGAACTTGATACAAAAGTGTACAGTAAACTTTCTCTTAAATTAGATGGTTCTACGGCAGCTAGGACAGATGATGAAGCAGACTTGCTAACACCTTTCAAAACAGCAAGAAAGCAGTAACAATTATTTCTTTTTACGTAAAATAATCCTACCTTTAGTCAAGTCGTAAGGTGTCATTTCAACGACAACGGTGTCGCCATTTAATATTTTAATGTAGTGTTTTCTCATTCTGCCTGATATATGTGCAGTGATGATGTGTCCATTTTCAAGTTTCACTCTGAAGATTGTATTTCTGAGTACATCAACAACAACGCCTTCCATTTCTATCATGTCATCTTTGGGCATATTTATTCACCTATGGTATATATTTCAAATAATCTCTGTTTTTAGGTAATAGAGAATCACGATCTAAGCCTAACATAACTGCTATTGAGCCGGCAATATAAATTGAAGAATATGTACCTATTATAATACCTATGCTTAGTGATAGAGCAAAGTTTCTTAGCTGGTCACCACCAAATATTAGTAATGTAAGTACGACAATGAGTGTCAGTCCTGAGGTCATGATGGTTCTTGAAAGCGTTTGGTTGATGGCTTGATTGACAACATCATCTGGTGACATGCGCTTATTTTTTATGAAATTTTCTTTAACACGATCATAAACAACAATGGTGTCATTCAAAGAATAACCAAGAATAGTTAGTAATGCTGCTAAAGAGTTTAAATCAAATTCAAGTTGAAATAGTGCAAAACAGCCTAGAATTACGATAGGGTCATGAAGTAATGCGAGCATAGCACTAAAACCAAAACGATATTCAAATCTAACCATGACATAAAGCATTGTGGTTAATAATGCAATGATTGTTGCAATGATACCATTGATCAATAACGCCTGACCGACTTGAGGACCTATAAATGTAATGCCTGTAAACCGTGTTTTGCCAAATTTATCAATAAAATATTTTTTTACAGCACTTTGTTCATCTTGTTTTATTTTTCCACCAATCCTTATGATAAATTCATTCCCTGCACCAAGACGCTGAACAATGACATCGTTTCCAAATTTCTGACTTACCTGGTCTCTAAGGGACGTGGTATCTGTTGCTACATCCTTGATTCTTACCTGAGTACCGCCAGTAAAATCTAAACTTAAATGAATGCCATTAACAGCTAAGGCAATGATCGCAACGGCTGTTAAAATTAATGAAAAGATTATGGCATTGTATCGCAATGACATAAAATCGACTTTGGATTCTTTTTTAAAGAAATTCATATGGTTTAGACCCCAATATTCATATTTTTACGGTAAATTCGATATGTTTCTGTCATTGCTCTGGCGACGTAAATGGATGTAAGCATCGACGACAACAACCCAAGGATTAACGTAATGGCAAAACCTTTGATGGATCCAGAACCTAAGCCAAATAGAATCATTGCCACAATTAAGGTGGTTACATTAGCGTCAACAATGGTTGCAAAAGCTTTTTCATAGCCTGCTTTGATACTCATGCCGAGAGACAACCCTCGCTTTAGTTCCTCACGTATACGTTCGTTAATTAGAACGTTTGCATCAACAGCCATACCAACGGTCAAAACGATGCCAGCAATGCCAGGTAATGTCAATGTACTTCCCAAAATAGATAATAATGCGACTAAGAAGACTAGATTTAAAAAGAGTGCTATGTTTGCAATGATTCCAAATTCAACATAATAAATTAACATGAATAAAACCACCAACATAAAGCCCATAGTTAAAGAATATGTGCCTTTGGCTATGTTTTCTTTTCCAAGACTTGGACCAATCAATGTTTCTTCGATGATCGCATATGGTGCAGTTAATGCGCCAGAGCGAAGAAGTAGGGCAAGCTTTTCAGCATATGCTTGGCTTTCAAGATTATTAATTTCGAAAGAATTTCCAAGCGCCTGATTTATTGTTGCAACACTGATGACCTTGGATTTACTTCGCCATATTTTATTATTTTCATTTGATAATTTATCATCAATCGATTTTTCTTGATAAACAACAGCTAATTGATTTCCAACATTTTCAGCTGTTTTTCTGTAAAAACGGCTTGCACCACCTGAGAGTCTAATTAGAACCGCATGACCTTGGTCACTTACTAAACTTGCTGCATAGGTAATTGAATCACCTGTAAGTATTGGTGTTTCTTCTAACAATATTTTACGATTGTTATAGGTGTACCATTTGGTTCCAAATGGTCTATCATTTGGATCATTAGCAAGACTACTGACAAGTTGAAAACTGACTTGGGCATTGCTTCCAAGTAAATCTTTAGCTTTTGCTGTGTCTTGTATGCCTGGAAGATCAATGCTGACCATGCTTTCGCCTTCCTGCTGGACAACCGCTTCACTTACACCAAGTTCATTTACACGATTAGAGAGTATTTGAATGGTCTGCTCGATTGTATATTTTGTTTGTTGTTGTACTGTATTTGCCGAAAGTATCAGTACTAATTGATTGTCCTGTATTTGAATGTCGTATTCTCTTAGAGTACTTTTAAGCAACGACATTGCCTGCTTTAAATCCTTACTATTTTCTAACGAAACGGTAATAGATGTATCATTGTGAAAAATACGCTTTATTTCAATTTTATTGTTTCTTAATTGTACACCGACCTCTTGAGAATCCCCTTTGATTCTACTTTCAATGACAGGCTTTATGTCAACGTCTAAAAGAAAGTGGACACCACCTCTTAAGTCGAGACCTAATTTCATTGGTGTGGCTCCAATATTAAGAAGCCATTGAGGGGTATTGTTAGCAAGGTTCAATGCTATAATCCAATTTGGTTGCTCATTGGACAATTTTTTCTGAGCACCTAATTGATCTTCGGTATCGATAAATCTAACCAGCCATGAATGATCTTTCTTTTCTATGCTTTTAAATTTATAGTTGGAGGCATTTAAAGCTTGCGTCAAAGACAGCTTTGTAATATTTGGTCCACTAATTTCCAGGGCTGGTGATTCGCCATAAAAGTTGGGTAAGCTGTAAATTAACGCTAACAATGTAAGCAAAAAAAAGAAAGTATTTCGAATATATAATGGTGTGTTCATTTTGATTCTAAGTGCTTGATTGTCCCATTTGGGAGTACCTTTTGGATTTGACTACGTTTGATCCAAAAACAAGTGTCAGAGACAGTTTTCATTTGAACCCAATCATCTTTTGTCTTTGTTATTTCTCCAAGTATACCTGACATGGTTAATATTTCCTGTTTGGTTTTTAAACCATCTTGAATATTTTTTAATTCATTTTGTTCCTGTTGCTGTGGTCTTATGATTATGAAATAGAAAAAAACGACAATGGCTAATAACGGTAGCATATTAACAATGAATGAGGCGTTAGAAGGCGTATCTGCAGCCCATGCAGTGGGTAATGATAACAAAAGAATAATTATTCTAAAGAAAGATGTGATGTTCATAAAATGGGTTCCTCAATAATGAAACGATTTTCTTTGATGTACTCATCTAGATTACCGGCTTCTATGGCTCGACGCAATGCCCTCATGAGAGATTGATAGAAATATAAATTATGAATGGTATTTAAAACAGCACCAGTCATTTCATTACATTTGTCGAGATGGTGTAAATAAGCCCTTGAATGATTTTGACAGGTGAAGCATTGGCAGTCTGCATCCAAAGGAGAGAAGTCATTTTTGTACCTGCTATTTCTTATTTTTATTAATCCTTTGTGTGTAAATAGGTAACCATTTCTTGCATTTCTTGTTGGCATGACACAGTCAAACATGTCTATCCCTGCGCTTACTGCGTTCATTATATCTACTGGTGTGCCAACACCCATTAAATACCTTAATTTATTCGCAGGCATCTTGTAAGCAAAATTTGATACAATGTCATCCATTTTTTCTTTTGGCTCCCCAACAGAAAGCCCGCCTAACGCAAAGCCATCAAATGGCAATGCACAAGTTTGTTCTAAAGATGCTTGTCGTAAGTCATGATGAAAGCCACCTTGAATGATGCCAAAAAGATGGCAATTACTTTTGTTTTTGGCGTCAATGCATCGTTTTGCCCAAGATATTGACCGTGTCATCGCTTTTTCAACATCTTTCTTTTCAGCCGGTAATCCAATACATTCATCAAATGCCATCATAATATCACTATTAAGCTGTTGTTGAATCTCAATTGCTTTTTCGGGTGTTAAGTAATGTTTTTGACCATTGTAGGGTGATTTGAAAACTACGCCATCATCTGAGATCTTATTCAAGGTTGATAAGCTAAATACTTGAAAGCCGCCGGAGTCGGTTAAAATTAATCTTTTCCAGCCGTTAAATTGATGTAGTCCGCCATGCGCTTCAATTAAGTCTGCGCCTGGTCTAAGCATTAAGTGAAATGTATTACCTAATATCACATCAGCATCAATGGTAGTCAGTTGCTCAGTGGTTAGAGATTTAACTGCACCGCATGTGCCAACTGGCATAAAAGCTGGGGTGCGCATTTCTTTATTATTAATGGTCGCTACCCCTGTTCTAGCATGTTTATCTGTATGAGTGATTTTTAATTTAATCGTCAAAATAGTTACCTGTGATTATATAATTAACATGGCGTCGCCATAACTGTAAAATTTTAAATTTGCTTTGATGGCTGTCTGATAGCAGCGATGGGCTTCTTCAGCGCCTATGGCTGCACAAACAAGCATAAATAGAGTCGATTTTGGTAAATGAAAATTGGTTAAAATACCGTCGACAACTTTCCAGTTATATCCTGGATAAATAAAAATATCAGTATTTCTTGAGCCAGGTATTACAGATGATTGTTGCCATGTATCTTCCAATGTGCGCACTGAAGTAGTCCCAACCGCAATGACTCTGCCTGAATGTTTTTTTGTTTGCTTCACTAAGTCAATGGTTTGTTGATTCATATGATATTGTTCGTAGTGCATAACGTGATTCTTAATATCTTCAGTTTTAACCGGTAAAAATGTACCTAGTCCAACATGAAGCGTAATAAAGTCATAAGGGCAGGGTAGTGATTTAAGGATGTCAGGATTAAAATGAAGACCTGCTGTGGGTGCTGCAACAGCACCAGAATGTTTTGCGAAACAAGTCTGATAATTCGGATCTATTCTTTCAGAGCTTTTGATGTAGTGGGGGAGGGGTGTGCTTCCGTACTTTTCAAGATAATGTTCTAAAGTACTGTCAATATGAAAGGTTGCCTTTCTTATCAGTTTTTTATCAGTTTCTTCAAGAAAAATAGAATCACCTGAAGCTAATATTAATTTAGAAGGCAGTTTTAACTTATGATTTGACTGGGTCATAACGAATGCTTCATTTACACCGATGATTTTTTCAACAAATACTTCAACACTTGCTCCAGTTGTTTTCTTTGCCTTGAGACGTGACGGGATAACTTTTGTATCATTCATGATAAGACAGTCATGTTTTTTCAAATATGTATTGATTTGTGTAAAAGGTACGATATCAATATGTTGTGTTTGTTTATCGTAAATTAATAAATTTGAATGATCTGCTTTTTTTTGTGCAATCAATTGGTTGGGTAACTTGAAGTCGAATTGATTTATATTCATTTGCAATATGCTAACGATATAAAAGATGTGTGACAAGTAAAAAAATGGTCTACAATTAGGATAAGTATTGACCATGTGCTAATTTGAGGTTAAATTGAACCTTTAAGCAGGCGCGTAGCTCAGCGGTAGAGCACCACCTTGACATGGTGGTGGTCGGTGGTTCGATCCCACTCGCGCCTACCATGTAAATTGTAAAGGAGATATATATTATCGAAAAAAAAAGAAATCGTGTAAATGAACAAATAAGAGTACCACACGTAAAATTTATTGATGAGAATGGAACGCTCATTGGAGAAAAATACCCAACTGACAAGGCACTGTCATACTGTAAGTCTGTAGGACTTGATCTTGTTGAAGTAGTTCCAAATACATCCCCTCCAGTTTGTAAAGCACTTGATTTTGGAAAATTTCGCTTCCAAGCTGCTAAGAAAAAGCAAGTAGTAAAAAAACAACAGCTTAAAGAGATTAAGCTAAGACCCGGTATCGGCGATGAAGATTATAGAGTTAAATTGAAGAAAGCTAGGCAATTTTTAGAGGGTCATAACAAAGTAAAGGTTTCCTTGCGTTTTCGAGGCAGAGAAATCATGCATTCAGATATAGGTTTTCAATTAGTAAATAGAATGGTTCAAGATTTAGAAGATATTTGTATTGTTGAAAAACCAGCTTCTTCAGAAGGCCGACAAATCATAATCATCTTGGGTCCTAAAAAAACAGTCAATCAACCTTAATTTTCGTTGACAAATGACCATATTTATGCGAGTATTGGTTGGTAAAATTTAATTATTCGAATTAAAGGAATTTTAACTTATGGCAAAAGCAGCCAACAAAACATGTAAAAGCGCTAAAAAGCGTTTTGTAACAAAGCCAAATGGTGATGTTAAATTTAGAAGAGCTAAAAGAGCACACATACTTTCTCATGAAAATCAGAAGGTCAAGCGTCAAAGACGCCGTAATCAAGTTGTAAAAGTGATTGCAGACGTCAAGAGAATTAAGCGACTACTCGGAGAAATCTAACTATGACAAGAGCAAGATCAGGCGTTGTATCAAAACGCTCGCATAAAAAAATCCTCAAGCAAGCACGTGGCTATTATGGTGCTAGAAGGAAAGTTTTCAGAGTAGCTAAACAAGCTGTTATTAAAGCTGGACAATACGCTTACCGTGATAGAAGACAAAGAAAAAGACAATTTAGACAATTATGGATCATCCGTTTAAATGCTGCTGTGCGTGAGCATGGACTTTCTTATTCTCAGTTTATTCACATGCTAAATCAATCTAATGTAAATTTAAACCGAAAGTGTTTGTCAAATATGGCCATAGAAGATAAGGCATCCTTTGCTAAGTTGGTTGCAGAGTTGAAAAAGCAAGCAGCCTAAATGGATTTAAGTCAATCTGATATTGATAAAGGTTTAATAGCCATAAAAGCTGCAAAGACAGCTGTTGATTTGGAGTCACAAAGGCTCCACTGGATGGGTAAGCAAGGTTTAATTACCCAAGCATTTAAGTCGATGGGGGCATTATCAAAAGATGATAAGCCTCGCATTGCAAAACAACTTAATGAATTCAAAACTGCAATAACAGACTGCCTAGTCACTCAGAAGAATATTGTTCAAACATTAGAGCTCAATAAAGCTATTGAAAAAAAGATAGATGTTTCTGTTGAGCCTAGATTGTTAACCCAAGGTCATCACCACCCTATTCACCAAGTGATAAGAAAATTAAATTATTTTTTTTCTCAGAGGGGTTTTGAATCAAAGAGTGAATATAACCTCGAAATCGAAGATGAGTGGCATAACTTTGAGTTATTAAATATTCCCAGCCATCATCCTGCAAGATCAATGCAAGATACATTCTATTGTGGTGAAAAGATCTTAAGGACTCATGTTAGTGCTGCCCAGCCAAGAATGCTTAAAAATTCTAAATTGCCACTGAGTGCAGTGGTTTTTGGTCGCGTATTTCGCTGTGATACCCCTGATGCAACCCATACGCCCGTGTTCCACCAGATGGAATGTATACGAATAGATCGAAACTGTAACTTTGGACATTTGAAAACCATCATTGAAGATTTTATTTCTTTTCTCTTCGGAGAAAAATTACCAATCAGATATCGTGCAAGTTATTTTCCTTTTACAGAACCCTCTGTTGAAATTGACGTATGGATGCCTGAAAAAAATGCTTGGCTAGAGATATTAGGTGCGGGAATGATTCACCCAGATGTGATAAAAAACGCAGGGCATGACCCTTCTGACTTTAGGGGATTCGCATTTGGTGTTGGTATTGAGCGGTTAGCCATGCTTTACTTTGAGTTAGATGATGTACGTGAATTGTATAACAGTGATCTATCATTACTTGGAGATTGTTATCTATGGCCTTAATTTTATCTCCAAAATGGCTTGAATCCATTGTAGGTAGTTCATTTGATTTAGAGCAGGCTGCAGATAATTTGTCTCAACTTGGTCTAGAGACTGAATTAATTACCGCATCTACAAAAGAAATTAATAGTGTTATAACTGGAAAGGTTATTTCAACAAAACAGCATCCTGATGCGGACAGGCTGAAAGTCTGTGAAGTTGATGTCAACTTACCAAAACCCCTTACTATCGTATGTGGTTGTCCCACTGTAGCCCCTGAAATGATTGTGGCTGTCGCTGTGGATGGTGCCTCATTGCCCTCAATGAAGATCAAGGCCTCTAAACTAAGAGGCGTACAATCTGAAGGCATGTTGTGTACTGCATATGAGCTTGGTATGTCCTCATTGAAGCATTCATTACTATCTTTGCCAAAAGACACAAACTTGGGTATCCCAGTCTCAGATCTTTTAGCTTTAGATCAAACATGGATGGAAGTTGAAATCACACCCAACCGTGGTGATTGTGTAAGTGCCTTAGGCGTTGCCCGCGAAATTGCAATAAGTTTGAATTCTGAAATCAGAAAAGATTTTAAATTATTAGCAACAGATGAGGATAAATTACTCGGTAATGTAGATTTGAGTTGTCACAGCTATGCTTATGCACAGATTGAAATTGAAGTTGATGCTCAAACGATGATTTCTGAGCATATCGATTATCAACTTCATGTTTCAGGTCTAAATCGTGTAAATAACATTGTTGATGTATTAAATTATGTCATGCTGTACACAGGACAGCCAATGCATGCATTTGATTTTGATAAGATTAAAGGTACGGTATCAGTTCGTTATGCGAAAAAAGGTGAGAGCATTGTCTTACTAGATGAACAACAAATAGCATTAGAGACCAGCGATTTAGTAATTGCAGATGACTCAGGCCCGATTGCCTTAGCTGGCATTATGGGTGGTGCACATTCAAAAGTTACAGCCGAAAGTAAATCCTTATTCATTGAGAGTGCATGTTTTGATCCAACGGTCATAGCTAAGACAGCTAAGCGAATTGGGTTAAACACGGATGCAAGTTATCGTTATGTTCGTGGCACAGACCCTGAAATGGTTGAGACTGCCTTGTCTATAGCAGTTCAAGATATTCAGGATATTTACCAAACAAAAATCAACGTTATTGGTGCAAAAGCTAACAAGCAAGATAGAGAACCAATCCGAGTTGGTGTTAAAGATGTTCTAGATTATCTTGGGCTAGAAATAGATATTACAAAATTAGTTTCCTTTATGTCACTCATTGGCTGTCAAATTATGATTAAAGAATCTGATTATGTAACGGTGAAGGTGCCTTCCTACAGAAAAGATTTAAATCATTACTATGATCTTGTTGAAGAAGTGGCGAGATTGGTAGGCTATGAAAATCTACCAAAGCAAGATTTAGTCTTTAATCCTCTTAATGTTGAAGATAGAGCCTTAACTAGGCATTATCAGCTCGTTGAGTCATTGGTCTGTAGAGGCTACCAGGAACTATATAGCTTAAGTTTGCAATCTCAAAATCATGCTGAGCTATTTGCCAAATCAGATACCCTAATTCAATTAGATAATCCACTTTCAGAAGAATACGCTGTTATGCGTCCTTCTATTTTGTCCTCACTTGTATTACAAATCAAACAATGCCTCAATCATTTTATAAAATCAGGTAAATTGGTTGAAGTAGGTAATTGCTTTCAAAAACCATTTTTTGAATCTAACAGAGTTGGACTAGCAACTTTTGGTGACAAAGACTTTCCTGAGAACAATAACAATACTTTTTCAAAAATAAAACAAGATGTCTTTGCTATGTTACATAGATTAAAGCCTGGCTTAGCCATCAAATACTTGCCCGAACACAAATCTCAAAAGGTCCCTTTAGGTTGGCACCCTAATCAAACAGCGTTGATTATCGCAAATGATGAATTAATTGGCTATGTTGGCAAACTTCACCCACAACTTCAACAAAATATTGCTGTTGAAGTGTTTGTAGCTGAATTAGATTTAGATGTGCTTGATAAACAAAATACTGAATTTAATAAACCACAAGCACAGTCCAAATTTCCACCATCAAATAGAGATTTGTCTTTTTGGGTAAATGAAGCAACCTGTGCTGGTCTATTAAAGGATCAAATATTAGCATTATCTGAACTCATTACTGAGGTCGTGGTTGTTGACGATTACTTTTCAGAACAAGATGAACAAAGAAGTTTAACATTTAGATTAATTTTTCAGTCATTTAGTAAAACTTTAAAAGATAAAGAAATTGACAAAATAATTGAAAATACTGTTGCAATTTTAGCCAAAGATGGTATAAAACTTAGAGACCATTAATGATAATGAACTAGATAGACCTAAGGGAGACAAAATACATGAAAACACTTACAAAAAATGACATTGCAGAGAAATTATCAAAATTAATGGGTATGCCTAAAAGTGAAGCGATGAATTTTGTTCAAATCTTTTTTGACAATATTGTAGATGTCATAGCAAATAAAGAATCTCTAAAGCTTTCTGGATTTGGAAATTTCATGGTTAATTTTAAAAATTCAAGACCTGGAAGAAACCCAAAAACAGGTGAAGATAAAGTAATCTCAGAAAGACACGTCGTAACATTTAAGCCTGGATCAAAGTTTAAGGAAAAACTGTTAACAAAGTCACATCAAGATTTCAAAGAATTAGAAGAAGCATAAGTTTTTATCGGGACGACTGGATTTGAACCAGCGACCTCTTGCGCCCCATGCAAGTACGCTACCAAGCTGCGCCACGCCCCGAATTTTTTAATTTAACGTTTATCTATATGTCTGTCAACAGCAACAAGCTTGGATAGATTCGTGGTAGGTTACTGAAGATGACGTATTTCCGACGGTATCAAATAAACCTTTCCCCGCTACTTTTACCTCAAGCATCCCATCATGTAATCCAATTAAACTTTTAGCGTTAGATGCAGATTCCTTTTTAATTTTTGAGTGCGAAATAGTCATGATTGTTGATGCACTAAAATGCTCGTATATATCACTTAAATAGCTCAGTTCCATATCAGCCCCAACCGCACTAAAAGGTTCATCCAGAGTAATTAAATCAACTGATTTAGGTTCTTTCAACAATAACCTACATAAAACAAATCGTTGTTTTTGACCACCAGACAAGTGACCAATTGTTCTGTCAAGATCAATAACGCCAGTTTGAGAGCCAAAATATTTACCTAATAATGTCATCATTTTCTTATCATCGTACTTGACCTTATTAGCTTCCTCTGTAGGTAAAGCTGCAACTAATTCATCACGCCAAGTTTTTGCTAAATCAACAATGGCATGCTGGGTAACATGAAGCGTGCGCGATATATCAGGTAATGATATTTGCCCATATCCTAGTCTGTAATTGTCAGAAATTGCCTTGATGATTAATGATTTTCCAGTGCCTGACTCACCTTTGATTAAAATCTTTTTACCAAATGGAATATCAAAATCCAATTTATAGTTGTATTCATATCTCTTTGCAAATATGATGTCTTTATTTTTTTCTAGTTTAGGTATGTCAGATTTATTAAATTTAATAGGATCATTTGTATATAAATCGCCTTTAAAGTTAGTCAGACAATATTGATTATTTAAAAAATCCGGCTTTTTATTTTCCCAAGCCACTTTATCAGGGTTAAATTTTTGAATAACATTTTCACCATTTTGGTCTTGTATTCGAATTTTATATGGCTTTGTTGTTTCTAGTTTTAAAATTTTAGCATTAAACTTGACTGACTTATCTGTCGAAGTTGCTGGTTTAATAACTGGTTTGATATCGCTACTTAAAATATGTTGGTATTGTTTATATTGTTCACCAGCCGCTTTTGCTTTAACGAGCAAAGTTTGTATTTGGTTAATTTTCATTAAATTTGCCGAAGCCTGAATGAAAGTATTAACCATTAAAGTAAACTCTGACATTGACATGCCAGATTGAATTGCATAAAAACCAAAAAATAAGTAAGGACCGTAAAGAACTACTTTTTCTGCTAATGACACAAAGAAGTCAAATATAGTTTTATTTGTTCGATATTCTTCTCGTTCTTCGCCAGCTGAATTCGTTGTTTCATTTAAAGAGTTTTTTCGTGATTTTAAAAGATCAGGCATCATACTATATGTGTTAGCATTAGCGGCCACTTCTTCTGAACTGGAAAAATGTTGATTTTCAAATGTCATATATTTTGTTTGTGATTCATTCATGATTTTTGCAATTGTAAAGCAAGTTAAAAGAAGAACAAAACATACAAAAAAGGTTACTATAGGTAAATAAGGGTTAATGACTAAGAGAATAACAACACAAGGTACAAATTGTATCAACGCGGTGATGATTGTAGTGCCTGCTTCTAATAAATCTGACACACAGACTGCCAATGTGCGAATCAAAGCTGAAGGCGAATTACACTCAATGGCCTTGTCTCTTTGATCAAACTTTTTAAGGTTTTCTGCGTCACAAAGTGTTTCAGTTTCAGATGCGTAAATGTAATAACGCCACTCTTTGGTAAGACCACCTGTAAGGTTTTTAATGGCTGTATCAATGATTAGTGCACCGAACAGTAAACCTGCTAGAATTGGTAGATAGTAAAAAAATAAAGCGACACTTCCTACTTCAATGGCACCGATGAAAGAGGCGAAAAAAACTGCTGAAAAAAATACGATTGTTGCCAGTGAACATTCAAGTAATATGATGCCTAATAAATAATACCATCTTTTTTTCTGATATTTATTTAATTCTGGGTTATCTTTGTAGTCAAACCAGTAATCTTTGATAAGACTGTATATAAATGATTGGTTTTCAGGTTTCATGTTTTTTATAATTTTTATATTTTCATGATAGAGTAAAAGTATAAAAAGGTCCAATACAATCTTCGGATGACAAGAGATATAATTATTGATAAAATCAATGTAGTTTTTATTAAAAGTTAAATCTGTTTATGGATCTCATTGAAGCAAAAAAAATCAAGTATTTGAGCATTAAGTCAGGACAATGGATGTTGTTTGCTTGTATGATGGCAATTTTTTTGGCCAATTCTCCATTTCGTCCTGATTATTTAGATTTCATTAATTTAAAAATAGCTTTTCATCTCGGTTCGTTCGTTATTTCTAAACCATTAATTATTTGGATGAACGAAGGGTTAATGGCCATTTTCTTTTTTGTAATCGGATTAGAAATAAGGTATGCCATAGAAAATGGCACATTATCGGATTGGAAAACAGTGTCGCTTCCTATCTATGGTGCTATTGGTGGGATGGTTGTCCCGGGTTTGGTTTATTTATTTTTTAATGTTTCTAATCCCTTATATGTTTCAGGTTGGGCAATTCCTGTTGCTACGGATATTGCTTTTTCACTTGCTATTTTAGCCATGGTTACGCCAGGGGTACAGCCTAAACTTCGCTTATTCTTGTCAACTTTAGCAATCATTGATGACATCGGTGCCATCATAATCATTGCTTTATTCTACAGTGACCATTTATCACTTGTTTGGTTCATGGTATCTGTTGGTTGGCTTATAGTCGCATTAATCATGCGTTTTTTAAATGTTAATCGCTTTTATCCTTACTTCTTAGTTGCTTTGTTAATGTGGTACTCAATTATATATTCAGGGCTACACGCTACATTAACGGGTGTCATCATATCGATTTTATTACCTAAGAAAAACCATCAAGGCAAACTCATGATAAAACAATTACTACATACTTTAGAGCCATGGGTTAACTTTGGTATTTTACCCTTATTCGCTTTTATGAACTGTGGTATTTTGCTCACTGGTTTTTATGGTGAGGCTTTGTATCATCCAATTTTAACAGGTATATTGTTGGGTTTGTTTTTAGGTAAACCCATTGGTGTATTGATGTTTATATCTATTGCGCTTATCTTTGGGCTAGCCACTAAGGATAGTGAAATTAGTTGGAAACAACTCACAGGCATTGCCTGTTTGACAGGGATTGGTTTTACTATGAGTTTATTCATTGCAAGTCTGTCGTTTGAATATGCAACACAATTACTACCTTATGCTAAAATAGGTATTATTTTAGGATCGGTATTGTCGGCACTATTTGGTGCAATTTTTTTGATGAAAACAAAATAAGTGAGGTTATGTATGATATTAGAAGGTTCTCAAGCACCAAGTTTTAATTTGCCCAATCAAAATGATGAAAAAATTTCATCGGAAGCACTCTCTGGTAAACCTTTTATCATTTTCTTTTACCCAAGAGATAATACGAGTGGTTGTACGAAAGAGAACATTGATTTCAATACAATGAAGTCAAGTTTTGATGATTTAGGGATTACTCTGATAGGTGTGTCAAGAGACAGTATTAAGTCACATGACAAATTTGCGACAAAATTTGAATTAAACTTTTCTCTACTTGCAGACACGGAAGAGGTGATGTGTAAGGATTACAATGTCTTAGTTGAAAAATCAATGTATGGAAAAAAGTACATGGGTATTGAAAGATCAACATTTCTGGTCGGTAAGAATGGAGAAGTCTTAAAGTGCTGGCATAAAGTCAAAGTCCCTGGGCATGTAGAGGATGTGCTTAAGTCTGCTCAAAATTTACTGGGATGATTTCAATCGCCACAGCATGTAGATCTGTTTTCATTAATGAACCAAGTGTATGATATATCTTCTTATGCTGCATTAACTTTGATAGACCTTCTAATTGTTTACTAGCAATTTTTATCTTAATATGTGACATACCAGTTTGAGCACCTGGATGACCAACATGTAAATGACTTTCATCTATCACATCAAGGTATGAAGGTTCCAATGACTGTAGACGAGAAATGACTTCTTGAATTCTTTCTTGATGCATTAGCTAATACTTTTGGCATTTCTTGAAATATGAATGGCAATTATAATCGAAAATAAAACTGAGGCAGTAAGTAAACCAAACGTTTTGAAATTCACCCAGGTAGCTTCTGATAAATATGTGAATATGAACCAATTGACAGTTCCCATGACAAGACCATAATAAATCAGGTAATTATCCAAATTGGCCCATTTTTCTGGAGACATTTGAATGTTATCCCCCAAAAGGATATAACTTGTTGGGCTATTTTTAGCAATTTTATTTCCCAATACAAACAGGCTAAGTACCCAAAAGATGATACTCACTTTCCACATAATGAAGTTGGCGTTATGAAAAATTAAAGTAGCTAAGCCGAAAACCAAAATAAACCCTAGCATAATAACTTCATTTCGGTTGATTTTCTTATGAATATACCAGCCAATTGGAAAAACTAAGCTACTAGTAACCATGAGTGAAAACGTTGCAATATAAATGTCATACAACTTATAACTTAGAAAAAAGAATGCCAGCGGCAATAAATGAAGAAATGAAACCATAATTTATATTATAATTTAATATGTAGGTGCAATCAATTATTAATTGTTTACAAAGGCAGCTCAAATGATTTATTGTATATTATTGATAAAAGGTGAAAAATGGAAACTATATTTGTAGATCAGTACCATCCATCCAAGCAACAATTTGATCAAACTATCAATGAGTTGGAGCGCGGTAATTTAGTAATTTTGCCAACCGACACATATTATTGCTTATGTGCTTTGGCCAACCAGCCTACAGCTGTCAAAATGATCACATTATTTCAAAATGCATTAGGCAAAGAGGAGAGGCCATTAACATTTTTGTGTGCTTCTATTTCTCAAGCAAGTGATTTAATGCAAGTTGATAACATGACATATCGAATTTTAAATTCTGTTGTGCCTGCATCCGTTACTTTTTTATTAAATGGACAGCAAAAAACGCTTAAAAAATATAAAATGAAAAATCGTGAACAGGTTGGTGTTCGTATTCCAAGACATGATTTAATTCATAAAATCATTGATGCGTGTTCAAGTTCTATGGTTGGTCAACCGATTGAACAACTAGAAAGTGACGAAGACATTGAAAAATTAGTTGGTAACTACGCCAGTATTTGGCTAAAAACTTTTTATGGTGTGGAAAACCAGCCTTCAAGCATTCTTGATATGTGTGAATTGCCTCCAAAGCTAATTAGAAGAGGTCTAGACTTTGAGAAAATTGCCGCATTTATAAACAAATGATAAAACATACGTCGCATATATACTTCATTTCATTGATGACATTAGTTTATGGCGCAGCTGTACTGCCCTTATCATTTGAATTACCGGCATTAAGCTTGATGGGAAATGCTTTTCATTTATCCAATGCAAACATTAAATCGGCAATTACACTTTTTTGGGCGATGTTTACTTTAGGACAATTTATTTCTGCTTTTTATCTACCACGATTATCCATTAATAAAATGACAACGTTAATTGTCACAACATTTATTGGTTGTTTTATATTAAATGCCATGACGCATTCGGGGTATATCTTTTTTTTATTGAGGACTGTAGAGGGTGCCTGTTGTGGTAGTTTATTGTTGTTGGGGCGATATTCAATGGCCAATATGTACGGATCAAATGAAAAACAATATTTAACACAATTTGCCAGTTTAAGTTCTATGCTAACTGCGTTATCTGTTTTGGTGCCCATATTGAGTAGTTTGATGATTGATTATTTACACTGGCGATTGATATATTTTTTTATTACCTCAATGGGTGTAACCATACTTTACTTTAAAAAAGATGTTTTTTTGTTTCAACAGCCTAAATTAACAAATTTTAAAGAAGATTTTATGGTGGTATTAGGTGATAACTTTTTAATGTGTAAAAGTTTTTTAGGTGGTTTTTCTAGGTCTATTATTATAAATTTCAATACGAATCTAGCCTTGTTTTTGCTCAATTATAAACATTGGTCTAGCTTACGCTATGCTTTACTTGTGTTATTTTTTAGTCTTATCTCTATTCTTTCTAGACTGTTTTTAACATGGTTAAGAAATATTTTTGGATATGAATTATTTAATCATATTTTGATGATGATACTTTTATGTGCCTCACTTTTATTCTTGAATCAAACATTGCTTCAACACGATATGATTTACTTTTTAGCTGGCGCAATGGTAACGATGTCATCAAGCTTATTATCAACCCTATATTCAGCTACTACTCAGTTTAGGTTGGCAAAACAAAGACAGGCTATGAGTTTAGCGATTATGGGTGTGTTACAAAATTCTGCACTTGTATTAGGGACCTTCTTAAGTATTTTTCTACCTAGTCATTCACTTTTTTATTTGGTTGAGTTAATTGTTTTTAGTTGTTTGATTCTATTTGTTGTTGATTGGTTTGCAAACATGTCTGATAAACAATATCAATCCTTTACAACTAATTAGTAAATAATTAACTATATGTTTGTACCATTTAATAAATTTTGATAGTTTATAAACTGGTAACTCATGTTATGAAAAAAGTAAAAACATTAACTCAACGAATCAAAGAATTATTTTTGATCATTACATCTTGCATATTGGCAATATTTTTAATGTTAATCAGTAATCAATTCCAGGTATATTTATTCAGCCATGCACTTTTCACATCATATGCAATTACTAAAAGTGCTATTTTAGGACTTTTCGTTGGTGTATGTTACCATTACTGCGCATTATATGACTATCGAGACGAGTTTGAATTTTGGCAAACCATGAAGCATTTAATATTCATGCACGCCATAAGCTTTACAGCTATGAATGTTTTGAAAATATTTGCCTTATTTCACTTTTTCCCTTCTGCGTTTTTAGGTTTATCCATGTTAGGTGGCTTATTCATTACTTATAATTATTTAGCTAAATATCAGGATTTTTTTGATTATAATCAATCAATGTCATTATTAAATCAGTTTTTGATGTGTCTTTTTATAGGTGTACTAGCTTTCTTATATGCAAATGCGTGCGTTTATTATTTTACTATTCCTCTTGGCTTTGATTTAACTGTGCCTAATTTTACTTTTGGTTCATCACTGATCTGGTTAGTGCTTAATTTTTATGGTTTAGAAATGTTAGACCTTCAACAACAACTAACTGTATCAATTTGCGTGTTTATTATTGCTGCCCTCACTTTGTGTGTTTGTCAATTTCAATTATCAGTACCATTGCTTTATGTCTTGCCTGCTATAGGGTATTACTGTCTTTCAGGCTGGTTGTCATCTCCAAAGCTAAATAACGAAAAGATTGAAAAAGATAGCATCAAACAGATTAAAGATGATTTCAAAAAAGTTGAAGATGACCTCGAAAATTTCAAAGAGCCCTTAATTTCTAATGCATTTATAACACCTCCCAATACCCCTGCCAATACCCCTGTAAGAAAAAAAATAGAGATTTTTGGTGATAAAAGTCAAAAAGGATCAAATTCATGGAACAATACTTAAAAACCTGTTTTTTGGGAATGACCGCCGTTTTAGTGCTTAATGGCTTTTTTTCATTTTCATCATTGCCTATTATGTTTGCTTTTCTTGTCGATGCAAAGTATGTCATATATACACAAGCGATATATGGTGTTTTTATTGGTGCAAGCATACAGTTTTTAAGAAATAAATCGCCTGCAAATCCATCTAAAAATATTTTTCTAGATTTGCGTTATGCACTGGCTTTGTTAGTATTTACCATGTTTATTACGTATTTATGTGTATTTGGAGCTTACTTAACCTATTTCCCAATGATTCTTTTTTGCTCATATTATCTTTCTTTAGCCATATTTAGTGCATCTATGTTTGGTAATAGCGAGCAGGGTTCATCTATTGGAAATAAGTTTTTCCATTTAACAAGTGCCCTTATTTTAGGCGGTAGTGTTGCTTCGTTATTTTGGTATATGGTCAACACTTCTGTAACCTTAGTTGACCCATTATTTGGTCAATTATGGTTATGGTGTTCAATAGGTGCTATTTCACAAACACTTATTGTTGCTACCTTACATGACTTTAAATTAAATGTTTCTTCTCAATGGGCTATCAGTTTAGCTGGTTTGGCTACAATGTTTGTATCATTGTGGTTAATTTATCAACCTTATTTAGGTTTGGTTTTGTTTACTGCCATGCCAATAATCTACAGCATAGTTCGCACATATGCATCTGACTTTGGCAATAAAGAAGTTCAATGGCACCGAAAAGCACCAGTTGTTTTATCAAATGAAATTAAGCCAAGGCAGATGGATGAAAAAATCCATGAAAAGAAGTTGCTTAATGAAGCGCCTTACGAGCACATATTTAGTATAGGGAATGATCAATAAATACTTATTCTTTATTTTTACTATCTTTTTTATTTGTCATTTTTTTATTTAACCACTCCAATTGGCTACTTTGGGTGATTTGTTTTTCTTGCTGGTGCAAAAAGCCAGATAAGGTCAGATAAACTTTTTTTATTAATTTAATGATTTCGGGTAATTGTTCTGGTTTGATGAATAATATACATGCAATGACTATGATTAAAAACTCAATTAAGCTCATTTTTTTATTTTCTTTTTAGGTGTGCGTTTACGTGGTTTGTTTTTTTCGTCTTCAAAACTTTTTTGGAATGAATGGATCATACTGCCAAGATCTTTTCCCATAGATTTTAGACGCTTTGTACCAAATAATAGTAATAAAATAACTACGATCAATAATAATGACCAAGGACTAATGCCGCTAATTCCCATGTTTATCTCCCCTTTTATTCATTGAAGCATATTTTAACTTTTTTGCCAAATCTGGTTTTTTGTAAAATTCACCTACAAAAACACCAACTTCAAATAAAAGACACATTGGTATGGCAATCATTATTTGAGAAATCACATCTGGTGGTGTCATTAACATGCCGATAATAAGTGACCCAACAATAACAATAGATCTATTATCACGACACGTATTAGCTTGGACAATATCGCATGCTACTAATAGTGTAATTATTAAGGGAACTTGAAATGCTAGTCCAAATGCTAACATTGTTTGTAAACTAAAAGACAGATATAGCTGCATGTCTGGCATTAATATCACTTGATCAGGTGTTGACAGTGCAAAAATGTAAAATGCTGTTGGAAATACGCAGTAATAGGCAAATGATACCCCAAGATAAAATAATATGATGGCACTCAATGTGGCATGTGTCGCAAGTGTTTGTTCATTTTTTTTCAACGCAGGTTTTATAAACAGCAAAGTTTGTAATGCAATAATAGGCAAACCTGTAAAGAGTGCTAAATAAAATGAAAATTTAATTGGTGTCAATAATGGCGTAATGATCGACGTTGCAATCATTTGACCATTGTGGGGTAGGTTTTCTAATAATGGCAAGGCAAGTTGATGATAAAGTTCTTGTGCAAAGCAAACGAATAAGACAAATAATGTAAAAATTGTTATCAAAGCGATAATCAATTGTTTTTTTAAAGCCATAAAGTGTTCGTTAAAAGTGGTTATATGCTTTGACATGTTTAATACGAGATTTTTTCTGGTAAACCAGTTGGTTTTTTTACCATTTTATTTACTTTGTCCCAATTAATACGCAAGTATTTACCACCACCATGCTGATATATTAATTCGTTTAAATTAACTGAATTAAGAGGTGAGATAGGGGAGTTCAGTTTTACTTTCTTATGAACTTCTAAATAAAGGTCTCTTCCATTAGAACCTAACTTATATTGATGATTAATAATGGTGACTGGCATCCCTTTGGAGACAAGTTTATAAAGTTCTTGAACATCTGTATTATACATACGAATACAACCTGAGCTTGCATATTGACCAACCTTACTTTGGTTGTTAGTTCCATGAATTAAGATGCTTTTTGCGCCTAAATATATTGCAAAAGGTCCAAGTGGGTTTTCAGGTCCTGCTTCAACTTTATCGGGTAATTTAATGCCTGTAGATTCAAAATGATTTTCAGCTATTGATTTCGGCACATACCAGACCGGATCAGCTGCTTTTTTGACAATGTATGTTTTGGTGGTTGGTGTTCGCCAGCCCTCACGTCCCATAGCAACAGGATAAGTCATTACAAATGGGCTATCTTTAGGGAAAAAATATAATCTTAGCTCACTCATACTAAGAACGATGCCTTTTCTATATTCTTTAGGTGGCAATATAAACTGCTTTGGGATGATTACTGCTTGATCTTCTCGAAGTCTATAAACACCAGGGTTTGCTTGTTGTAATTCCAAAATGCCAATATCATGACGATAAGCAAGACTTGACATGCTATCGCCTGCTTTAGCTGTTACGACATAATTCGAGCCAATGATATCACCTTTTTCAGGTAATAAATATGTTGCTGCTTGTACATATTGTAAAGATGCCAATACCAGTACAATCCATGTTCTCATATGTTCACCATAATTTAAATATATTTACATTATAGACAATAAACTGCATTATGTTGGTTAATTATGGATGAAATTCAATTAGATCATAGCTTTGTTCCAAATGTAGAAGGCGATATACATGTCATGAGTACGAAATTTGGGCATAAAGAAACTTGCGTTTTTGTGCATGGTTTTATGGGGAATGGCTATTGGTGGCACTGGTTAATGCCTTATTTAGTTGAAAAATATAATTTAATTATTATTGATTTACCTGGGATGGGTCAAAGTAAAGATCGTATCACTTATTCCTTATCTGCTATGGGTTCAGCCATTATCGAAGTAATAAGACACTTTGAGGTTAACCTTAAAGTCCATCTGATTGGACATAGTTTCGGCGCTTTAGCCTCAGGCCATGCATTGATTCAGTCACCGAACAATATAAAATCATTCCATTGTATTGATATGGATTTAATCCATTTGCAGGATGAAAGTCATCCGAAAATGAATACAGCACCACGTCGTTATCATGCAAACAAAGAGACTTTAATGGCTCGTTTTAGATTAGTGCCTGCAGAAACGTTATGTTCTAAAGAGGCGTTTCATTTTTTAGCACAAAATAGTATCCATTTATTTGACCAAGGTTGGGCATGGTCATTTGATCCAAATATTTTAAATACCAAGAAAGACAATGTACTTAGTGCTTTTAAAGAAACAGTAAAAACGCACCATATCCCAACACAGCTTGTACTTGGCGATAAAACCACAGTTTTAAATTTAGATAAAGCAACGAACCATTGGCAATTGATTATGGGAAATAAACAAATCAAAGTTATGCCAGGTTACCATCATTTGATGTTGGATGACCCAAAAGCATTGGCATTAATCATTCATCAATTTGTAAGTGATCTAAATGAGTGAAAAAAAACTCATCAGAGTGCAAAAATTAATTGCTATGTCTGGATTTGCTTCTAGACGTAAAGCTGAAACTTTAGTTGAAGCTGGTAACGTCAAAGTTAATGGTCAGGTAGTGAAACTAGGTCATCAGTGCTATGAAACTGATACTATTACGATTGATGGGCAACCCATACATTTTGAAGTAAAGTTTAAGCGCGAAATTTGTATCCTTAATAAGCGTTTAGGTGAAGTTTGTACCAGTAGTGATGAGCAGGGTAGACCCACTGTATTTGAACGATTACCGCCGTGTCCACAGGGTAGATGGATTATGGTTGGTAGATTGGATATTAATACCACAGGTCTTTTGATATTCACCAATGATGGCAATTATGCTCAAAAACTGATGCATCCTAAATATGAAGTGGAACGAGTGTACGTTGCCAAAATTTTTGGCGAATTTAATAAAGATATCCAACGCAAATTGTTGGCAGGCATTGAATTAGAAGATGGTAAAGGGAAATTTGATCAAATAAAAATAATCAAGCAACATAACAAACAAACTTTGGTTGAAGTGATGACTACCAGTGGTCGCAATAGGATTGTAAGAAGGTTATTTAAAGGGGCTGGTTGCCAAGTATCTCGATTGCATCGTATTCGGTTTGGACAATATGAATTATAAAAAAAACCGGCATTAAGCCGGTTTTAAATGTCATAGACTAAGGATATTATTGTTATCTTCTTATTTGATTTGCTTTAAAGGTTGTCGTACTCTACCAAATGGAGGATATGATGGTTCTAGTCGTTGCGGTGTCGAACCATTTTCGGTGGAGTTGTCGTTTTCTTTGCTTTGCCTTTTTTGGAAATCCGAAAAAAGGCTAAGGTTATCCAATTTATCTTTTTTATTCTTTATAGATTCAAAGACTTTAAGTCTGTGATTTTCTGTTCTGACAACTAATTCCATCGAATGATGTAATTTTTCTCTGATATCCGATATTGTATTTTCAGGAATTGTAAATTTTGATT
This sequence comes from Pseudomonadota bacterium, assembly GCA_036337715.1. Lineage (GTDB taxonomy): Bacteria > Pseudomonadota > Gammaproteobacteria > Comchoanobacterales > Comchoanobacteraceae > JAURNZ01. Next base: position 24,104 of record JAYZDS010000001.1, on the reverse strand, counting down.
TGTTTAATATAAATCTTCCCATTGATTTCAAAGTATGATTAGTTAATACACATGACAAAAAATACTTAAATTGATTGTTTTGATGTATCTTATTAAAAAAATCATCATTATAATTTTTGTTATTGTGATTCTTCATGAGGTGTTCCATGGCAGAAAACCAAAATATCAGAATAGATTTTTTCTCATCACTCTTAAAATTATCAAAATCAGCACGTCTTTGTTTTATTTGTTCGAACAATAAAAATATTAAGGGTTTATTTGAAAGATAGGAAATACCTTTATCAATTGGCTCAAAAAAGAATAAATATATTTTCATGTTTGTTTTTTTAATATGTTCTAATTTTTTATCTAGCATTTTATCAGTTATTTTCTCTAATTCATCTTTTGGTGTCATAATATCCAAAAAGAGAGTTATTGCGTCTAGTATCTGATTAAAAGTGTTATTAGAGTCATCCTGAAGATGATTCAATTTGTCGAAGATAGCCTTAAAAGTATTTTTATCGGTGTCTTTAGTAACCTTATTAACATCCCCCTTATTAATAAGAAGTTCTAACAGAGATTTATATTTAAATTTAATCTCAGGTCTAAAGTTTAAGGTTTGCAGCATGATTCTTGGCATATCCTCAAGAGTCATAGTGCTGTCAAGTGAAAATTCTTCTACTTTAGTTGCTTCTTTTTGAGGGCTATTGAGACGAGGTATTAATTGTTCGTGTGCTTTAGCCAATTGACGTATGTTGTCTTGATCATCGTTTTCAGGGTACATGTCATAATCATCACCCATAGTATCGACAGATTGATTTTGCTTAGTTTGAGGAGGATTCTCTTTTTCAGGTTCAACAGGTTTTATTAGTTTAGTTTGAAGGGGTTTTTTCTTTTCAGGTTCAACAGATTGACTTTGCTTAGTTTGAGGAGGATTCTCTTTTTCAGATTCAACAGGTTTTATTGGCTTAGTTTGAGGGAGTTTTTTCTTTTCAGGTTCAATAGGTTTTATTTCGTTAGCTTCGATAAGTTCTATTGATGAGTAGTTAACTTTATACTTGCTTTTTACAGCCTCGAATTTTTTCTTAAGTTTTTCTAAATCATGGAGTTGAACATTGGTCGCAACATTTTTAAATTTATTTATATGTTTGAATCTCTCTTCAATATCACTAATTTTAATGTTTTTCTGTTTAAATAAAGTGAGTATTTTGACTATGCTCTCTTTAATAAATAACCTTCGATGGAAAGAAGAATGATTCATGAAGAATCTGAAAAACCAAGCAATGACATCAATTAATTTTAATAGCCAGATAGGTCGTGAATGATTTCTTTCATGTTCTTGGTATGCTTTGATTAAAGACTGTGTGCTTAATAATGTAGACATAGTTAGTTCTCCAATTTAAAAGTTACTATGTAGGTTTAAACAGTTTGAAAATCGAGAGGTGCTTGTGCTGGGTTGGTTCCGTCTGTAATGGTCTTCCTGTTGCTATTACCGTTTTCATCGTTACCAAAAAATTCCATGGCACTATTTTTTCTTATTTCATTTGGAGTTTTTCTTATTTCATTTGGAGAATCTTTTAAATAACTCTCAATTGAATGTCTAGCTTGGCTGCTTTTTGTTATGGTCTTTCCTACTTGTTCTATCACTCTTTCTTGTGAGCTCATAGTTTCGTCAAATGATTTCTTAATATCAGCTACGAATTCTGCTACATCACCAGCATCTAATTGTCCACTTTTTGCCAATTCTTCAAAATTATATAATGCTTCGGCAACATCTTTGGTGCTTTCGTATCCGTTTTCTAACAATGCTTTTAATTCTCGAAAATTTTCGTGCAGATGTTCGTTAAGATTATTCAAACCATCGCCTACTATCAATAATTTCTCCTTTTCCTCTCCATTATTTTGTTTCTCACCTTTTAAAGTATCGAATGAGTTTTTAATTAAATAACCTCCACCGAAACCAAAAATACCGGTATTTTGTGTTAAAATACAGATACGGATAATTTCATCTATAAAATTTATTTGCGGAGGTGACTCATGTTTGGCTTTGGCTTCAATTGAAGCGAATACATGACTATTAATAATGTCTTCTACCCTTTTATTAACTAGCATTGTCGTGTATTGACTAGGATCATACGAAAAACATTTAACTAAAGTAGTCATTGATTCACTATATTTAGTTTTTATACGCATTTCTGATGTTCTGTTATACAATTTTTTTAACTCAGCTAATATTGCACGTGCTGAATCTTGCCTTAGAAAATCAGAAATTAATTGGTTACCTTCTGTAATCAAATTTTTTTCAGCCTGACTTTGAAGTGTAAGGTGCCCGATGGTTTCCAAAGCGACTCCCATTAAAATGTTAGCTCTTTCATTTTGTGGATAAAGTAAGGATTGAGCTTGAGTTTGCATCATGATTACAAGTGCTGGGTGAGTATTGATTACCTTTTCTATTTTATGTAAAAGGTTAATTTCTTGCTCATTGTTTTGTTGAAAAACTTTTCTTAAAAACTGGCTAACTTGTTCATTCGTGCTTGAAGTGTAAATAAAATTATTTTTTTTTGTTGTAGTTAAATCTCTAGTTTCCATAAGTATTACCTCTCTATGACATTTTTATAATGAGCAATATCTTAATAGATTGCAACAATTATCCTACATAATTATCATTGATAAAATCTATGCTATTGAATAAAGGCATTTAAAATGTAAGCTATTGGCTACTTTGGTTGTAAGCTGGGTTGAGAATAAATATTAACTAGTGTTTGTAGGTCTGTTATGACATGAGACATTTCTTTTGAATCATTACTCAATTGTTCGATTAAATTATCTAATTCAATAAAAACATTATTTTCTTTTCTTACTAGAATCTCATCTGATCGTTTTATTTCGTTTATTTTTAGCCCTATATGCTTGAAGATATAAGTATAATTGAAGTTTTCAAAGGAAATAAAATCCATATTGTTGATATTTAAAGATGGATCTTCGTTTAATTCTAGCGAATTTGAAGATAGTATTGAAATATCATCTAGATCAGATTCGCAAATTGAAATTGAATCCATGTCATTATTATTTGTTAAGACTTTGAATTCATTTTCTAGCTTATCAAGTTCCTCTAACAATTCAATTGCTTCATAACTTGAATCATCCATGGTGAAATCTAGACTCAATACTTCAATATTGTTAAGCACCTCGTATATTTTTAAGAGAAGAAGTTTATTTTTCAATTCAATACATTCTTTGTCATTTTTTTGATTTTTTTTATGATTTTCAATACGTGCGAAGACATCAATAAGATTTTCATCTGTTAAGATATCTTCATTAAATAAGTTCAAACTATAATCGATTAAATTATTAAAAATAGTTGATTCTAAAGTATATATATATTCTTTAATCTCTTTTGATGTTTTTTCTTTAAGTATTCTTTCATTTTGTTTTTTTGCTCTTGGTTCTGGAGGCTTAATTTGTACTTCTGTCGATAAAATAGGTTTTGTTTCATGTAACTGAGAAATTACGAAATTAGATGGTAATTTAACTTTCATTTGAGAAGTAGCAGTTTCTTTTTGATAAGCATCCAAGTTAAAGAAAAACGATGCAAAATAACTAAGCCATATTGTTAACCATAACCAAGTTCTTGAAAACATATTGCTTTTGTTGTCTGATGACATGTTTAACTCCATTTAAAACATTTAAATAATTGTAGTACGTTTTTTGTTTTTTGTGATAAAAAAAATAAGTGCTGCTTTTTATCAAGAATTCAGATAATATTTCAAGGATATTATTTTGAGGACTTATGTCACATACCGTTGTTGATTATAAAGACGTGTTAAAAACCCAAACAGCTGATATATGGTTGCAAAAAGCAGTCAAGAATACTGATTTATTGCTCATTGATCATGCACATTGTGAAAGAAAAGCAGCGCAGAATGCGATGACGTTAATCTTTAAATTTCCTAATTTAACCAATATGGTTACCAAACTATCAAAAATTGTTAGGGAGGAAATGGTTCACTTTGAGAAAATATTATCTTTTTTAAAGCAAAAAAACATTTCATTTCGGGGCTTGAAATCAGGTGGTTATGCGACTTTTTTGGCTAAACATATATGTATCGACGATCCAACAAAGCGTTTGGTCGACCAACTTTTAATTGCAAGTATTATTGAGGCTCGGTCGTGTGAAAGATTAGGCTTGTTAGCACCATTACTTCCCAAAACTATTGGTCACTATTACGCCAAGCTTCATGAAGCAGAATCTAGACATTGTACAATATTTATCGATTTAGCGAATACCATTTGCGAAGGAGATGTTTTTGAGCGACTAGAGTTTTTTTCTAACCAAGAGTCATTATGGTTGGCGAAAAAAGATCCCTGTTTTAGGTTTCATAGTGGTATGCCAATAGATAATATTCATATTAAGGAAGACATTTATGATAGATGATCAAACCAAAAGGGTTGCTTTAATTGTTTTAGATGGTTGGGGATATCGTAAAGAATTAAGACATAACGCCATTGCGGCAGCTTATACTCCACATTGGGACAAACTGATTAATCAAAATGATTTGAGTTTGTTGTCTGCTTCTGGCCAAGCTGTTGGATTGCCAAAAGGTCAAATGGGTAATTCAGAAGTAGGTCATATGCATATTGGATCTGGGCAAATCATAGAACAGGATTTGGTAAGAATTAATCATGCTTGTGATTCTAATGAGATGGCTCAAAAATTAAATATGAAACTTAAACAAATCAATCCAAAAAAGATTCATTTAGTCGGTTTATATTCAGATGGAGGGGTGCATGCTCACCTTTCTCACTGGAACAAAATATTAGATGTCCTAAGCGATCGTGAAGTCTTATTGCACCCTGTCTTAGATGGTAGAGATACTTCACCCCAAATTGCTTTAAATGATATTAAACAATTAGAAAAAAAATTAAAAAATAATCATAAGCATAAACTTGCATCCTTATCAGGTAGATTTTATGCTATGGATCGGGATCAACGTTGGGATAGAACGAATCAATATTTAGATGTGCTTACCGCAAAAAATGATATTATTGAGGTTAAGCCCTCTGATTATATTAAGTTAAATTATAAAAACGGGACTACGGATGAATTTATAAAGCCAGCTCGATTTAACTCATATTTATTTGATAAAGATGATTTAGTTATTACATTGAATTTTAGACCGGATAGGATGGTTCAATTGGTTGATAAACTAAAAACAGATATTAATATATTATGTATGACAGATTACGGAATTGATTTGCCCGTATTATTTGAAAAAAAAGTTATTAATAGTTGTTTGGGTTCAATATTTGAACAAGAAAATCTAACCCAAATAAGAATCGCTGAAACAGAAAAATTTCCACATGTGACATATTTTTTGAATGGTGGTAGAAAAACTAAATTTAAAAATGAAGAAAGGGCATTAATCAGTTCACCCAAAGTCACAACCTATGATCAGATGCCTGAAATGTCAGCATTTGAAGTATGCGATAAAATAGTTGATGCCATGAGTCAGGGTATCAACGGTATATTTGCAAATTTTGCTAATGCTGATATGGTTGGCCATACGGGTGATTTTGGTGCAACCGTAAAAGCCATTGAGGCCATAGATGTTTGTTTAGGTAAAATAATTGAGACAAGTCAAATACATCATTATAAGGTAATTATAACGGCCGATCATGGGAATGCAGAATGGATGAAACGACCTGAGAATGGTGAAGTAGTCACTTCACACACATGTTCTTCTGTGCCGTTTATTACAAATACAAAATTTAAACTCAAAGCAAGAGGACGTTTGTGTGATATCGCACCCACCATACTTGAGATGCTTTCAATAACAAAACCTGTAGAGTGGGATGGGAACAGTTTACTACATAACGCATCTCAAACTTAAAGATAATGCTTACTGAGTTTTAAGCCTAAATCACTTGTTTTATGATATAAAAAAGGGTTTAATGATAAAAAAATTTAATAGGAGAAGAAATGAATATATTACAAGATAAGGTAATATTTATTACAGGTGCTACCAAAGGGTTTGGAAAAGAATTTGCGCTTAAAGCTGCTGAAATGGGTGCAAAAATTGCTTTGGTTTCAAAGGTTGTTCATCAAAATGCATCTAATACAGACACTATTTTTACTATGGTTGATAAAATAAAGGCCCTAGGTTCTGATGCATTAGCATTACAAACAGATATTCGTTACGACGATCAAGTACAAAGAGCCGTGGATCAAACAGTTGATCACTTTGGTCAAATAGATATTTGTGTTAATGCTGCAACTGTCAATCCAAATAATGACAATAGTCAATTTGATATGGTGGCTTATGATCTTTTTCATCAGATCAATGTTAGAAGTGCGATTTTGATCGCAACTCAGGCAAAAAAAGCGCTACAAGACTCGGAAAATCCGCATGTCCTTTGCTTGGCACCACAATATAGTGATGTTGTTGAAAAAGGGGCTAACCATTTTGCCTATGGTTTCTCTAGATCATGTTTAACTAATATGGTGACATTGCTTGCAAAGTCTTTGGCATTAGAAGGTATTGCTGTCAATGGTATTTGGCCAAAGTCCCCTGTGGATCAATATGAAAGAGAATTTTTTGCGTTTAATAAACCTAATGAAGAGCCTTTTTCAATCAAGTTACTTGCAGATGCAGCGATTAAATTGGTTCAACAGCCTTCAAAAAACTTTACTGGGAATATTTGTCTTGATATGGATATCATTGCTGATACTGGTGTTACAAGCTTTGATGACTATTATCCTGATCAAATGCACATTGAGGATTAATGCTTAAATTCAATCGTATCCTTCAACCTGAAACGTGGTTTAACTTTTGCGAACAATGGGGTGATATATTATTTTATTCGTTATTCCCATTACTTTTGTTTAGTTTAGTGAGTGGCGCATTTTTAGCGCCAACTGACAGTCAGCAGGGTGAAGTTTATAGAGTTATCTATGTACATGTGCCTGCAGCAGCAATGTCATTGGGTTGTTATGCTTTCATTGGCTTGTGTTCAGCAATTTTTCTATTAACGCGTGTATTGGTTTTTGATTATTTAACCCTAGCCACTGCAAAAGTTGGCTCAGTATTAACATTGCTTTCATTGGTGACGGGCGCTATTTGGGGAATGCCAACATGGGGTACATGGTGGATATGGGATGCTAGACTGACATCACAATTGCTTTTGTTAGTCATTTATTTCTGTTATTTGCTAGTTAGATTGTCGATTAAACCAGAGAGGCAAGCTCGGATTTATGCGAGTGTTTTTGCTATGATAGGTTTAATTGATTTGCCAATCATCCATTTTTCTGTTCAATGGTGGGCGACCTTGCATCAGCCACCAACATTGTTTAAGCTTGCAAAACCAAGTATGGATGGTCAAATGCTATGGGCATTAATCATAGGTCTTTTTGTTTACTTTTTTATCACGGTTGTTTTAATTCTACTGACATTAAGAAATGATTTATTGATACATTGTCGACACAAAAAATGGTTAGTGAGTAAAAAAAATGATTAATTACTATGTTTTAACGACATATGCTCTTTCAGCTTTCACTTTATTAGGTTATGCTACATATATGCGTTGGCATTACTTAAAAAAATGTGAAAATGATGACCAGTAAATGAACCAAACCATAAAAGATAGAATTTTATACATGGTGTTAATTATTTTGCTTGTTGGTACAGGCGCTACTTTAATTATCACTGCTTTAAACAAAAATATTAATTTATACTTAACGCCTTCTGAAATTTATGATAAAAAAAACAGTCAAATCAGCAATGTTGTGAAAGTAGGTGGGCTAGTGAAAAATAATTCAGTGGTTTATCACAAAAATGGTGTTGTTGATTTTCAAATTACTGATGGGATTAAAGTGATACCAGTAAGCTATCTAGGATTACTGCCTGGGCTATTTAAAGAAGGTAAAGGTGTCGTTGTCGAAGGCCATTTGATGAATAAACGCATACAAGCAAGCAGGGTGTTAGCAAAGCATGATGAAAATTATAAGCCGCCAAAGGTGAATGTATGATTGTAGCGATGAGCGGTTATATCACTTTGCTATTCAGCAGTCTTCTATCGTTGTACATGATAAAAGTGTCACGTCATGAGAAAGCATTTGCGCGTTTAAAAAAGCTCGTTGTGTATCATGCGTTATTGTTGGTGGGTTCATTTTTTATTTTAATGTATGGTTTCATGACAGACCAATGGTCAATTGCATACATAGCACAACACTCGCACTCAGCATTACCAATGATATATAAAATGTGTGCGGTTTGGGGTGGTCATGAGGGCTCCTTACTTTTATGGGTAAGTATCCTTTCTTTATGGATGGTTGTATTGATACTAAATCCAGGACCTATGAGTGAACGTTACCTGCGAATTGTCATGGGTGTGTTATGTTTAATTGCAGCAGGGTTCGAATGGTTTACAATGCTTACTTCAAATCCTTTCTTGGTTCTGCCTATTACGCCCATAGATGGTGCAGATTTAAATCCATTGCTTCAGGACCCAGGTATGGTTGCTCATCCGCCAATGTTATATATGGGTTATGTTGGCTTTTCTGTTGTCTACGCTTGCGCCATTGCTGGCATGCTTTCAAAGAAGGATCGTCCTTATTGGTCTGCTTGGGCTAGACCTTGGGCATTGGCTGCTTGGGCGTCGCTTACAGTTGGGATTGTACTCGGAAGTGCTTGGGCATATAGAGAGCTAGGCTGGGGTGGTTGGTGGTTTTGGGACCCAGTTGAAAATGCTTCTTTTATGCCTTGGCTGATTGGAGTAGGTTTAATTCATTCCATGATTTTAGCGCAAAGACAGCCTGACTTTACACATTGGGCGGGACTATTAGCTATTTTTGGATTTATTTTAAGCTTGCTAGGTACTTTTTTAGTTCGCTCGGGGATTTTGATTTCTGTCCATGCCTTTGCTGTAGATGCCACTAGGGGCATCTATCTTTTAGGTTTTTTGGCAGTTGTTTTGTGTGTTTCAATGTTTTTGTTGTTAAAAACATATGAGTCACAAAAGACTTTAGATGCATTTTCTTGGCATGCAAAGCCAAAATTATTAATGCTTAATAACATGATGTTTATGTTTGCCATGTTGGTGGTTGTGCTTGGTACGTTATTTCCAATTGTATATCAGTTTATAACAAATAACCCCCTATCTATTGGGCCACCCTATTTTAATGCAATTTTATGGCCAGTTGTGGTGTTACTTATGATTCTTATGGGACTTGCTGTACAAGCAAATTGGTTTGGACTAAACTGGCGCTGGGTTGAACAATCCATTGTGATTGCTATATCAATTATTTTAGGTTTGGTGGTCTCGTATTATTATTCATCAACACTGCATTTCAATGCCTGGTTATCAATTACATTAATTAGCTGGTTAGTCTTAATGCATCGCCAACATTGGTTAAATATTAATTTTCATAAACTACCTATGATGATTGCACACTTAGGATTCATAATAACTGCACTGGGTATAACTGTCACAAGTCAGTTTAGTGAAGAACATATCATTAGTATGAAGCTTGGCGAAACTGTGACAAATAATAAAACGGATGTCACATGGCAGCGTGCCGCAAGCTACGAGGGTGAGAACTATTGGGCAATGAAGTTATTCTTAAATTTTAAAACCAAACATGGTTATGAGTTTGACTTACATCCTGAGTACAGGGTTTATACTGCTTCCAAGACCTCGTTACCACACTCGAGTATTGCACCATTCATTTGGGGTGATTATTATGTAAATGTTGGTCAAAGCATTGGCGAAGGTGCTTGGTTGATCAGGTGGCAATTTAAACCATTGGTAAGATGGATTTGGTTTGGTGGTTTTCTGATGGCAGCAGGTGGATTATTATCTATGCGAAGGAAAAAATATGCGTAATCAATTAAAAATTGTAATTGCTGTATCCATAATTCTTTTATTACTGGGCTTACTTTTGGTGGGGTTAAATCAAAATCCTTCAAATATCAGATCTCCAGTTATGCATAAAGCAGTCCCAAATTACACTGGTTTTAAAGTTGGTGATGAATCGCCCTTTAATGATCATGATATGCAGGGTAAACCTTATTTTCTGAATGTTTGGGCTACCTGGTGTAGCAGCTGTACAATTGAGCATCAAGTTTGGATGAATGTTTCTAAAGCACACAAAGTGTCATTAGTAGGTGTTTTGTATAATGACAATATCACAACTGCAAAATCATGGTTAAATCAACATGGCAACCCCTACACTCATTTAGTCAACGATCCGAAAGGTAAACTGATTGTGAATTTAGGTGCTTATGGGACACCTGAAACTTTATTTATTGATGCAAAGGGCATAATTCGTAAAAGGTTTATTGGACCTATAAACCCTGAATGGATCAACCAAACATTTAAGGAGTTTAACCTATGATTCAAATCATTGACTTTAACGATTCAAAAGCACCAGAGCTGCTCGTTTCTTCCTTTAAAGAAACTGGTTTTGCAATTATTAATAACCCACCTATAGATTTTGAATTATTATCAGCATGTTTTAAAGCATGGCAGGGTTTTTTTGATAATCCAGATAAGAATTTTTTATATGATAGTCAATCTGGGGCAGGCTGGATTGATCAACAGTTATCAGAAAAAGCAAAAGGTGCAAAGACTAAGGACCTTAAAGAGTTTTATCATTATTATAAAGATCAATTGTGTCCAGATGACATTAGGGAAGTGACTGACCAGTCCTTTGATATGCTTTTTGATTTATCATATACAATTCTAAAGTGGGTTGAAGTTGCATTGCCATCAAGTTTAAAAGAAAAATTTGATAGACCTTTGAGTCAGATGGTTTCAACCAAAAACACACTCTTTAGAATTATCCATTATCCACCGATTAATAACTGCTTAGCAACAGATGGGATAAGAGCAGCAGCACACGAAGACATTAACTTGATTACAATTTTGCCACCAGGTACAGCTGAAGGATTGCAGGTGAGAACCATCGATGGCCAGTGGTTACCAGTAGATGCTAAACCAAATCAAGTTGTGATAAATGTTGGTGATATGCTTCAAGCGCTAACCAAACAATATTTGGTTTCTACTTGTCATAGGGTAGTTAATCCAGAGGATTTAACAAAGCCAAGATATTCAATGCCATTATTCTTACATCCATATGATGATGTCTGGCTATCAGAGGAATATCCTACTGCCAATCAATATTTGACAGAAAGGTTAAGAGAGCTTGGACTTATCAAGGATAAAGAAGTAGAGCCTGCTTAATTATATTGCCGAGAGTCGGAATCGAACCGACACGGTGTTGCCACCACCAGATTTTGAATCTGGCGCGTCTACCTATTTCGCCATCTCGGCATGAGCTTTAATATACCAAATTAATTATTTTTTCGAAAGGCTTTAATGATTTCTTTCGCAATAATCATTTGTCTGATTTCGTTGGTGCCACCACCAATGTCAAATAATTTTGCATCTCGCATCAACATCTCTGCAGCATAGTCTTCAGTATATCCATTGCCACCAAGCAATTGAACTGTTTCCATACTAGTTGCAACAGCTGTTCTGGAGCAATGTAAGTAAACACTTGCAGCATATGCGTTGGTTAATTGATTTTGTTCTATACGATTGAAAGCTTCAGTTAAAAAAGTTTGAGATGATTCAATGCCCGTGTACATATCAGCAATTTTAGCTTGAGTAATTTGAAATTCAATCAATGGTTTGTTGAACTGTTCTCGATGTGAAGTATAGTCTAAGACTAAGTCAAGGCATGCTTTTTGGATCCCTAGCGGACCAGCTGCTAACATCACTCGTTCAATGTTTAACCCTTGCATTAAGATAGATAAACCACTGTCTATTTCGCCGATTACATCTTCTTTAGACAATCGAACGTTTGAAAAATAAAGTGAACCTGTTTTTGAGCCGCGCATACCCAACTTTTCAATGGGTTTGCTTTTTTTAACTCCTGGTTTTGTCAAATCAACAATAAAAGCGGTTATGCCTCGTTGATTATTGTCTGTATTTGTCTTGGCATAGACTATACAAACATCAGCGTCAGGACCATTAGTGATCCATATTTTTTGTCCATTAAGGCTGAAATGATCTTTTTCAATTGTAGCCGTTGTTTTCATAGCTAACGCATCAGAACCTGCATTTGGTTCACTTATGCCAATAGAGCCAATTTTTTTTCCTGAAATAAGGTCATGTAGCCATTGCTTTTTTTGATATTCAGTACCATGTTGTATTAACGGATTCATACATAGGTGACTATGTGCTAAGTAACTTAAACCCAGTGAGGGTGAGTAGCGACTAATTTGTTCAATGACACTTGCTTGCAATCGATATGGTTGTGCTAAACCTCCAAATGATTCTGGTGCGCTAATACCAAGCAGACCAAATGTTCCTAGCGATTCCCACATATCCTTTGAAATGGCATTTTTTTCAATCACTTTTGCTTGATTTGCCACGAATTTTTCAATGAAATCAGTAATTGACGTTTCAATCATTTTTGAAAAACTTTGATATTGACTTGTATCTGCATGTTTTGTAATGGAATTAATCATAAGTTGATCATACCATAAGCATTTTTTTAATTGCAGGTATTTTTAAAAGATGATATGTTCGGTTTATGCGACTAGTGTCATTTTTTCTATTATTTCTTTCACAATTGGTATACGCAGATATCATTCCAGAAATCAAGGCTAGGGGATATTTAAACTGTGGCGTAACCACAGGTTTGCCAGGGTTTTCTTATATGAATGATAATGGACAGTGGTCAGGCTTTGAGGTTGATTATTGTCGAGGCATTGCGGTAGCAATTTTCAATGACCCGCAAAAAGTAAAGTTCATAGCTTTAAGTAATCAAATGCAATTTTTAGCACTTAATATGAAACAAGTAGACGTGCTCGCACGTGTTATCTCTATTAATTATACTCGATCAACGCAATTATCAGGTTTGTTTCCAGTGACGCATTATATTGATGACGAAGCTGTTTTAACTTATCGCTTAAACATTAATCAGCTTAGTGAATTAGATAATAAAACCATTTGTGTTGTTTCTGGAAGTACAGCTGAGCAAAATTTATATCGTTATGCAACCAATCATGGGTGGTCATATAAGCCTTTGGTCATGAGTCGAGGCCAATTAGCGGTGCGTGCATTGGCCAGTGGACGATGTAGAGCAATGGTTGGTGACCGGTCAAGTTTATATGTTTTCAAAAAAGAATTGCCAAAACCAGAATTAGTCAATATCTCTGATGAAAGTATTGGGCTTGAGCCACTGGGACTAATGATCAGGGAAAATGATATTGACTTGTATCGATTGATACAATGGATGCATTATACTTTGGTGGCAGCGGAAGCTAATGAGATCACAAAAGACATTTTAGTTAATGGTCAACTATCTCTTCAGTCATTCAATGAAAAACTAAATATTAGTCAATCAACATTTAAACAACTTCAAGAAAATTGGATGTATCATTTGATTGTAAACATTGGGAATTATGGTGAAATTTTTGTAACTAATTTAACTAAGCCACTGGGTATCCCTAGAAGTATGAATAACCTTATTACTAATGGTGGCCTCATGTATGCACCAAGTTTGAACTGAAGCAAACATTGCAATGTGTTCAAAATTTTTTTATTCTCAATAGATGCATATGAATCAAAAAAAGATCATTCATTGGCGATATGAATGTTACTCGGTCTTAATTTTGATTGCATTATTTAGTTGGTTGTATTTTAATTGGCAAGTTAATGTCAGCAAGTCGCATCTTTCTGAGTCTTTGGCTTTTTTAACTGGATCAGCAAATTTCTTTATCAGTGATCATTGGCTTCCTTTTAGTCCTAAAGACCCTGTATGGTATGCTATTTTAATAGCATCAATTAACACTTTTGTTTTAGGTATTTCAGTTATTTTTTCAGCCACATGCTTAGGTTTGTTATTTGGTTTCTTTTCAGCTTATTCAGAGTATAAGATGCAATGGTTCACAAAACTATACGTTGACTTATTTCGAAATACCCCTTTGGTTGGTCAATTATTTTTTTGGTATTTTGGCGTTTTTTATCTGATGCCTTCTGAAGTCAATACTTACCTGGATGGTTTTGTGACTTTAAGTATTCAATCGATAAGTATCTATGTTGGTCACTTTTTTTCTTTCCTATCTGTTATGTATCTAATGATGTTTTTATTTTTTGTGATCATTAAGCGTACATTCGGCATTGCTTTGATCACACTATTCATTAGTGTTATCTATTTTTATTTTAGTTATTCGAAATATTTTTCGGTCTCTATCGAATGGTTAGCTTTATATGTTACTTTGACACTGTATACAGCATCCTATATTGCCGAGCTTTCAAGGGCAGCCTTAACGAGTGTACCTCAATATGTTGATGATGCAGCAACGGCATTGGGTTTGTCACAAAAGAATAAATTGAAATATGTTATTTTCCCTTTAGCATTTAAAGCTATGCGACCAATGCTAATCAATCAATATATTACCATTATGAAAAATACATCAATTGGTATGTTAATTGGTTACCCAGAGTTAATGAATGTTTTGACTGGTACCATAATAAATAACACAGGTCAAACTTTGGTATGCGTCATATTGATGATGTTTTTATATTTGAGCGTATGCTTATTATGCCAAACTTTATTTATCAAGCAAACTGAACGGGTATCATATTGAAGAAGATTTTCATTGCTAAGATAGTGATATCATTGTTGGTTTTGTATATGATCACTCCAGATTTAAATGTACTTAAAAGATTTATATTTGGTTTTGGTTCGTTTTATATTCCCCCTGTTATCATTATTTGTTTGGCTATTATTCAATATTTTACTCTCATAAAACATACGTCGCTTTCTATCGGTGTTTGGGTTTTAATGTTCTTGTATATACTTGTAAATATTGCAAGTGGTTGGCCAACTGGCTTAATGGTTAATTTAGTATTAACTTTGATGTGTATCCCAATGACTTTTTTAATAGCAATTTTGTTAGCTGCATCAAGATATCAAAGGGAATTAGTGGTTATAAATATAATCTCTAGTGTTTTAATAGAATGCGTGAGAGGGGTGCCGCTCATTGGATTAATGATATTCTTCTTAAGCATTGGTTCAGATATGGTGCCAGCATATTGGAAAATACCAAAAATGATTACCTTATGGTTGATCTATAGTTTTTTTGCTGGGGTTTATCTCGCTGAAGTGTTTAGGGGTGGTTTTGCGACCATTACCAAAACCTATTTTGACGGTGCTGATGCGTTAGGTTTATCGCAGTTACAAATTTATTTCTATATTTTAATTCCAAAAGTCGTTATTGATACCATGCCAGCTGCCTTTAATGTCTATATTGGTCTTTTTAAAGAAACGAGTTTAGTCCTATTATTTGGTTATTTTGATTTGATGAATATGGCATTTAATTATTTAGATTTCCCTGAAAATTACGATCAAAGCTTAAATGTTTATGCGATGGTTTTAATTCTTTTTTGGATCATTGCAACGGTTATACATGAATATGGTAACCATTTGTTTAAAATCATGGGCATTTATGAGAGTAAAGAAAAATGAAACCGTTTTTAACCATCAATCAAGTATCGCTAACCCTTCAAGATAAAAAAATCCTTGATAAGATAAGTTTTGATATCCTACCTGGCTCATGTACCGTTATTATCGGGCCATCTGGTTCGGGTAAATCGAGTTTATTAAGATCCATTAATTTACTAAATAAATATGATCAGGGTACGATTTCTTTAGATGGTCAAAATATAAAAGATATTACAACAATGACATTAAGAAAAAAAATAGGCATGGTTTTTCAGCAGTATAACTTGTTTGATCATATGACCGTTATTGAAAACTGTACATTAGCTTTGAAGCATGTTTTAAATTTAGGTCAGATTGAAGCTGATAAGATAGCAATGACTTATTTGGAAAAAGTCAAAATGAATGAATTTTCAAATGAGTATCCTAGGCAGCTTTCGGGAGGACAACAACAGAGAGTTGCCATTGCGCGAGCTATGTGTTTACAGCCCGCTGTATTGTTGTTAGATGAGCCAACAGCTGCGCTTGATCCTGAAATGTCATTTGAAGTATTGGAGGTTATAAAATCACTAGCACAAGAAGGTGTTACTATGATTTATGTTACCCATGAAATAAATTTAGCAAGAAACCTTGCTGATCAAGTAGTATTTCTTGAAGAGGGTAGATTGGTTGCTTGTGGCAATGTAAATGAATTATTGATTAAGCCAAAAAATACTAGAATTAAAAGGTTTATAAATCAAGTTGAATATCATCATCTATATTCTCAGGGGTGACTAAATCACATCTTTGAAATAAACAATTAGTCATATTGAGTTCGCCAAAAAGATTTTTATAAGTATGTTTGTCGCATATTGGTGTAACCAAACCAACAATCTCATTGTCATCTTCGCAAACATTCATATCATAGATGGTTGTTTGACAATTTTTTTCTTCGGGTGTAACAAATTGAGGATAATTTTTTTGTTTTTTAGTTTCAGGCGTTTGATATATCTCAGCTTTTCTTTTTTTATCTAATGCTTTTTTATTACATACGTCTTTATGAGATACATCTGAATAATATTGGGCAAAGATACTACTGGCTTTGCTATAAAAATTTATTTTTTTAATTTCTTTTTTTTCTTCAATTTTATCGGCATGCGTCAAAGCGCGACTATGTCCAATGGCGTAAAAAATCTGATGAAATACTCCGTCTACTTCAGACCATTGGAAATATTTTTCTTTTTTTATTTTCTTTTCAGCGATATTCAATAAAATATAGTGTTTTTGAATAAAACTAGCTAACTCAGAAGGTTTTCTTTTTAAGTAATTTACTACGACTGGTAAATGTTTAATTAATTGTTTATTTGAAATAATATATTTGATGGTTTGTTCTTTATATTTATTATCAGTGTTTGAACTCGTTACTTTGGGTATAAATTCAAAAAAGCGATCTATAGTAGCATGGAGTTCAAGTTTGATTGCCTCATTAATGATTACGAAACTGATAGACCAGAATTGTTCCAAACAAACATCAGAACGCCCTATAAATTTATTTAAATTTATAAATAAATCTGAGAATAATTTTTCGATGTTATCTTTGTAAGGAGCAATAATCGCTTCATTCTTTTTTTGTGATAAATTTAACGCATTAATAAGTTGTCTATGACAGGTTAAATCTAGATATGAAATCAAATTGACACCATTATCTACACTCACATCACCAGAAAAAAATGTTCTAAATAATAACCCATATTTGACATCGGCCAAAGTGCTAAGGTATTTACTGGTATATAACGGGTTTTGAACACGCCTCATATCATACAAGAAATTTATCCCTGTTTCATTTTCATGATCAATGCCAAATGTATTTAAATGAGAAGTAAAAGGATAATGATTAAATGCATCAGGTTCCTCAATGATTTCATTATCTGTGTCACTATTTTGGAAAAGCAAGCTATTAATTGACATTGAATCGTCTATGTCATTATTTGGTTCATTTTCAAGATCAAAAGTCATTTCAACAGTCGATGATGTTTCTTCATCGGTGTCATTGTTTGCAAGCAATTCACTACACTGTTGCGCATTGTATGCTGAATCATCAAACTCTATTATGTGTGGGTTATTAGCCATATCTTTTGAAGATTCTACTCTTATGAGTGTAAGAAAACAACATATTTTGATTAGTTTTTTTAATAATTACTCAATTGTTTCATAACTAAAATCAACTTTTTCAATTTTTTCAAAACGTTGAGTAATTTTGCTTGATGATTTATGAACTAGGTCAATGTCTTGATAGGCTAATTGAACATGCCTGGCTAGGTCATTCATTCTTTTTTGGAACCTTTGAAAGTCCGCTGAAAGCATTTGAATGTGTTTTTGTATCAAATGAACTTGTTCTCTGGTTTCAACGTCTTTAATGACCGCCATGGCTGTTGTTAAAATAGCCATCAAGGTACTTGGTGAGGTTAACCAGATACGTTGTGACTGTGAATATTCAACCAGTTCTGGTAATTGGCTATGAATTTGCGCAAATATAGATTCTGCAGGAATAAATAATATCGCACTTTCGGCAGTTTCACCTTGGATGATATATTTTTCAGCAATGTCTTTAATGTGTTTTTTGATGTCTTGACTAAATTGCGTTTTTAATCTTGCATCATCTGGGGTTTCTTGTAAACGTCTATAGTTTTCTAATGGGAATTTAGCATCAATCACAATATTGCCAGTAGGTTCAGGTAATAAAAGCAAGCAGTCAGCTCTTTTTTGATTGGACAAAGTTGCTTGTAGTTTAAAATGTTTTTCTGGAATTGTATTTTTTATTAGTTGATGTAATTGAATCTCGCCAAATGTGCCTCTTGCTTTTTTATCATTCAAAATATCCTTTAATGATATGATATCTGAAGAAAGTTCTTGGATTCTTTTTTGAGCAGTATCGATTTCTGCCAGTCTTTTGATGACGTTATTAAATACTTCTGAGGTTTTTGCAAAACCCTCACCGAGTCTTCGATCAACCTGACCGGATATTTGTTTTAGTTGTTGATCGGTTAATTGCATGATTTTTTGAAATTGTTCACCTTGGAAATTGATTTGTTGCCTCATTAGTAATTCTAATTGATCTCTAATTTCTTTGGTATTTTGACTAAATAACGGTGAGAGTTGCTCTTGAAACATCAAAGCTTTTTGGTCTTTATTGAGTGGTTTGGGTTGTGTTTGGAGTCTGTATAGTACAAAGGCCTGTAAAGTAATGACGATTGAGATAAGTAAATAAGTAATCATAATCACTAATTTACTTCAATCTTGGATAATTATCACGTATAATCTTCAAATATGAATTTGTTAACATTTTTAAGCCAATACTGGTGGTTGGTCGTACCCATTGTTGTTGTGCTCATAGCGATACTGGTTTTGGAGTCACTCGAATCAAGTCAAACTAAGTTTGCCATGACATGTGACGAAGCCATTTTAAAAGTAAACGACCATGGTTTTGTATGGGTTGATACCAGGCCGGTAGCTCTTTACAAACAAAGCTCAATCTTGGGTGCCAAGCATATTAGCGAGCTTAAACCCATCAAGGTTAAGTCCAATAAAAAACCAAAATATTTGTACTTTTGTCAGCAAGGTTCTACATCAATGAAATTAGCACAAAAAGATAACCAACATTATTTAAAAGGTGGCTTTGATGCATGGTTATCTCAACACCTACCCGTTAAGAAAGAGGAGTAAAAAATGATTGAAATCTATACCACACAAATGTGTCCATACTGTGATCAGGCAAAAAATCTTTTCAAAGACAAAGGGCTTGATTATAACGAAATCAGAGTCGACTCAGACCCTGCTAAAATGACCGAAATGCTTGAAAGATCTCAAAGAAGAACTGTGCCGCAAATCTTTATAAATGAACATCACGTTGGTGGTTTTGATGATTTGAAGCAATTGGTTGAGGCCAATAGATTAGACGATTTACTTAAATAGGAGACTGACATGTCAGAAGAAAATAAACCAAATCAAGAGTTCGGAATAAATCAAATATATATAAAAGATTTGTCTTTTGAAGCAATCTTACCACTATATCAATTAAAAGCTGATTGGAGACCCAATGTATCTGCCAATTTAGATAACACATTCAACAAAGTAGATGAAGACTTTTACGAAATATCAATTAAAATGAAGGTATCGGTGTCTGTTGAAGAGAAGACTGTGTTTGTTGTTGAAATTGAACAAGCAGGGCTTTTTAAATTAGGTGGTTTTGATGAAAAGCAAATGGGTCAATTATTAAATAGCTTTTGTCCAAATATTTTGTTTCCATACCTAAGAGAATCAGTTGCATCATGTGTAGTGAAGGGTGGTTATCCAGCACTTCATTTGAGTCCAGTTGACTTTGATGCTCGATATGTTGAGATGCTTGATAAGAAAAAGGCTTCATGAATGTACTAAAGCGGTTATTATCGTTTTCTAGAAAACATTTTTCTATATTTTTGGTTGCAATCATCGTCAGTGTTTTTGCAAGCATATTAGATGTGACTTTTCTATATTTTATTAAACAATGTGCAGATAATTATCATTTATCCCCTCAATTCACGCCTTTTGTAATCATTTTTATATTATTATCAATGGCGACTTTAAGATCAGTTTTTAACTATCTTGGTGAGATCAAGCTATTTGATTTTGGTCGAAAAATTGTCATCGATGTTAGAAGATTGCTCTATCAAAAAATATTATCGGTCAAAATGAGTGACATTCATAAACATCAACTGGGTGATTTGACTACTAAATTGTTATATCAATCTGAGCTATTAGGTAGTGGTATTTTAACAATTTCTAAATCAGTTTTGCAGGAAGGTCTCATTACTATTAGTATTTTAGGTGCCCTGTTATATATGAATTTTTATCTAACCATGTTGGTTTTAGTGACGTTTGTTGTGATTTTTTATTTGATGCAATTTGTTGCTAAATACATGCGTTCTCATTCTTATGCCGTTCAGGATAAACTTTCTGAATTAACCCATTTTATGGATCAAACTAAATCTGCCATTAAAACCATTTTCATGCATGATATGCACAAGGAAATGAACCTACGTTTTTATGATATCATTCAAAGACACAATCAACATCAACTCAAGATTAATCGGGCGTCAGCACTGTCTTCGGGGATCATTCACTTTTTAATTACGTTACCCTTAGCGTGTCTGATATGGGTAGTTATGGTATTTCCTGAGTGGACTACCGCAGGTGATTTTGCTGCACTAATATTTGGCTTTTCTAGAATTTATGCACCTATGAAACGACTTAGTACGCTAAATGGCTCTATACAAAATACAATTGCTGCAGGTGACTCCATGTTTGAATGGTTTGATATGGACGATGAACGTCGTGATGGTGACCCATTAGAAATAACAACCCCACCTGACATTAAAGTTAAAAATGTATCTGTTATGATTGATGGCAAACAAATTTTATCTGAATGTGATTTTAATGTTCCACCTAAAAGTATTATTGCATTTGCTGGTGAAACCGGAAGCGGCAAGACAACATTATTACAACTCATTGCTGGTTTAATCGAGCCTTCACAAGGAAGCTTTTTAATTAATGACCAACCTATCGAAGATTTATATCTTCCAAGTTGGCGCAAACAAATTGGATATGTAGACCAATCATTACCATTGTTTAATTTGTCTATCGCTGAAAATGTTGCTTTTTTTGCTGATATTGATATGTCTCGAGTAGCATGGGCATGCCACATCGCTGCCATTGATAAAGACATCAATGCAATGGCCGATGGTTATGATCAGATCATAGATTATGGTGGTACTAATTTGTCGGGTGGTCAGCGCCAACGAATTGTTCTGGCAAGAGCCATTTATCATGCAACACATTTGCTAATCATTGATGAGGCTACCTCTGCTGTTGATAATGAAACAGAGCAATTGATTTATGAGCGACTTGCTGAACTAGATCATTTAACAATTTTGCTGTCTTCTCATCGCGAAGCAGGTTTGCGTTTTGCCAAACAGATAGTTGTTATTGATGATGGTAAGGTGATTGAAACTGGTTCATTTGATTCGCTAACAAAAAAAGATAGCCGTTTTAAACAGTTAATTGGTTTGGAGCATGAGATCAAAGCTTGAAAGCTGGATAACCAATCAATGGTATAACCAAGGACGATTATGTCACTTCATGTTGCCATTGAGTTGGGTGTATCGTTGTTATACAAATTCTGGTCAAATACGACGTACCTCTATTTTAAAAAAACATGTATGGATCATCGGAAATTTTACAGTAGGTGGGGCTGGGAAAACCCCTTTGGTCATTCATATCGCTAATCAAGCTTCTGTAATTGGTTTACGCGTCTTGATTGTAGTAAAACCATATAAAACCAAAAAAACATTCAGTCAGAGTCGTTTAATAGGCAACAATCCTGATCCATTGATTTTTGGTGACGAACCATGTTTAATCAAAGCTCAAACTAAGGCTGACGTTTTATGTATTGCAAAAAACCGAAGTGATTGTTTTGATCTTCAGGATAAATATGATTTAATCATTGCTGATGATGGGCTTCAAGATGCGACTTTTGAGCGATCAATGAATTGGCTAGTTGTGCATGGTGAGCGAGGTTTTGGGAATGGTTATTTATTGCCAAGGGGGCCATTACGTTCGTCTCTAAAATGGGCTAAATATGTTGACCAAGTAGTAGAAAGAGATGGGGTTAACGAAAACATACCAGGGTATTGCCTAACATTGGATAACATCATATCACAAAAGACAAAACAAGCGATGCTACCGAGCTATTTTGATAATAAAAAAGTATTGGTTACAACTGGTATTGGTTATCCATTTGCATTCTTTCAGGCTATAAGGCAATTAAATATAAAAGGCACCTATCAAGCGTTAGCAGACCACCATATTTTTAGGAAAAAAGACATCGCTTTTTTAAATCAATTTGATGTGGTTATTGTAACTGAAAAAGATGCTGTAAAATTAAAAACATTCGACCTTGAGCATGTATATGTATGTCAAACAGTATTTAAGCCAAATGAAACCTTTAAATTGACATTGCATAATCTATTGAAGCAAATTACTGAAAGTGATACTATAGACGCTTAAATGGAGAGATGGCCGAGCGGCTTAAGGCGCTCCCCTGCTAAGGGAGTATGGGGGCAACCTCATCGAGGGTTCGAATCCCTCTCTCTCCGCCACATTGATATGTAAAGTTGGCATTGGATCTAGCTTATACTTACAATAACATTCAAGCCCTTCATCTAAGTGTAACTAGACATTTAGGTAGTAGGGGATAAAGTCTTTAGGCCAGTATTTGTAAATTATATATTTGAGTGCTTGTATTAAAACTCAAACATAATGCTTCATCATGAAACTAATACAAATTAAGTCTTTATGATTTATTGTTCATATGCACCAACACCAACAATTAAACCTGTTTTATCTTTAATAATTAGATATGAAGATTTGGGTAGTTTAGTTTCTGAATCTAATGGATCCCAGGAGTATGACATCCAACCTTGTTTCTGAACGGATTCATTTATTTGTTTGATTCGATAGCCTCTTGTATTGTTATATATGGTTTTTTCTTTAGATATATTCATTCCAATACTGTCTTTTTCACCACTTGCAAGAATGTTTCCATTAAGATCTAGTACGAAGACATAAAGGTTTTCTTTTTCGTCATAAAATCCCTCATCTCTATCATTAAAAGTCTTAAATGCAACGTCGCGTCCATTGTCATTCAAGTATGCGTTTGCTTTGATGGTCATATCTCTTGCATCATTAAAAACGTTTGCATCAGCGAATGTCGTTGACCCAAGAGCAATTGTTAACACAGTCATTTTAATATAATTTTCTTTTAGTTTCTTTTTAGTAGTCACACGATCTTACGGGTTTATTTCTAAGAATGGTTAGACATAACATTGTATTTATGTCTAACCGTTAACGATGTGCTTATTTAGTAAATAAGCTTCTATATAGATATTATTGCTTGTATGCGCCAGAGCCAACAACAACATCATACTTTTTATTATAAATTAGGTATGAATGCTTAGACATTGTTTTATCCGAGTCTGCTGGTTCCCATGAATAACTTACCCAACCTTGTTCCTCAGGTGTTTTTTTAATGTCATCGATTCTATCTGCTAAAGTTCCACCACCATCTATTTTAATATCTTTAACATCCTTTCCAATTGAGTCCTTACTGCCACCATTTGCAATTACTTTGTCGTCAGCATCTATAACAAATACATAAAGTTTAGTATCGGTATCAAAAAAACCATCTTTTCTATCATTAATCGATGTGTATACATCTGTACCCTGATCACTTATAGCTTTTTCTGCATTGATGGCTAGATCTCTTGCACTATCGTAATCTGCCCTATCGGCCCATGTCACTGATGTCAGCATGGCTAACCCAAATGCATAATGTTGAAGTTTATTTATATTCATAATTATTCTCCTAGATTATTGTAATTTAATTATAGTTTATATTTTCAAACTTGACTGTAAAAGTTGTCATATTAAAAATAAATAGTGATATAAATAAAAAAAATCTATATTTATTTTTGTTAGGTTATGGAGTGTGTGAAATATCACGATCTATAAGCTATTCATTATCATGAAGACAGGCTTG